>NZ_JAJAQC010000054.1 GCF_027604915.1 Streptomonospora mangrovi
GCGGAGGCGGTGCCGCGGGCGCGGTCGGCGCCGCCCGGCGGGCGGTCCGGGCCGCGGGCCGCCGACGCGGGCGCGCACGCGGCGCGCCGGCGGCGTCAGCGGCCGGCGATATCGCGCAGGAACGGGTTGGTGGCGCGCTCGCGGCCCAGCGTGGTGCGGGGGCCGTGGCCGGGCAGCACGTGGGTGTCCTCGCCCCAGGCGGCGCAGACCCGCTCCAGGCTGGCCAGGATCTGGGCGTGGTCGCCGCCGGGCAGGTCGGTGCGGCCGATGGAGCCGGCGAACAGCAGGTCGCCGGTGAACAGCACGCCCGCGCCGTCCTGGGCGTCGGCGACGCCGAAGGCCACCGACCCGGGGGTGTGGCCGGGCACGTGCTCGACGGAGAACTCCAGGCCGGCCAGGGCCAGGCGCTCGCCGCCGGCCAGTTCCACCAGCGGGTGGGGCTCGGCGGGCGCGGTGTCGCCCAGCAGGGCGGACAGTTGGCCGCCCAGCACGGGGTCCAGGCCCTTGGCGGGGTCGGTGAGCAGCACCCGGTCGGCGCCGTGGATGTGGGTGGGCGCGCCGGCTCCGCCGTGGCCGGCGACGGCCGCCGCCGACCACACGTGGTCGAAGTGGCCGTGGGTGAGCAGGACCGCCTCGATGCTGAGCCCGTGCCGGGCGACGGCGGCGGCCACGCCCTCGGCGGCGTCCTGGCCGGGGTCGACCACCACGCACGGCGCACCGCTCTCCGCGGCCGCGGCGACCACGTAGCAGTTCGCGGCGAGCGGCCCGGCGGGGAAAGCGGTGATGAACACGGTGCGCGCGGCCTTCCTTCTTCTCCTGTTGGCATGCACGGGCAAGCACGGGTGGGGCCGCGGGCGGCGGGGCCGCCGGCGGTCCGGGGCGGGCCGCACCGGATGGCCGGGCCGGGCGGGTGGCCCGGCCGCGCCGACCAGAGGCGGGCGGGCCGCTGTTTCCGAGCCTACCGAGGTCCGCGCGGGCGGGCGACCGGGTTCCCCGGTGCCCGGCGCGCCCCCGTCGTTCCGGTTCATCACCATTCGATCACCGCGCCAGCCACGGCCCTTTGCCAATCGCCCCGTCAGTGTCATATTGGTCGCGTCGCACCCGCTCGGCGGTGTTCCGAGCGGCACCCTCGACGCGGTGGGGCGAGCCGCTGATATGCGGCGACGCCGGCGGAAAAGCGGGCGGTATCCGGTGAGGTGTGCGGATATCGTGCATAGTCACGGCGGTCCCCGGCCACGGGCGGGGCGGCGCCGGGACCACCCGAACCTGGCCGCAGGAGCCAGGCTCATGACTGCTGGAGGACACGGTGACCACGGACCCCTGGGGCCGCGTTGACGACGACGGCACGGTCTACGTGCGCACGAGTGAGGGCGAGCGCGTCGTCGGCTCGTGGCAGGCCGGCGCGCCCGAGGAAGCCCTCGCGTTCTTCCGCCGCAAGTACGACGCCCTGGTGACCGAGGTCGAGCTGCTGGAGAAGCGGCTGCGCACCACCGACCTGTCCGCCGCGCAGGCCATGTCCAGTGTCGAGAAGCTGCGCGCGGCCGTGCGCGAGGCCCACGCCGTGGGCGACCTCGACGCGCTTGAGCGCCGCCTCGACGCGCTGACCAGCCAGGCCGAGGAGCGCCGCGCCGAGCAGAAGCAGGCCCAGGAGCAGGCCCGGGTGGAGGCGCGCGAGACCAAGGAGCGCATCGTCGCCGAGGCCGAGCGCGTGGCCGCCGAGACCACGCACTGGAAGTCCGGCGGCGAGCGCATGCGCCAGCTCATCGAGGAGTGGAAGGCCGCGCCGCGCACCGACCGCCCCACCGAGCAGGCCCTGTGGAAGCGCATGTCGGCGGCGCGCAACTCCTTCTCCAAGCGCCGCAAGGCGTACTTCGCCGGGCTGGACCAGCAGCGCGAGCAGGTGCGCGAGGAGAAGGAGCGCATCGTCGCCGAGGCGGAGTCCCTGTCCGACTCCACCGACTGGGGCCCCACCGCCGGGCGCTACCGCGACCTGATGCAGCAGTGGAAGGCCAGCGGCCGCGCCGACCGCGCCAGCGAGGACGAGCTGTGGACCCGCTTCAAGGCGGCCCAGGACCGGTTCTTCCAGGCGCGCAACGCGGTCTTCGCCGAGCGCGACGCCGAACTCCGCGTCAACGCCGAGGCCAAGGAGCGGATCCTGGAGGACGCCCGACGCGAGCTGGCGGAGATCTCCGATCCCCGCGAGGCCCGCGCGCGGCTGCGCGACTTCCAGGAGGCGTGGGAGGAGGCCGGCCCGGCGCCGCGCGACTCACGCGACCGGCTGGAGGGCGCGTTCCGCAAGATCGAGGACGACGTGCGCCGCGCCGAGGAGCAGGAGTGGCAGCGCACCAACCCCGAGGCGCGGGCGCGCGCCGAGGCGACGGCCAGCCGGCTGCACGACTCCATCGTCCAGTTGGAGGCCGACCTGGCCCACGCGCGCGAGCGCGGCAACGAGCGCAAGATCCGCGAGATCGAGGACGCGCTGACAGCCCGCCGCTCGTGGCTGGAGGAAGCCGAGAAGGCCCTCAACGAGATGCGCTGAGGCGCGGGCCGGCGTCCCCTCGCGGCCGCCGGCCGCGCCGCCCGCCACCGGGGCGCGGCACCGGCCCCGCGCCCGGCGCGCCCGCGGGTGCGCTCAGGTGTCCATGACCACTGTGAGCAGCAGCGCGGAGTCCTCCAGCGCCTCGATGGTGTGCTCGGTGTCGGGCGCGGCCAGCAGGTCCACCGGTCGGCCCTCCCAGGTGTCGGATCCGGCGGTCAGCCGGACCCGGCCGCGCAGCACGACCACCGTGGAGTCCACCGGGTTGGGGTGCGGGGAGACGGTGGCGCCCTGGCGCAGGCCGATCACGGTGTGCCGCAGGGTCTGCTCGTGCCCGCCGTAGAAGGTCTCGGAACTGCGGCCGGCCGACGCCGCCGCGGCCTCCTCCAGATGCTTGCGTGCCAGTGCGTCGAGCGAGAACTTGTTCATGGCACCCACTCTGACCGCTCAGCGCCGCCTCACACCTGCACCCCGCCCGGGCGCCCCGCTCCCCCGCCGCCCGCGGCCGACTTCCCCGCCTCCTGATCCTCCGCCAGGCGGGCCAGCCCCTCCTCGGCCGACACCTCCTTAGCCAACTCCTCGGCGGCGGCCGGCTCCTCCCCGGCCGACGTCCTCCTCAACCGCCCCCACCTCGGCCGGCACCTCCTCACCCAACTCCTCGGCGCCCACCTCCTCGGCCGAGTCCTCCTCAGCCAGCCCCACCTCGGCCAACTTCCTCCTCGACCGAGTCCTCCTGAGCCGGATCCTCCTCGGCCAGCTCGTCCTCGGTCGGATCCTCCTCGACTGACTCCTCCCCGGCCGGCTCCTCCCCGGTCGGCTTTTCGGCGGAGAGCCGGCGCGTCTCGGCGTGCAGGATGTCGATCGTGCCGGTCACGTACTCGGTGATGGCGGCGAGTTCGGCGTCGTCGTAGCCGGCCATGAGGCCGGCCATCGCCCGCCCCAACCCGCCGAAGGCGTCGGCCAGCGCCGCGCGCGCCCGGGGGTGCACCGCCACGACCACCCGCCGCCGGTCGGTGGGGTCGGTCTCGCGCGTGATGTAGCCCAGGGCGCCGAGCCGGTCGAGCAGGCCGGTCACGCCCCCGGGGGTCAACCCGGTCAACTCGACCAGCGAGCCGGCGGCCAGCGGTCCCTCGCGCTCGATCAGCGTGAGCGCGCGGTGGTCCAGCGCGCGCAGGCCCAGGCGCCGCCCCACCGCCTCGTGGAACAGCACGACGGCGGTGCTCAGCCGCTGCCCGAGGTCGTCACCCGCCGCATCGGGCCCGCTCGGTGCGTCATCCACGTGTCCGTCCTCTCCTCGTCGCGACGGCATGCTGTTGCGCCGACACTTCGGTTTATTTTAGTTTAGTGAAATAAAACGAATGGGAGAGCACTGTGCCGCAACACACGACCTCCGCGCCGCCCGAACCCGCCCACCTGCGCCTGGCCCTGGAGGTCCCCCGCTGGGCCTGGCACTTCACCCTGCGCCGCCTCCCCCTCGTGGTCGGCCTCTCCCTCATCCCCGCCGCCGAGCGCTTCGGCGTGGCGCTGTGGGGCGAGGCCCTGGCGCCGGCGGCACACGCGGCGCTGGAGGTCCTGGCCCAGGGCGCGCGGGTGGTGCTGGTGGTGCTGCTCGTCCGGATCGCCGTACTCGCCGACGAGCGGGTGCGCGAGCACGCCGCGGCCGGGTTCGGCCGCCGCGTCCAGGCGTTCCTGGACCATCGGTGGCCCAGCGTGCTCGCCCAGACGGCCCTGCTGCTGGCACTTGCCGCGGTGTCCACCGTGATCCCGGAGTGGCTGGTGCCGCTGTGGATCCCCGCCGGAGCCCACGACCTCTACTGGGCCGTGCTGCTCGCCGTCAAGAACGTCACCGTCATCGCCTTCGCCCTGGTCTGGGTGGTCGGCGCCCTGCGCCAGGCGCTGGTGGAGGGCGGCCGCCTGCTGGCCGCGACCCCCGCACCTCCCGCACCTCCCGCACCCGCCGCGCCGGAGGGCGCGGACGCGGACCGGCGCGGCCAGGCACGGCCGGGCGGCGCCACTGGGGACGGCCGGGCGGCGCGCGGCTAGTTGCGCATGCGGTAGACGTCGTAGACCCCGTCCACCCCGCGCACGGCCTTCAGCACGTGGCCCAGGTGGGTGGGGTCGGCCATCTCGAAGGTGAACCGGCTCAGCGCGACCCGGTCGCGGCTGGTCTGCACCGTGGCCGAGAGGATGTTGACGTGCTGGTCGGAGAGCACCCGGGTGATGTCCGACAGCAGCCGCGCGCGGTCCAGCGCCTCCACCTGCAAGGCCACCAGGAACATGGAGTCCTCGGTGGGCTGCCACTCCACGTGCACCATGCGGTCGGGGTCCAGGGCGCGGGTGTTGACGCAGTCCTTGCGGTGCACCGACACGCCGTTGCCCCGGGTCACGAACCCCACGATGGTGTCGCCGGGCACCGGGGTACAGCACTTGGACAGCCGCACCCAGACGTCGGGGTCGCCCTCGACCACCACGCCGGGGTTGCCCGCCGGGCGCGGGCGCGCCCGCGTGGGCACCGAGGACTCCGCGATGTCCTCCTCGGCGCTCTCGATGCCGCCGAGGGAGTCCACCAGCTTCTGCACGACGTTCTGCGGACCGATCCGGCCCTCGCCCACGGCGGCGTAGAGCGCGTCGACGTCGTCGTAGCGCAGGTCGCGCGCCAGGGCGATCAAAGCCTCGCCGCTGAACAGCCGCTTGATGGGCAGCTCCTGCTTGCGCATGACCCGGGCGATGGCGTCCTTGCCCTGCTCGATGGCCTGCTCGCGGCGCTCCTTGGTGAACCACTGGCGGATCTTGTTGCGCGCGCGGGCGCTCTTGACGAACTGGAGCCAGTCGCGGCTGGGGCCGGCGTCGGGCGCCTTGGAGGTGAGGACCTCCACGGTCTCGCCGTTGTGCAGCTCGCTCTCCAGCGGCACCAGCCGGCCGTTGACCCGCACGCCCACGGTGCGGTGCCCGACCTCGGTGTGCACCGCGTAGGCGAAGTCGATGGCGGTGGCGCCCTGGGGCAGGGCCACGGCGTCGCCCTGGGGGGTGAAGACGAACACCTCCTGCACCGACAGGTCGAAGCGCAGCGACTCCAGGAACTCGCCGGGGTCCTTGGTCTCCTGCTGCCAGTCGATGAGCTGGCGCAGCCAGGCCATGTCGCCGGCGCCCTTGGACTTGCCGTCGCCGCGCCCGCCCTCCTTGCCGGTGTTGCGGTCCTCCTTGTACTTCCAGTGCGCGGCGATGCCGTACTCGGCGCGCCGGTGCATGGCGCGGGTGCGGATCTGGAGTTCGACGGGGTTGCCGGAGGGGCCGATGACCGTGGTGTGCAGCGACTGGTACATGTTGAACTTGGGCATCGCGATGTAGTCCTTGAACCGCCCCGGTACGGGGTTCCACCGCGCGTGGATCGTGCCCAGGGCGGCGTAGCAGTCGCGGACGCTGTCGACCAGGACCCGCACGGCCACCAGGTCGTAGATCTCGTCGAAGCCGCAGTTGCGGGCGATCATCTTCTGGTAGATCGAGTAGTAGTGCTTGGGCCGGCCGCGCACGGTGGCCTTGATCTTGGCCTCGCGCAGGTCGGCCGACACCGCCTCGATGACGTCCTGGAGGTAGACGTCGCGGCGGGGGGCGCGCTCGGAGACCAGGCGGGCGATCTCGTCGAAGCGCTTGGGGTAGAGCGTGGCGAACGCGAGGTCCTCCAGCTCCCACTTGATGGTGTTCATGCCCAGGCGGTGGGCCAGCGGAGCGAAGATCTCCAGGGTCTCGCGGGCCTTCTTCTCGCGTTTGGCCTGCGGCAGATAGCGCAGTGTGCGCATGTTGTGCAGCCGGTCGCACAGCTTGATGACCAGCACCTTGATGTCGCGGGACATCGCCACGACCATCTTGCGCACGGTCTCGGCCTGGGTGGCCTCGCCGTACTTGACCTTGTCGAGCTTGGTGACGCCGTCGACCAGTTCGGCGATCTCGTCGCCGAAGTCGGCGCGCAACTGGTCGAGGGTGTAGGTGGTGTCCTCGACGGTGTCGTGCAGCAGCGCGGCGGCCAGCGTGGCCTCCTGCATGCCCAGCTCGGCGAGGATGGTGGCCACGGCCAGGGGGTGGGTGATGTAGGGGTCGCCGCTCTTGCGCTTCTGGTCGCGGTGGTGGTAGGCGGCGACCTCGTAGGCGCGCTCGATCAGCCGGACGTCGACCTTGGGGTGGGTCGCGCGCACGGTCTTGATGAGCGGTTCGAGAACCGGGTTCATGGACACCCCCCGCTGGGCACCGAGTCGGGCGAGTCTGCGGCGGACTCGCACGGTAGACGACGGGCTGGGCCGGTTGGTGGAGGCGCTCCGAGGATCGGGCTCGGCGGCGGTTCCGGCCGGCGGCGCGGCGGGGGCCGCGGCCCGCGCGCTTGCGGCGAGGGGCGCCGCGGTCTCCGCGGCGCCCCTCTGACGCTCCTGGGTGTCCGGTGTGGCCGCGCGCAGCGCGGACGCCGCTTCAGCCGGTACCGCTTCGCCTGGCATGGACATCCCTCCCGCGGCCGGTCGTCCCCGGGGCCGAAACCGCTACCGCGTACGGGTCGGGCACCGCCCGGGAAGGGGCGGTGTCGCCGTGGTCCGGCCGCCGGGGTCGACGTCAGCGTCGTGAACGTTGTGAACGTTAGGGCTCACCTGTACCAACGCGCCGCTGCGGCTCCGTTATGCCCGCAAGTCTACTGCCCGGGGGTCGGGCGGCCCGGCTCAAGGGGGCGGGGGCGGTTCCGGGGGCGGGGGCGCCTCCCGGTCGCCGACCGCTAGAGGACGGCGAGCGCGTGCGGTTCCACGTCGGTCAGTCTCCGCCGGCCCTCAAGGAAACCGAGTTCGATGAGGACCGAGAATCCCACGACCGTACCACCCGCCTGTCGGACCAGGCGCACCGCGGCCTCCCCTGTGCCACCGGTGGCGAGGACGTCGTCCACGATGAGCACGCGGCTGCCGGGCTGGACGGCGTCGGTGTGGATCTCGACCGTCGCGGAGCCGTACTCCAGATCATAGGTCGCCTGGTAGGTCTCGCGGGGGAGTTTTCCCGCTTTGCGCACCGGCACGAATCCGGCGCCCAACTCCAGGGCGACGGGCGCGCCCAGGATGAAGCCGCGCGCCTCCAGGCCCAGCACGGTGTCGACGGTGCCGGGCGCGTACCGCCTCGCGATCCCCTCGACGACCGCGCGCAGGGACGCGGCGTCGGCCAGCAGTCCGGTGATGTCCTTGAAGACCACCCCCGGCCGGGGGAAGTCGGGGACGTCGCGCAGGCCGGCCTTGATCAGGTCGGAGAGGTCCGCGGACATGGTGGTGTGGTCCTCGCCTTCGTCGCAGTGGGGCGCGCGCCGGGGGGGGCGGCCGGGCGGCCGGCACGCGCGCGCCTACCGGCCCCGCGGTCGCGGGGCCGGTAGGCGCGCGGGCAGCGCCGGGTCGGGGCGCTACTTGCCGTCGTTCTTGTCGTCGTTGCCCGGGAAGTCGGGGCGGTCCTCGACCGGGGTGTCGTCGGCCGGGGCCTCGTTGGGCCGCACGATGTCGCCGACACCCGCCTTGAGCATGCGGATGCGGGTGCCCGGGGACACCTCAAGCTCGACCTCGGTGTCGCGCACCTCGACCACGGTGGCGAAGAAGCCCGCCTTGGTCAGCACCTCGACGCCCGGCTGGAGGTCGCTCTGCATCTTGGTCTCCTGCTGCCTGCGCTTCTGCTGCGGGCGCAGGATCAGCAGCCAGAAGACGAGTGCGATGAGCACGAACGGCAGGAGCATCCCGAGGAGCCCGCCGTCCTGAGCGGCGGCGCCTCCTTGGGCCAAAATCGTCTGGGCCAGCACGGGGTGTCCTTCCCTTGGTTTGTCTCGACCTTGGTGGCGCGCCGACGTGCGGCGGGCCGCTGCCACGGCGTTCGCCGCCGCCCGTCAACGAGCGGCGGGGCGGGAGGCGTTCCCCGCGGCCGGATCGGCGCGGCCATCGTTGCCGTTTCGCAAGGTCCGCGTTCCAGCTTAGGCCATCGGGCGGAGGGGGACCCGCCACCGGCCGGCGGGGTGGGTGGCCTCGGGAGGCGACGGCGCCCGCTGGCCGGGCCGAGCCGACGTCGGGACGCCGGTCCAATCGTTGGGGCCAATGGCCGGGGCGGGTGACGGGTGCGGCGACGGCGGCCGGTGGCCTGAGCAGGCGACCGGCGCGCGGTGCGCGCGTGGTCGGGGGCGACGGGGCGCCCAGCGCGGCGGCGCCCGGGGCCGGGCGACCACGACGGCGCGGGGCGGATGACCGGGGAAGGCGCCGGAGACAGCGAAGGCAGCGGATGGCCGGGCAGGCGGTCACCGGGTCGCGCGGCGCGCGGCTGAGGCGAGCGACCGGTGCGGCGAGGACGCCGAGGGACTGAGGCAGCCGACCATTCGGTGGCTCGTCGCCACCTGACCGTCCGCCCCGGGAACCGGGGGGCGCGCGCCCCGCCCCGCGCCTGACTTAAGCTCTCGCGCCCTTCCCCACGCGTCCGACCCGCTGGGCGGTGAACGCGGGCTGGACCGTCGCCTCGCTTCCCCGTCGCCGGCCCGGCCGATCGACCCGCTGGTCGATGAGGACCGTCCCGGGAACCGCCCTCACCCCTAGGGTTGGGACGTCCCGGCGCTTCCGGGCTGGGCGGGGGCGGGAGCGGCACCGCCGTCGGCCGGGGCCGTGGCCGGCGCCGTGCCCGAGGCTGGGTCGGCCACCGCGCCCGCGCCGAAGGCGGCGTCCGGGGGCGGGGCGATGCCCATGTGCTCCCAGGCGCGCGGGGTGGCCACGCGGCCGCGCGGGGTGCGGGCGATGAAACCCGAGCGCACCAGGAACGGCTCGGCCACCACCTCCACCGTCTCGGGCTCCTCGCCCACCGCCACCGCCAGGGTCGACAGCCCCACCGGGCCGCCGCGGAACTTGGTGAGCAGGGCGTCCAGCACGGCGCGGTCCAGCCGGTCCAGGCCGTGGGCGTCGACCTCGTAGAGCGCCAGCGCGGCGCGGGCGGTGTCGCGGGTGAGGCGGCCGTCGCCGTGGACCTCGGCGTAGTCGCGGACCCGGCGCAGCAGCCGGTTGGCGATGCGGGGGGTGCCGCGCGAGCGGCCCGCGATCTCGGCCGCGGCGTCGGCGGCGAGTTCGACCTGGAGCAGCCCGGCCGAGCGGTGCAGGATCAACTCCAGGTCGGCGGGGTCGTAGAAGTCCATGTGCGCGGTGAACCCGAAGCGGTCGCGCAGCGGCGCGGGCAGCAGCCCGGCCCGGGTGGTGGCGCCGACCAGGGTGAACGGCGCGATGTCCAGGGGGATGGCGGTGGCGCCGGGCCCCTTGCCCACCATCACGTCGACCCGGAAGTCCTCCATGGCGACGTAGAGCATCTCCTCGGCGGGGCGGGCCATGCGGTGGATCTCGTCGAGGAACAGCACCTCGCCCTCGTGCAGGGTGGACAGCACCGCCGCGAGGTCGCCGGAGCGCTCGATCGCCGGCCCCGAGGTGATGCGCAGCGGCGCGCCCAACTCGGCCGCGATGATCATGGCCAGGGTGGTCTTGCCCAGGCCCGGCCCGCCCGACATCAGCACGTGGTCGGGTGCCCGGCCGCGCCGCTGGGCGCCGCGCAGCACCAGGGACAGCTGCTCGCGCACCCGCTCCTGGCCGACGAAGTCGGCCAGCCGCTTGGGCCGCAGCGCGCCCTCGATGGCGCGCTCGTCCAGGTCGGCCTCCGGGGAGACGGTGTCGCGTTCGTAGTCGGCCATGGCCGCCTCCCTCTGCTAGACCCGGCTGAGCCTGCGCAGGGCGCTGCGCAGGAGCAGGGCGACGTCGGGCGTGTGCTCGGCCTCGGCGGCCACGGCCTCAGCGGCGGCCTCGGCGTCCTTGGCCGACCACCCGAGGTTGACCAGCCCCGAGACCACCTGGGGTCGCCAGGGCGAGGCGGCCGTGGCGGCGGGGCCGCCGCCGGGTCCGCCGGTGCCCGCTCCGGCTCCGGGCGCGGGCTCGCCGAGCTTGCCGCGCAACTCCAGCACGATGCGCTGGGCGCCCTTGGGGCCGATCCCGGGCACGCGGGTGAGGGCGGCGGTGTCCTCGGCGGCCACGGCCGCGCGCAGTGCGTCGGGGGTGTGCACCGCGAGGATGCCCAGGGCCAGGCGGGGGCCGACCCCGCTCGCCGACTGGAGGCGCTCGAAGACCGCGCGCTCGTCGTCGTCGGCGAACCCGTAGAGGGTCAGCGACTCCTCGCGCACGACCAGCGAGGTGGGCACGGTGGCGGTCTCGCCCACGCGCAGCCGGGCCAGGGTGGCGGGGGTGGCGTGGACGGTCATGCCGACCCCGCCGACCTCGATGACGGCGGTCTGGGCGGAGCGGGCGGCGACCCGTCCGCTGAGGAACGCGATCACAGTCACCTTCCCTGGGGGTTGGGGGCCGGGCGCGCGCGGCGCGCCAGTTCGACCTTGCGGGCGAAGTCCTGCTGGGCCTGGGCGACCCGGGCCTGGGCGCCGCCGCGCCAGATGTGGCAGATGGCCAGGGCGACGGCGTCGGCGGCGTCGGCGGGCTTGGGCGCCTCGGCCAGGCGCAGCAGCCGGGCGACCATGGCCTGCACCTGGGCCTTGTCGGCGCGGCCGCTGCCGGTGATGGCGGCCTTGGCCTCGCTGGGGGTGTGCAGCGCCACCGGGAGGCCGCGGCGGGCCGCGCACGTGATGGCGACGGCGCCGGCCTGGGCGGTGCCGATGACGGTGCTGACGTTGTGCTGGGCGAAGACCCGCTCGACGGCGACGGCCTCGGGCGCGTGGCGGTCGAGCCACTCCTCGACGCCGCGCTCGACGCCCAGCAGGCGGTCGGCGAGGTCGGCGCCGGGGTCGGTGCGCACCACCCCGGCCTCCAGGAGTTCCAGCGGCCGGCCCACGGCGCCCTCGACAACGCCGAGTCCGCACCGGGTCAGGCCGGGGTCGACCCCCAGCACGCGCATCGCTCGCCTCCCCCTCGTGGACCTGCCTGCTCGAACGTCCGTTCGCAGAGCCTACCGTCGCCGGGCGGGGCCGCGCGCGCGGGACACGGCCCCGCGGCGCCCGCCGGGCCGGTTCCCCACGGCTGTGGCCCCCGGCTCCGGAACCCGGCGACCGGGCGTGCGCCGCTTCGGCGCACGGCGCCTCGGCTCGCGGCGACTCAGCGGCCGCCTCTGGCGCGGACGGCTGCCAGGTCCTCGCCGATGCGGAAGACGACGATGACCAGTTCCAGCACGACCCGGGTGACCAGGACGGCGACGGCGCCGCCGACCAGGGAGCCGAGGAGGGTGAGCAGGCCGTCGAAGGGCGCCATGGCCATCAGGCCGAAGGACCCGACGATCCCGCTCAGCGTGGAGATGCCGATGAGGACCAGCGCCAGGACGAACAGCACCCGGGTGATCTGGGTGGCCACCAGGGTGCGGAACCGCAGGTCGAACAGGCCGCTGAGGAACCCGGAGCCGCTCCCCGTACCCTGGCCGCCGCCGGCGCCCTGGCCGCCGGGTGCGGGCGGCGGTGCGGGGGCGGGGCCGCCGGGCGGCGGGGCGTAGCCCCCGGCGTGGCCCCCGGCGTGGCCCTGGTCGTAGGCGGGGTCGTAGGCCTGCTCGGGCGGCGCCTGCTCGTAGGAGCGGCCGGCGTAGGGCTGCTGGTGCTGCTGGGGCGCGTGGGCCTGCGGCGGTGCCTGGTGCTGCTGCGGCTGCTGCTCCCAGCCCTGCTGGGGGCCGGAGGCGCCGGGGTCGTAGGGCCGGGGTCCGGGCTCGTAGGGGCTTTCGCCGGGGGGATTCATGGCTGCCTTCCTGATCGGTCGCGGGGACGGCGCGTCGGCGAGTGGCACCCTACCGGTTGGCGGCCGCGCCCTCGGGGCGGCCGCGCGGGGAGCCCCCGAAACGCCGCACGCCCCGCTGCGGCTGGCGCGGGGCGTGCGGCGAAGGTGGGTGGAGCCGGCTCAGCCGATCTTCTCCATGATGTCGTCGGGGATGTCGGCGTTGGTGAAGACGTTCTGGACGTCGTCGGAATCCTCCAGGGCGTCGACCACCCGCAGGACCTTGCGGGCGTCCTCCTCGCCGACCGGGACCTCGACGCTGGGCAGGAACGAGCTTTCGGCCGACTCGTAGTCGATGCCGGCCTCCTGGAGCGCGGTGCGCACCGCCAGCAGGTCGCCGGCCTCGCAGACGACCTCGAACGCCTCGCCCAGGTCGTTGACGTCCTCGGCGCCGGCCTCCAGGACCGCCAGGGTGATGTCGTCCTCGGTGGTGCCCTCCTTGGGCACGATCACGACGCCCTTGCGGTTGAACAGGTAGGACACCGACCCGGCGTCGGCCATGGAGCCGCCGTTGCGGGTGACCGCCACGCGGACCTCGGAGGCGGCGCGGTTGCGGTTGTCGGTGAGGCACTCCACCAGCAGCGCCACCCCGCCGGGGGCGTAGCCCTCGTACATGATGGTCTGCCAGTCGGCGCCGCCGCCCTCCTCACCGGAGCCGCGCTTGCGGGCGCGCTCGATGTTGTCCAGCGGGACGGAGTTCTTCCGGGCCTTCTGGATGGCGTCGTACAGGGTGGGGTTGCCGTCGGGGTCGCCGCCCCCGGTGCGCGCGGCCACCTCGACGTTCTTGATCAGCTTGGCGAACAGCTTGCCGCGCTTGGCGTCGATGACGGCTTTCTTGTGCTTGGTGGTGGCCCACTTGGAGTGGCCGCTCATGCCTGTCCTTTCACCATGTCGACAAAGAGCCGGTGGATCCGCGGGTCACCGGTGAGTTCGGGGTGGAAAGAGGTGGCCAGCAGGCCGCCCTGTCGTACGGCGACGATCCTACCGGCCCGCTCGCCGTGGGCGACCTGGCCGAGCACGCGCACGTCGGCGCCCACGGCCTCGACCCAGGGGGCGCGGATGAAGACCGCCTCGAAGGGGCCGCCCGCCAGCCCGTCGATGTCGACGGCGCCCTCGAAGGACTCGGTCTGGCGGCCGAAGGCGTTGCGCCGCACGGTGATGTCCAGGCCCCCGACGGTCTGCTGGCCCTGGGCGCCGTCGAGGATGCGGTCGGCCAGCATGATCATGCCCGCGCAGGTGCCGTAGGCGGGCATGCCCTCGCCGATGTGCTTGCGCAGCGGCTCCATGAGGGCGTAGCGCACGGCGAGCTTGGACATGGTGGTGGACTCGCCGCCGGGCAGGACCAGGCCCTGGACGCGGTCGAGGTCCTCGGGCCGCCGCACGGGCGCGGCGGCGACGCCCAGGCCGCCGAGGACGCGCAGGTGCTCGGCGGTGTCGCCCTGGAGGGCGAGCACCCCGATGGTGGGTGTGGCGGACAACGGCTACCTCGCTTGCGTGGTGAGGGGCGGGAAGGGCGACGGGACCCGGCGGACCGGCGGGTCGGCGGCGTGGCCGGTCCGACCGGCGGCGCCGACCCCGGCCGACCGGCGGCCCGGTCGACCTTACGGCCCGGCGGCCGGCGCGGGGGCGGCGCGGGGGGCGGGGGGGGGGGGGGGGGGGCGGGGGCGCCCCCCCCCCCCGCCGCCGCCGGGGGGGGGGGGGGGCCGCCCCCCCCCCCCCCGCCGGGGGCGGGCGGGCGCCGGCTACCAGCCGCGGCCGGCGTAGCGCTGGGAGTCGTCCAGCTCGTCCAGGTTGATGCCGACCATCGCCTCGCCCAGGCCGCGGGAGACCTTGGCGATGACCTCGGGGTCGTCGTAGTGCAGGGTGGCCTGCACGATGGCGTCGGCGCGCTTGGCGGGGTCGCCGGACTTGAAGATGCCCGAGCCCACGAACACGCTCTCGGCGCCGAGCTGGCGCATGAGCGCGGCGTCGGCGGGGGTGGCCACACCGCCGGCCGAGAACAGCGGGACCGGCAGCTTGCCGAGCTGGGCGACCTCCTTGACGATCTCGAAGGGCGCCTGGAACTCCTTGGCGGCGGCGTACAGCTCGGGCTCGTCCAGCGTGCCCAGGCGGGCGATCTCGCGGCGGATGGCGCGCATGTGGCGGGTGGCCTCGACCACGTTGCCGGTGCCGGCCTCGCCCTTGGAGCGGATCATGGCCGCGCCCTCGGCGATGCGGCGCAGCGCCTCGCCGATGCTGGTGGCACCGCACACGAAGGGCACGGTGAACGCCCACTTGTCGATGTGGTGGGCCTCGTCGGCGGGGGTGAGGACCTCGGACTCGTCGATGAAGTCGACGCCGAGGGACTGGAGGACCTGGGCCTCCACGAAGTGGCCGATGCGGACCTTGGCCATGACCGGGATGGAGACGGCGTCGATGATGCCGTCGATCATGTCGGGGTCGGACATGCGGGCCACGCCGCCGTCGCGGCGGATGTCGGCGGGCACGCGCTCCAGGGCCATGACCGCGACAGCACCGGCGTCCTCGGCGATCTTGGCCTGCTCGGGTGTGACGACGTCCATGATGACGCCGTTCTTGAGCTGTTCGGCCATGCCTCGCTTGACCCGGGTGGTGCCGACGGCGGCGCCGGTGGCCGAGGTGTCAACGGTGTTGGTCACGGTGGCGGACTCCAAAGGGTTGTGGGCGCGACGCGGGGCGGCGGCCCCGGCGGCGCGCGGGATGATCGTCGCGGCACGTCAGCCGCGCGCGGCGGGGGGCGCGCTCCGCCTCCAATGGTAGATCACCCGTTCGTACTGCTTTATGGACATAACGGCAGGGCGCCGGTCGCTGTTCCACGCGCGGCGCTCCTGGCGGCCCGGTCGGCGCCGTCCGGGCTAGACCGGGGCGGTGACCGGCGGCTCGTCGTCCATCTCGAAGAACTCCGGCATGGGTGCGCGCCCGGCCAGGCGCAGCAGCCGCACCAGCCGCCCCGAACGGGCCTCGCGAATCCCGGCGACCGCGTCGTTGTAGAACCTGCGGGCCAGCAGCACCCGCTTGGCGGCCGCCTCCACCTCGGCCACCAGGTCGTCGCCGGCGGACTCGACGCCCTCGGGCGCGCGCAGCGCCTCGGCGAGGCCGGGTTCGGCCAGGACCGCGCGCAGCGCGCGCGACAGGGTGCTCTCGGCGAGTTCGCGTTCGGCCCGGTCGGCGCCGTGGGAGCGGCGGGCGCGGGCGGCGGCGTCGCCCAGCAGCACCGCCGAGGCGGGTTCCAGCGCGGGGGCGGCGGCCAGTTCCAGCACCACCGCGCCGCGCCGCACGAGGGCGGCGTCCAGGGCGGCGTAGGCGGTCTCGACCCGGGTGTGCAGGCGGTCCAGCCGGCCGGCCCGCCAGGAGACGTAGGCCGACAGCAGCACCACGGCGGTGACGATCAGGGCGGCGGCGGTGATCCAGGGGGGAATCCACTCGGGCACGGGGACTACACGCTCTCCTTGCGTCCGGCGGTGACGGGGCCGGCGGCGGCCGCCGGCGGCAGCACGGTCTCGTAGACGGCGACCACGTCGGCGGCGACCGTGCGCCAGTCGTAGGCGCGCACGGCGGCGCGGGCCGCGGCGGACAGTTCGCGGCGCCGGGCGGGGTCGTCGAGGAGCTCGGCGGCGCCGCGCGCCAGGTCGCGGGGGTCGCCGGTGGCAAACAGCCGGCCGGCGGCGCCGCCGCGCAGCACCTGCCGGAAGGCGGGCAGGTCGCTGGCGAGCACGGGGGCGCCCGCCGACATGGCCTCGGCCAGCACGATCCCGAAGCTTTCGCCGCCGGTGTTGGGCGCGCAGAACACGTCCACGGAGTGGTAGGCGCGGACCTTGTCGTGGTCGTCCACCCGGCCCAGGGCGACCACCCGGTCGCGCAGGTCGGGGGCGAGGCGGGCGCGGACCTCGTCGGTGTCGCCGGGGCCGGCCACCAGCAGCCGCAGGCCGGGGCGTTCGCGGCCGAGGACGTCGAACGCCTCCAGCAGCACGGCCAGCCCTTTGCGTGGCTCGTCCAGGCGGCCGAGGAACCCGATGGCGCCGCCGGGGCCGGGCCAGCCCTCGAAGGGCGCGGCGTGGGCGTAGCGGTCCACGGCGACCCCGTTGGGGATCAGCACGGCGTCGCCGCCCAGGTGCTCCACCAGCGTCTTGCGGGCGGCCTCGGAGACCGCGATGCGGCCGCTGATGCGCTCCAGGGCGGTCCGCAGCGCGGCGGCGGAGACCGCCATGGCGCGCGAGCGCGGGTTGGAGGTGTGGAAGGTCGCCACGATGGGTCCTTCGGCCACCCAGCACGCCAGCAGCGACAGGCTGGGCGCGGCGGGCTCGTGGACGTGGAGGAGGTCGAAGCCGCCGTCGCGGATCCAGCGGCGCACCCGTCCGGCGGCGCGGAACCCGAACGCCAGCCGCGCCACCGACCCGTTGTAGGGCACCGGCACCGCTCCCCCGGCGGAGACGACGTAGGGCGGCAGGTCGGCGGCGGAGTCGCTGGGCGCCAGGACCGACACCTCGTGGCCCAGGTCCAGCAGCGCCTCGGCGAGGTCGCCGACGTGCTGCTGGACGCCGCCGGGGACCTCCCAGGTGTAGGGGCAGACCAGGCCAACCCTCATGGCCTCACCACTTCCGGGTCGCGCCGCCGCCGCGCTCCCGCGGGCGCGGCCGGGGTGCGGCGGCGGGCGGCTCGGTGGACGTCTCAGCGGACGCCTCAACGCTACCCGCGCGGGCGCGCTCATCACCGGTGCGCCGGGCCGGGGTGTCGGCGGTGAACACCGGCTGGAGCATGTGCCAGTCCTCGGGGTGGGCGGCGATGGCGGCCTCGAAGGCGCGGGCCAACTCCTGGGTCATCAGCCGCACCCGCTCGGGCCGGGTGGGCGCCGGGGGAACCGGGATCTCGGGGCCGATGTCCACGCGCAGCCGGTCGCCGTCGTACCAGGGCGCCACCGGCAGCAGCGCGGCGCCGGTGCGCTCGGCCAGCGCGGCGGGGCCGGCGGGCAGCCGCGCGGGTTCGCCGAAGAACTCCACCTCCACCCCGGTGGCGGTGAGGTCGCGGTCGGCCAGCAGGCACACCAGGCGGCCGGCGCGCAGCCGCCGCGCGAGCACGCCGGCGATGTGGTTGCCGGCGCCGGTCAGCGGCAGCACCTCCATGCCCAGCCCTTCGCGGAAGGCCACGAAGCGGGCGAAGACGGATTCGGGCCGGAGGCGTTCGGCGACGGTGGTCGGGGGGATGCCCTGCTGGGCCACCCACGCCCCGGCGAGGTCCCAGTTGCCCATGTGGGGCAGCGCGGCCACGGCGCCGCGCCCCTGGGCCAGGGCGTCCTGGACCCGGTCCAGGCCGGTGCAGTGCACGCGGGCGGCGATGTCGGCGGGGGCCAGGGCCGGCAGCCGGAACATCTCGTAGAAGTAGCGCAGGTAGGAGCGCATGCCGGCGCGCGCGAGCGCCCGGATGTGGGCGGGTTCGGCGCCGGGGCCGGCGACCCGGCGCAGGTTGGCCTCCAGCCGGCGCACCCCCGCGCCGCGCCGCCGCCACAGGTGGTCGGCCACGGCCTGGGCGGCGCGCCGCCCGGCGCGCTCGGGCGTGTGGCGGACCAGCCGCCAGCCCAGCAGGTAGACGGCGGCCACGGCGCGCTCGGCGGCGCCCATTACGCGGTTTCGGGGTCGCCGGCGGGCCGGCGGGGCCGGGTGAGCCGGTTGCGGGTCTCGATGAGCCGCTGGACGATGGTGATCGCGCTCAGCGCGGCGAGGATGCCCAGGCCGGCCTCCAGCACGTAGGGCACGCCCGCGCCGCCCAGGCCCACGGCGACCAGGGTGATGACGAGCCGTTCGGGGCGTTCGGCGATCCCGACGTCGCAGTTGGCGCCCAGCCCTTCGGCGCGCGCCTTGATGTAGGACACCCCGAACCCGCTGACCAGGCAGAACAGCGCGAGGTAGCCGAGCACGGGTTCGCGCCCGCCGCCGAAGAACCACACCACCAGTCCGGTGAGGATGGCGGCGTCGGAGAGCCGGTCCAGGGTGGAGTCGAGGAACGCGCCCCACTTGCTGGCGCTGTCGGAGGCGCGGGCGACCGCGCCGTCGAGCATGTCGAAGAGCACGAAGGCGGTGATGACGGCGGAGCCGGTGAACAGCTCGCCCAGGGGGTAGAACACGAGCGCGCTGGCGACGGTGCCCAGGGCGCCGACGAGGGTGACGGTGCTGGGCGTGACGCCGAGCCGGGCCAGGAAGCGGCCGAGGGGCAGCAGCAGCCGCGCGAGCAGGGGACGCAGATATCTCAGCATGATCTCTCAGGATCGTACGGCCAGGCGGAGGGGGCGGCCACGCGGCGCTCCGGCGCGCGGGCGGCCGGGCACGTGAGGGTCCTCACGTCGGGGGGTCGAGGGAGCAGGCGGGGGTGCCGCCGGGCATGCGGTGGCGGTTGCGGGCCACCCACCGGTAGGCGGCGGCCGCGACGGGGCGCGCGGGCACGCGGCGCAGCAGCCACCCGGCGGCCGCCCACCAGGGGCGGGGGCTGGCCAGCAGCAGCACGGCCGCGGCGTCGGCGCCGCCCCACACGCGGGTTCCGGCGGCGTCGCGCAGCAGCACCTCGTGGCGGGCGCGCTCGCGCTGGGCGGGTGTGAGGTCGGCGCGCTGCCAGGGCACGGTGTCGATTCCGGGGGTGACGCGGTCGCGGGCGAGGCGGGCGCAGTCGGTGCAGAAGCCGCAGTCGCCGTCGTAGAAGAGGACGGGTCGGGGCATGGACGGGGTTCACCTCCTCTCCGGGGCCGACGGCGGTGTCGAGCCGGTCAGTGGTCGGGCCAGGCTCCGGCGACGGCGTCGCGGGTCTGCCGCAGCAGCTCGGGCAGGACCTTGGTGCGCCCGATGACGGGCATGAAGTTGTTGTCGCCGCCCCAGCGGGGCACGACGTGCTGGTGCAGGTGGGCGGCGATCCCGGCGCCGGCGGCCGAGCCGAGGTTCATGCCGATGTTGAAGCCCTGGGGGTCGTAGGCGCGGCGCAGCGCGGTGACGCCGGCCTGGGTGAGGGCGGCGAACTCGGCGGCTTCGGGGTCGTCGAGGTCGGTGTAGTCGCCGACGTGCCGGTAGGGGCAGACGAGCAGGTGGCCGCTGTTGTAGGGGTAGAGGTTGAGGACCGCGAAGGCGGTCTTGCCGCGCGCCACCACCAGGCTCTCGGTGTCGGGGAGGTCGGGGGCGCGGCAGAAGGGGCAGCCGTCCTCGGGTGCGGAGCCGCGCGGCTTGTTCTCGCCCTTGATGTAGGCCATGCGGTGGGGGGTCCACAGGCGGTCGAAGCCGTCGGGGTCGCCGGGGCGCGTGTCCCGTTCGGCCTCACTCATGCGCGTTCACCTCACCGCGTCGGCTGGTCGTGGTGCCCGAATGGCGCGGGCGCCGCCCGCCGTCGGCGGACGGCGCCCGTTCATCCATCCAGCATAGGAGTCCGGAGGCCGTGGGGTGGCGCGGGGCGTGCGGGCGGCGGGCCGCCCGCACGGTGCGGCTAGTCGCCGCCGCCGCCACCGCCGCCGTCGGAACCGCCGCTGGAGCCGCCGTCAGAGCCGCTGGATCCGCCCGCGGACGGGCCGGCCGAAGGGGTGGGGTCGGTGGCGGGGGTGGCGACGGGCTCGGCGGGGGTGTCGGTGCCGGTGCCGGTGGAGTGGCCGGCGGCCACCGGAGCCGAGCCGTCGCCGGAGGAGGAGTCGGCGTAGCGGCTGTTGAGCTTGACCGGCTGGGCCTTGCGGCGGCGCCGGGCGAAGATGTTGAGCAGTTCCACGAACAGCGAGAAGCCCATGGCGAAGTAGATGTAGCCCCGGGGCACGTGGAAGTGCAGGCCCTCGGCGACCAGGGTGAACCCGATGAGCAGCAGGAACGACAGCGCCAGCATCTTGACGGTGGGGTGGGCGTTGACGAACCGGCTGAGCGGGCCGGCCGAGACCAGCATGACGATCACCGCGATGACCACGGCCGCGACCATGACCCAGATGCCGCCGGGCTCGTCGCCGATCATGCCGACGGCGGTGATGACGGAGTCCAGGGAGAAGACGAGGTCCAGCGCGACGATCTGGAGGAGCACGGCTCCGAACGCGGCGCGCACCTTGGACCCCTTGTGGTCCTCCTCGCCCTCGAGGCTCTCGTGGATCTCGTAGGTGGCCTTGGCGATGAGGAACAGGCCGCCCGCCAGCAGGATGAGCGACTGCCCGGTGAACTCGATCCCGGCGATGGTGAACAGCGGCACGGTCAGCCGCATGATCAGGGTGATCGAGGCGAGCAGGACCAGCCGGCCCACCAGCGCCAGCGCGATGCCGATCTGGCGGGCGCGGGCGCGCTGGTGCTCGGGGAGCTTGCCCGCCAGGATCGAGATGAAGACGAGGTTGTCGATTCCGAGGACGATCTCCAACGCCGTCAGCGTGAAGAATCCGACGATCAGGTCTGTGCTCATGGCGGGGCGTCAGCTCCGGGGTCAGGTGTCGGTCGAGGGGCTACCACTGGCCTAGGGAGTCTAGATCATCCGTATACGCGCCCAGGTAACATCGCGCGGCGCCCGCCTGGCCGGAACAGGACGCCCCGGTACCACCCGCCGGACCCGCCCCCCGCCCGCCGGCCCGGGGCGGGCGGAGGGCGGGGGGCGGACCGCCCGGCGGGTTCCGCCTGAACGGGACCTTCTTCCGAGGGGCGGGGCCTCACCGCTCCAGGCCGGCGAGGTCCAGGCGGGCCAGCCGGTCGGGGTCGGAGAGGATGTCGATCTCGAGGATCCGCCCGTCCGCGACGGTGAAGCCCATGACCGAGATGAGCGTGCCGTCGATGGTGTTGACCAGTCCGGCGGCGCCGTTGACCAGTGCGGGGCGGGTGGTCGAGACGGTGGCCATGCGCTGGAAGGTGGCGAGCTGCCCGGCCACCGCCTGGGCACCGCGCAGGACCCGCATGCCGCCGGGGAGCGCCTTTCCGGTGTCGGCGCGCAGCGTGACGTCGGGGTCGAGGACGGCCAGCAGGGCGGTGAGGTCGCCGCCGCGCGCGGCGGCGAGGAAGGCGTCGACGACGCGACGCTGGGCGGCCGGGTCGGGGTCGGGGGTGGGGGCCGCGCCCTGGACGCGCCGGCGGGCGCGGCTGGCGAGTTTCCGGGCCGCGACCGGTGTGCGGTCCATGATCGGGGCGATCTGCTCGAACGGCATGCCGAACAGGTCGTGCAGGACGAAGGCCAGCCGTTCGGCCGGTTTCAGCGACTCCAGCACCACCAGCAGCGCCAGCCCCACCGAGTCGGCGAGCACGGCCTGGTGTGCGGGGTCGGCGCCGTCGTCGCTGACGACGGGGTCCGGCAGGCGCGCATCCAGCGGGTCCTCGCGGCGCGTCCGGCGCGAACGCAGCATGTCCAGGCAGACCCGGCCGACGACCGTGGTCAGCCAGCCGCCGAGGTTGTCGATGTCAGCGGCGCGGTCGTCGCCCGTGGTGCGGGCGAGCCGCAGCCAGGACTCCTGGACGGCGTCCTCGGCGTCGGTCAGGGAGCCGAGCATCCGGTAGGCCACCGCGGTGAGGTGCGTGCGGTGCTCCTCGAATCGCCGGGCGAGGAAGAGGAAGTCGTGTTCGTTCATGGTCGTCCTCCGGGTTGGCGGTCGAGTCCATGACGGACACCGCGCCGGCGATGTGACCGCCGGGGTCCGGTCACACTTTCGGCGGCCCGTGCGTCATGCCTCCGTCGAATCGGTAACACGATGAACGGAGCAGCACCGACGATGAGCGACATCGACGTCCACGGGACGGTCACCGGCGGTTTCGAGGCGGTGCGGGAGGAGTTCGCCGCCGTGATGGCCGGGGAGAGGGGCCCGGGCCAGGCCGGCGCGCAGTTGGCCGTCTACGTCCACGGCCGCCGGGTGGTCGACCTGTGGGCCGGAGACGAGGTGACGGGCGACACGCTGACCGGCGTCTACTCCGCCACCAAGGGCGCCGCGACCTTGGTGGCGGCGCTGCTGGTCCAGGACGGCGCCCTGGAGCTGGACCGGCCCGTCGCGCACTACTGGCCGGAGTTCGCCGCCAAGGGCAAGGACCGGATCACCGTGCGGGACGTCCTCACCCACCGGTCCGGGGTGATCGGCGTGGACGGCGGCCTCACCGCCGACGAACTGGCCGACGACCGGGTGATCGCGCGGCGGCTGGCCGGGCAGCGGCCGTACTGGCGTCCGGGCTCGGCCTACGGCTACGGCGGGTTCGTGACGTTCGCGGTCGTCAACGAGGTGGTCCAGCGGGCGACCGGCCGCCCGCTGCGGGAGCACTTCGAGGAGCGGGTGCGCGCACCCCACGGGCTGGACCTGTACCTGGGGCTGCCGGAGGCGCTGGAGGACCGGTTCCGGGAGGTGCTGCCAGGGCTGGCGTCCCCCGAGGAGCTGGCCGCGTTCTGGGCGAACGTTCCGGGACCGCACAGCATCACCGGCATCGGCTACGGCCTCAACTCCACCCCGCCCCTGGACCAGGTGGCCTTCCTCAACACCCGGCGGGTGCGCGCGCTCGGCCAGTCCTCCGCCGGCGGCGTCGGCAGCGCCCGCGGGCTGGCCCGGATGTACGCGGCCGCGGTCTGGGGCGTGGACGGCGCCGCGCCGCTGCTCACCCCCGACACCCTCGGCGAGTTCGCCATGCTCCACTCCACCGGCGGCGACCTGGTCACCGGCGAGGCCGGCCAGTACGCCCTGGGGTTCCAGGCCAAGGGGCTGCGCTACCCCTTCCTGAGCGCGAACTCCTTCGGCCACAACGGGTCCGCCGGCGCGGAGTCGTTCGCCGACCCGCGCGGCGGCATCGCCTTCGGCTACACCCGCCGCCGCTTCTCCTTCGACTGGTCCTACCCCGAACACGACCGGCTGGCCGCCGCGGTCCACCGCGCCGCCACCGGTGCCTGAGGAGGCTCGACATGACTTCGCACCTGGATACCCCGTCCCGCACCCGGTCCGGCGGCCTGGCGCTGTGGGTGATGGCCGCGGCGCAACTGGTGATCGTGATGGACGGCACCATCGTGACCGTGGGCCTGCCCGCCATCGGCGCGGGACTGCACATGGCCGAGTCCGATCTGGACTGGGTCCTGACCTCCTACGCGCTGGCGTTCGGCGGGCTGCTGCTGGCCGGCGGCCGGGCCGGTGACGTGTTCGGCCGCCGCAGGATGTTCCGGATCGGGCTGGTGGTGTTCCTGCTCGCCTCCCTGCTGGGCGGCGTGGCGCAGACCGGGGCCACGCTCATCGCCGCCCGGGTGGTGCAGGGCGTGGGCGGCGCGATCATCGCCCCGGCCGCGCTGTCCCTGCTCGCCGACACCTTCCCCGCCGGGCCGGCGCGCGACAAGGCGCTGGGTGTGTACGGCGCGATGGGCGGGCTGGGCGCCGTGGTCGGGCTGCTGCTCGGCGGCGCGCTCACCGAGTACCTCGGCTGGCGGTGGATCATGTTCGTCAACATCCCCTTCGCCCTGCTGCTGCTCGCCGGCACCCTCGCGGTGGTACCCGGCACCCGGCGGCGCGGCGGGATCGACCTGCCCGGCGCGATCACCGCGACCCTCGCGCTGGGCTCGCTGGTCTACGCCGTCAACCGGGCCGGCTCCCACGGCCTGGGCGACGGGTTCACCCTCGCCTTCGGCGCGGCCGGCGTCGTGCTGGCCGTCGTGTTCGTCGCCATCCAGCGCGGCGCCCGCACCCCGCTGGTCCCGGCCGGTGTGCTCGCCGACCGCACCCGGTTCGGCGCCAACCTGGTCATGCTGCTCATGGGCGCGGGCCAACTGGCGACGTTCTACTTCCTCACCCTCTACATGCAGGCGGTCAAGGACTACCCGCCCATGGTGACCGGGCTGGCCTACCTGCCGTTCGCGATCGGCATCGGCATCGGCTCCGGCGTGGTCGGCCCCCGCCTGCTCGCCCGCACCTCCATCCGGACCACGCTGACGGCCGGCCTGGTGGTGGCCGCCGCGGCGATGGTCTGGTTCAGCGTGCTGACCCCCGACCAGAACGCCCTGATCGCCTTGCTGCCGGCCCAACTGGTCGGGGGCGTCGGCCTGGGGATCGGCTTCGTCGCGGCGACGATCGGCGGCGTGCGGGGCGTGGCCGCGGCGGACTCCGGCATCGCCTCCGGGCTCGTCAACACCAGCCAGCAGATCGGCGGCGCGCTGGGGCTGGCGGTCCTGGCCGGTGTCGCCGCCGCCGCCACCGCCGGCCAGCCGACGGGGGCGCCCCTGCCAGACGCCCTGACCGCCGGCTACACCACCGGGCTGCTCGGCGCGGGCGCGTTCTACCTGGCCGCCGTCTGCGCCGCCGTGCTCCTCGTCCGGCCGCGTTCGGGCCGGAGCGGGGCCGAGCCGTCACCGGCCCGCGGCGGGGCGCCCACCGCCGCCGCGTGAGCGGTTCGCGGGCGGTCCGGCGGGCGCGCCGGGCCGCCACCGCGCCCGCCGAAAAAATTCGTCGCGCTCACCGGTCACATCCGCCGCCCGCGACCCGTCAAGAAGATGACAGCCAAGAACGGGAAAGGAAAACCCACCATGACCACCACTCCCGCCTCCACCCCCGCTTCCGCCGCCGCGGAGACCGAGAGCACCGCCCTCCAGTCGCGTCTGCCCAACCCCGCCAAGCTCGTCCCCGAACTGGGGCAGATCGCCGGGGCCCTGTTCAAGGCCACCGGGAACGGCTCGATCCCGCAGACCACCATCGGCCTGGTCCAGTTGCGCGCCGGGCAGATCGCGGACAGCACCTACCTGACCGTCCTGCACACCGGCAACCTCCGCAGGGCCGGGGAGGCGGAGGAGCGCATCTCCGCCGTGGCGTCCTGGCGGGACGCGCCCCACTTCACCGAGGCCGAGCGGGTCGCGCTCGAACTCGTGGAGGCCGTGCTGACCGCCAACCCCCACGGCGAGCGGGTCCCCGACGAGCTGTACGCCCGGGCGGCCGCGCACTACGACGAGACGGCGCTGACCACCCTCATCATGGCGATCGGCCAGGTGTGCTTCTTCCTCCCCCTCGCCCTCATCGGCAAGCCGCTGCCCGGGGTGTCGCCCGCGGAGCAGTGGCGGGACTAGCACCGGCGGGCTCAGGGGTGCGGAACGGTGACCGTTCCGCACCCCTCTTTCCGTTTTCCGGTCGGCGGCCGGCGCGGCCCCGCTCCCCTCAGCCCAGGCCGAGCAGGGTGCGGAGGTGGCGCGGTGAGGGCGAGCCGTGGGCCAGCACGGTGTCGTGGATCTCGCGGCGCGACGCCTGGGGGCGGGCGGTGCGCAGGTCGCGCACGATCTGGGAGACCTCCTGGTAGCCGACGTAGTAGGTGGCCAGTTGGGCGCTGGTGAGCTGGGCGCGGCGCCACTTGCCCGCGGCCTCGCCCTCCTCCTGGTGGCCGCGCTCGGTGAGCAGGGCCATGGCCTCGGCCTCGGTCATGCCGTGGGCGTGCACCCGCACGTCGAGGATGGCGTTGATGATCATCCGCAGCCGGGTCTTGAGCTGCATGAGCCGCAGCCGCCGGTTGAGCGCCGGGTCCTCCGACCAGCCCAGTTCGGCCATGGCCTCCTCGGCGTAGACGGCCCACCCCTCCACGAAGGTGCCGCTGAGCAGGGCGCGGCGCAGCCGGGTGCCGCCGGTGTAGGCGGCGGCGTGGGCGAGTTGCAGCGCATGGCCGGGCACGCCCTCGTGGATCATGAGTTCGCGCAGCATGTCGGCGTTGTACTCGCGGTAGAACGACGCGCGGCGCTCGGCGGGCCAGTCGTCGGGCGGCGGGGCCACCGCGATGAGGGTGGGCCGGTCGGGGGTGGGCGAGAGCGGGCCGGGCGGGTCGCAGTAGGCCACGGCCATGCCGCGCCGGGACTCGGGCATGGGGATGACCCGCACGGGGTGGTCGGGCACCGTGGCGAAGTCCAGTTCGCGGGTGCGGGCGTAGAGGTGCGCCAGGATCTCCTCGCAGCCGGGGCGGATGGTGTGCTCGTCTGTGGCGCTCTCGGCGGCGATGCGGTCGAGGACCTCGCGGACCTGGCCGGGGCGGGCGGGCGCGCCGGCGAACTCGGCGGCGGCCTCGGCCATGGCCTCCTCGGTGGCCAGCAGGTCGCTTTCGGCGCGGGTGAGCAGGGCGTCCTGGCTCAGTTCGGAGTCGAGGGTGTACCAGAGCCGGGCGGCGTGGTCGCGGGCGCCCAGGCGGGGGTCGGCGTTGGCGGCCTCGGCGCGCGCGGCCAGCCACGCGGCGTGCTCCTCCAGCGCCGCGGCGGCGGCCCGCCGGGCGGGGTCGACGTCGCCGCGCGCGCCGGGTGCCTGCTCCAGGAGGGCGTCGACGGGGCCGCCGAGGAGGCCGGCGACGCCGCGCGCCTGGGCGGCGGCGGTCTGCACGTGGACCTTGGGCATGCCGGGGCCCTCGTCGAGGCGGGCGCGCGCGGTGGCCAGGAAGTCGGGGACGGCGCGGCAGCGGGCGGCCAGCGCGGTCAGCCGCTCCTCGGCGGGCAGGTCCTCGCCGGCGACGAGGCTGTAGAGGGCGTCGCCGGGGAGCTGGTCGAGGGGGTCCCAGGTCTGCGGGCGCAGCTCGGTGAGCTGCCACAGGTCAGCCGACAGGCGGTTGCGCAGCATCTCCAGGTCGACCCGGTCGGCGGCCGGCAGCAGCAGGTCGTCGATCTGGTCGAGGGCGCCCAGCGCGTCGGTGATCACGCCGGCGCGGCGGGCGTCGCCCTCGGCGGAGTGGTCGCTGAGGCGGTCGGCGTAGCGGTGGTCCCCGAGGTCATCGGCCCATTCCGGCGACTCGGCGAGCAGCGCGTCGAGGATGCGCTCGCCGACCTCGTGGAAGCGGTCGGTCATGGCGTTGGCGCCGGGGTCGGGCTGGCCGTGGGCAGGATGTGAAGTCATCGCCTGCCATCTTGCCCGGTCGCCGCTCCCCGCGCACCCCGGTTGGCGGGGTCGGGTGGATCCGTTCGGCGTGGTATCCATGGCGCCAGGCGAACGAGGTGAGGAGGCGGCCGTGGAAGCGCTGCGCGTGGTGGATCTGAGCCGGAGCATCGGACCCGACACCCAGCCCTACCCGGGCGACGACCCGCCGGTGCTGGAGGAGGCCGCCGTGCTGGCCGAGCACGGCTACACCTCCACGCGGGTGCACATGGGCTCCCACAACGGGACCCACGCCGACGCGCCGTTCCACTTCCTGGCCGACGGGCCGCGGCTGGAGGAGCTGCCGCTGGAGCTGTTCGTGTGCCCGGCGGTGGTGGTCGACGTGACCGGCCGGCCCGACCGCTCCCCCATCACCGCCGCCGACCTGGCGCCGTGGGCGGCGCGGCTGGGGCCGGGCACCGCGGTGCTGGTGCGCACCGGGTGGGCGGCGCACTACGGCACCGACCGGTACTTCGACCACCCCTACCTGGACGGGTCGGCGGCCCGCCTGCTCACCGGGGCGGGCGTGCGCACGGTGGGGCTGGACGCGCCCAGCCCCGACCCCACGCCGCGCCCCGGGGACCCCGAACCGGACTGGGCGGCGCACCTGGCGGTGCTGGGCGCCGGCGGCACCGTCGTGGAGAACCTGTGCCGCCTGGAGGAGGTGAACTTCGCCGACCCGCTGTTCTGCGCGCTGCCGATCCGGCTGGCCAGCGGCGACGGCGCCCCGGTGCGCGCGGTGGCGGTGCGCACCGGCTGAGGCGGGCGCGCGCGGGCCCCGCGCGGCGCGCGGGCGCTCCGGCGGGTGCCCCGCCGGGGCTCAGCGCCCGGTGCGGGCCGCGGTCCGGGGCCGGTCCGGTGCGGACCGGGCCTGGCCCCGGATCAGCGCCAGGAGCCCTGGCCGCCGGTGGAGGTGGGCTGCTGGCCGGCGCCGCCGGTGTCGCCCACGTTGATGGCGTGCTCCACCAGGGTGATCAGCGTGGCCTTGGTCGAGGTGCGGTCGCGCGCGTCGACCTGCACGATGGGGATGTCGGGGCTGAGGGTGAGCGCGTCGCGGACCTCCTCGGCGGCGTGGGGGTAGTAGCCGTCGAACCCGTTGATGCCCACGATGAACGGCAGCCGCGCCTCTTCGAAGTAGTCGATGGCGGGGAAGCAGTCGGCCAGGCGGCGGGTGTCGACCAGCACCACGGCGCCGATCGCGCCCTTGACCAGGTCGTCCCACATGAACCAGAAGCGGTGCTGGCCGGGGGTGCCGAACAGGTAGAGGATGAGGTCGGAGTCCAGCGAGACGCGGCCGAAGTCCATGGCCACGGTGGTGGTCTGCTTGTCCGGCGTCTTGGCGAGGTCGTCCACGCCCACGCTGGCGCTGGTCATGACCGCTTCGGTGGTCAGCGGCACGATCTCGGAGACGGAGCCGACGAATGTCGTCTTGCCGACACCGAAGCCTCCGGCGACGACGATCTTGACCGACGTCATCGCACTCGCCGCAGCAGCGCCCTCGTCGGCCGCGCTAGAGCTTGCGAAGTCCACTGAGCACCCTTTCAAGAAGGTTGGCGTTGGGCCGGCTGTCGGCGTTGATCGACGACCTGATCTGGAGCAGTCCCTGTTCGGACATGTCGGCGACCAGCACCCTGGCGACTCCCAGCGGGATCCGCAGCAGGGCCGAGATCTCGGCGACGGAGCGCCATTCGCGGCACAGGTCGCTGATGGCCTGGCACTCGGGGGTGAGGGTCCCCGACTCGTTGCGCGCGGTGGCCGTGGAGGAGATAAGGGTCTCCAGCGGCAACTGCGACTTGGGTCGGGTGCGGCCCTTGGTGACAGCGTAGGGGCGGACGAGGGAGCTGGGTGCTCCGGCCGCCGCCTGGTCGGCGTGTTGATGGGGGGATCGTGGAAGGTCCGCGCCGCCCGGCCCGGCCGCGAGCGGCCTGGAGGAGCCGGGGGGAAGCTGCCCGAACCACGACCCGGCGTCTCGGCTGTGAGGTGCCACCACTTCCTCCTGTCGGTGGTGGGTCAGTGGATTCCCGAGGTGCGCGCCGCCGGGGTCAGCGCGCGACCGGCCCGTTCGACGAGCAGGGTCATCTCGTAGGCGACCAGGCCGAGGTCGCACTCGGCGGCCGCCAGTACGGCAAGGCAGGAGCCGTCGCTGATCGACATGATCAGCAGGAGCCCGCGCTCCATCTCGACCACGGTCTGGGCGACGGCGCCGCCCTCGAAGACGCGCGCGGCGCCCTGGGTGAGGCTGGAGAGGCCCGAGGCGATGGCCGCGAGCTGGTCGGCCCGGTCGGCGGGGAAGCCGGTCGAGGAGGCGAGGGGCAGGCCGTCCGACGACACCACGATCGCGTGTGCGACGTCCGGCACTCGATTCGCGAAGTCAGTGATCAGCCAGTTCAGCTCATTCACCGGTTGATTCATCTGCTCTCCTGTCCATACCGGCCGGGGGAGTGACCGTGGCCCGCGGGCCGGCCGTCGGCCGAGTGGGCTCCTGTAGTGACCTTATTCGAGTGGTTGGTGTCGATCATCACGGTATGCACAAATGGTTCGGTAGATCCTAATCCGTGGCGTTTCCGTGATCCATGCGGACCCGGATGACACGGCCCGCGGGTCGGGGCGCGTCGAGTCGGGGTCCGCTCGGCCGTACTCGCGCGGTTCACTTGTCGTCCTCGCCCGGCTGGCCGCCGAGCTGGCTGCGTCCCTCGCGGACTCCGCGCTGGAATCCGGAGAAGCGGTTGCGGACCCGGTCGGCCGAGCGCGTGGGGATCTGCTTGACGTGCTCGGGCGCGGGAGCGGTTCCGGGAACCAGGTTCGCCTTGGGAACGCGCTTTGGCAACCCCGAGGAGGTCAGTCCGCCGGCGATGGGCTCGGCCGCCGAGCGGGCGGCCTGCCACCCGCGGTCGGCGTCGGAGCGCCACTCGTCCTCGGGCGGGCGCTGGGCGGCGCCGTTGCGGGAGGCGTGGCCGTTGGCGCCGGCCGCACCGCCGGTGCCGCCTGCCGCCCCGCCGGGGGCCGGCGCGGCGGGCGCCGGCCCGTAGCGCCCGGCGTCGGCGGCCGGGGCCTCGCGGCGGGCGCCGTCGGCGGAGCCGTTGTCGGGCGAGAAGCGCGGCAGCGGGCCGGTCTCGGGCTCGGAGGCCGGTCCCCCGCTGCGGCGGCGGAACCAGTTGGACTCGATGGCGTCGAAGATCGGCAGCGCCTCGGAGCTGCTCTCCTCGGGCGAGGGCGGCACCACGGTGTTCTGCCCGGCGCCCGTGCCCCCGTAGCGGCGCGAGATGTAGGCGGTGGAGCCGTAGCCCTCGCGGGTGTCGTGGTCGGCGCTCCACTCGGGCCGGGGCGGCTGCGGGGCGCGCTGGGGCGGGGCGGCCCAGACGCTGTCGCTGGGCAGGGCCGGCGCGGAGTCGCCCTGCCAGGGGCGGCGCTCCTCGGCGTAGGGCTGGGCGGGCGGCTGGGCCGGGGGTGGGGCCTGCCGGTCGTGGGGGCGCGGCGCCTCGGGCTCGGGGCGGCGGGGCTCGCCGCTCCAGCCGGGGGTGTCCCACGGCGAGGGGCCGCGCGGCGGCTCGGGCGCGGGGCGCTCGGGCGCGGGGCGCTCGGGCAGCGGGGGCCGCTCGGTGGCGGGCGGCTCGGCGCGCGGGGCCTCACTCCGGCGCGGCTCGGCCGGCGGCAGCGGGCGGGCGGGCGGGCCGGCGGGCGGGTTGGCCCAGCCGGTCGACCCGGTGGCCCACAGGTCCTCGCCGCTGGGCGGGTGCTCGGCGGGGGCGGCGCTGCCGGAGACGGCGGGCCGGTTGTAGCCGGGTTCGCGCTTGGGCAGGTCGGAGCCGGCCGGGGAGCGGCCGTAGTCGTCGGCGCTCCCCCACACCCCGGGTTCGGGCGGCGCGGGGTTGGCGGCGAAGGCGGCGGCGGCCTCGGCGTAGGTGTCGGGCGCCGAGGGGCCCAGCGCGGGCGGTTCGACGGGGGCCTGCGGCTCCACCGGCGTGATGAGCAGGTCGGGCGGCAGGACGGCCGTGGCGGTGACGCCGCCGTTGTGGGCCTCGGACAGCCACACCCGGATGCCGTGGCGGGCGGCCAGGCGGCTGACCACGAACAGGCCCATGCGGCGGGAGACGCCGACGTCGATGACGGGCGGCTCGGCCAGGCGGGCGTTGGTGGCGGCGATCTCGTCGGGCGGCATGCCGATGCCGCTGTCGGTGACCTCCACCCGCACGCCGCCGTCCTCCAGGACCTGGGCGTTGACCGCCACCTGGGTGTCCTTAGAGGAGAACGCGGTGGCGTTCTCGACCAGCTCGGCCACCAGGTGGATGACGTCGTTGACGGGGCGGCCCAGGACCGAGATGTGGGAGGGGGCGCGCACGTTGACGCGCTCGTACTCGTCGACCTCGGAGATGGCGCCGCGCAGCACGTCCACCAGCGGGACGGGCTGGGCCCACTTGCGGGTGTTGTCCTGCCCCGACAGGACCAGGAGGTTCTCGTTGTTGCGCCGCATGCGGGTGGCGAGGTGGTCGAGCTGGAAGAGGTCGGACAGCCGGTCGGAGTCCTGCTCGCCCTGCTCCAGGCCGTCGATGAGGCGCAACTGCCGCTCCACCAGGGTCTGGCTGCGGCGGGAGAGGTTGACGAACATCGCGTTGACGTTGCTGCGCAGCGCGGCCTCGTCGGAGGCCAGGCGCAGCGCCACGCGGTGGACCTCGTCGAAGGACCGGGCGACCTCGCCGATCTCGTCGCGGGAGGTGACCTCGATGGGGGTGACCTCGACGTCGCCCGGCGCGGAGCTGGACTCCTGCATCCGGGCGATGGCGCCGGGCAGGTCCTCCTCGGCGATGCGCAGGGCGCCCTCGCGCAGCGCGCGCAGCGGGCGGACCAGCGAGCGGACCACGATGGAGGTCAGCACGAAGACGGCGATGAGGACGGCCAGCACCAGCGCGGTGTCCAGCAGCGCCAGGTTGAACGCGCCCGAGCGCAGCCCGTCGGCCTGGGTGCGCACCGAGGAGGCCAGGGTGCTCTCCAGGTCGTGCATGCGGTCCAGGGTGCCGTCCAGGGCGTCCTGGTAGTCCTGCGGCGTGGAGTCCTGCATCACGCTGGTGATGTCCTGGCTGTCGCGGGCCCGCATCACCGCCCGCAGCCGCATGGTGTCGACCTGGCTGACCTCGGCGCCGGCGTACATCTCCTCGTACAACTGGGCCTGCTGGGTGGTGGCGCTGTCGCGGAAGTTCTCGCGCTCGTGCTCGAAGCCGGCGCGGCTGTCCTCGATCTCGGAGCGGATGCCGTTGGACATCGTGCCGGTGCTCAGCGAGTGCAGCATGAGGGCGCCCTCGTAGGACAGCTCCTCGCGGGCGTTGGCCAGGGCGGTGAGGGCGCGGACGCTCTCGCGCAGCTCGGTGTCGCTGGTGGCCTCGGCGATGATCTGGGTGAAGTCGGCGAGGGAGCCGATGACCTGCCGGTACTTGGTCACCATGGACAGCACCGAGGTGCGGGTGGACTGCACCTCGGTGCGCACGGTGTCGAGGTTGCCCAGGCTGCCCTGGAGCCCCTGGAGCCGGTTGGCGGCGAGCTGGGTGCCGGGGTCGCCCAGGCCGTCGATGAGGTTGCGGACCTCCTGCTCGGCCTGGCGGCTCTCCTGGATCTGCTCCTGGAGGGCGTCGAGCTTCTGCTGGGAGCGCTCGTCGGGGTCGACGTTGTCGGCGATGTAGGCCGCGGAGTACACCCGCTCGCGGCCCAGTTCGTCGCCGAGGTGGACCATCGACTCGGTGAGGGCCGCCATCTGCTCGATGCGGTCGTGGGTGACGGTGTTGACGATGCTCTCGGAGATCCGCAGCCCGCCCAGGACGAGCGCCGCCGCGGTCGGGATGACGATCAGAGCGATCAGTCGGGGGCGCACCCGCCATTCGCGCGGCGCCCACCAGCGCGCACGGGGCTCGGCGGCCGTGACGGCGCTGTCGGCCTCATGAGGCGCGCCCCGGGAGGCGCCGCCTGCGTCATCTGTCGCTCGTGTCGGCACGGACCCTCGCAACCTTTCGTGTCCACCGCCTCAGCTACCGGATGTTGGTCCCCATGAGGTGGTACCGGATCCGAAAGAGACCGTACGGGACCCTCGGTGATAGGCGCCAGAGCGGGCCTGCCGTGTTCGGCCGCCGGCGCGGAAAAGGTGGGGTTCCGCGCTGGACGCTGCCTCAGGGGGAGTGAAGAGGCGTTGTGCACCATAAACCAAAAATGGTGCACGTGAGGTGGATAGCGTATCAATCCGCGCAGACGCCTCGCGGCTGGCGATCGTCCCCGTCGTCCGGCGCCGTGGGTGCGGCAGGGCTCGGCAGGAGGCGCCCGCGCCCTCGGCGAGCCCGCGACCACGGCGCCTGCGCCCCCTACCCCGCCACCCGCATCACATTCATAACTTTTGGAACACGCCGGGAGGCTTCGGTGAAGACCCCTGTTCAGCGTGTCACCGTTGCAGGTGAGACGCATGTTGGGGGGAGCGCCCGTGAACCCGGTTCCGCCTGCCGCCGCCCGCCCCGGCCGCGCGCGCCGCGCCGCCGCGCTGGGGCTGTGCCTGGCCGCCGTCCTGTCCGCCGCCGCCCACGCCCACCCGCCGGCCGGGGCGACGGAGGCGCGGGGCGCCTCCGGCCGCCCGGAGTCCTCGGCGGCCGAGCTGACCAGCCGGCTGGCGGCGGTCCGCGCCCGGCTGGACGACCTCCAGGCCGACGCCGACGCCGCCGTGCTGGACTACGCCGAGGCCGCCGACCGGCTGGCCGAGGCCCGCTCCGACAGCGAGTCGGCCCGCCGCGCCGCCGACCGCGCGGCCGGGCGCGGCGAGGACGCCCGGGATGACGCCGCCCGCTACGCGGCGGCGGCCTACAAGGGCGCCGAACTCGGCCCGGCCGCGGCCTGGAGCACGGCCCGCGGCCCCCAGGAGGTCCTCGACCGCTCGGCCTACCTCGCGGTGGTGGGCGGGCGCCGCGCCGACACCGTGGCCACCGCCGGCGCCGCGAGCACGGTCGCCCAGACCCTCGCCGAGCGGGCGGAGGAGGCCGAGGAGGAGCGGGCCGACGCCGCCGAGGAGGCGCGCGAGGCCCGCGACGCCGCGCTGGAGGCGGTCGCCGGCCAGCGCGACGCCCTGGCCGGCGTCATCGCCGAGCAGACCGACCTGGAGCTGCGGCTGGCCCGGGCGGGCGGCACCGCCGGGCAGCCCGAGGAGACGCGCGCGGCCGCGCTGGAGCGGGCCTCGGCGGCCGCCTCGGCCGGGGCGGGCCCGGCCTCCTCCGCGGCGGCCGGGGAGCCCTGCACCGCCTCGGGCGCCGCCGACCACCCCAACGGACGCATCCCCGAGTCGGCGCTGTGCCCCCTCCCCCAGCCCGGCGAGATGCTGCGGGCCGACGCCGCCGCCGCGTTCATCCGCCTGGACGGGGAGTTCCGGGAGCGGTTCGGCCGGCCGATGTGCGTCACCGACTCCTACCGGCCCTACGCCGAGCAGGTGCGGCTGTTCCACGAGAAGGAGGCGGGCATGGCCGCCGATCCGGGCACCAGCACCCACGGGCGGGGCATCGCCGTGGACCTGTGCGGCGGGGTCGAGGAGCACGGCTCGCCCGAGCACGCCTGGATGCTGCGCACCGCGCCCCAGCACGGCTGGCACAACCCCGAGTGGGCGCGCGGCGGGTTCGAGCCCTGGCACTGGGAGTACACCGGCTGACCCGGCGCCCGGCGCACCGGCGCCGGGGGGCTCAGCCGCCCGCGCCCACGCGGACCTCGAACTCCCCCAGCGCGCCGCCGTCCACGAACAGCTCCTCGCCGGCCTCCAGCGGCCGGGTGCGCGCCGGCAGCACCGCCGCCGCCACCGCGCCGGGCGCGCCCGAGGCCCACGCCAGACCGCCGTCCACGGCGGCCGCCGCCAGCTCGGTGTCCTCCACTCCGGCGGTCACCCGCAGCGGCGCGCCGCCCGCCTCCTCGGGGGTGACCACGGCCGGGCCGGTGGTCAGCGCCACCTGGCGGCCCTCGGGGGTGCTCCACAGGCAGGCGGGGGCGTAGCCGGTGTGCCGCCCGCCGGCGTCGAACAGGGCCAGCACGCCCACGTCGGCGACCAGGGTGTCGGCGCCCGGCGGCAGGGCGATCCCGTCGTCGGTGCCGCGCACCAGGGCGGGGTCGAGGTCGGTCCAGGCGTCGCCCACCCGCGCGGGCACCGGGGCGGTGAAGGCGACCGGGGCGCACAGCCGGGTCTCGAACTCCACGATGATCTCCACCGGGGAGTCCAGCGCGGCGCGGTGGGCCGCGGCGAGCGGTTCGGGTCCGCGCTCCAGCAGGGCGGGCAGGGGCTCGGTGCCGGGGTAGCCGAAGACGCAGCCGTCGTCGACCACTCCGGGCCGCTCCAGTCCCCCGCTGGGCGACAGATAGGTGACCCACCGCATGGCGCTCGCTCCCCTCACCGGCGACATCCGCTGTTCACGGTAGCGGCCCCGGGCGGGTGCCCGGCCCGGGGGCGCTCAGCCGGACTCGCGGATGACCAGGTGGGTGTCGAGCATCCGCTCGGTGTGGTCGGCGGTGCCGGGGATCGCGATGTCGGCGAGGATGCGCGCCATCTCCCGGCCCATGCGCTCGGTGGGCTGGTGCACGCTGGTCAGCGGGGGGTCGCTGTGGGGGGCGAAGGGCGAGTCGTCGTAGCCGATCACGGCGACGTCGTCGGGGATGCGCCGCCCGGCGGCCCGCAGCACCCTGAGCACCGCCAGCGCCATGGGGTCGGAGGCCACGAACACCGCGTCGACGTCGGGGGCGGCCTCCAGCACCCGGCGCATGGCGGACTCGCCGCTCTCGTAGCTGAAGTCGCCGCGGGCCACCAGTTCGGGCGCGGGGGGCAGGCCGGCCTCGCGCAGCGCCTGGTGGTAGCCCTCCAGGCGGTCGGCGCCGGCCACCATGTCGGGCGGGCCGGCGACGGTGGCGATGCGCCGGCGCCCGGTCTCGATGAGGCGGCGGGTGGCGGTGTGGGCGCCGCCGACGTTGTCGACGTCCACCGAGTGCACGGGGTGGCGGGTCTGCCAGGAGGGCCGGCCGCCGATCACGAACGGCACCCCGGCCTCGACCAGGCGGTCGGGCAGGGGGTCGTCGGCGTGCAGGGACACCAGCAGCACGCCGTCGACGTGGTGGGCGGTGAGGTAGTCGCCCAGCCGCTCGTACTCCTGGGCCGAGCGCACGGTGGTCAGCAGCAGTTGCAGGCCCATCTCGTTGAGCGCGCTGCTGACCCCCCGCACGATCTGGGCGAAGAACGGCTGGGCGAACAGGCGGTCGTCGGACTCGGCGATCACGAAGGCCACCGTGTCGGTGCGCCGGGTGACCAGGGTGCGGGCGGCGTGGTTGGGGACGTAGCCCAGTTCGGCGATGGCGGTGCGCACCGCCTCGCGCGTGGCCGGACTCACCTGGTCCGAGCCGTTGATGACGCGGGAGACGGTGCCGCGCCCGACCCCCGCGCGCATCGCCACCATCTCCAGCGTCGGCCGCCGGCCCCCGTTCATCGCAACACCTTCCCCATCCCCGCGCACCCGACCGGGTGTCCCTGGGCGCCCGAGCGGGGCGGTCCTCCCCGCCCCGGCGCCCCTACCAGCATTACATCCCCTGCTACACGGCCAGCCCACCCCGCCGGATGACGTCGGCGTACCAGCGCCCGCTGTCCTTGACGCGGCGCCGCTGGGACTCGTAGTCGACGTGGACCAGGCCGAAGCGCTGGGAGTAGCCCCAGGCCCACTCGAAGTTGTCCAGCAGCGACCACACGAAGTAGCCGCGCATGGGCACGCCGGCCTTCAGCGCCTCGTGCACGGTGCGCAGGTGGGCGTCGATGTAGGCGGTGCGCTCGGGGTCGCGCACCCGGTCGTCGGGGCCGACCTCGTCCTCGTAGGCGGCGCCGTTCTCGTGGACGTACATGGGCACCCCGGGGCACTCGGCGGCCAGGCGCACCAGCACCTCGTACAGCCCCGTGGCGTCGATCTCCCAGCCGATGCCGGTGCGCGGCAGCCCCTGGCTGACGAACACCACGTCGTCGCAGCCGACGTAGGCGCCGCTGTCGCCGCCGCTCTCCACGCGGGAGGGGTCGACGCCCTCGCTGGTGGCCGAGACCCAGTGCGGGGTGTAGTAGTTGACGCCCAGGTGGTCCAGCGGCGCGTTGATCGTCGCGAGGTCGCCGTCGCGGACGAACGCGAAGTCGCTGATGTGGGCGAGGTCCTCCAGCATGTCGGCGGGGTAGCTGCCGCGGAACAGCGGCCCGGTGAACACCCGGTTGCGCACGCCGTCGGCGCGGCGGGCCACGGCGATGTCGGCGGGCGAGGTGGTGTAGGGCCGCACGGTGGTCTGGTTGAGGGTGAGGCCCACGCGCCGCCCATCCCCGCCGGGGCCGGCCCCCTCGCGCAGCACCGCCGCCGCCAGGCCGTGGCCCAGCATGAGGTGGTGGGCGGCGGCCAGGGCGGCGGCGGGTTCGCGCCGGCCCGGCGCGTGCACGCCGTCGGCGTAGCCCAGGAACGCCGCGCACCAGGGCTCGTTGAGGGTGGTCCAGTCGCTGACGCGGTCGCCGAAGCGGTCGCGCAGCACCTGGGCGTACTCGGCGAAGCGGTAGGCGGTGTCGCGGTTGGGCCAGCCGCCCTTGTCCTCCAGCGCCTGGGGCAGGTCCCAGTGGTAGAGGGTGGGCCAGGGGGTGATCCCGGCGGCGAGCAGGCCGTCGAGGAGGCGGTCGTAGAAGTCCAGGCCGGCCTGGTTGACCGCGCCGCCGCCCTCGGGCAGGATCCGCGGCCAGGCGACGGAGAACCGGTAGGCGCCGATCCCCAGCTCGCGCATGATCCCGATGTCGTCGGCGTAGCGGCGGTAGTGGTCCACGGCGGGCTCGCCGGTGTCGCCGTTGAGGACCTTGCCGGGGGTGTTGGCGAAGGTGTCCCAGATGCTGGGGCCGCGGCCGTCGGCGGTGGTGCTGCCCTCGATCTGGAAGGAGGCGGTGGAGGCGCCCCACACGAAGTCCGCGGGGAAGCGGACGGCGGCCTCGGTGGCGGGTATCGGTTCGGCGGCGGTGGGCACGTGGGAAAGGGACTGGGTCACGCTTTGATCGCACCTTCCATGATGCGGCCGACGAGCTGGCGGCCGAGCACGACGAAAATGATGAGTAGGGGGAGGGTCGCGAAGGTCGCGCCGGTGAACATCAGGGCGAAGTCGCGCGCGTAGGCGGACTCGTTGAGCTGCTGGATGGAGAACTGGACGGTGGGGTTGCTGGGCGACAGCACGGCCAGCGCCCAGATGAACTCGTTCCAGGTCTGCATGAAGGTCAGCAGGCCCAGCACCACCATGGCCGGGCGCAGGGCGGGCAGCACGATGCTCCAGTAGATGCGGAAGGTGGAGCAGCCGTCGATGCGCGCCGCCTCGATCAGCTCGTCGGGGATGGTCTGGGTGACGTACTGGCGCATCATGAACACGCCGAAGCCGCTGACCATGAACGGCACGATCACCGACTGGAGTTCGCCGCGCCAGCCGAACCACTCCATGAGGATCAGCAGCGGCACCAGCCCGATCTGCACGGGCACGGCCATGGTGACCACGACCGCGACGGTGGCCACCGTGCGGCCCTTGAAGTTCAGCTTGGCCAGCGCGAACCCGGCCAGGGAGCAGAAGAACACCACCGACACCGCCACCGTGGTGGAGGCGATGAGGGAGTTGAGCAGGCCGGTGGTGAAGTTGGCCGAGGGGTTCTCGAACAGGCGCACGATGTTGGCGCCGAAGTTGGGGCCGGGCAGCAGGGCCGGCGGGAACTGGCTGGCGGCGGTGGTGGTGCGGGTGGCGATGACGAACATCCACCACAGCGGGAACACCGACAGCACCAGGGTGAGCAGCAGCGCGAAGTAGGTCAGGGGGGTGGCCTGGCGCATCCGGCGCAGGGAGCCGGGGCGCCGGTTGGCCCGCCTGCGGTGCTGGGCGGGCCGCTGCGTGGAGGCGGGCCGCACAGTGGTCGCCGTCATTCCGCACCTCGAATCCGGCTGGTGATCCACGTGTTGATGAGGCCGAGCACCACGACGAGCAGGAACAGCACCCACGAGACCGCCGCGGCGTAGCCGTAGTTCTGGTAGGTGAAGACCTCTTCGAAGACGAGCATCATGACCGTCTGGAACTGGCCCTGGGTGCCGCCGCCGTAGCCGGCGCTGTTGTCGAAGATGGCGGGCTCGGTGAAGAGCTGCATCTGGCCGATGGTCGAGATGATCACCGTGAAGACAATGGTGGGCCGCAGCAGCGGGATGGTGATCTGCCAGAACTGGCGCATCCGCGAGGCGCCGTCGAGGTCGGCCGCCTCGTAGACGTCCTTGGGGATCGACTGCATGGCGGCCAGGTAGATGAGCGCGTTGTAGCCGGTCCAGCGCCAGTCGATCATGACGGCGATCGCGGTCCAGGCGGCGTAGCGGTCGCCGTGCCAGGCGATCGGCTCCAGGCCCACCGCGGCCAGCAACTGGTTGATGAGGCCGAACTGCTCACCGCCGAACAGCGTGCTGAACACGATGGCCAGCGCGGCGATGGAGGTGATGTAGGGCAGGATCATCGTCATCCGGAACAGGTTGGCGAACCTGATGCGCCGGTTGAGCGTGTCGGCCAGCAGCAGCGCGAGCAGAAGCTGCGGTACGACCGCCAGGACGAAGATGCCCATCGTGTTGTAGAGGGCGTTCCAGAAGACGGGGTCGGTCACCAGGCGGGCGTAGTTGTCCAGGCCCGCCCAGCCCTCGTTGCCGCCGATCAGGCTCCAGTCGTGCAGGGAGACCCAGACCGTGTAGAGCAGGGGGAACAGCCCGAAGACCCCGAACAGCAGGAAGAACGGGGCGATGAACGCGTAGGGGGAGGCGCGTACGTCAAGGCGGCTCCACATCAGTCGGCGGCGCGCACGCGCCTGCCGCCGCGGGTCGCGGTCCTGGGTGCGGGCGCCCCCGTCAACGCGCCCTGGGGGGCGTGACGGCGGGGCGCCGTGCTGGAGGGAGGTCACGTCGCGCTCCTTTCAGATGTCTTGGCGTGCATGGGTGCGGCCAGCGAGAAAGGCGGCCCGGCCTGGTGGTGAGGGGGCGTGCTCACCACCGGAGGGGAGAGGCCGGGCCGCCGTGCCGGGAGGGGCTAGCGCTCGCCGGTGGCGCGCTGGGCTTCCTCGATCGCGTTGTCCCAGCCCTCGTCGGGCTCGGCCTGGCCCTGCTCGACGGACTCAAGGGCCTGGCGGAACGCGTCGTCGATCGCCTGCATGTCGGGGCCGTAGTAGACCGGCTCCAGCTCCAGGGCGGTGGCGCTGTAGATCTCGCCGACGGGGGCGTCGTTGAAGTAGGGGCGGGTGAACTGGGTCACCTCGTCGCTCTCCAGCGCCTCGGGCGAGGACGGCAGCACGTTGGCCTCCTCCCAGGTGCTGAGCTGGCCTTCGGGGCTGGTCAGGAACTTGGCCAGCTCGGCGGCCTCCTCGGGGTGCTCGCTCTGCGCGGGGACCGCGAGGAAGGAGCCGCCCCAGTTGCCGCCCTCACCGGGGACGTCGGCGACGTTCCACTGGCCCTCGCCCTCCTCGCCGGCGGTGCTCTCGATGTGGCCGAGCATCCAGGCGGGGCAGGGCAGGGTGGCGAACGCGTTGTTCTGGATGCCGGCGTTCCACTCCTCCGACCAGATCGGCAGGCTGGCCGACAGGCCGGCGTCGGCCATGGCGGTCACCGTGTCGTAGGCCTCGCGGGTGGAGTCGGTCTGCTCCACGACCAGGTCGCCCTCGCGGTTCTGGAAGGGCTCACCGCCCTGCTGGGCGACCACCGAGCGGAAGTAGGGCTGGATGGTCGAGACGAAGGAGGCGCCGGTGTCGGCCTCGGTGAACTCCTCGCCGGTGGAGATGAAGTCGTCCCAGGTCGGCCACAGCTCGCTGACCTCGTCGGGCTCGGTGGGCAGGCCGGCGTCCTCGAAGAGGGGGACGTTGTAGCACATGCCCATACTGCCGATGTCGGTGCCCAGGCCGATGAGCTGGCCGTCGGCGGCGTGGCCCTGCTCCCACTTCCAGCCCAGGAAGTTGTCCTCCAGCTCGGCGCCGCCGTGGTCGTTGAGGTCCACGAACTGGTCGGGCTGGGCGAGGAACTGGGCGATGTTGCCCTCTTCGATGGCGACCACGTCGCCCGCGCCGCTGCCCGCCGCGATGTTCTGCTGGAGCTGCGGGGTGTAGTTGGCGAGGTCGGTGACGTTGCGCTCTTCGATCGTGATGTTGGGGTGCTCTTCTTCGTACTGCTCGATGAGAGCGTCGTAGCCCATCACGCCGAACGTGTCGAGGACGAGGGTGATCTCGCCGTCCTCCTCGCCGCCGCCTCCGCCGCACGCGGTGGCCATGAGCAGCGCTCCGCCGCCCAGCATCGCGGCGGCCACTCTGGCACCGCGCCTACGCTTTGACATGGTTGCGACCCCTTACGTCACGAGGAATACCTGTTGACCGCGACCCCGTACCCCCTTCTTGGGAGCGCTCCCACAAGACAAGCCCCATCACCCGCCGCAGTCAATGCCCGGACACACTGACGAAATTCAACCGTTACCCGCAGGGCCCCTTCCGCCGCACCGCCGCCGGGCGGGGCAACCGGCGAAAACACGGCGGGGGGGGGGGGGCGCCCCCCCCCCCCCCCCCCCCCCCCCGCCAGGGTACGACCGTGACCTGCGTCGACGTAACCCCCCGAAGGGGGCGCGGTCAGGACTCGCCGCCGCCCTCCAGGGGCAGCACGACGCCGTCCCACTCCTCCTCCATGAAGGTGCGGACCTCGTCGCTGTGCAGCAGCTCGTCGAGCTTGGCAATGCTCTCGTCATCTTCGTGGCCCGCGGGGACCACCAGGCCGTTGCCGTAGGGGCTGCCCTCGGTCTCCTCCCAGGCAAGCGCGTTGGCCGACTCCGCCAGCCCGGCCTCCAGGGCGAAGTTGCCGTTGACCACGGCGGCGTCGACGTCGGCCAGCGAGCGCGGGAGCTGGGCGGCGTCCACCGGCACCAGCTCGACGTCCTTGGGGTTCTCCTCGATGTCGCCCTCGCCGGCGGTCTCGCCCGCGCCCTCGGCCAGGGTGATGATGCCTTCGGCGTCGAGCAGGTTCAGCGCGCGGCCCATGTTGGAGGCGTCGCTGGGCACCGCGATCTCGGCGCCGCGCTCGATGCCGCCGACCTCCTCCAGCGTCTCGGAGTACAGCCCGAACGCCTCCAGGTGGACGTCGGAGACCCAGGTCAGGTCGGCGTCGGGGTTGCCGTCCTCGTAGTCGGCCAAAAACGGCTTGGTCTGGAAGTAGTTGGCGTCGATCTCGCCCTCGGCCAGCGCCGCGTTGGGCTGGTTGTAGTCGGTGAACTCCACGATCTCGATGTCGAGCCCGGCGTCGGCGGCCAGCTCCTCCTGCACGAAGCGCAGCACCTCGGCGTGGGGCACCGGGGTGGCGCCGACGCGGACGGTGGTGCGGTCGCCGCCGCCGGAGTCCTCCTCGGCCGCCTGCTCGCTGGGGCTCCCGCACGCGCTCAGCCCCACGGCCAGGGCGGCGGCGCCCAGGACTCCGGAGATCTTTCGCAGCTCGGTGTTCATGGTTCCTTCTTCACATGGGGTCGTGGTGCCGGGTCGGCACCGGGGACGGCGGGGGGCGGGAGCGGGGGGCGGCCGCGCGGGTTAGGGTGGAGCGGCGGGGGGTGCTAGCGGTGGGAGATCCGGCGGATCACGAGGTCGCCCAGGGACTGGGCGGCCTGCACCACGACCACCAGCAGCACCACCGTGGCCCACAGGTAGAGGTCGTCGAAGCGCTGGTAGCCCTCGCGGATGGCGATGTCGCCCAGCCCGCCGCCGCCGATGGCGCCGGCCATGGCGGAGTAGGACACCAGCGTCACCAGGGTCATGACCAGGCCGGCGACCAGGCCGGGCAGGGCCTCGGGCAGCAGCACCTTGGCCACGATGGTCGGCTTGCCCGCGCCCATGGCGTGCGCGGCCTCGACCACGCCCCGGTCCACCTCGCGCACGGCGGTCTCCACCAGCCGGGCGAAGAAGGGGATCGCGCCGATACTCAGCGGCACGATCGCGGCCGTGGGGCCCAGGGTGGTACCGGTGAGCAGCCGGGTCAGCGACAGCACCGCCACCATGAGGACGATAAAGGGCAGCGAGCGCCCCACGTTGACGATGCCGCTGAGCACGGCGCGCAGCACCGGGGCGGGGGTGAGGCCGCCGCGGTCGGTGGTCACCAGCAGCACGCCCAGGGGCAGCCCGCCCAGCACCGCGAACAGCGCCGACCACACCACCATGTAGACGGTGTCCAGGGTGCCCAGCCACAGCTCGGGCGCCATCTCGGGCCAGCGCCGGGCGATCTCCTCCAGCAGTGCGGTCATCGCGCGGCCTCCACGAGCAGTCCCTTTCCGTCCAGCCAGGCCAGGGCGTCGGCCCGGCGGGCGCCGCTGACGCGCACGGCCAGCCGGCCCACCGCGTGGCCCGACACCTCCTCGATCGCGCCGCCCAGGACGTTGACGTCCACGTCGTAGCGCCGTGTCAGCTCCGACATCAGCGGCTCGTCGTAGGAGCGGGTGTAGGTGAGGTGCACGGCGTCGGGGTGGTCGACGGCCGGCAGCGGGAACAGCGAGCGGGCCAGCAGGGAGCCGGGCCGGCCGATGAGGTCGATGACACGGCCCGACTCCCGCACGGTGCCGTCGGTGAGGATCGCGGCGGAGTCGCACACCCGCTTGATCACGTCCATCTCGTGGGTGATCAGCAGGATGGTCAGGCCCAGTTCGCGGTTGAGCCCCCGCAGCAGGTCGAGGATGGACTCGGTGGTGGCGGGGTCCAGCGCCGAGGTGGCCTCGTCGCTGAGCAGCACGCTGGGGTTGGAGGCCAGCGCGCGGGCGATCCCCACCCGCTGCTTCTGGCCGCCGGAGAGCTGGGCGGGGTAGGCGCGCGCCTTGTCCGACAGCCCGACCAGCTCCAGCAGCTCGCCCACCCGGCGGCGGCGCTCGGCGCGGTCGGTGCCGGCGACCTCCAGGGGGAAGGCGACGTTGCCGGCGACGGTCCGCGAGGACAGCAGGGCGAAGTGCTGGTGCACCATGCCGATGCGCCGGCGCGCGGCGCGCAGGCGGGGGCCGCGCAGCGCGGTCAGCTCGGTGCCGTCGACCGTGACGGTGCCCAAGGTGGGCCGCTCCAGCAGGTTGACGCAGCGCAGCAGGGTGCTCTTGCCGGCGCCGCTCTGGCCCACGACGCCGTAGACCTCGCCCTGCTCGACGCGCAGGTCCACGCCGTCGAGCGCGCGCACCTGGCGTCCCTTCAATCGGTAGACCTTGTGCAGGCCCACAGCCTCAATCACGGGAATCCTCGTCGTTGTCGCACCGCGCGCACGGGTGTGCGCAGGCGGGATGATGGGACCTCGGGGGCGGCGGCCCGGCGCGCCCGGGGTCGGGGGCGCGGCGAGCGGGGTCCGGCGGTCGCGCGCGGCCGAAGGGGGCCGGGGCGCCGGATCGCGCAGGGGGCGAAGACGGTGGAGGGGAGTCCTCAGGGTCCTCAGCCGCTACAGAGCCCGCGCATTCGACAGCGCCGACACGCGCCGCCGACTACGGGTCGGCGGCCGGGGGCGGTGTCGCGGCGGTCTGTCGTGGGCACGTCCTCCAGCTAACCATAGGAGCGGCGCGTTGCCACGCCCCAGCGCCTGGACACGGCGTTAGGTTCGCCACAGGCGCCCCGCCGCGCCCCCGCCGCCCCCCTGGGCACCGGGGCCGCGCCGGCCCCGCCGGGCGCGCCCGCGCCCCCGGCGGGCAGGGGCTTTCCGTACAATCCAAGGGCCGCCAGCGGGCGGCCCGAGCGCGCTCGCGGGCGGCCGATCGATTGGCAAACCCGGTGCGGTGCCCTACCCTGCTGAGGCCCGCGCCCGCGTGTTCCGCGGGTGCTCGCCCGTGCCCGCGCCTTCGACCGCCGCGGCCGCCCCGAGCAACCGACCCCAGCGCGCGGCCCCCTGCTCCGCCCCGGGTCCGCGCGCCAGCCGAGGAGCGAACCCTCGTGGAACCCGACCGATCCGACCGCGCGCGCGACGCCTCCGCCGCCGGCGTCGCCGAACGCGCCGCATCCGCCGATCGGGCTGATCGCGCCGCTGCCGCCGGTCACGCTGACGCGGCCGACTTCGCCGACTTCTGGGCGCCCGACCCCCCGTGCCCGCGCGACCCCGCCGACCGCCTCCCGCTCCACCCCCGCCGGCCCGCCTCCGCCGTCCTGGCGGCGTGCGTCCTGGCCGGGGGGCTGGCCTCCTCCCCCGCGAGCCTGGCCGCGCCGCTGCCCGCCGAGGATCTGGAGGACCTGCGCGCGCGCTCGGACGCCCTGAGCGAGGAGTACCGGGGCGAGCTGCGCGACATGGAGGGCGTCATCGACGCGGCCGAGGACGCCGAGGAGCGCGCCGACGCCACCCGCGAGGAGGTCGAGGACGCCCAGGTGCAGGTGCGCGAACTCGCCGCGGCCAGCTACACCAACGGCGGCATCGACCCCGCCATGGCGATGTTCGTGGAGGACGACCCCCAGGCGATCATCGACCAGGCCCAGTTGGTGGGCCACCTGTCAAACACCAACCAGGACAAGATCGACCGCCTGGAGCAGGCCATCGAGCGCGACGAGAAGGCGCGCGACAACGCCGAGGAGAAGCTGGCGGCCGCCGAGGAGGACCTGGAGGAGCTGGAGGCCCGGCGCTCGGAGGTCCAGGAGCTGATCGCCGACTACCCGGCCCAGGAGATGGGCGGGCAGTACAACCTGACCCCGCGCACCGAGCAGATGCGCGCGCTGGTGATCGAGGAGTTCGGCGAGAGCCCCGACACCGGCGGCGTGGGCTGCTACCGGCCCGTGGGCGGCTGGGTGGTGGGCGAGCACCCCAAGGGCCGCGCCTGCGACTTCATGCTCAACGCCAACGGCGAGATGCCCTCGCAGAAGCAGATCGACCGCGGGTACGCCATCTCCGAGTGGGCGCAGGACAACGCGGAGCGGCTGGGGATCATGTACATCATCTACCGCCAGCAGATCTGGGACGTCCGCCGCGGCGACGAGGGGTGGCGCGACATGTCCGACCGGGGCAGCATCACCGAGAACCACTTCGACCACGTGCACATCTCGATGTTCTAGCCGGGTGAGGGGAGCGCGTCCGCGGCCGGCGGTGAGCGGTCGGCGGGGCGGACGGCCGATGCCCGCTCACGCCGGCCATCCGCCGTCCGCGGCCCTCCCCTGTCTCACCCGCCGGTGAGCAGGGGGCCGTAGAGCACCGACAGGCAGCCGGTGACCAGGGTCAGCACGGCCAGGATCGCGGCGACGAAGACCGCCCAGGCCGTGAACCCGTAGCGCCGCCGGGGCGGGCCGGGAGCGTTCGGCGCACCGGGGGTTTCCGGCACTCCACGGGCGTCGCGCGCGCCGGGGTCGTCGGGCGGGGCGGGGTCGGTGGGGCTCATCTCCGGCCTTCCCACCGCGCGGCCCGTGCGGGGGCCGGGCGGACACCGGGTGGATGGGGTCGCCGTCCACCGTAGCCCGCACCCCTACGCGGCGGCGGGACACCGGTTGCGATAGCGCAACGATCGGCCCGCCCCCACCGCCTCGCGCAGCCCTTACTTGGCCGCCGCACCTCCCCCACCGGGAAACGGAACAACCCGTTCCGACCACGAAACGATGACGATGTTGGCCCTTTCGTCCCGTTCAGGGGGCATGGCGGGGCACACTCGGTAGCTAGGATGCGAACGTCCTGCCCCCCGCTCGGCCTCGCACCGCTGTCGCGGTGCCGCCCGCGCCCATGGGGCGGGGCGACACGTCACGTTCCGCCCGCGCCGCCGCGCCACCGTGCGGCGGAGCGCGACAACGCCCGCGGCCGCCCTCCGGCGGCCCGTGCGCGGCAGGTGGAACCGGAAGCGCGCCGACGCGCGTCTCACAATGCGTTTAAAGCAAAGCTGGCGCGAGGGGAGTCATGAGCGACAACGGACCCTACACACAGCCTCCGCAGTATCCGGAAGGCGAGGGCGGAACCGGCGGGCAGCAGCCGCCCTACGGCGGTGGCTACGGCCAGCCCGGTCCCGATCAGGGTGCCCCCTACTCCGGCCAGCCCTACGGGACGGGCCCCTACCAGTCCCCCCAGGGTCCCCCCGGACCGCAGGGGCCGGGCGGCGGCCCCTACGGCGGCGACCCCAACGCGGGGCAGGGCGGCTACGGCCCCGGCTACGGTCCGCCCAGCGGCCCGCAGTTCCAGCAGCCGGCCGACCAGCAGATGTTCTCCGGCGGCGGCCAGCCGCCCTACGGCCCCGGCCCCATGGACTCCGGCGGCTACCAGCAGCCCCCCAAGAAGAGCAACGCCGGGCTGTTCGTGGTCATCGGCGGCGGCGTGGTCATCGTCGCCCTGGTGATCGCGGTGCTGGTGGTGCTGCTGCGCAACCCGGAGGACCCGCCGCCGGTGGCCGACCCCTCCACGGCGCCCTCCGAGCAGCAGAACACCGAGGCGCCCACCGAGGAGCAGCCCACGGAGCCGGCGGCGGGCGGACCGCCCTACGCCCTGCCCGAGGACCCGTGCAGCGCGATCTCGGAGGGCACGCTGTCGCAGTACGGCATCGAGGACGGCAGCAAGAGCCTCACCGACTCCACCTCGACCTGCAACTGGTACGTCGACGGCGAGGGCGAGACCTACGGCGGCGTCACGCTGACCTACCAGACCCCGTACGCGGGTTCGGACTCCGTCGAGGGCGCCAAGGAGGAGTTCAACACCAACCTGGACTACGTCACCGACGAGAGCGGCAGCTTCAGCGAGCTGGAGGTGCACAACGAGGAGGACGTGGACCTCGGCGACGAGGCCAAGCTGGTGTTCTCCACCGAGGTCATCCTCACCACGCAGGACTCCGTGGCCACGATGCTCATCCGCAAGGAGAACATGAACATCGAGGTGCGCTACTCGCTGTCGCCGGGGCTGAGCGCCACCGAGGACACGCCGGCGCCGCTGGAGTTCTCCGACGTCGAGGACATGATGCACACGCTGGGTTCGGAGGCCCTGGGTCCGGTCGGCGGCTGAGTCCGCCGCCCGCACCACGGGCACCAACGGGCACCATGCGCGGGGGCGCGGCCACTGGCCGCGCC
>NZ_JAJAQC010000055.1 GCF_027604915.1 Streptomonospora mangrovi
CGGCGCCGGCGGCCGGGCGGCGCACCCGGCGGCGCGTCGCCTCCCCGCCCGGCGGGGGCCCCGAACGGGCGCGGGGCCACCGCCGGGGGGTCCCCGCCCCCCGCCCCCGCCCCTCCCCCTCGTCCTCCCTCGTGCCCTCCCTCGGGCGGCGACGCGAGCCGTGTCAGCACTGACCCGCGCCGCCGGTCTCTGTGCCTGCCGCTCAGCACTCGCCGCTGTGTGCCCGCCGGTCAGTGCGCGCCGCTCTGCGCGCGCCGGTCACGGACGCGGGTGGGCCGGGTGGGCTGGCCCGGTGCGGGGGCGGCGGCTGCCCCCGCACCGGGGTCGGTGGGTCCTGTCAGTCCATCCTCAGGTGATCGCGGGTGAGCGGCGTCAGGCCGCGCTCCGGTAGGCGACCGGGTCGGGCACCCCGGCCTCGGCGAATCCCTTGAGCCGCAGTCGGCAGGTGTCGCAGCGCCCGCAGGCCCGGCCGTGAGGGTCGGGGTCGTGGCAACTGGAGGTCAGGGAGTAGTCCACGCCCAGTTCCAGGCCGCGCTTGACGATCTCGCCCTTGGTCAGGCGCACCAGCGGTGAGCGCAGCCGCAGCCGTCGGCCCTCGACCCCGGCGCGGGTGGCGAGGTTGGCCATGGTCTCGAACGCCTCCAGGTACTCTGGGCGGCAGTCGGGGGAGCCGCTGTGGTCGACCGTGTTGACGCCGGTGAAGACGTCGTATGCGCCGACGGTCTCGGCGTAGGCCAGCGCGAGGGACAGGAACACCGTGTTGCGCGCGGGGATGTGGGGCACCGGGGTCCCCGCCGTCGCCTCGGAGGTGCCGTTTCTGGGCACGGGGGTGTCCTCGGTGAGCGCGGAGCCGCCGAACACCCGCAGGTCGATGTCGGCGATCACGTGGCGGGCGACGCCCCGGTGCGCGGCCACCCGCTTGGCGGCCTCCAGTTCGGCGCTGTGGCCTCGGCCGTGGCGGAAGCTCAGCGCGTGGGTCTCGAAGCCCTCGTGCTGGGCGATGGCCAGGGCCGTCGCGGAGTCCAGGCCGCCGCTGAGGAGGACGATCGCGCGTGGTTTCATCGTGCCTGCTTTCGGGTGGACGGGACGGGCGGCTCGGGCGGGGAGGGGCGGGACGGGCTGCTCGGTCGGCTCGCGCGGTCAGGCGGACCAGGTGACGGGTAACCGCAGCGGGGCGCGCAGCTCGGAGTCGTCCCAGGCCAGGGTGTGGGCGGGCACGGCCAGCCGAGCCCCGGGCAGGCGCTCGGCGAGCACGGCCAGGCCGATGCGCAGTTCCATGCGGGCCAGGTGGGCGCCGAGGCAGTGGTGGGGGCCGCGCCCGAAGGCGAGGTGGGGGTTGGGGCGGCGGCGGGGCAGGAGGTCGTCGGGGTCGGCGAACACGGCGCGGTCGCGGTTGGCCGAGGCGAGCACCGGTATCACGGCCTCGCCGCGCGCGATGCGCCGGTCGCCCAGCTCGATGTCCTCGGTGGCCACCAGCAGTACGGACGTGTTCATGAGCGGTACGTGGCGCAGCAGCTCCTCGACGGCGGTGTCGAGGGTGTGCGGGGAGGCGCAGACCTCGGCCAGGCCGTGGGGGCGCTGGAGCAGGGCGGCCAAGGCGCCGCCGAGGTGCTGGGCCACGGTGTGGTAGCCCGCCACCAGCAGGCTCTGGATCACCAGCGTGCGGTCGGCGCGGTCGAGGGTGCCCTCGGCGGCCAGCACCGCCGGGAGGGGTGGGGTGAGGCCGGAGCCGGTGCCGCGCGGTGTCCGGTCGGCGAGAAGGGCGGCGTAGTCCTCCAGTTCCGCCACCGACGCCAGGTACGCCTCGCGCGGGGCGGCGGCGGGGTCGAGCACGGTGCGCACGTGGGGGCCGAACCGCGCCTCCTCTGCGGGGTCCGCGCCCAGCAGGGCGCACAGCACGCGCAGAGGGAACGGGGCGGCGAACCCGGCGCGCAGGTCGGCGGGCGGCCCCTGGCGCACGAGGTCGTCAACGCACTCCTCGGCCAGGGCGCGGATGCGGTCGGACTGGGGCTCCAGGCGGCGCGCCGAGAAGAAGGGGGAGATCGCGCTGCGGATGCGGGTGTGTTCGGCCTCGGGGAGTTCGGCGAGGGTGGGCCGGGGCGGGCGCGCGGGCGGCGGGCCGGGCGGCCAGGTGCCCGCGCGGGGGCGCACCAGGCGGGGGTCGGTCAGCGCGGCGCGGACCTCGGCGTGGCGGGTGACCAGCCAGGCTCCCTCGCCCCGGGGGATCGCGGCCCGGCACACGGGGTCGTGTGCGCGCAGGTGGGCGTAGGCGCACGGGGCGCCGGGGGAGCCGGGCTCGGCCTGGGGGATCGGCCGCGCGGCGGCCTCGGGGGTCACCGGAGGGACCCTTCGCGGGCCGGGGTCTGCTCGGGGGCGTGGGGTGGTGACATCGTCGTCACGGGGGGTCCTTTCTTGGGCGCGGGGGAGGCACTTCTTCTGTTCGTCAGGGGGGCATGGCCGGTTGCATGGTGGTCTCCCTGGGGTGAGTTCTTCACATGACGGCGTGTCGCTGATTGCGGTCGCCTTACGCACTCGGTCTCATTGTTCCCTTCCGTTCCGGGAGCGGAAACAGTGAAAACGAATCTCGCGGCAAACGTCAGCTAATTCGGGTTTGCTGGAGAGCGGTGAGTGGGGTGGGGTTTGGTGCGTCCGTTTCCCGGTTGCGCCGTAACGGGGGATTCCCTGGTGGGCGGGGGTTCGGGGTGCGGGGTTCGGAACGCACAAAAAGAGCCCGACCGGTGTTTCCGGTCGGGCTTGGGGAGAAGCGGTTTCGGGCCTTAACGCAGGTGGCTACAGTTCGTCGTCCTTGACCGCCTGGAGGAAGGCGTCCCACTCGGTGGCGGGGAAGGGGAGTGCACCGAGGTGGCGGTGCTGAGTGTCGCGGACGAGGGTGAGGGACCCTTCGGCGACTTCGACGCAGTTGGGCTCGTTGTTGCCGCTGTAGCTGCTCTTGTGCCAACTCATTGGAATTCGTCCCTCAACTTTCTGATGCAGGTAACCGACTCGGACGGTGGCAGGGCTTCCGCTTGGTAATCCCCGAATCGACTCGCGAATTCGTTGACTTCCGTCGGCAGGGCCTTGACCACGTATCCGCCCTCGTAAGAGGCGTGCACTATCTGCCTTCCATCGGTCAACGTCATGATTCGGAAGGACCCGGTGCTGACAGGGCGCCAGGGCGCATGCATGGGCAAGACCATGAGCAGGACCCTCCCGGTCTCGGCCAGGGCAAGCAAGTGGTCGAGTTGGGACGGCATCACCTCATGTGTGCCGCACACGCGACGGAGTACCACCTCGTCGACCACAGCACGCACCATAGCGCCTGGCCTCAGTTGCGCCAACCGTCCGACGCGGTCGGCCACCGCCCGCTCGGGGTCGTCAACGACGGCGCCCAGTCGTGTGAAGATCCACCGAGCGTACGACTCGCACTGGAGGAGTCCTGGAATCAGCAGTGGCTGCCACTCCCTGATTTCCGTGGCCTCGCGCTCGACCGCTAGGAAGTCTCGCCACTCGGGCGGCCCTTCCACTGTTCCCCGAGTTTCGCGCCATAGTTGGTAGAGCACACCTCCGGTGGACAGAGCCTCATCGAGTATGGTTGCTGAGTTCCGGGTGGGCTTTCGTGTCGCTTTTTCGTACTTACTGATGGCTTGTCGGCTGATTTTGGTTTGCCTGGCGAGTTGCGCCTGGGTCATACCAGACATATCGCGCAGTCGTCGTAGTTCACCGGCCCATCGAAGCCATTGCTTGTGTACCTGTTCTGCCATGACTCCATAGTGCTCCTTCCGAATACCAGGATCCCGACGTTCTCCAGAAGGTTCCAAGAATGTAGCCCTTATGGCAGGTCGCCGAGGGTGCGTGCATGCTGGGTTCCAGGCCAGCGAAGGAGCCCGGCATGATCCTCTGCACGCTCTCCGTCCGTGGTACGCATGCGCACCTCGAACTCCTGAGAGCCCACACGATCGACTACGACCACACTCTGCCTGCGGAAACGCGGTACTCGGCCGCGCGCCTGCGCGATCCCGCTCACCGGATCCAGCGTGTAGACGCCGATGCGTTGTTCGCGTGGCTGGTATCCGAGGGCGTCACGGAGGAATGGGCGCGCCGGGCCGTGCTGTCCGTCCGCGAGAGTCGATTGGGTTATGTCCGATGAACGATCCAAATCCACCGCAACAGTCCAAATGGGACTGTCGCCTCTGCGAGACCGTCAACGACCCCGGAAAGGAGATCTGCGGGTACTGCGGAAACCCGGTAAGCGCCAACGAGACGCTGCCGCCGCTCCCGCGTAAAAGAGTCCTCCGCCGAACCACCCCGAGGGTCCGACCCTACGCGCGGCGGCTAGCTCCCAGCCCGCCGAACCTCCCGCGCGTTCTGGACACGCCCGAAAACTCCCCTCCTACGGTGCCAGCTAAAGGAGGGTTGAGGGAGGGGTCTGCCGGATTCTCCATCCGGCCCCCTCGCACGGGCGGCGACCACGCCTTCTCCCGCGTGGCCGCCGCCCTGGACGGGGTCTGTGCGTACCCCGTCCGGTGGAGCATGCCAGCGCTCCACCTCTAAAGGAAAGGGGCGGCGGCCCCCCATCCACACAAAACCCGCCGCCCCTTTCCCATTATCCATATCAACCGCCGCTCGTGGGGGGATGATGATTCATTCGCCCTCCGCCTTCTAAGGAATTGGCATGCCCGAGCGCTACCGCAGCATTGTCGATGTCCATGTGATCCTGTTTCGCCATGGAAAGATCCTGCTGCTGGAGCGTCAGGGCACGGGCTACTGCGACGGGATGCCGCACCTGCCCTCAGGGCATCTCGAAGAGGGCGAACCGGCGGACCGCGCCGCCGTGCGCGAAGTGCGCGAGGAGACCGGGGTGGAGGTCCACCCCGGTCTGCTGCGTCTGGTCGCCACGGTGCACCACCGCCAGGGGGCCGACCTCGCCCGGCTGGGGCTGTTCTTCCTCGCCGAGGAGTGGTCGGGCGAACCGGTCAACGCCGAGCCGCACAAGTGCGGCAAGCTGCTGTGGGCCGACCCCGACCTGCTGCCCAGCACGACCATCCCCTACCCGGCCGCCGGAATCAGGGCCTGGCGCACCGGCCGAGCCTTCACCGCCCACGCCTGGCCCGATTCCTGACCGCCCCGGCCCCGCCGCCGGTCTACGCTGACCGCGCGATCCCGTGCTTGCGTATGTGCAGGAGGCGGGTGCCGACCATCAGGGGGCAGAACACCCCGGGCAGAAAGCCCTGCGCGATCTCCAGGCCGACGTCCTCTGTGAAGACGAGCCAGGCGGCCAGCAGCGGAAAGAGCGCACTCGTCGCTACCAGGGCGTATCCGACTCCGGCTATGGCTCGTCTCTTGGTATGGCTCGCCTCGGCAGGGGGCGGACGCCGATGCAGGTGCAGGCTGATTCCGTAGTACACCGCCAGCGACAAGCCTCCGACCACGCACGCCGCGAACGATGCCACGACCCCGGGCGAATGGCCGACGCTGTTCCCGTAATAGGCGAGGGCTGCGGTTGCCAGAGCCGCCCCGAGTCCGAAAAGGGCGGCAAGGGCCCGTAGCGGCTGTAAAGAGTCCACTTCATTCCTTATTCCGTTGGCGGCGGGCCGGTGGCGGACGCGCAGAGCGACAGGCCAGGCGTCGTCACTCGATCGGGAAGTACCAGGCGGTGACCACCGACCCCGCGAAGGCCAGGCTCGCGGCCGACGCCATCAGCAGGGCCCACAGCCAGCGCAGGCGGCGGCGGGCGAACGGCCCCGGGGCGACCAGGCCGACCGCCAGGAAAATCCAGGTGAGGAAGCTCAGGCCGAACAGGCGCAGGTCGTGGCCCATCGCGCAGAAGTCGTCCGCGCAGGCGTTCCACCAGGCGTTGGAGCGGGTCGCCCAGCCGTTGAACAGCCACCAGCCCACTCCGCCCGACGCGGCCACCAGCACGGCCGCCGCCATGTCGAGGACCGCCGCCCACGGGATGGGGCCGGGCGGGCGGCGCCGGGGGTGGCCCAGGGGGGTGCCGTCCTCGATCGGGTAGACCTCGGCGGTGCGCAGCGGGTCGGCGCCGGGCTCGGGGGCCTCGTCGGGGAGGACCAGCCGCCACCCCGGAAGAGGGCCGTCGTCGCGGGCGAGGAAACCCCCCGCCGCCTCCGGGCCGAAGATCCGATCCGTCGCGTGCACGCCGAGGGACCGCAGCCGCTCCCCGGCGGCCCGGTCCGCCGCCTCGTCCGCCTCCAGCCGCGCCACCCACGCGGCCACGGCCCCCCGGAGGCGGCCCGCCTGCTCCGCCCCCATCCGGACGTCGACGTAGAGGGCCACGTCGGCGTGGCCGTCCCCGGCGGGAACCCGGTAACCGGTGGGGAACGCGTCGCAGACGACCCCGTTGCGCAGCGCCTGCTCGTACACGTTGCGCCGCACCCGCCGGTGCGCCCGGCGGCCGACCAGCGCCAGCACCGGCGCCCCCGCGGCGCAGACCCCGGCCGCACCCCACGCGACCGCCCCCACCACCTCCGAAGGCAGCACCAGCGGGTCCGGCGAACTCAGCGCGACGGCCGCCATCACCACCGCTGCGACGGTCAGGAGCAGCGCGAAGACGAGGTGCACGCGGACGATGACGACATGCCGCAGGAAGCCCTCATACCGGGCGATGTCCGGAGGCGCGGGCCGGTCCTCGGGCGGACGCGGCGGCGTGCGCGACTCCGCCCACGCGGTCGCGGGCGCCGCCGGCCAGGTGTCGGTCCCCTCCATGCAGGCCATTGTGCGGGGCGCGGGTCGCGTTGCGGTCGCGCGGCGGGGTGGTTCTGCTGCCCGCCCCGGCCGCGCCGCTCCCGCCCTCCCGGCCGGCACCGCCCGTGAGCGGCCGGTCCGCGCCGGGGCACGCAGGCCGAAAGATCTTGGAAATCCGTACCGGGGAGCGATGAGTTCCGGGCAGCGGACCGGTCTACCCGTCGACGGCTCCGCGAGCGCGGCGCCGCGTCCGAACGAGGGAGCGCGTGATGCCGAAGATCAAGACCCACCTGTGGTACGACCAGCAGGCCGAGGAGGCCGCGAACTTCTACACCTCGGTCTTCGATGACGCGCGGGTCACCGACGTCATCACCTACGACAACGCCGGACCCGACGGCCAGACCGTCAAGATCGTCACCTTCGAGATGCTGGGCCACGAGTACATCGCGCTGGACGGCGGCCCGGAGTTCAAGTTCAACGAGTCGTTCTCCCTCTACGTCGAGTGCGACTCGGCCGAGGAGGTCGACCACTACTGGAACAAGCTCATGGAGGGCGGCGGCGAGGAGTCCTACTGCGGGTGGCTCAAGGACCGCTTCGGAATGTCCTGGCAGGTCGTGCCGCGCGTTCTGGACGAACTCCTCCAGGACCCCGACCCCGCCAAGGCCGACCGGGTCATGCAGGCCATGCTCAAGATGCGCAAGATCGAGGTGCAGGACCTGCTCGACGCCGCCAACGCGGCCTGACCGCCCCGGCGCACCCGGCCCGGCGCACCCGGCCCGACGCACCAGCCCGTACGCGCCCGCCCTTGTCCCCGGGCCGCGACCGCCCGCCCGGGGGCGGGGACAAGGGCGGGCGCGGGCGGCGCCGCGATGGGATAATGCCGGTCCCACCGGCACCCTCCCGCTGCGAGCGCCATGGCCCCCTCACTCCAGGACATCATCCGCCAACGCCAAAGCGCCGCCTTCTACGGGCGCGAGGCGCCCCGCGCGGACTTCCGCGCCAACCTCGCCCGCCCGCCCGAGGATCCGCAGCGCCGGTTCGTCTACGTCGTCCACGGCAGCGCGGGCGTGGGCAAGTCGCTGCTGCTGCGGGAGTTCGAGGGCATCGCCCGCGACCACGGCGCCCTCACCGCGCGGCTGGACGAGGACGCCACCACCGACGTCCCCGACGCCCTGAACGCCATCGCGGCGGAGCTGGCCGAGCAGGGCGTGCCCGTCCGGGAGTTCACCCGCCGCCACACCGACTACCAGCGCGCCCGCTCCGACCTCCTCGCGGCGGGCGACGCGCCTGCGGACATCGCCACCTCCCTCACCCACGGCCTGGTGCAGACGGGCGCCATCGGCGCCGGGCTGATCGCCCCCGACCTCGCCGGGGCGCTCCACGACCCCGCCGCCACGGCGCCGGTGGCCACGGCGGTCAACGACGTCCGCGCCTGGATCGCCCGCCGGATCAAGGAGCCGCGCACGCTGCGGCTGCTCACCGACCCCGTGGGCGAGCTGACCGGCGCGCTCACCGTCGAACTGGCGGCGGGCGCGCGCGGCCGGGCGTTCGCCCTGTTCGTGGACACCTTCGAGAACGCCGCCCCGCCGGTGCGCGCCTGGCTGCTCACCCTCCTGAGCGGCGACGACTACGGCGCCCTGCCCGCCGACACCGTGGTCGCCGTCGCCGGGCAGCACCGGCCCGACCCCAACACGTGGTCGCCGCTGTGGCCGGTGACCGCCGACATCGCCCTGGAGCCCTTCACCCGGCAGGAGGCGGCCGGGCTGCTGGCCCGCCACAGCGTCACCAACCCGGCGGTGGTGGAGTCGATCTGGGCGGCCACCCAAGGGCTGCCCGTGCTGGTGGACGCGCTGGCGCGGGCCGCGCCCGCAGGCCCCGAGGCGGTCGCCGACCTCAGCGGCGACGCCGTCGAGCGGTTTCTGCGGCAGGTCACCGACCCCCTCCTGCGCCGGGTCGCCGAGGCGGCGGCGCTGCCCCGCGAGCTGAACCGCGACGTGCTGGAGGCCGTGCTGCCCGAGGAGGAGCGCGCCCGCTCCGCTGAGCTGTACGCGTGGCTGCGCACCCTCCCCTTCGTCCGCGACCAGGCGGGCGGCGCCCACTACCACCAGGTGGTGCGCACCCTGCTGGTGCGGCTGGCCCGCACCACCTCGCCCAGCGCGTTCGCCGCGCGCCAGACCGCGCTGGCCGACCACCGGGCCGCCGCCGGCGAGGGCGACCTGCCGCTGGAGGAGGTCTACCACCGGCTGTGCGCCGACCCCGCCGGGGAGCTGCCGCGCGCCCTGGCCCACGCGCTGTCGGCCGTGCACCAGGGCACGGCGGCGGCGCACCGCTGGGCGGTCATGCTGCACGACGCCGGGCGCGACGGCGCCGACGAGCGCGTCGGCGCGTGGGGCGCGCGGCTGTCGGCGGCGCTGGCGGGCGAGCGGCCGGTGCTGGCCTACCTCACCGAGTTGATCACGGGCGCCGACCTGCCGCCCGCCACGCTCGCCCGCGCGCTGGCCGGGCGGTGGCGCGAGCACTTCCTGGAGCAGGGCGAGACCGAGGCGGCGCTGGCCGACATCACCCGCGCCGTCGAACTGGACCCCGGGTTCGTGCGGGCGGTCGCCACCCGGGGGCTCACCCGCAAGGTGCGCGGCGACCTCGCCGGAGCCCTGGCCGACTACGACCGCGCGCTGGAATTGGACCCCGACTACGGGTGGGCGCTGGGGCAGCGCGGGCAGGTCCGCGCCCTGCTCGGCGACCGCGCGGGCGCGCTGGCCGACTTGGATCGGGCGCTGGCGCTGGACCCGGGGTGGGTGTGGGCGCTGGGCGAGCGCGGACTGGTGCGCGCCGGGGACGGCGACCACGCGGGGGCGCTGGCCGACCTGGGCCGCGCGATCGAGCTGAGCCCCGACCACGCGTGGGCGCTGCTGGAGCGCGGCCGGGTGCACTGCGCGCGGGGCGACTACGGCGCGGCGCTGGCCGACCTCACCCGGGCCGTGGAGCTGGACGGCGGCAGCGCGGCGGCGCTGGACGCGCGTGGGCAGGTCCACCGCAGGCGCGGCGACTACGCGGCGGCGCTGGCCGACTTCGACCGCGCCGCCGCCCTCGACCCCGCGTTCGCCCCCGCCCGCGCCCACCGGGGGCTGACGCGGTACTTCCAGGGCGACGCCGCCGGAGCCGTCGCCGACCTGGAGGCGGCCGTGGCCCTGGCGCCCGAGGACGCCGCCGCCCGCCGCGACCTGGGCGCGGCACTGGTCGCGGCGGGCGACGTCGACCGGGCGGTGCGGGTACTGCTGGACACCGGGGACGGTGACGGGACCCGGGGAAGCGCGGGCGGGGACGGGAGCGGGGGCGGATCCGGGAGCGGATCCGGGAGCGGAAACGCGGGCCGACCGGCGGAGCGCGACCCGTGGATCCTCCTGCTGAGGGGCCTGGCCGGCCTGCGGGCGGGCCGGGGCGAGACCGCCGTCCGCGACCTGCGCGCGGCGGTGGTCGCGGGCGCCCACACCCGGCGGCACGCCCCGCACGAGGAGGACGGCTACCTCGCCCCGGCCGCCGCCCTGGCCGCCCTGGGCAAGCCGGACCGGGCACTGTCCCTGGTCCGCGAGATGCTGCGCACCCCGCCCCCGCCGTCAGCCGTCGCCGAGTGCCTGACCGACCTGTCCACCGCGAGCCGCCTCGCCCCCGAGCCCACCCCGCCCCTGCCCGAGATCACCCGCCTGCTGGCAAGCCACCTGAAGCGCGACGACGGTACCAAGGCTCCGTATCCGCCCTAGGGCACGACAGGCCGCCCCCGTGGGGAAGTGGTGGGGGCGGGGGAAACGGGAACGACCCTCGGGGCAGCGGAGGTACGGGAGACGGGAGAAGGGAGTCCCATGAGTGAGGAGCGGGCGGAGAACGCGGGCAGGGGAGCGGCCGGGGGGCGGGAGCATCCGGTGGTGCCTGCCGAGGAGGCGCCGGAGGGGGTGGCGGCGCTGGCCGCCGACCAGCCCGACGGCGGCACCGGCGCACCGCCGCCCGCCGAGGGTGCTCCCGGCGGCCCGGCTTTCGCCGGTGCGGGCGGCAGCGGCACCGACCAGTTGCACACCGTGCAGGAGGGCCCGGTGCTGACCGTGACGTTCAACCGGCCCGCGCAGCGCAACGCCATGACCTGGGCGATGTACGACGGCCTGGTCGCGGCGTGCGAGCGCGTCGACGGCGACGACTCGGTGCGCGCCATGGTCCTCACCGGCGCCGGGGACGCCGCGTTCGTCGCGGGCACCGACATCGCCCAGTTCGCCGACTTCGCTGACGGCGCCGACGGCGTGGCCTATGAGGAGCGGCTGAGCGGGATCATCGGCAGGCTGGCCGAGGTGCGGGTGCCCACGGTCGCCGCCGTGCGCGGCTACTGCGTGGGCGGCGGGCTGGCCATCGCCGCCGCCTGCGACCTGCGCGTGGCCACCCCCTCGGCGCGGTTCGGCGTGCCGATCGCCCGCACCCTGGGCAACTGCCTGTCGATGGGCACGCACGCGCTGCTGGTCAGCCACTTCGGCGCGGCCCGCACCCTGGACCTGCTGCTGACCGCCCGCCTCCTCGACGCCGAGGAGGCGCGCGCCGCCGGGTTCGTCACCCGCCTGGTCGCCGAGGACGCCCTGGAGGCCGAGGTCGCCGACCTCACCGGCCGCCTGGCCGCCCACGCCCCGCTGAGCATGTGGGCGGCCAAGGAGTCCGTGCGCCGCCTGCGGGCGGCCGACCTCCCCGACGACCGCGACATCGTGGAACGCGTCTACGGCAGCGCGGACTTCCGCAACGCCGTGCGCTCGTTCGCGGCCAAGACCACCGCCACCTGGGAGGGGCGCTGAACCACCGGTACCAGGAGCCCGAGCGGTCCGAGGAGGCTGAGGGGAGATCGTGACGGAGGTGAACGCGGAGGCGAAGGCCGAACCGGAGCCGCATCCGGCGGCGGGGGCCGCCGAGATCGCCGCGCGGGTGCGGGGCGGGGCGAGCAGCGCCGTCGCCGAGGTCCGGGCGGCGCTGCGTGCCGTCGCGCGCGGCGACACCGGGCTCAACGCCTTCGCGGAGGTGTGGCCGCGCGCCGCGCAGGAGCGGGCGGCCCACGTGGACGCGGCGCTGGCGCGCGGCGCGGACCTGCCCCTGGCCGGGGTCCCGATCGGCGTGAAGGCGTGGGAGGGCACCGCGTCCCTCCAGGCGCGGCGGCTGGTGGCGGCGGGCGCGGTGCCGGTGGGCGCCACCTCGGTGCCCGGTCCGGGCACCCCGTGGCGCACCTGGGGGACCACCGACCGGGGGCGCACCGCCAACCCGTGGCGGGCCGACGCCACCCCCGGCGGCTCCTCGGCCGGGTCGGGCGCGGCGGTGGGCGCGGGCCTGGTGCCGCTGGCCACCGCCGGTGACGGCGCGGGATCCACGCGGATCCCCGCCGCCTGGTGCGGGGCGGTGGGCTACAAGCCGACCACCGGCCTGCTGCCCGCCCGCGACCCGGCGGGCCTGGCCGTCGGCGGCCCCATCGCCCGCACGGTGGCCGACGTGCGGCTGTACGCGCGGGTGGTTCTGGGCGCGGCGACGGACGGCCCCGGAGCGGCCGGTGCCCGGACGGGGGCGGGCACCGTGCGGCCGGGGCGGCTGCGCGTGGTGTGGTCTTCCGACCTGGGGTTCGCCGAGGTCGATCCGGAGATCGAGCACGTCGCGCACACCGCCCTGCTGGCGTGGGCGCGCGGCTCGTCCGCCCGGCCCGTCCCCGTTAACCCCGCTGACGCGTCCGCCCGCCCGGGGACCTCCGCGCCGGACGGACGGGACCGCGAGGGTGCGCAGGCGGCTGCGGCGGGTGGCGGTGCCGGTGGGCGGGGCGGCCGATGGGGCGTGGTCGACGTGGTGGCGGCCGGGCTGGACTGCGTGGACCCCGCGGGGGAGTGGTTCGCCCGGCGGGAGGCCCCCGGCCGGGCCGGCGCCGCCGAGGGCGACCCGGATCGGGGCGCCGGATCGGTCGCGGGACACAACCGCGCCCGCCTCGACGCCCTGTTCTCCGGCGCCGACCTGCTCGCCACCCCCACCACGCCGAACCGGCCGCACGGCCACGACGGCCCCGGCGAGGTGATGTCGGTGGCCCTCACCTGGCTGTTCAACATCACCGGCCACCCGGCCATCAGCCTGCCCGCCGGTTTCACCGCCGACGGCCTGCCCGTGGGCCTGCACCTGGTGGCCCCCCACCACCGCGACGGCCTGCTGCTGCGCGCCGCCGCCGACTACCAGGCCGTCTGCCCCTGGCCGCCGACGCCGTGGCCGTCGACGTCCTGACCGGCGTCGCCCCAGCCGATCCAGCCGTCCCAGACACCGGCGTAGCCGGGCACGTTCATCTCCCAGACGTCCTCGACGACCAGTTCGCGCAGTTCGGCGCGCTGGTGCCCGGTGGGCCGGGCCAGCGCGTCGGCGGCGGCGAGCAGCTCGGACTCCCGAGCCGGGGGATCGCTCACCGGCGCCTCGACCACCGCGTAGTCGCCGTCGAACCGGGTGATCAGTTCGACGCCGGTGCCGACGCGGCGCAGGACGTGCCCGTCGCGCTCCACGCAGGCGCTCTCCAACCCCTCCAATCCGCACGGGTCGTCGTAGCCGCCGTAGTCCGGATCCCCGTAGCCGCTGACCTCCAAGCGGCGGGCGGGGTCGGTGCCGCTGCGGTACACCGTGGTCAGCGCGTCCGGCGACGCGTGCGCGGCGACCGGCGTCCACCCCTCCCGGTCCAGCACCACGGCATGCCCGATCACGGCGGCGACGTCGGCGCGGGCCTCGGCGCGCAGCCCGGCGGCGTACTGGGCCGCGCCCGTGCCGGCCAGCGCAATCAGCAGCGCCGCGCTCGCCGCCGCCACCCCGCGCGCCCAGGCCGTGCGCCGCGCCAGCCGCACCACCAGGACGGCCACCCCCGCGCACATCGGCGGGAACCCGAGCCAGGCCAGCGGCCACGGCGCCGTCGCCCACGAGGCGAAGACCACGGCGGAGGTGCCCGCCAGCGGCAGCGCGGTGATGGCGGTCGCCCAGGGCCGGGGGACCGCCGCCCGCCGCAGCAGCGCGCCGAGCACCGCGACCGGCGGTACCGTCGCGACCAGGACGAGCACGGCGGCCAGCGCCACCTCGTCCCGGCCGTAGGCGTAGGGCCGGTAGGAGAGGAAGGTCCACCCCGTCTGCGGCACGGCCAGCACGATCGGCCACAGGGCGCCCGCGACCCCGGCGGCGATCCGTCCGCTCGGGCGGCCCGGCCTGTTCGCCGCCGGATCCCCGCCGTGCTCCCGCTGCGGCATGTGTGCTCCCGCCTGTCGTGCCCTGCCGTGTGCTGGCCCGCTGTCCCGCTGTCTTGCTGTCTCGTCCTGTTCGGCCGCTCCGGCGGCCTCACGTGCGGCGCCTCCGCGCTCCCCGTCGGCCGCGAAGGCGGGCCGGGGCGGGGGCTGCGAGGGGTCGAGGGTAGGACGCGCGCCCCCGCGATCCGGTTCTGTCCCCCTTCGTCCGCACCCGTCCCCGCCGCCCGGGTGGCCCCGGCCCGCCGTGCAGCCCCCGGGCGCGGCAGCCCCGGCGGCGCCGGGGATCCGGTGCGCCCCCCGCGATGTGCGCAGTTGCCGCACAGGCCCGATAATGGGCCGAAGTTCAAGTCGCGCGGCGCAAGGGAAAGGTAGGCGTATGGTGCGGGGGCCCCAACGGCCTGGTCACGCACCCCGAGCCCACCGGCCCTTGTCGCGAGCGGGTGGACCGCCGACCGTCTGGCAGTGGGCGTCGGCGGCGCGGAGCAGGAAACCGGTAGGGCGGGAAGGAGTGTCCTCCACCGGTGGAATCTGAACGCCAGGATCGGATCTGGAACCTCCTTGCCGACGAGGCCCGTCACCTCGGCGGCGGGATATCCATCGACCTGGTTTGCAGCACCACCCGCCGAGTCCTCGCGGTCGACGGGGTCGCAGTGACCCTGATCGGCGCAGACACCGCGCGCGAAGTCGCCTGCGCTACGGATCAGCGGAGCCGGAGGCTGGAGGAATTGCAGTTCATGCTCGGTGAAGGACCATGTCTGGAGTCGTTCGCCCTGGGCGCTCCGGTCCTGGCCTCTGACCTCGCCGCGGAGTCCGCACGGTGGCCGGTCTTCGCGCCGGCCGCCGTCGATGCGGGCGCGCGGTCGGTGTTCTCCTTTCCCCTCCAGTTCGGAGCGGTCGCCATCGGCACCTTCGAGGTGCACCGGCGCGCGGCCGGTCCGCTCAGCGGCGAGGAACTGGGGAACGCGCTGGTGCTGGCCGACACCGTGGCCCTTCTGCTGCTGGACTCCCACGGACGGGACGAGGGCACCGGGCACCTGGCGGACGCGCAGCCATGGCTGGCGCCGGACTACCACACCGAGGTCTACCAGGCGACCGGCATGTTGTCGGTCCAACTGGGGATCGGTCTGGACGACGCCCTGGCGCGGCTCCGCGCCCACGCGTTCGCCAATGAACTGACCGTCTCCGCGGTGGCGCGCGAGATCCTGGCCGGGCGGCTGCGACTCGATGAGGGAGACGCTGATGGATAAGGCGCGAAGCCGTGGCCGCGTCACGACGGCCGTGACCCGGATCACCCCGCCTCCCGCTGGGAGCGCCCGGTGAGGGCCCCCGCCGCGGATCGCGGTATCAGCCTTCTCGCCGAACTGCTGGAGGCCATCGTGGCGGGTGACGGCGCCGCCGACACCCTCGCGATGCTGATGTCCCGGACCGTGGAGCTGATCGACGTCTCCTCGGCCGGGATCATCGTCGCCGACCCCCGCTGGGGGCTGCGGATACTCGCCGCCTCCGACGAACGCGCCGACATGGCCGACCTCTTCCAGGCCCACCACGGCGAAGGCCCCGCGGCCGAGGCCGTGGCGCGGGGCGGCCCGCTGGCGGCCGACCTGCGCGGCGCCGACGACCGCTGGCCGCGCTTCGGCCCGGCCGCCCGCGCCCTGGGCTATACCCACGTGCTGGCCCTGCCGATCCGCCTCGACGGCGAGGCCGTGGGCGCCCTCAGCCTCTTCCGGGGCGCCGGCGGGCGCCCCTGGGGCGAGGCCGAGGAGGTCGCGGGCCAGGTGATGGCCGACCTCGCCGCCATCACCCTGGCCCAGGAGCGGCCCGGCCGCCGGGCCGAGCGGCTGGCCGAGCGCCTGGCCGGCATGCTCAACGACCGGGGCACGATCGAGCAGGCCAAAGGGGCGCTGGCCGCTCACCTGCACTGCTCACCGGAGGACGCCTACATCCTCCTGGCCGAGGTCGCGCGCGAGACGCACTGCTCCGTGGCGGACGTCGCCGTGCGCGTCCTGGCCGGCGAGGACGGCGCCATAGCGGCGGCGCGGCGGTGGCTGGCCGACCGGCGCCGGGCCGCGGAGGGGTGATGGGGCTCCGAAGGACGCACGAGGGGCAGCCCGGCCCCGGTGGGCGCGGATCAGGACAAGGAGAAGCGGTGCGAGGAGAGACCGAGCGCGCCCGTGCGCTGGCGGAGGCCGGCCGGCGGCTGGCGGCCCCGGGGGACACCTCGGCCAAGCTGTGGGAGACCGCCCGCCTGGCGGCGCGGACGGTGCCCGGGTGCGACCACGCCGGTATCACCCTGGTGCGGCGCGGCGCCGGGCTGGCCACGCCCGTCTACACCGGGCCGACGGCGCTGGCGGCCGACCAGCTCCAGTACGACCTGGACGAGGGGCCGTGCGTGGAGGTGGCGCGGGAGGGGGTGCGGTGGCGGCGGCTGGTCGACACCGCCACCGACGACACCTGGCCGCGGTTCGCCCGCGGCGCGCGCGACCTGGGGGTGGGCAGCGTCATCTCCTGCGCGCTGCACGCGCCCAAGGGGGTCATCGGCGCCCTCAACCTCTACGCCGAGGCGCCGGGCTGCTACGGCCCGGGGGCGCGCGAGGTGGCGCTGCTGTTCGCCGCGCAGGCGGGGTCGCTGCTGGCGGCCGCGCGGGCCGCCGACTCCCTGCGCCGGGCCATCGAGACGCGCGAGCGCGTCGGGGTGGCCACGGGGATCCTCATGGAGCGGCACAAGATGCCGGCCGACCGGGCGCTGGAGCGGCTGGCGGAGGTGGCGCGAAACGAGGGCGTGCCGGTGCGCGAGGTCGCCGACCGCGTCATCGAGACGGGCCGCGACCCCGGGAGGGGGTAGCGGGGCGCAGGTGCCTCACGCAGGCGCGGGGCGCGGCGGGCGGTTCGCCCGACCGCGCCCCGCGCGCGTTCGGGCCGGGGTGGCGGGGTGTGGCGGGGTGCGGCGCCCCGCGTCGGTTCCGCGTCAAGGTAGGGGGCGCCCCGGGCCGATTGGCGGTGAGGTGCAGGGGGCGCCCCGGGCCGGTTCGCGCTGAGGTGCGGCGATGGGGAACCGGGCGGGCCTCGGGCGGCGTCCTACCCTGTGCTCCCGCACGCCGGACCGCAGAAGGGCGGACACCGCCATGATCCCTCCCCACCACCCCGGCCGCGCGCCGCGCCGCCGACTCGCGTTCCTCGTGGGCGCACTGGTCTGCGGCGGCTTCGCGCTGATCCTGCTGGTCATCGGCATCATCTTCTTCTTCGTCTCCCGCGCCGACTACTCCGACCACACCGGCCGCGCCGAGGCGGTGGTCAGCGACGTCGTGGTCACCGACGACACCGACACCGGGCCCCGCCGTCCCGGCGAGAGCGGCAGCGGCGGCAGCGACGACATCGACGTCTACGTCGACTACACCGCCGAGGGGCAGCAGTTCACCCGCGCCGAACTGTCCGGCCTCAACCCCTCCGACTACTCCGAGGGCGAGACCCTGACCGTGGCCTACGACCCCGCCGACCCCGGTGACCCGGTCACGGCGGCCAGCACCGAGCCGGGCGCGTTCCGGGTGTTCGGCTACATCGGCATGGGTTTGCTGGCGGGCGGCGCCGTGGCGGCGATCGGCGCCATCGCCTTCATGGTGTCCTTCGTCCGCCGCCGCTAGAGAAGCGCGAGAGCGCCGGGGCGAAAGGTCCCGTGCCACCGCCGGCCGCGCCCCCCTGCGCCTGCCCTCGCTGCCGCCGCCCGACCATGCGCGTGGGGACCCGGCGCGTCGTGCGACACGCGCTGTGACCTCGCGGCTCTTGCGGTGGAGCCGGGGACGCGCCGACTCGCTGACTGATTCCGGGGTGGGCGCGACGGGCTGCTGCGCGCTGAATCCCTTGTGCCACAGGCGTTTCCGGGCGCCGAAGGGGCTGAAGCTCCGCGGTCCGCCCGCTGACCTGGGGATTGATGTGGGAGTACACCTATTGCGTTGCGGTGTGGCGCTCTCTAAGGTGATCACCCCCGCAGCCGCCGTGCCCCCGTGACCTGCGGTAACACAAGGAGGTCCGATCCTCCTATGTTTCCCTGATCCGAGGAGCAGGCATGGTTCCCCCGCCGTTTCCGGCTGTCCACCTTGTGGGCAGCGTTCCGCTCGCCGACGCCGAAGCCGTCTTCCGTGCCGTCAGCTCTGAGCTGGGCGACCTGGTCGCCCGCATCCCCGACGGCGAGACCGGGCCGCGCGACAACTGGGTGGTGTGGCAGCTTCCGCTGCTCCAGGAGCATCCCGACCTGGAGACCGTTTCCTCACTGCCCGAGTACGGCCCGGGCGTGCGGGTCAAGGTCCGCGACGGGGTGGACCCCTCGGGCGTCGAGTTCGGTCCGCTCGGCTACGCCCGGGCCGCGCTGGAGTCGTGGCCGGTCTTCGCCCGCCTCCAGGCCGAGGGCGTGATCCCCGCCCACACGCGCTTCCAGGTCAGCCTGCCCACGCCGATCGCCGTCGTCGCCGCGTTCACCGCCGTGCACCAGACCGAACTGGAGCGCGCCTACGAGGCGCGCCTTCTGGCCGAGCTGGCCGAGATCACCGCCGCCGTCCCCGCCGACCGACTGGCGGTGCAATGGGACTGCGCGGTGGAGTTCGCCCTTCAGGAAGGCGTGTTCCCGGCCTGGTTCGGCGACGGTGCTCCCGACCGCCTGCTGGCCGGAATCGTCGAGCGCATGGTCCGCCTGGGCGAGGCCGTGCCCACCGGCGTGCCGCTGGGCTACCACCTGTGCTACGGCGACTTCGGGCACGCGCACTTCGTGCAGCCCGCCGACACCACCCGCCTGGCGGCCGTCGCCAACGGCGTCGCCGCCGGCCTGAGTCGACCGCTGGACTGGCTGCACCTGCCGGTGCCGCGCGACCGGGACGACACCGCCTACTTCCTGCCGCTCAAGGACCTGTCGCTGCCGGAGGGCACCGCACTCTACCTCGGACTCGTCCACGCCACCGACGGGATCGAGGGCGGCCGGCGGCGCCTGGCCGCCGCCAAGGAGGTGGTCGACGCCTTCGGCGTGGCCACCGAGTGCGGACTGGGCCGCCGTCCCGCCGGGCAGCTCCCGGGCCTGTTCGCGACCCACGCCGCGCTGGCCCGCGAGGCCGCGGCGGGCTCACCGGCCCGCTCCTCCCCGGCGCCGTAGAGACCGGCCAGCTCCCGCGCATGGCGCCGATTCCGCCGAGGTCCGCTGGCAGCGGATGGCAGGGGACCGCCCCTGGGGTCGGCGGCCATGAACGACGCACACACCGACACCGCCACCGACGCCGACATCAACAGCGCGACCCGCGCCGCCGTGGAGGAGTACCTGCGCCGTGGCGGCCGCAGGCGGCGGCCGGCCGTTTCCGGCCGACCGCCGCCCCCGAGGCCACGGCGGGACAGGGCACGTCAGGCCGGGTCAGGGCCCCTGAACCACCGGGTTGGTCAGTTCGCCCACGCCCGGGATGCGGCAGCCGGCGACGTCGCCCGGGCGGATGTGGGCGGCGCCCGGGGTGCCCGTGGAGATGATGTCGCCGGGGAACAGCGGCATCACCTGGCTGTGGAAGGCCACCAGGAACTCCGGCGAGTAGCGCATGTGGGCCACCGTGTTCACCCGGTGGTCGGCGCCGTTGAGCACGGTGGCGACCTCCAGGTCGGCCAGGGCGCCGACCTGGCCCAGGACCTCCGACAGCGGCACGATCGCCGGGCCGAAGGAGAAGAAGCCGGGGAAGTTCTTGCTGCGGGTGAGGAAGCGCGGGTTGCGGGCCAGGATGTCCTCGGCGGTCTGGTCGAGGATCGTGCACACGCCCCACACGTGGTCCAGTGCGGCGTCCTCGCCGACGTCGCGGCACTCGCGGCCGATCACCACGCCCAGTTCGCCCTCGGCGGTGACCCGGTCGCTCTGGCGCGGCAGCGGGATGGGGTCGCCCGGCCCGATGATCGTGTGGTCGCCCTTCATGAAGGAGGCGGGCTCCTCGGGCACCGACTCGGTGAGGTCGGAGGCGTGCTCCACGTAGTTGAGGCCGATGCCCCAGATCTTGCGCGGGCGGGTGTAGGGGGCGGTGAAGGCGGCGTCGCCCACGGGCGCGAACGCCGCGTCGGGCGCCGAGCGCACCGCCGCGACGAAGTCGCGTTCGGGGACGGCGGCGATGACGTCGAGCGCGGTGGCCGGGGCGCCGGGGACCACGTCGGCGACGGCGGCCAGGCCCCGGTCGCCGTCGACGACCACGGCGGTCTCGCCGCTTTCGCTGCGGACGGTCGCAAGGTACATGTGTCTCCTTCGGTGGGGTGGGGCGGGCGGGGGCACGGGGGACGGGCGGGGGGGGGGGCGGCCCCCCCGGGGGGGGGGCGGGGGGCGGGGGGCGCGCCGGGGGGGGGGTGGGGGGGGCCGCCCCGGCCGCCGGGGGGGGCGGCGGCGGACCGGGACGCCGAAGGGGGGCGGATGCGGGGCTAGGGCAGGACCGGGACCAGGCCGCCGTCGACCAGGACGCTCTGCCCGGTGACGTAGGCGGCCTCCTCCCGGGCGAGGAACCCGACCAGCGCCGCCAGCTCCTCGGGGCTGCCGTAGCGGCCGGCGGGGATCTGGGACTCGGCGGCGGCGCGGACCTCCTCGGGGGCGGTGCCCTGCCGCTCGGCGCGGCGGGCGTCCAGGGTGCGCACCCGCTCGGTGTCGATGCGGCCGGGCGAGACCATGTTGACGGTGATGTTGTCGGGGGCCAGGTCCACCGCCAGCGACTTCACGAGCCCGGCCAGCGCCGGCCGGAAGACGTTGGACAGCACCAGCCCCTCCAGCGGGCGGCGCACGCTGGAGGACCCGATGACCACGATGCGCCCGAACCCGCCCGCGCGCATGGCCGGCAGCGCCGCGCGGATCGCGGTGACGGCGCTGCGCAGGGTCAACTGGTAGGCGGTGTCCCAGGCGGCGAGGTCCACGTCGGCGAAGTCACCCGGGGGCGGCCCGCCCGCGTTGACGACCAGCACGTCCAGCCGGCCGTGGCGCGCCACGGCGCCCTCGACCAGCCGCTCGACCTCCTCGCCCACCGCGACGTCGGCGCGCTCGCCGGCGGCCTCGCCCAGCTCGCGCAGGCCGGCCACCGCCTCCTCCAGCCGGTCGGCGTCGCGCCCGCACACGGTCACCGCCGCGCCGTCGCGCAGCAGTTGCGCCGCGCAGGCGCGGCCCAGGCCGGCGGTGCCCGCCATGACCACCGCCGCGCGGCGCGGGGTGCTCGCTTCCACCATCGTGCTCCTCCTCAAGTGTTGTGCTGTGCGGCGCGGGGGCCGCACTCAGTTCGCGCCGACCGTGGCGGCCGTGCCCCGTACGGTGTAGCGCTCCACGGCCTCGGTGTCGAAGGCGAAGCCGAGCCCCGGCGTGTCGGGCAGCACCAGGCGGCCGTCGCGCACGGCGAGCTGGGTGTCGACCAGGCGGCGGAAGTTGAGCACCGCGTCGTCGGGGAAGAACTCCACGAACGTGCAGTCGGGGATGGCCGCCACCAGGTGGACGTGCAGGTCGTGGAACCAGTGCGGGGCCACCGGCACCCCGTGGGAGGCGGCGGTGGCGGCGATCCGGCGGAACTCGGTGATCCCGCCGCACACCGCCGCGTCGGTCTGGAGGACCGCCGCCGCGCCGCGCTCCAGCAGCTCCCGGTGGCGCCAGCGGCCCGCCTCGATCTCGCCGGTGGCCACCGGCACCCGCGTGGCCTGCGCCAGGCGGGCGTGGTTGGCGATGTCGTCGGGGCTGAACGGCTCCTCGATCCAGTAGGGGTCGTAGGGCGCCAGGCGCTCGACGGCGCGCAGGGCGGTGGGCAGGTCGCTCCAGGCGTTGTTGGCGTCGAGCATGAGCAGCACGTCGGGGCCGATCGCGGCGCGGGCGGCGGCGACCCGGGCCTCTTCCTCGGCGGGGGACAGCCGGCCGACCTTCATCTTCACGGCGCCGAAGCCCTGCGCCACGTAGCCGGCCAGCTCCTCGCCCAGCATCTGGGGGGTCTTGCCGTCGAGGTAGTAGCCGCCGCTGGCGTAGGCGGGCACGGACTCGGCGTGGTAGCCGCCCAGCAGGCGGTGCAGCGGCAGCCCCAGCGCGCGGGCGTTGCGGTCCCACAGCGCGATGTCCAGGGCGCTGAGGGCGCGCATCACCGAGCCGGTGCGCCCGTGCAGCAGCGCCTCCTGGTACATGTCCGCCCAGATCCGCTCGACCAGCAGGGGGTCGCGGCCCGCCACCACCGCGCCCAGCAGTTCGGTGACGGCCGCGCGGACCACCTCGCCCCCGCTGCTCCCGGCGTAGCAGAAGCCGTGCCCCCGCACCCCGTCGTCGCCGGTGACGGTGACGAGGACGTAGTCCCGGGCGGTGACCTGGCGGGTGGCGAACGAGGTCGGCCGCTCCAGCGGGACCCGCGCCACGCGCGCCTCGACGGTGGCGACGGTTACCTGGTCCGGCATCTGCACTCTCCCTGTTTCCGCAGGTGGATGGGGTTGCGGCGGGCGGATTCGGCGAGCCGCCCCGGCTGGTGGAGCACTGTATTTGGAATTTGGTATTCCATATGCCCTTGTTGTGATCCAGAACGCAATGTACCTTGCGTCACATGGACGCGCTAGCCCCGATGCGTGCACACGGGCCCCTCAAAAGCTCGCGGATGAGCGAGACCGCCTACGAGGCGATCGAAGGCGCCATCGTGCGCTGCGAACTGCCACCGGGAACCCCGCTGGTGGACCGCCAGCTCTCCGAGGCGCTGGGGGTCAGCCGCACGCCCATCCGCGACGCCATGCAGAGCCTGGAGGCGGCGGGGCTGGCGGTGCGCGTACGCGGCCGCTACTCGGTGGCCGGGTTCGACGTCGAGGACGTCCGCGAGCTGTACCAGGTGCGCCGGCTGGTGGAGCCGGCCGGGCTGGAGCACCTGGCGCGGGACTGGGACGAGGAGGTCGTGGACGAACTCGCCGACTTCTTCGCCTCGGCCGCCCAGCCCGGACCGCCGGGTCCCTACGAGGAGTACCTGGCGCGCGACCACGCCTTCCACAAGCGGATCGTGGACCTGACCGGAAACTCCCGGCTGATCCGCTTCTACGCCATCAACGAGAAGCAGATCAACCGCATCCGCCACTACCTGGCACCCGGCTACGAGGGCCGGATGCGCGAAGTCGTCAACGAGCACAAGGACGTCTGCGAGGCCATCGGCAGGAAGGACCTGGACGCGGCCCGCGACGCACTCATTGGCCACCTGCACGCCGGTGAGGCGACCATGATCAAGTTCCTCGCGCAGCAGCGGGAGCGGTCCCAGGGCTGACCCCCGGGACCGGGACCGGCACCCCGTGCCCGGCCCGCCCCGCCGAACGCGCCGCCTTACGCACACCCGCCTGCCACCGGTGTGTCGTTCCCTTAAGGAGGCGAAATTTGGCATGCCCGAAAACTCGGTAAAGCCGGTGCCGCCGGCGATCGACCGCCGCCGGTTCCTGCGCGTCGGCGGGCTCGGCCTGGGCCTGGTCGGCGCCGCCGGCGCGGGCGGTCTGCTCACCGGCTGCGCCGCCGACGGCGCCGCGAGCGCCGGCTACCCCGACCGCCCCATCCAGGTCATCATCGCCTACGCCCCCGGCGGCGGCACCGACGTGGGCGCCCGCATCCTCCAGCCGTTCCTGGAGGAGGAACTGGGCGCCCAGATCCAGATCGTCAACCGGCCCGGCGGCGGCGGGTGGGCCGGCTGGAACGAGATCGTGCGGGCCGAACCCGACGGCTACACGATCGGGTTCATCAACTCGCCCAACTTCATGACCGGCTACCTGGACCCCCGGCTGGGCCGCTCCGACGTGTCGGTGGAGTCCTTCACCCCCATCGCCAACCAGGTCACCGACTACGGCGCGATCGCCGTGCACCCCGACGACGACCGGTTCTCCGACATCGGGGAGCTGATGGCCTACGCCGAGAAGCACCCGCTGATCGTGACCTCCACCGGTGTGGGCAGCGACGACCACTACGCCTCGCTGGCGCTGAGCGACCGCTACAAGACGCGCTTCAGCGTGCTGCACAACGAGGGCTCCTCCGACGGCATCTCCGACCTGCTCGGCCGCAACGCCGACGTGGTGTTCGCCAACGTCGGCGAGGTGATGTCCCAGCACGAGGACGGCAAGGTCAAGGTGGTCGCGGTGATGCGGGGCGGCACGGAGCGCTCGCCCTACCTGCCCGACGTGCCCACCATGGCCGAGGCCGGGTTCGAGGGCGTGGAGTCGTGGTCCTCGCGCGGGATCGCCGGCCCCGCCGGGCTCGACCCCAAGGTCGTGGAGATCCTCAGCGCCGCCTGCCGCCGGGCCGTCAACAACCCCGACCACATCGAGCAGCTCGGCAGCCAGGGCCTGGAGGTCGACTACAAGGCGCCCGACGCCTACGCCCGCATGCTCAAGCGCGACGACAAGTCCACCCGCCGCCTCGGCGAGAAGTACATCTGGGGCCCCGAAGCGGTCTGACCCCCGCCGCGCCGCGCCGCCCTGCTCCGCGGCCGCCGCGCCCCCGCACCCCAGCGGACGGCCCGCCCCGCGCGGCCCGCCGCCCGCCCGCCTGCGGCCCGCCACCACCGGGGCCGCGTGAGGAGCTGATACCCCGTGCAGACGCCAACCCCGACACGGCCGCCCCGCCGGCGGCCGCTGACACCCGACACGGTCCTGGGCCTGGTCCTGGTCGTGCTCTCCGCCGTCTTCCTCGCCGCGACCTTCGGGCTGTCGGCCGAGGCCGCCGCCTGGCCGCGCGGCGTGCTCCTGGCGCTGGCCGCGCTGGGCGCCGCGATCGCCGTGCGCGGCCGGCGCGCGCCCGCCCGACCCGCGCCCCCGGCCGGCGACGCCGATCCCTCCCGGGCGCCCGGCGCCGCCCCCTCCGCCGAACCCGGCACCGACGCCGACGCGGTGGCCGCCGCGGCCGAGGCGCGCGACCCCGAGGGCGCCGGCGACGGCGACTGGCGCCCGGCGGTGCTGCGCCGCCCCGCCGCCGCCCTGGGGATCATCGTGGCCTACGTGGCCCTGCTGGAGGTGATCGGCTTCCTGGCCGCCACCGGCCTCTACCTGCTGGCGCACCTGTGGTTCAACGGGGTCCGCGACTGGCGGGTGTTCGCCGGGGTGGCCGTGGGCGTGGTCGCCTTCATCCACTTCCTGTTCGCCTACGAGCTGAGCGTGCCGCTGCCCGCCGGCATGCTCTTCGAGTAGGGGGCGGCCATGGACTCCGCACTGTTCCTCGACGCCCTGGCCAACCTGTTCACCGTCGAGGTGCTGCTGGCCATCACCGCCGGCGTCGTCGGCGGCATCGTCATCGGCGCCCTGCCCGGACTCAGCGGCACCATGGGCATCGCCCTGCTGGTGCCCATCACCTTCGGCATGGACCCGGTCGCCGGGATCTCCATGCTCGCCGCCATCTACACCTCGGCCACCTACGGCGGGTCGATATCGGCCATCCTCATCAACACGCCGGGCACCCCGGCGGGCGCGGCCACCGCGCTGGACGGCTACCAGCTCACCCGCCAGGGCAAGGGCGCCAAGGCGCTGGCGGTGTCGGCCATCGCCTCCATGATCGGCGGCGTGGTCAGCGCGTTCGCGCTGCTGTTGCTGGCCCCGCCGCTGGCGCAGGTCTCGCTGGCGTTCTCCGCGCCCGAGTACTTCCTGCTGGCGGTGTTCGGCCTGCTCATCATCGGCAGCCTGTCGGCCGGGTCACTGCTCAAGGGGTTCGCCGCCGGCGTGCTGGGGCTGCTGCTGGCCACCGTGGGCATCGACATCCTCACCGGCTACCCCCGCTTCACCTTCGGCACCACCGCGCTCCAGTCGGGCATCGAGCTGGTGCCCGCGCTGATCGGCCTGTTCTCGCTGTCGCAGGTGCTGATCCTGGCCGAAGGGCGCGACGGTGCCACCGAGGCCATGACGTCGGGCCTGCGGGGCCGGGCCATGCCGACCCTGGCCGAGCTGAAGCGCATCCTGGGCACCATCGTCCGCTCCTCGGGGATCGGCGTGTTCGTCGGCATCCTGCCCGGCGCCGGCGGCGACATCGGCTCCTGGGTCGGCTACAACGAGGCCAAGCGGTTCTCCAAGGGGCCGGAGAAGGAGGAGTTCGGCCGCGGCTCGCTCAAGGGCGTGGCGGCGGCGGAGTCGGCCAACAACGCGGTGACCGGCGGCGCCATGATCCCGCTGCTCACCCTGGGGATCCCCGGCAGCTCGGCCACGGCGGTGATCCTGGGCGGCCTGCTCATCCACGGCATGCAGCCCGGTGGCGCGCTGTTCACCGAGCAGGCCGACACCACCTACGCAATCATGCTCGGGTTCCTGCTGGCCAACATCCTCATGGGGATCATCGCCGTCGCCGGCGCCCGCTACCTGGTCATCGCCACCAAGGTGCCGGTGCGGGTGCTGGTGCCGATCATCGTGGCGCTGTGCGTGGTGGGCACCTACGCGGTCAACAACAGCGTCGCCGACGTGTGGGTCATGCTGGTGGCCGGGCTGGTGGGCTACCTCATGCGCAAGGTGGGGGTGCCGCCCGCGCCGATCGTGCTCGGCCTGATCCTGGGCGCCATCGCCGAGAAGGGCGTGCGCCAGTCCCTGGTCATGGCCCAGGGCGACGTGCTCGGCTACTACCTGTCCCGGCCGCTGTCGCTGGTGCTGCTGGGCCTGATCCTCATGTCCCTGCTGGCGCCGGTGCTGGCCAAGCGGATGCGGCGCGCCGTCCCCCAGAAGGCGGAGGTCGAGACGTGAGGAACGTCCCGCTGGCACGCATCCGCCGCCGCCTGCCCTCGGCCGCGCTCGCCGACCCGGCCGGGCGCGCCTACGACCAGACCGCCGCGCTGCTGGGCGCGGCGGGCGTGGGCGCCGGGGCGACGGTGGCGATCACCGCCGGCAGCCGGGGGATCCACGGCATCGCCGAGGTGCTGGGCGCGGTCGCCCGGGCCGCCGCCGACGCCGGCGCGCGACCGGTGCTGTTCTCGGCCATGGGCAGCCACGGCGGCGGCACCCCCGAGGGCCAGCGGGACGTCCTGGCGGCCCTGGGGGTCACCGAGGAGACGGTCGGCGCGCCGGTGAGCTGCTCGGACCGGGTGGTGCTGCTCGGTGAGACCGGGCCGCCGCTGCCCGGGCTGCCGGTGTACTTCGCCGAGGAGGCCGCCGCCGCCGACGCGATCGTCGCCGTCAACCGGATCAAGCCGCACACCTCCTTCCACGGCCCGCACGAGAGCGGCCTGCTGAAGATGCTGACCGTGGGCGCGGGCCGGGCGCGCGGCGCCGCGATGGTGCACCGGCTGGGCTGGGCGCACATGGTCGGCGCCATCGCGGCCATCAGCGCCGTGGTGCTGGAGCGCCTGCCCGTGGTCGGCGGCATCGGTCTGGTGCAGGACCCCTACGAGCGGCTGTCGGTGGTCGAGGGGGTGGCGGCCGAGGCCATCGCCGAGCGCGAGGCCGCGCTGCTGGAGCGCGCCCGCGCGCTGCTGCCCCGGCTGCCCGTGGACGAGTTGGACGCCCTCATCGTGCGCGAGATGGGCAAGACCTACAGCGGCTGCGGCATGGACACCAACGTCATCGGGCGGCTGCGGCTGGAGGGCATGGCCGAGCCCGACCGGCCGCGCATCCGCTGCCTGGGGGTGCTGGACCTGTCGCCCGACTCCCACGGCAACGCCACCGGGGTGGGGCTGGCCGACTTCACCACCGAGCGGCTGGCCGCCGCGATCGACCGCGAGGCCACCTACCTCAACTGCCTGACCAGTGGCGGGCCCCAGCGCGCGGCGGTGCCGATGACCTTCCCCGACGACGCCGCGCTGCTGGACGCGATGGGGCGGATGCTGCGGCCCGCCGACGAGGCGCGGGTGCGCATGGCCGTCATCGACAACACCCTCGCCCTGGACGAGATGTGGGTGTCGGCGGCGGTGCTGGCCGAGGTGGCGGCGGCCGAGGAGGTCGAGGTGCTGGACCGCCGCCCCGGGCCGGGGTTCGACGACCGGGGGCGGCTGGCCCTGTGACGAGGCGCCGGCCGCGACGGGCCGGCGCGGCGGAAACGACGACGAAAGCGGGGATGTGAGCATGCCGGACACCAGCGGCACCACCGACACACCGGGCGTGGACCCGGCCGGACTGCGAGACCTGGTCGCGCGGATCTTCACCGCCGCCGGGCTCACCGACGACGACGCGGCCACGGTCGCCGACCACCTGGTGCAGGCCGACCTGCGGGGCGTGGACTCCCACGGGGTCAGCCGTACCGCGATCTACGTCGAGCGGCTGGGGCAGGGGCTGATCGCCGCCCGCCCGCAGCCGCGCACCCTCACCCAGACGCCGGTGTCGGCGCTGGTGGACGCGGCCAACGGGCACGGGATCGTCGCCGCCGAGCAGGCGATGCGCACCGCCGTGGCCAAGGCCGAGGAGGCGGGGGTGGGCATGGTCGCCGTGCGCAACTCCAACCACTGCGGCATGCTCGCCCACTACACCGCCGCCGCCGCGCGCTCCGGGCTCATCGGGTTCGCCACCACCAGCGCGCCGCCCGCCATGGCGCCCTGGGGCGCCAAGGACCCGTTCTTCGGCACCAACCCGATCTCGTACGCGGTGCCCACGCCCGCCGGGCGCCCCGACATCGTGTTCGACATGGCCACCAGCCACGTCGCCAAGGGCAAGATCATCCTGGCGCACAAGAACGGCCAGGACATCCCGCTGGGCTGGGCGCTGGACGCCGAGGGCCGGCCCACCACCGACTCCGGCGCGGCGCTGGCGGGCACCGTGCTGCCGCTGGGCGGACCCAAGGGGTCGGGTCTGGCGCTGCTGGTCGACGTGCTGTCGGGGCTGCTGTCGGGCGCGCACTACGGCCCGCACATCCCCCAGCTCTACAACAACCCCGACCGGCCGCAGGGGCTGGGGCACTTCTTCCTGGCGCTGGCGCCGGGCGTGTTCGCGCCGCCGGAGGAGTTCACCGCGCGCGTGGCCGCCCTCGCCGACGAACTGGCGGCGCTGCCCGCCGCCGAGGGGCACCGCCGGGTCTACCTGCCGGGCGAGCCCGAGGCCGAACGCGCCGAGCACCGCCGCGCCAACGGGATCCCGCTCTCGCCCGAGGTCCGCGCCGAACTGCGCGCCACCGCCGGCGCGCTGGGCCTGCCCGCCGAGGCGTGGGCGGTGCTGGAGGGGCGCACCGCGCCGGCCGCCGACGGGGCCGCCCGATGAGCGGCACGACCGGAACGGCCCCCGGCGCACCGGCCGAGACCCCCGCACACGCCGGCTCCACGGCCCCCGCCGAGACCCCCGCCCCCATCGAGGCCGACGTCACCGCGGCCACGGAGCGGCTGCGGGCGGCGCTGGCCGCCCGCGAGCGCGTCGTCGTGGCCTACTCCGGTGGCGTGGACTCCGCACTGCTCGCCTACACCGCCCACGCCGTCCTGGGCGAGGGAGCCCTGGCCGTCACGGCGGTCTCGCCCAGCCTGGCCGCCGCCGAGCGCCGGGCCGCCCGCGCGTTCGCCGCCGAGCACCAGATCGCCCACCTGGAGGTCTGCACCGACGAGGGCGAGCGCCCCGACTACGTCGCCAACGGCGGCGACCGCTGCTTCCACTGCAAGTCGGCGCTGCTGGACGCGCTGGCCCCGCTGGCGGCCCGGCTCGGCGCGGTCGTGGCCACCGGCACCAATCTCGACGACCTCGGCGACCACCGCCCGGGGCTGCGGGCGGCGGCCCTGCGCGGCGCCGTCACCCCGCTGGCCGACGCCGGGTTCACCAAGGCGCTGGTGCGCGCCGCCGCCGCGCGCGCCGGCCTGGCCGTCGCCGCCAAGCCCGCCGCGCCCTGTCTGGCCTCGCGGGTGGCCTACGGCGACCCCGTCACGCCGGAGGTGCTGGCCCGCGTCGAGGCGGCCGAGGCGGCGCTGCGCGGCCACGGGTTCACCCAGGTGCGGGTGCGCGCCCACTCCGGCGGCACCCTGGCCCGGGTGGAGGTGCCGGCCGCCGAGGTCGAGCGGGCCGCCCGGCTGCGCGCGGTGATCGAGCCGGCGGTGCGCGCCTGCGGGTTCACCTTCTGCGCGCTGGACCTCGGCGGGTTCGCCAGCGGCCGGCTCAACGCGCTGCTGCCGCTGGTGGCGGCCACGGGAGGGCGGCGGTGAGCGGCGGCGCCGGCGGCGGGCGCGCCGACGGCCACCCGCGCGACGGATCCCGCGACCCCGGCTACCGGGACCTCGGGTTCGCCCGCGTGGACACCGGCCGGGAGGCCCGCCAGGGGGTCGCCGAGTGCGTCTACACCCCCGGCAAGCGGCCCGAGGAGGTCGCCGACATCGTCGCCGAACTGCTCGCCCACGCCACCGGACCCGTGCTGGCCACCCGCGCCGATGCCGCCACGGCGCAGGCGGTGCTGGCCGCCCACCCCCACGGCCGCTACGACCCCCAGGCGCGGCTGCTGACCTGGCGGCCCGCCGCCCCGCGCGGGTTCCGGCTGGCCGTGCTGACCGCCGGGACCTCCGACTGGCCGGTGGCCGCCGAGGCCGCCGCCGTGGCCCGCGCGGTCGGCCTGGAGGTGGACGTCCACCGCGACGTGGGCGTGGCCGGGCTGCACCGGCTGCTGGACTGCGTGGACGCCGTCACCGACCACGACGCCGTGGTCGTGGTGGCGGGCATGGAGGGCGCGCTGGCCAGCGTGGTCGGCGGGCTGGTGGCCCACCCGGTGATCGCCGTGCCGACCTCCACCGGCTACGGCGCCGGCCTGGAGGGCGTCACCGCGCTGCTGGCCATGCTCAGCTCGTGCGCGGCCGGGCTCACCGTGGTCAACATCGACTCCGGGTTCGGCGCGGCCATGGCCGCCCACCGGCTGGCGACCGCCATGGCCGCCGCCGGGCGGTCCGGCGGCCCGGGACCGGCCGCCGCCGGCGGGACGGGAGGCGGCGCGTGATCCTGTGGCTGCACCCCTTCGCCGGGATCTCCGGCGACATGCTGCTGGGCGCGCTGCTGGACCTGGGCGCGCCCCTGGATGAGGTGCGCGCGGCCGTGGCCGCCACCGGCCTGCCCGGCTGGCGGCTGGAGGCGCGCACCGTGCTCAAGCGCGGTATCACCGCCACCAAGGCCGACGTGACGGTGACCGACACCGCCACCGCCCGCCCGGCCCGCGTCCTGCTCGACCACATCACCCGCGCCCGGCCCGAGCGGGCCGCGCGCATCGCCGCCGCCGCCGTCACCGCCATCGCCGAGGCCGAGGCCCGGCTGCACGGCGCCGACCCCGCCGAGGTCCACCTGCACGAGATCGGCGGGCTGGACACCGTGGTCGACACCGTGGGCGCCGCCGCCGCCCTGGACCTGCTCAATGTGACCGAGGTGGTGTCGGCCCCGCCCACCCTGGGCACCACCACGGTCGCCACCGCGCACGGGCGGCTGCCCGCGCCCGCCCCGGCCACCCTCGCGCTGCTGGCGGGGGTGCCGGTGACCGGCGCCGACATCGCGGCCGAGACCGTCACCCCCACCGGCGCCGCGCTGCTGGCGGCGGTGGCCGACGGTTTCGGCCCGCCCCCGGCGATGGTGCCGGTGCGCACCGGCTACGGCGCGGGCACCCGCGACCTGCCCGACCGGCCCAACGTGCTCCAGGCGGTGCTGGGCGAGCGCGCCGGGGCGCCGGGCGGCCACGGCGAGCACGGCGAGCACAGCGAGGAGGAGCCGCTGGTGGTGCTGGAGACCAACGTCGACGACGCCACCGGCGAGGAGCTGGCGCACGCGCTGGCGGCGGCGCTGGAGGCCGGCGCCGCCGACGCCTGGGCCAGCCCCATCGTCATGAAGAAGGGCCGGCCCGCCCACACCCTGCACGCGCTGTGCCCGCCCGGGCGGGTGCCCGAGGTGGAGGCGGAGCTGCTGCGCCACACCGGCAGCCTGGGGGTGCGGCGGGCGCCCGTGGGGCGGGTGGCGCTGGCGCGCCGCACCTCCACGGTCACCGTCGCCGGGCACCCCGTGCGGGTCAAGCACGGCCCCTGGCACGCCAAGCCCGAGTACGACGACGCGGCGGCGGCCGCCCGCGCGCTGGGGCTGCCGCTGCGCACCGTGGTGCGCCGCGCCCTGGCGCAGGTGTCAACCGAGGGCGGTGGGGGGCCGGCCCCGGGCGGCGCCCCCCCCCCCCGGCCGGGGGGGGGGCTGGCTCGGGGGTTGGGCGGGGGGGGGGGGGCGGCCGGCCCCCCCCCCCCCCCCCCCCCCCCGGCCCGGAGGAGGACCGGCCCTGACCCGCACGGCCGCGCCTCCCATCCGCCCGCCCCCGCACCTTTTGAACGCCGCACCTGTGAACCCCCCGCCCCCCGCATACCCCGCCCCCCGCACCCCCCGTGCCCGAGCCCACCGCCCCTTGAGGAGGCCACGTTGACCAGTCCCGCCATCACGAGTTCCGCGCGCGGCGTGTTCGCCATCGCGCCCACCCCCTTCACGCCCGACGGCGCCGTGGACACCGCGTCGCTGGACCGGCTCGCCGACTTCTACACCGCCTCCGGGGTCACCGGGATCACCGTGCTGGGCCAACTGGGCGAGGCGCCCAAGCTCGCCCACGACGAGGCGGTGGCCATCGCCTCGCGCGTGATCCGGCGGGTGGAGGTGCCGGTGGTGGCGGGGGTGTCGGCCCCCGGGTTCGCCGCGATGCGCTCGCTCACCGCCGCCGTCATGGACGCCGGCGCGGCCGGGGTGATGATCGCGCCGCCCAACACGCTGCGCACCGACGACCAGATCATCGCCTATTACCGCAACGCCGCCCAGGCCATCGGGCCCGACGTCCCCTTCGTCATCCAGGACTACCCGCTGACGTTCTCGGTGGTGATGACGCCCAAGGTCATCCGCGCGATCGTGGAGGAGAACCCCGGCTGCGTCATGCTCAAGCACGAGGACTGGCCGGGGCTGGAGAAGATCTCGGCCCTGCGAGCGTTCGAGCGCGACGGCTCCATGCGGCGGCTGTCGATCCTGTGCGGCAACGGCGGCCTGTTCCTGGACTTCGAGACCGAGCGCGGTGCCGACGGCGCCATGACGGGCTACTGCTTCCCCGACATGCTGGTGGAGCTGGTGGACCTGGCCGCGCGCGGCGAGCGGGAGGCCGCCCACGACCTGTTCGACGCCCACCTGCCCCTGCTGCGCTACGAGCAGCAGCCGGGGGTGGGGCTGGCGGTCCGCAAGTACGTGTTCATGCGCCGGGGGATCCTCGACCACGAGGCGCAGCGGGCCCCGGCCGCCGCGCTGTCGGCGACCGCCCGCGCCGAGGTGGACCTGCTGCTGGAGCGGCTGGCGCGCAGGGACGAGCGCGCGCGGGTGCGCCCGCTCTAGTCCGCTTCGGTCCGCTCTGGTCCGCGCCGGCCGGTTCGCGGCCGCACGCCGTGTCGCTGGTCGGCGGGCGGCGTCGGCGCGCGGCGGGCGGTGACCGGCGGGCGGGGCGGTCCGGCCGCCCCGCCCGGGCGCGGTGCGCGCGGGCGCGCCCTCAGCCGGCCCGCCACTCGGGGTTGTCCAGGGCGCCGCTGGCCTGCGGGCCCATCATCGTCATGCCGCCGTCCACGAACAGCGTGGCGCCGGTGATGTAGGAGGCGGCGGGGTCGGCCAGGAAGGCGATGGCCGCCGCCACCTCGCGGGCGTCGCCGGGCCGGGCCAGCGGGTAGCCCGCGCGGGTGTCGGGCTCGGGGGTCTGCTCGTGCTGGCCGGTCATGGGCGTGGCGATCTCGCCGGGCGCCACGGCGTTGGCGGTGATGCCGTACAGGCTCAGCTCCAGCGCCAGCGTGCGGGTGAGCATGCGCAGGCCGCCCTTTGCCGCGCAGTAGGGGCCGGCGCCGATGCGCGGGTATTCCTCGTGCACGCTGGTGACGTTGATGATCCGCCCGCCGCGCCCGGCGTCGCGCATGTGCCGCGCCGCCGCCTGGGAGCACAGGAACGGGGCGTCGAGGTCGACCGCCAGCGTGGCCCGCCACAGGTCGTAGTCCATGTCGAGCAGGCCCTGGCTGGTGCCCCGGCCGGCGTTGTTGACCAGCACGCCGATGCCGCCCAGCACCTCGGTGAGGTCGTCGACCACGCGCGAGCCCGCCACCGGGTCGGTGAGGTCGTGGCGGCGCACCTCGGCGCGCCGGCCGGCCTTGCGGACCTCCTCGGCGGCGATGCCCGCGCCCTCCTCGTCGGAGTGGTAGGTCAGGCCGACGTCGAACCCGGCCTGGGCCAGCCGCACGGCCGTGGCGCGGCCGATCCCGCTGTCGCCGCCGGTGACCACCGCCGTGCGGGGGTAGTCGCCGAACTGGTCGGGCGGTTGGACGGACGGCGCGGCACCGGTCTGCGTCTCGGACATCTGCTTCCCTTCCCTCGGATCCTCGGCCGCGCCCGTGGGGCGCGGACGGCGTCGGAAAGGCGGCTGCCCGAAACCGCGCGTGTCAAAGCCGCCCCGGGCGCGCGGGCGGCGGGGGAGCGGGGCGGGCGAGAGCGTTTGGAATGAAGGCTGATGGGGGTCAGGCGGAGGCGCGGTCCTCGCCGACGGCGTGGGCGCGGCCCCACGCGATGAGCGGGAGCAGGGCGTCGAGCAGCTCCAGCCCGCGCGGGGTGGGCCGGTAGGTCACCTGGACCGGGGTGGTGGGCACCACGCGGCGTTCGACCAGCCCGAGGGCGGCGAGTTCGCGCAGCCGCTGGGACAGCACGCGGTCGGAGATGCCGTGCACGCCGCGCCGGTACTCGCCGAAGCGGCGGGCGCCCTCGGCCCCGGCCAGCAGGATCAGCGGCAGCCAGCGGCGGCCGACGAGGTCGAGGACCCGCGCGAACACCTCGCAGTCGCCGGGGTCGGCGGGGTCGGCGGGGTGCGCGGATCCGGCGGCGGGCGCGTGGGACGCGGGGTGGGCGGCGGCGGAGGAGGTCACTTACCCAAAGTAAGTACCTAACCCGCCGGTTGGCAACCGCGCCTCCGGCCGGTGAGACTTCAGGAGGCCGCCCCGCGCGGTGCGCGGCCGCCCGCCCCCCTCGCCGTGAGCGCGCGCCCTTTCGTGAAAGGACCCCCGGATCGCCATGTCCGAAACGCCGACCGCCCCCAACCCGCTGCTGGACGAACTCAAGTGGGTGCACGGCATGCTCCGCCGCGACCTGGCCGCCTGCCGGCGGCTCGCCGCCGACGCGGTGCGGGGCGCCCCCGCCGAGGAGGTCCGCGAAGGGCTGGAGCGGTTGCAGAGCCGGGGGCCGCTGTTCCAGTTGCGCACCAACTGCCTGGCCTACTGCCGGTTCGTGCACCACCACCACGGCCTGGAGGACGCCGCGATCTTCCCGCGCGTCCGCCGGAGTGCCCCGCACCTGGCCGAGGCGGTGGACCGCCTGGAGGCCGACCACCGCGTGGTCTCCGACCTGCTGGACGAGGTGGAGGCGGCGGCCGGCGACCTCACGGGCACCGCCGCCGCCCAGGCCCGCACCCGCCTGGCCGCCGCCCTGGACACCCTGGCCGACCACCTCCTGGAGCACCTGGACTACGAGGAGGGCGTCCTGGGCCCGGTGTTCCTCACCTGGTAGTCCGGCCGGTTGGCCACCCGGCGGTCCGGCGGGCGGCCCGGGCGGCTCAGCCGGCCGACGCGGCGGGCGCCCCGCCGAGCGCGGCGTCGTACTCGCCGACCAGGGCGCGGGTGGCCGCCTCGTCGGGGAACCACGCGGCGAGGTCGGCGGGGTTGTCGAAGCCGTTGACGAACCGGTCGGCCAGCCCCTGGTGCCGCCCGGCGGCCACGCAGAACTCGGTGACGTAGGACGGGTGGTAGTGCAGCCGGGCCGCGAGGTCGCCGGTGAAGTGGCGGGCGTGGTCCATGTAGCGGTCGAACGTGGCGGTCATGAAGTCGGTGTCGAAGGGCCGGTCGCCGTGGGCCAGGATCGCCTCCAGGTACACCTTGGCGGCGACGCAGGCGTTGTTGGCGTCCTGCTGGAGCGCCGGAGTGGTCACCACCACGGTGTCGCCCATGCCCAGGACGGCGCCGCCCGAGGGCAGGTGGGCCACGGGGCTGCGGACCATGGGGTTGGCCAGGTCGAGCACTGCGGCGCGGCTGTCGGCGAGGGGGGCGTCGCGGTACTGCTCGTAGCGCTCGGGCAGGAACTCCCGCAGCAGCCCGAGGATGACGTCGAGGTGGGCCTGGGGTTCGATCCGGCGAGGGAACCGCGACATGGGGCCGTCGGCGGGGCCGGTCACGCACAGTTGGCGGCAGCGGCCGCTGACCGAGAACCCCGGCCAGGTGAGCAGGTGGCCCAGGCCGGGGATGATGTCGACCTCGATGAGGTCGCCGCTGTCGCCGGGGTCCGCCACGAACGCGATGGCGGTGGAGACCGGGGGCATGCGCGCCACCGGCCGCCCGGGGTCGACGTCGAAGACCTCGGCCAGCCCCTGGTGGCCGGTGGCCACCACGGTGAGGTCGAACATGCCGACGAGGTGGTCCAGGTCGGTGACGGTGGCGCCGTGCAGGACGACGGTGCCGCCGGCCTCCTCGAACACCTCCTGCCAGACCGCGATCTTGACCCGCTCGTCGACGGCGTGGGCCGGGGCGCGCAGCCGCCCGGTCCAGTCGAAGGCGGCCGCCCCGTCGGGGCCGAAGCCCCGGATGCGCATGCCGCGCAGGGGAGGGGCCTCCTCGGCCCAGAAGTCCAGGCCGTACTCGCGCTCGGCGGCGTGGGCGGTGTCGAAGAGGGTCTGCATCGACACCGCCCGGCCTTCGTACAGTTCGGCCGAACTGCGCACGGTCATGAGCGTGACGTGGTAGCCGTGCTCCTGGAGACAGAGGGCCAGTTGCAGCCCGGACTGCCCGCCGCCGACGATCAGGATCTTGCGCACGTTTTCGCCCCCCAAGTGGAAAAAGCACAGAGCCGCAATTCGGGCGGTCCGCCCGAATGTGGAAAAGGGTGGTCGCTATGTTCCTTGGGTGTAACATCCCATGTCAAATGGGTCACCCTGTGTGATCACAGGCTCCCTGGAATGGGTAGCGGAAAGTGGGGAAATCGGCGGAAAAAGGATGCCCGTGGAATTCATGGGATCATCCGCAGGGGGCGAATTTGAGAATACTGGTGGGTAATTCACATGGGTGGGGGTGGCTGCGGGAGTGGGGGCTGGGGCGGGCGGTCATCGGGTTGCGCCCCAGCGGCCGGGCTTCGCAACGGGGCGCCGACGGCGGCGCGTGGTCCGGGTCGGCGGTCATCGGGGTGCGGGGTGAGTGGCCTGGGGTGGTGCACACGGCATGCCGATTCTGGCCACCCCGCCCCCTCGGAGGGCTGCCCCGAGGCGGGGGCGTGCCGTGGACCTCGTCGTGCCGGGCGGGAGCGCCGCCCCGGCCCGGCCCGGCACCGGCCGCCCGCCGCGCCCGCCGCCATCCGCCCCGGGTGCCGATGGCCGCGAGCCCGGAGCCGCGCCTCACCCCGGTGCCCCGTTGCGGCCCCCGCCATCCGCCCGCTGGCCGATGACCGCCCGCCCGGCCTTGTGCCCTTAGTGGGCGTCGCGGCGGACCACCGGGCGGCGGCCCTTGATGGTGCTGTTGCGCAGGGCGCTGATCACCTCGTCGGCGGCGGAGTCGGGGACCTCCACCAGGGAGAAGCGGTCGGCGATCTCGATGGAGCCGATGTCGCGTCCGCTCAGGTTGGACTCCCCGGTGATCGCGCCGACCAGGTCCTGGGGGCGCATCCGCGCGCCGCGACCGGCGCCGATGAACAGCCGGGTCATGCCCTGGGCGGGCGCGCGCCCCTGGCGGCGGTCGCGGCGGCCGCCCTCGCGTCCGCCGCCCTCGCGGCCGCCCCGGCCGCGCGCGCCGCCTCGCTCGGGCCGCTCGGAGACCCGGACCTCGGGGATCTCCTCCTCGTCGTCCACGGGGCCCGACGCCTCGTGGGCGAGCTTGACCGCCGCCAGGGCGACCTCCATGACGTCGAACTCGTCGGTGAGCGTCTCGACCACCACGCGGAACCGGTCGAGGTCGTCCTCCTCCAGGAGGTTCTCCCGCAGCGAGGCCGCCGTCAGTTCCAGGCGGCGCGCCCGCATGTCGGCGACGGTGGGGATCTTCTCGACGTCGACCGTGTACCCCGTGGCGCGCTGGATGCTCTTGAGCATCCGGTGCTCGCGCGGCTCCACCAGGGTGATGGCCACGCCCTCGCGTCCGGCCCGGCCCACGCGCCCCACCCGGTGCACGTAGGACTCCGGGGCCGAGGGCACCGTGTAGTTGACCACGTGGGTCAACTGCTCGATGTCCAGGCCGCGCGCCGCCACGTCGGTGGCGATGAGGAGGTCGGCGGTGCCCGCGCGCAGCCGCCCCATCGCGCGGTCGCGCTGCTCCTGGCTCATGCCGCCGTGCAGCGCCTCGGCGCGGTGGCCCCGGGCGTTGAGCACCTCGGTGAGCTGGTCGACCTCGTCGCGGGTGCGGCAGAAGACGATGGTGGCGGTGGGCGCCTCGGCGTCCAGCAGGCGGCCCAGTGCGGCGGGCTTGTGCGCGCGCGGCACCACGTAGGCGCTCTGGCGCACCAGCGGCGCCTGGTCCATCTCGCGGGCGGGCCGGGCGATCTGGATGCGCACCGGGTCGCTGAGGGTGCGCCGCGCCATGGTCTCGATGCGCGGCGGCATGGTCGCCGAGAACAGCACCCGCTGGCAGCCCTGGGGGACCTCCTCCATGATGGCGTCGATGTCCTCGGCGAAGCCCATGTCGAACATCTCGTCGGCCTCGTCCAGCACCACCATGGCCAGGCCCTCCAGCGACAGCGTGGAGCGGCCCAGGTGGTCCAGCGCCCGCCCGGGGGTGGCCACGACCACGTCGACGCCGCGCTCCAGGCTGTGGATCTGGCGGCCGATGGGCTGCCCGCCGTAGACGGGCAGGACGCGCACGCCCAGGTCGCGCCCGTAGCGGTGCACCGCCTCGCAGACCTGCATGGCCAGCTCGCGGGTGGGCACCAGCACCAGCGCGGCGGGCGCGCGGCCGTCGCGCTCCTGGGGCAGCCGCTGGAGTATGGGCAGCGCGAACGCGGCGGTCTTGCCGGTGCCGGTGGCGGCCTGGCCCAGCAGGTCGCGGCCCTCCACCAGTGGCGGTATCGCCTCGCGCTGGATGGGCGTGGGCTCCTCGTACCCCAGCCGGGTGAGCGCCGCCAGCAGCTCCGGCCGCAGCGGCAGCTCGGCGAAGCCGCCCGTGGTCTCGGGCGCGGTGTCGGTCATGGCGGAACTCCTCGGAAGAACTCGGGAAAGTACAGGTTGGCGCGGGCGGACGCGCCGGGACGACTCCTCGCATCGTCCCACTCCCGGCGGCTACCCGCCGACCGCGCGATGGGCACACGGGCGCGTTGGCGGCGCCCGCGCGCGCCGGGAGCCCGGGATCCGGGCCCCGGCCCGGGCGGCCTGGGCATGACCTTGATCACGCGCGGGGTCCTTGTCGGCCTCGGGCGGGGTCCGATAGGGGCGCAGGGGGCCGCGGCGCGCCGCCCGGGGCGCCTGCGGCGGCCCGCGCATGCCCGCCGACCTGGGCGGAGTGGGTGCGACCGGCGGAAACACCCCCGCGCCCGCGCCGCCCTCTCGGGGCCGTCCGCCGGGGGGAAACGGTGCCGGTCCGGAAGGGGCGCGGCGTCGTGCGTGAAATGTCGGATTCGGGACTCAAGGTGCTTTCCCGGAGGTATTGCCCGCGATCAGAAAAGTGCGTGATCAGACCGTTCTGCACGGTGAGTCCTGTGCTAGCGTAACCGCCGATTCGTCGTAATCCTGGCGGTTGCTCCGGCGGTATCGTCCGCGGGAGCGCGGTTCCCTATGCGATCGGCACGAAGGTCACGCCTGGCTTCGCCCGCGGCGCGGTATCGGCGCCCGTCTCCGGCGCCTCCGCTGCCGACCCGCCGTCGAAGCTCGGTGAACCGGCCGCCGCTCACCCGTTCCCGCATACGAGGAGGTGTGCCGTGGCGCAGGCGTCGTCATCGGCCGGCCAGGGCTATCCGCCCCAGGCGCAGCCGCCGGTCACGCACGATGGCCGACCCCAACCGCCCATGTGGCCCGCGCCCGAGCCCGAAGGGCGCTGGCAGCGACTGCTCCGGCGCCTGGGCCTGGGCGGGCAGCCCCAGCAGCGGCCCGGCATGACCGCCAACGACCTGCTCAACGCCCAGCAGCAGGCGTTCGCACAGCAACTGCCCCCGCAGCAGCACCCGGGCACCGGCCCCTGGCCCCAGCAGTACCAGCAGCAGCAGCACCCCTACCAGCAGGCGCCCGCCCCCACCGGTGCCGCCTGGCCCCAGCAGCCCCCCTCGCCCGCGATGTCCCCGCCCCAGGCGGCGCCCCAGGCCGCCCCGGCGCACCCCGAGCAGCCGCAGGACACCCCCGCGTCCCACGAACTCCCCGCACAGCCCCAGGCCCAGGACGCGGAGGCGGCCGAGGACCCGGCCACCCCGCCGCTGGAGCTGGTCACCGGCACCCTGGCCGGCCTGGCCATGCGCGACCTCGCCCTGGTGGACTCCCTCATCGAGGTGGTCGAGGACCTGGAGGACAGCAGCGAGGACCCCGAGTTGCTGGAGCGCCTGTTCAAGATCGACAACCTCGCCACCCGGATGCGACGCAACAGCGAGAACCTGCTGGTGCTGGCCGGCCAGGACACCGGCGACCCCTCGGCCGAACCCGTGCCGATGCTCGACGTCGCCCGCGCCGCGATCTCCGAGATCAAGGACTACCAGCGCGTGCAGATCGGGCGCATGCCCGCGGTCTTCGTGTCCGGCTCGGCCGCTGACGACCTCAGCCACCTGCTGGCCGAGCTGATGGACAACGCCACCGGCAAGTCCCCCGAGCACGCCCAGGTCGTCGTCACCGCCCAGTACATGGCCGACGGCGAGCGGCTGCTCATCACCGTCCAGGACGAGGGCATCGGCATCCCCGACTCCCAGTTGGCCCTGCTCAACGAGCGCCTGCACGGCGACCCCGTGCTCGACGAGCAGACGATCCGGCACATGGGCCTCTACGTCGTCAGCAACATCGCCCATCGCCACGGCATCGAGGTGCAGCTGGAGGCGCGCGCCTTCCGCGGCATCAGCGCCCACGTGGTGGTCCCGGGCGGCGTGTTCAACACCACCGGGCCGGTCCCCGCGGCCGAACCCGCGCCGCGGCCGGTGGCGCCGACACCGCTGCCCCGGCGTCCCGCGGCGGACCCGGCCGCGTCGGCTCCCGTTCCGTACCCGAAGGAGGACCGCAGCGCCATGGATTCCTCGTCGGTCACCGCCGCCGGGCTGCCGCGCCGCAGTGCCCACCGGAGCGCCGCGCCGCTGCCCATGCCGGAGCCCGAGGTTCCGGCCGTCGAGCCCGCGGAGACCGTGGACCGGGCCGAGCGCATCCGCGACGACCTCGCCGGCTTCCTGGAGGGCGAGCAGGAGGCCGCCCGCGAGGGCGACGACCAGTCGCGCTGATGCGCCGCCCGGCGCGCCCGGCCCCCATTCCCGACCCCTACTTAACGAAGAAGCTGGACTGACATGGACAACCGCTTGAGTGAGAGCCCCGAAGCGGAGAACTTCACCTGGCTGATCTCCAACTTCGTCGATGATGTCCCCGGTGTCGAGCACGCCATCGTGGTCTCCTCCGACGGCCTGCTGCTCACCGCATCGCGCGACTTCCCCGAGGAGCACGCCGAGCAGCTCGCCGCCATCGCCAGCGGCATGCACAGCCTGGCCGTCGGCGGGGCCAAGCTGTTCCAGAAGGGCGACTGCGAGCAGCTCATCGTCCGCATGCAGCGCGGGCACCTGTTCGTGATGTCGATCAGCGACGGCTCGTGCCTGGCGGTGCTCAGCGCCCCCACGGCCGACATGAAGATCGTCGCCTACCAGATGACCAAGCTCGTGGAGAGCGCCGGGCACGCGCTCACCCCGCAGCTCCGCTCCCAGCTCCGCGGGGTCATGGCGCCGTGAGCCGCACCGCACCGCGACCCACCGGAGCGGGCCGGAGCGCAACCGCCGGCACGGAGAGGGCAACCACATGAGGAATCGCAGGCGAAGGGGCGCCCGCATCCGTCCCTACACCTTCACCGGCGGCCGGACGCGCTCCCGCCACCCGTTGATGGTCCAGACCCTGGTGTCGGCGGCCGACGCCAACGCCGAGGTCCCGTCGAGCCTGCTGCCGGAGTCCCGGCGCATCCACCAGATGTGCCGCGAGACGCGTTCGGTGGCGGAGATCGCGGCGGAGTTGAAGATCCCGCTGGGCGTGACCCAGGTGCTGCTGAGCGACCTGGCCGACCAGGGGCTGGTCTACATCCACCCGACCATCACCGGCCACAGCCCATCGGAAAACCAAGTTCTTGAGAGGGCGCTTCGTGGACTCGAACGTCTCTTCCAATAGCAGCGCGCCGGGCAGGTCGCTGGTCTCCGCCAAGGTGGTGATCGCCGGCGGGTTCGGGGCGGGCAAGACCACGCTCGTCAAGTCCGTCTCGGAGATCCCACCGGTGTCGACCGAGGCCGTCATGACCGAGGCCAGCCGCGAGCACGACGACCTGTCGTCCACCCCGGACAAGGTCACCACCACGGTGGCCATGGACTTCGGCCGGCTCACCCTGGAACACGAGCTGATCATGTACATGTTCGGCACGCCGGGGCAGGCGCGGTTCTGGTTCATGTGGGACGACATCGTCCGGGGGGCCGTGGGAGCGGTCATCGTGGTCGACTGCCGCCGCCTGGCGGAGTGCTTCGACGCGATCGACTACTTCGAGACCAACCAGACGGTCCCCTACATCGTGGCGCTCAACCGCTTCGACGGGGAGCTGCCCTACACCGTCGACCAGATCCGCGAGGCGCTGGAGATCGCGCCGGGCGTGCCGATCGTGGACTTCGACGCGCGCGACCGCAACTCCGCGGGCGGGGTGCTCAAGGAGCTGCTCCGCTACACGCTGTCGCGCAAGGCCGAACCGGTCGGCTGAGTCGTCCGGGAGCCGTGGGCCCCTTCCCGCCGATGCGGGAGGGGGCCTTCGCGCAACCCGGCCACCGGCGCCCGCGCCGCACCGCGCGGCCGCGCGCCGGGCTTCACCCCCCACCCCACCGGGAGTCACAGGCGCCGCCCGGCCCTTGCCGCGCCCCCGGCTTCCCGTGGCAGGAACGGAAAAACGAGGTGCGCAGTGCCGGACAACGTCGTCACCATCGGCATCACCACGAACAACGTGGTGGAACCCTACGGTCCCGGCGGGGCCATGACGTTCGAGCAGCTCAAAGTGCGCAGGGACTACGTCAATGCCCTGGAGGCCTATGACAACGTACGGGTCGTGCTGATCCCCTGCACCTACCGGACCGCCAGGGAGGCGGAGAAGGCGGTGGCGGGGCTGGATGCCGTGCTCATCACCGGAGGCACCGACATCTCCGCGGAGCACTACGGCGCCGAGCCGCACGCCAAGACCAATCCCGAGGACCCCGAGCGCGACAGCGCCGAGTTCGCGCTCGCCAAGGCGGCCACCGCCTCCGGCACCCCCGTCCTGGGCATCTGCCGCGGCATGCAGATGCTCAACATCGCGCTGGGCGGCACCCTGACCCAGCACCTCCCCGACAAGGTCGGCAGCGACATCCACCAGCCGTCCAACACGTCGATCGAACGCCACCCAGTGCGGGCGGTGCGGGGCACGCGGCTGGCGCAGACCCTGGGTACCGAGCCGCTGGAGGTCCCCACTTACCACCACCAGGGGATCGACAAGGTGGCACCCGCGCTAGAGGCCGCGGCGCACGCGGCCGACGGCGTGGTCGAGGCGGTCGAAGGGCGGCGCACCGGTCCCCACGCGCTGCCGGGCCCGGTTCGCGGTGTGCAGTTCCACCCCGAGGTTTACGACCCGCGCCGGGACGGCCCGGTGAACCATTGGAAGGCCATCTTCAGCGACCTTGTCGCCGACGCCCGCGCCTTCCGCGCGCGGCGCACGCGGCCCAAGACCAACGACGTGGCCCGCCGCCTCACCATCCGCGCCGCACGCGCCCGCAGCACCACCCGCACCCGGTCGGTGACGGCGGCGCGCACCTCCCTGGACCAGCGCCGCGGCCGCCAGGCCCGCTCCTGACGCGCGGCCGCATCCGCCGGGGCGCCCACCGCGCCGCCCCGGCGGACCCGGCCCCCGGCCCGGGCGCGATGGAACCCTCCCGGGGCATGGGCTAGATTCGTAGTGCCCGCACCGTGGCGGGCACCGCGGTGATCCGGTCCTCGGCCGCCCCGTCCGCGCGCCCTCGGCGTCCGGCCGTCCGTCTCCGGCGAATCGCACGCGGAGGGGAAGGGCCATCGTGGACGACCAGGGTGAGACCGCCGGCGGAGTGGTCCCGGCGCGCGCGGACCCCGCCGCGCCCCGCCTGGGCGCCCGCGCGCTGCTGCCCGAGCGATTCCACTACCCCATGCCCGGCCTCGGCCCCGACGGCCGCCCGCTGGGCCGCGACGACCTCCCCGAGGCCGCCCGCCGCGCCGCCGCCGCGCGCCGGGCCATCAGCACCAGAACCCTTGAGGAGATCCGCTGGCGCGGCGCCCGCATGCCCGCCGGCTCCCACCCGCGCTTCCCCCTCGCCGTCGGCGCGGGCGCCTCGGTGGCCGCCCGCGACCCCGACGTGCTGGTGGTCGACGCCCGCCAGTGGCAGATCGGCAACTCCGGTGTGCCGCTCCCGGCCGCCGACCGCATCCAGCGCCTCGCCGAGATCGGCATGGGCGACCCCCGCCAGTTCGCCGAACCCCGCCGGCCGGTGCCGCTGGGCGCCCTGCACTTCTGGGAGGACACCCTGGCGGCGCAGGGACCGCTGATCGACGGCATGGCGCGGTTCGCCGCCGACAGCCGGGGCCGGCTGCTCGCCCGGATCCAGCCCAACGACGGCTCGCCGCAGGTCGTCGTGGAGGTCGAGGGCACCCCGATCGTCGCCACCGGAGTGGGGCAGCGGGTGCCCGGCGCCGACCGCGCCGTGGCGTCGGTGCCCGACGCGCTCGGCGCCATCGCCGACCACCTCGCGGCCCACGGCGCCGACCCCCAGGTGATCGAGGCGCTGGCCTGGCTGCCCGACCGCGAGGGCACCGCGCAGAGCGCCCTGGAGACGCTGCGCAGCATCGGCTGGGAGGCGCGCCTGGCCGCCGCGGAGCAGCGCGCGGAGCCCCCGCGCCCCGGCGAGGCCCCGGTGGGTGCGGCGCTGCGGACGCTGCGCGCCGCCCGGAAGTGGGACCACGCCCGCGCGGCGGCGCCCGGGCGGGCGCTGTGGAGCGACGAGGTGGTCGAGGGCCGGTTCGACGCCGCCGTCAGCGACACCTGGCTGGTGGCGGGCAGCGGCCACGGCGCGGGCGCCGCCGCCGAGACGATCCTGGCGGCCAACCGCCGGGCGCGCGTGGTCCACCTCGCCGGCGCGGCGCGCGGCGTGGACGGCGCCGACGAGCGGTACCGGCGGCTGCTGCGCGCCCACGACCGCGCCTGGGACGGCGACGGCCGGCTGGAGGTGGTCCACGAGGCGGCGCCCGAGGACGTCGCGGTCGCGCGCGGCCCCGGCGGGCGGGTGCGGTTCGGCGCCCACGGCCGCGAGGCCGGCGCTTATGTGGCCGCCATGGGGCGGGTGCCGCGCCTGCCCGGCGTCCTGCTGGAGTTCGCCCGCGCCGCGCGCGTGCCCGAGCGCGAGATCACCGGGGAACTGCTGTTCGACCGCGCCGACCAGTACCTCGGCTATCGGGTGTCCGTGCCGGTGAGGGGGAGCCGCCACACCTTCGAGGTCGCGGGTTCGGCCTCGCGCGCGCTGCCGCCCCGCATCTTCGGCGCCCGCGACCGGCGCGCGGTCGAGCGCGGCAGCCGGCACGCGGCGGGCGCCGACGGCGGCGTGGTCGCCGGCTTCGTGGCCACCGCCGTGCAGGCGGTCGACCGGGCGCTGCACCGCCACGACCGGGCGCCCCTGGACGCGGGCGCGCCCGAGCCCCGGCAGGCGGCGCGCGCACCGCGTGCGGCGGCCCCGGGCGCCCCCCAGCGCGGCGCCGCCCCGGCGCGCCGCCACCCCGGCCCCGCCGCCCCCGGGCGGCCCAGGACCGGATAGCCGGCTAACGCCAGGACGTGGCGGCGGCGGCGACCAGGACCGCGCTGGTGAGCCACAGGCCGCCGGAGGTCCCCGCCAGGCTGGAGATCCCGGCGGCGGCGGCCGGGATGGCGACCTGGCCGATGCGGTTGCCCCACAGGCGCAGCGCCAGCGCCGTGGCGCGCGCCGTCTGCGGCGCGGCGGTGGCCACGATGGTCATGGTCAGCGGCTGGCCCAGGCCCAGCAGGAACCCGCCCACGGCCAGCACCGCGCCCAGGGCGGCCGGGGAGTCGATGGGCAGGGCCACCACCGCCAGCGCCGCGCCCGCCCCGGCGGTGCTGGCCGTCAGCAGGGTGCGCCGCCGCCAGCGGACGATCAGCCAGGGCAGGCTCAGCCGCGACAGCAACGACGTCAGCGCGCGCACCGCCAGCAGCACGCCCACGGTGGCGGGGGAGATGCCGCGCGCCTCGGCGATCAGCGGGAGGTAGGCGGTGAGGATGTCGATGGAGGCCAGCAGCGCCAGGCTGGAGAACAGGCCCGACGGCAGGCCGGGGCGGCGCAGCAGGGCCAGCGACGACACCCGCTCGGCTTGGGTCTGCCCGCCCGCGCCCGCGCCCGCGCGGGGCCGGGGGCGCAGCCGGGCCAGCACCACCAGCGGCAGCAGGCCCAGCGCGGCCATCGCGCCCGCGATGAGCAGCGCCGTGGTGGTGGCGCCCACCAGCGCGGCGCCGCTCGCGTCGCCCAGCACCGCGCCCGAGATCAGCGGCCCCACCAGTTGGCCCAGCGACGCGGCGGCGGTGAACCAGCCGAAGGCGCGGTCCAGGCCGGAGTCGGGGGACAGCCGGGCGATCAGCCCCTGCCCGGCGATCATGCACACGAGGTGGCCCACGCCCAGCACGGCGCTGGCGGCGCCGATCAGCGCCAGGCCCTGGGTGGCGGCCAGCAGGAGCGAGGCGGCGGCCAGCAGGCCGGTGCCCGCCGCGATGAGCACCACGCCGTGGCGGGTGCGGTCGATGAACCGGCCCAGTGGCACCGCCATCACCACCGGCAGCAGCGCGTAGGCGGCGGTGATCAGGCCCACGGCGGTGGCGTCGCCGCCCAGCGCGATGGCGCGGTAGGAGATCAGCGGCCGGGCCAGGTTGAGGGTGGTGTGCGTCAGCACGACGCTCACCAGCAGCGGCCACAGCCACACCTGCCCCGTGCCGCCGGGTCTGCCCGTCCGCCCGCCCATCACCGCCGCCCCCCTCGCCGCACCCGTGTGGTGGTCCGCGCGCGTACCGCCGCCGCGCGGAGCCGTCCCGTGCCCCGGGGATCCTATGATCCGCCGTGTCGGGCCCGGTCGGCGGCCCGGCCTTCGCGCCGGTGCGGCGCCCCGCCCGCGCGGGCGGAGCGCCGCACCCCGCTCCCGGCGCCCGCCCGTGCGGGGCGGGGCGCCGGCGCTCACGCCCGGGGGGCCGCCTC
>NZ_JAJAQC010000056.1 GCF_027604915.1 Streptomonospora mangrovi
GACCAAGGGGCGCCGCGGCGCCCCCGCGCCCGAGGAGCCCCAGCCCGCCCCGGCGGGCCGCCGCGCCCGGCGCGCCCAGGGCGAGGACGGCGGCCCCGGGCGGCGCCGCGCCGCCGCCGTGGACCCCGTCTCCCGGTTCTCCGCCTCGGCGCTGCGCCGGGTGAGCGTGCTGGGCGACCGCCCCAACCAGGTCGTGGCCAACCTCGCCGAGCACAGCACCCGCCGGCGCGGCACCGTGGTGCTGGCCGGTTTGCTGGCGCTGTGCTGCGTGGCGCTGGTCGCCCTGCTGGGCGTCCTGGCCTACCAGCTCACCTCGGCGCCCGATTCGGCCGCCGGGGGCGGCTCCACCGCCATCGTCGAGCCGCCCGAGGGGCACTCCACCCTGGTGCCCACCCTCTACCAGGGCGACCCCGAGGGCAGCGAGCGCTTCGCGCCCATCGCCGAGCGCTCCGGCGACGCCAAGCCGCTGGCCGAGGACCAGGTGTTCGCCAAGGACACCAAGAAGCTGGAACTCAACGACTACGTGCTGGAGCGCGGCCAGACCGAGGTCACCGACACCTGCACGGCCATGGTCTGGGGCGAGGGGGTCGCCCAGGCGCTGGTGGACGGCGGGTGCTCCTCGGCCGCCGGCGCGGTCTTCCGCGACCCCGACGAGAACTACATCGCCCAGTTCACCCTGTTCGACCTGGACAGCGCCGAGTCCGCCGGAGCGGTCTCCACCGCCCTGGACCCCCAGGGCGAGTCCACCGAGCCCGGGTTCGTGCTGCCGATGGACACCGAGGTCCGCGGGCTCCAGGAGGGCTACAGCCAGGCCACCGCGCAGGTCATGGGCCACTACCTGGCCGTGTACTGGGTGGCGCGCGCCGACGGCGCCCCGCCCGGCGACGACGAGCACCTCTCCACGCTCAACGTGCTGGCGATGGACGCCTCCACGTGGGTCTACCGGCAGGTGCGCGACGCCGAGGAGGGCGAGGGCTCCTGACCCCGAGGCGGGGACGGGTGCCGCCGCGCTCAGGCTAGGCTGTGCGACAGCGCGGCGGGCCGCCCTCATTCCCCGCCGCACCCCGCACAGTTTCCCCCGCGACCTGTCCGAGAGGTTCTGGTGTCTTCTTCTGAGTCGTCCGTGCCCGGTTCCCGCGGCCGGAGGAGGAAAACCGACGATGCCGACGCCATCGCGGGTCTGGCCGCGTCGCCTTCCCGCCGCAAGGGAGCCCGCCGGCGGCGCAGGGGCGGCTCCCGCGCGGGCGGTCGGCGCCGGACCCGGATGCTGCCGCTGCTGATGGGCGCGCTGGGGGTGGCCGTGGTGGCGCTGGCGGTCGTGCTGGTCCTCCAGTTCGTCTCGGGCGGCTCCGCGCCGGAGAACCCCGTGCCCACGGCCTATGAGACCCAGGACACCGGCGACGAGATCCTGGCCACGCGCGAGGCCGACTCCCGCCCGCTCAGCGAGAACGAGATCTTCGAGGACAGCCAGGAGATCGACAGCCGCAGCCAGGACGTCACCTTCACGCTGGCCGCCTCCGGGCTGACCGAGGACTGCGCCTCGGCGGTGTGGGGCGAGGAGGTCGCCGCCGCGCTGGCCGAAGCCGACTGCACCCAGGCCGCCCGCGCCGGCTACACCTCCGGCGACTACCTCGGCGCCGCCGTGATGTTCAACCTGCGCGACCAGGAGGCCGCCCAGGCGGTGGCCACCGCGCTCAAGCCGCCCAAGGACCCCGAGGCCGAGCCGTCGGGCTTCATCACCGTGCCCGGTGCCGACGGCGAACTCGCCGACCTCGGCGCCGGCTACAGCGCGGCCGAGGCCACCGTCAGCGGCCACTACCTGACCGTCACCTGGGTGCAGTCGGCCGACTCCACCGACCCCGCCGAGCGCGAGAGCCTGGTCTCGCCGCTGATCGCGCTCAGCGGCTTCCGCGACCCGCTGTACAACCGGGTGGTCCAGTTGGAGACCCTCCAGGAGAGCCAGACCACCACCACGCCCGTGGCCTGACACCTGTGCCCCGCGCCCGGCGCGGGGGTGTGCGCCGCCGCGCCCTCCGGCGCGGCGGCGCACGCGTGTGCGGTGGGACCGGTGCCGGCGCCGGTGCTCAGACCGGAGGAGGGGCCGCCAGCGGTGCGGCCAGCCGCTCGGCCGCCGCGCGCAGGTCGGCGAACCGGTGCTCGGGCAGGTCCAGCGGGGTGTGCCCGCGCAGCCACGGCGCGGCCTCGGCCACGGCCAGCCGCGCGGTGCGCTTGTTGACCGGCGCGCCCGCCGCGGCGGCGGCGCGCTGGAGCCCCTCGCGCAGGGTGGCGGTCAGCGTGCCGTGCGCCCGCCGCAGGCAGTGGGCGAGCACCTCCTCGGCGGGGCCGGCGGGGGCGCGCTCGGCGGCGTGCACCAGGGTGAGGCGGGGGCCGGGGGTCCCGCGCAGGAACCGCACCTCGAAGCGCGGCGCCAGCAGCGCGGCGAGGTCGCGCTGCCCGGCCTGGTCGCGGACGCGGGGGTCGGATGAGGGCACCACCGCGTAGACCTCGGGGCCGGCGGCGGCGAGCACGGCGCGGGGCAGCAGCGCCGCCCAGCCGCCGGTGAGGTTGAGCACGGCGCGCTCGGCGGCCACCGGCGACTCCAGCCAGGTCTCCAGGCGCACCCGCCGGGGCGCGGCGGTGACGCCGGCTGTGTCTCCGGCCCCGTCCCCGGCCGCGTCCCCGAGCGCCGGCCAGTCGCCGACGAGGGTGTCGGGCGCGGCGCGCTCCAGCGCCGCGCGCGCCTCCTCGGCGCCCCAGGAGCCCGCCGCCTCGGCGGCGTTGGCGCCCCGGCTGTAGACGCGGGCGCGGGCCGGGCCGGCGGAGGGGGCGGCCGGGGTGCGGGTGGTGGGCCGCAGCACGTAGAGGTCGGCGGCGGCGCCGATGGCCTCGGCGCCCAGGTAGCGGTGGAACTCCGGCCACAGCGCCTCGGTCACCAGGCCCAGCCGCGCCAGGCGCTGCTGCACCTTGGCGGCCAGGGCGGGCGTGGTCTCGCTGGCGCCGTAGGCCAGCAGGACGCGGCCGCGCTGGGGCGCGGAGAGCCCCTCCAGGGCGCGCCGCAGGAACAGTTCGACGCCCTCGGGGGTGTAGGGCGGGTCGGTGAAGGCGAGGTCGCAGGTGCCGCGCACGGCGGCGGGCAGGCCCAGGCGCAGGTCGGCGAAGTGGCAGCGGACCGGCAGGCCCAGGCGGTCGGCGGCGGCGTCGACATAGGCCAGGATCCGCTCGTCGATGTCGACGACCACGGCCTCCAGCCCGGGGTTGACCAGGGTGGCGGCCAGCGCGGTGAGGTCGTGGTCGCCCACGCACAGCAGCCGGGCGCCCGCCAGGGAGTAGTCGCGGCCCAGCAGCGCCGCGCGCCGCAGCGCGGTGCGCGGTGTGGCGGTGACGTGGTCGAGGTCGGTCAGCGGGGGAGGGGCGTCCTCGACCAGGCGGGTGATCTCGGCCTCGGCCGCCGCCAGCCCGGCCAGGGCCGGCGCCAGGGGGTCGGGCTGCGGCGGGCGGGCGTAGCGGGTGAAGGCGCGCGGGGCGCGCAGCCGCACCCGGCCCTCGGCGTCCCACTCGGCCTCCTCGCCCAGCGCCTCCAGCACGGCCTGGACCAGGCGGTGGGCCACGGCGGTGTCGCGCACCAGGGCCCGTGGGGTCCACCACCCGCCCGAGGATAGCGCGCCGAGGACCCGGTGCAGGCGGGGCGCGGTGATCCCGTGCTCGGCCAGGAGCGCGTCGAGGGCGGAGCGGGGCCGGGCGGGCGGGGCGTCCGGGCGCCGCGCGGCGGCGTGGTCTTGGTCACCCGGGTGGGCGGGGTGCGGGGCGGCGGGGTCGGTCACCGGACGATCCTCCCACGCGGGAGCGGGAGTCCGCGGCGCCGTGAAAACGATCACGTCGGCCGCGCGGGGGAAGCGGTGGGGGCCGTGCGGGGGTGGGCGCGCGGGGCGGGCGCGGGCGCCCGATGGGGCCGGCGGCGGCGCGGAACGGGCGGCGGGGCTGGGGTTCGCGGGCGGCGCGGGTGGTGGCGGGAATGGCGCCGGGGCGGGCGCGGTTGCACTGCTCGCGCGGGTGGAGCGGCCACGGAGCGGTGGCCGGGCGGCCGCGCCAGTGTGCTGTCGGCATATGTCCGATCTGTGTCGCGCGGGTTACCCTGGCTGGTGTGTCCGGGCGGCCCCGGTGACGGAGCGCGGTCGCGGGCACGGTACGGTTCCCTAGCCGTATTCGCCCCGGTTTGGGGTGTTTGAGGCGTGGGGACATGTTTGCGGGGAACCGCCGGATGGAAAGATCACGGCTAGTGCCCCGACGGAGGACCGACGCCGATCCCCTCGGGGGCGCCGACGGCGCCGTCCTCGACCACCGCGCTGTGGCGGTGGTTGGTCTAGACCTCGGGTTCCCGCCCGGGCTGGGCCGATGTATAACGTAGCTACTCACGAGTGTGGTCACTCACCTGGGAAAACGCCGGTCACCACGACGAGGTGACGCGTGCCGGCACGTCCGGACACCGCGGTACCGGCGCCAGGGGAGCGGCCGTCTTCGCACGCAGCAGGGCCAATGTCGTCCCGGATGCGCTTTACCAAAGCCCAGACGTACGACGACAGGAGGGTAGATGCCTGCTGGCCAGGTGCAGCGTTCGTCCGTCCGACCGAACGCCGAGTCCACTCACGAGGGCCTGTACGACAGCGCCTACGAGCACGACGCCTGCGGCGTCGGCTTTGTCGCCGACCTCTCCGGTCGTCGCAGCCACGACATCGTCCAGCAGGCCCTGACGGTCCTGCGCAACCTCGACCACCGCGGTGCGTCGGGCCACGACCCCGACGACGGCGACGGCGCCGGGATCATCACCCAGGTCCCCGACGCCCTCTACCGCGAGGTCTGCGGGTTCGACCTGCCCGAGGCCGGCGCCTACGCCACCGGCATCGCGTTCCTGCCCACCGACGCCGCCGAGCGCGCCCGCGCGGTGGCGGGCATCGAGGCCATCGCCGCCGAGGAGGGCCTGGCCGTCCTGGGCTGGCGCGACCTGCCGTTCGAGTCGCGGTTCTGCGGCCCGGCGGCCCGCGAGGTCATGCCGTTCTTCGGCCAGGTGTTCCTGGCCGGCGCGGCGGGCTCGCCCGCCGAGGGGCTGGCCGGCATCGACCTGGAGCGCTACGCCTACTGCGTGCGCAAGCGCGCCGAGCACGAGCAGGGCGTGTACTTCCCGAGCCTGTCCCCGCGCACCATCACCTACAAGGGCATGCTCACCACGCCCCAGTTGGAGCCGTTCTTCCCCGACCTGTCCGACCGCCGCTACACCAGCGGCCTGGCGCTGGTCCACTCGCGGTTCTCCACCAACACCTTCCCGTCCTGGCCGCTGGCCCACCCGTTCCGGTTCATCGCCCACAACGGCGAGATCAACACGGTCAAGGGCAACCGCAACATGATGCGGGCGCGTGAGGCCACGCTGGCCAGCGACCTGCTGCCCGGCGACCTGTCGCGGATCTTCCCGATCATCGACCCCGAGGACTCCGACACCGCGTCCTTCGACGCCGCCCTGGAGCTGCTGCACCTGGGCGGACGCTCGCTGCCGCACGCGGTGCTGATGATGATCCCCGAGCCGTGGGAGAACCACACCGAGATGGACCCGGCGGTGCGGGCCTTCTACGAGTTCCACTCCATGCTTATGGAGCCCTGGGACGGCCCCGCCTCGGTCTCCTTCACCGACGGCACGCTCGTGGGCGCGGTCCTGGACCGCAACGGCCTGCGCCCGGGCCGCTACTGGGTGACCGACGACGGCCTGGTCGTGCTGGCCAGCGAGGCCGGCGTCCTGGACATCGACCCCGCCCGCGTGGTGCGCAAGGGCCGCCTCCAGCCCGGCCGCATCTTCGTGGTCGACACCGAGCAGGGCCGCATCATCGAGGACGAGGAGATCAAGGCCCAGCTCGCCGCCGAGCACCCCTACGCCCAGTGGCTGGAGCGCGGCGTGGTGCGCCTGGGCGACCTCGCCCCCGGCGAGCCCGCGCCGCTGACCGACCTCGTGCACCACCAGCAGGTCTTCGGCTACACCGAGGAGGAGCTGCGGGTCATCCTCACCCCGATGGCCCGCACCGGCGCCGAGCCGATCGGCTCCATGGGCACCGACACCCCCGTCGCCGCCCTCTCCGCCAAGCCGCGCCAGCTCTTCGACTACTTCTCGCAGGGCTTCGCGCAGGTCACCAACCCGCCGCTGGACGCCATCCGCGAGGAGCTGGTCACCAGCCTCCAGACCGTCCTGGGCGCCGAGGAGAACGTCCTCTCGCCCGACCCCGAGGACTGCCGGCGGATCGTGCTGCCCACGCCCGTGCTGGACGAGTCGGAGCTGGCCGCGGTGGTGCGCGCCGGCGCGCCCGAGGGCGACCCCGCCTTCCGCGCCTTCACCGTCAACGGCACCTACGAGGTCGCCGGCGGCGGCGCGGCGCTGGCCGCCCGCCTGGACGAGATCTGCGCCGAGGTGTCGGCGGCCATCGCCGAGGGCGCCCACATCATCGTCCTCAGCGACCGCGGCGCCGACGACCGGCGCGCGCCCATCCCCTCGCTGCTGCTCACCGGCGCCGTCCACCACCACCTCGTGCGCGAGAAGAGCCGCACCGAGGTCGGCCTGGTGGTCGAGGCCGGCGACGTCCGCGAGTGCCACCACGTGGCCCTGCTGGTGGGCTACGGCGCCTCGGCCGTGTGCCCCTACGTCACCCTGGCCACCGTCCGCGACCTGGTGGGCCGCGGCGTGATCGGCGGCATCGACCCCCACACCGCCGTGCGCAACACCGTGAAGGCGTTCGGCAAGGGCGTCCTGAAGATCATGTCCAAGATCGGCGTCTCCACGGTCAGCTCCTACACCGGCGCCCAGATCTTCGAGGCCCTGGGGCTGGGGCGCGAGGTCGTCGACCGCTGCTTCACCGGCACCCCCTCGCCGCTGGGCGGGGTGGGCTTCGACGTCCTGGCCGCCGAGGTCGCCGCCCGCCACGGCGCCGCCTACGCCGCCAACCCGCCCAGCCACCGCAGGCTGGCCGTGGGCGGGGAGTACCAGTGGCGCCGCGAGGGCGAGCCGCACCTGTTCAACCCCGAGACGGTCTTCAAGCTCCAGCACGCCACGCGCACGCGCCGCTACGAGATCTTCAAGGAGTACACCGCCAAGATCGACGACCAGGCGCACAACCTGATGACCCTGCGCGGGCTGTTCCGGCTCAAGGAGGGCGTGCGCGAGCCGGTGCCGATCGAGGAGGTCGAGCCGGTCTCCGAGATCGTCAAGCGGTTCTCCACCGGCGCCATGTCCTACGGGTCGATCTCGGCCGAGGCCCACGAGACCCTGGCCATCGCCATGAACCGGCTGGGCGGCAAGTCCAACACCGGCGAGGGCGGCGAGGACCCGGCGCGCTTCACCGCCGACGGCAACGGCGACCTGCGGCGCAGCGCCATCAAGCAGGTGGCCTCGGGCCGCTTCGGCGTGACCTCGCACTACCTCACCAACGCCGACGACATCCAGATCAAGATGGCCCAGGGCGCCAAGCCCGGCGAGGGCGGCCAACTGCCCGGCCACAAGGTCTACCCCTGGATCGCCGACACCCGGCACTCCACGCCCGGGGTCGGCCTGATCTCGCCGCCGCCCCACCACGACATCTACTCCATCGAGGACCTCGCCCAGCTCATCCACGACCTGAAGAACGCCAACCCGCGGGCGCGGGTGCACGTGAAGCTGGTCTCGGAGGCCGGGGTGGGCACCGTGGCCGCGGGCGTGTCCAAGGCCCACGCCGACGTCGTGCTGATCTCCGGCCACGACGGCGGCACCGGCGCCTCGCCGCTGACCTCGCTCAAGCACGCCGGCACCCCCTGGGAGCTGGGGCTGGCCGAGACCCAGCAGACCCTGCTGCGCAACGGCCTGCGCGACCGCATCGTCGTGCAGGCCGACGGCCAGATGAAGACCGGGCGCGACGTCATCGTCGCGGCGCTGCTGGGCGCCGAGGAGTTCGGCTTCGCCACCGCGCCGCTGGTGGTCTCGGGCTGCGTCATGATGCGGGTCTGCCACCTGGACACCTGCCCGGTGGGCGTGGCCACGCAAAACCCCGAGCTGCGCAAGCGCTACACGGGCAAGGCGGAGTTCGTGGTGAACTTCTTCGAGTTCGTGGCCCAGGAGGTGCGCGAATACCTGGCCGCGCTGGGGTTCCGCACCCTGGAGGAGGCCATCGGCGCCGTCGACCTGCTCGACACCACCGAGGCCGTCGACCACTGGAAGGCCGCCGGCCTGGACCTGCGCCCCATCCTGCACGAGGTGGAGCCGTGGGCCGGCGACCACCGCCGCCAGGTGCGCGCCCAGGACCACGGGCTGGAGAAGGCGCTGGACAACACGCTGATCCAGCTCGCCGAGGGCGCGCTGGAGTTCGGCGAGCCGCTGCGGCTGGAGCTGCCGGTGCGCAACGTCAACCGCACCGTGGGCACCATGCTGGGCCACGAGGTCACCAAGCGCCACGGCGCGTCCGGCCTGCCCGACGACACCGTCGACATCACCTTCACGGGGTCGGCGGGGCAGTCCTTCGGCGCCTTCGTGCCCCGGGGCATCACCCTGCGGCTGGTGGGCGACGCCAACGACTACGTGGGCAAGGGGCTGTCGGGCGGCCGCATCGCCGTCCGCCCGCCCGAGGACGTCCAGTTCACGCCCGAGGACCACATCATCGCGGGCAACGTCATCGGCTACGGCGCCACCTCCGGCGAGATCTTCCTGCGGGGCGTGGTGGGCGAGCGGTTCTGCGTGCGCAACTCCGGCGCGCTGGCCGTGGCCGAGGGCGTGGGCGACCACGGGTGCGAGTACATGACCGGCGGGCGCGCCGTCGTGCTGGGCCCCACCGGGCGCAACTTCGCGGCGGGCATGTCGGGCGGCATCGCCTACGTGCTCGACCTCGACACCCGCCGGGTCAACGGCGAGATGGTCGACATCGACCCGCTGGAGGAGTCCGACCGCGCGTTCCTGCACGACGTCCTCACCCGCCACCACGAGGCCACCGGGTCGGGCGTGGCGGCGGCGCTGCTGGCCGACTTCGACACCGCCGTCGAGCGCTTCGGCAAGATCATGCCGCGCGACTACAAGCGGGTCCTGGCCGCCCGGGAAGAGGCGGAGCGCGCGGGCCGCGACGTCGGCGAGGCCATCATGGCCGCCGCGCAGTCCTGACGAGCCGGCCGCCACAGAAAGGAGGGAGAAACCGACATGGCTGACCCGAAGGGTTTCCTCAAGATCACCGAGCGGGAGCTGCCCGCCCACCGCCCCGTCGACGTCCGCATCCAGGACTGGCGCGAGGTCTACGCCGACTTCGACCGCGGCACCGTGGTCAAGCAGGCGTCGCGCTGCATGGACTGCGGCATCCCGTTCTGCCACAACGGCTGCCCGCTGGGCAACCTCATCCCCGAGTGGAACGACCTCGTCTACCGGCACGACTGGGGCGAGGCCATCGAGCGGCTGCACGCCACCAACAACTTCCCGGAGTTCACCGGGCGGCTGTGCCCGGCCCCGTGCGAGTCGGCGTGCGTGCTGGGCATCAACCAGCCCGCCGTGACCATCAAGAACGTCGAGGTCTCCATCATCGACCGCGCCTGGGAGGAGGGCTGGGTCCGCCCCCAGCCCCCCGCCGTGCGCACCGGCCGCAGCGTGGCCGTGGTGGGCTCGGGGCCGGCCGGGCTGGCCGCCGCCCAGCAGCTCACCCGCGCCGGCCACGAGGTCACCGTCTATGAGCGGGCCGACCGGATCGGCGGACTGCTGCGCTACGGCATCCCCGAGTTCAAGATGGAGAAGCGGCACATCGACCGCCGCCTGGGCCAGATGGCCGCCGAGGGCACGGTGTTCCGCACCGGCGTCAACGTCGGCGTGGACATCAGCGTGGCCGAGCTGCGCGAGCGCCACGACGCCGTGCTGCTGGCCGGCGGCGCCACCGCCTGGCGCGACCTGCCCGTGCCCGGCCGCGACCTGGACGGCGTGCACCAGGCCATGGAGTACCTGCCCCAGGCCAACCGGGTGCAGCAGGGCGACATCGAGGTGCCCGCCATCAACGCCGAGGGCAAGCACGTCATCGTCATCGGCGGCGGCGACACCGGCGCCGACTGCGTGGGCACCGCCCACCGCCAGGGCGCGGCCTCGGTCACCCAACTGGAGATCATGCCCAAGCCGCCCGCCGAGCGGCCGGCCCACCAGCCGTGGCCGACCATGCCGATGGTCTACAAGGTCACCAGCGCCCACGAGGAGGGCGGCAAGCGGCTGTACTCGGTCAACACCCTGGAGTTCCTGGGCGACGACCAGGGCCGGGTGCGCGCGCTCAGGCTGGTCGACGTCACCCGCACCGACAAGGGCTTCGAGCCGGTGCCCGGCACCGAGCGCGAGATCCCGGCCGGCCTGGTCACCCTGGCCATGGGCTTCGTCGGCCCGCAGAAGGCGGGGATGATCGAGGACCTGGGGGTGGAGCTGGACGGGCGCGGCAACGTCGTGCGCGACCGCGACTACGCCACCACCGTCGAGGGCGTGTTCTGCGCCGGCGACATGGGCCGCGGCCAGTCGCTGATCGTGTGGGCCATCGCCGAGGGCCGCGCCGCGGCCGCCGGGGTGGACCGCTACCTCAGCGGCAGCACCACCCTGCCGGCGGGCATCGCGCCCACCGAGCGGCCCCTGGTCTGAGCGCGCAGGCGGCGGGCGGGCGCGGTGCCCGCCCGCCGCCGCGCCGCCCCGGCCCGCCCCGGCAATACCTACATCCCCGGCGGCGCCGGACGTTCCGGCCGCGCGCGGCGCGGGTATCTCCTCCCCATGGTCTACCGCTTCATCGGCGAGGCGGCCATGCTGGTGCACTTCGGCTTCCTCGCCTACGTCGCGCTCGGCGGGTTCCTCGCCTGGCGGTGGCCGCACGCGTTCTGGCCCCACCTGGTGGTGGGCGCCTACGCCGTGGGCCTGCTCGAAGTCGGCTGGACCTGCCCGCTGACCGTGGTCGAGGACTGGGCGCGCCGCCGCGCGGGCCAGGAGGGCCTGCCGCCCGAGGGGTTCATCGACCACTACCTCACCGGGGTCGTCTACCCCGAGGAGCACCTGGCTCTGGTGCAGTTCGGCATGGGGGTGTGCGTGGCGGTCTCCTGGATCGGACTGCTGGTGCTGCTGCGCCGCAGAGGCGCGCGGAGGGTTCCTGAGGACGACGCCGAACAGCCGCGTTAAGGATCCGTTCATGTTTTTTCCGGCAAATTCCGCGTAACGGACGCAAGGCAGCCCCATAAAACGGCAAAACCGGGCATTAAGGGCATTATGTCCACGGAACCGGCCGGGGACCCGGGCGTACATTCGGGACCATGAGCATGGTGACCTCGGAAGCCCTCCGCTCCGCGGAGCACTTCATCTGGCGCAACGCCCGGCTGATCGACCGACACCGGTTCGCGTTCCACTTCCGAAGCGGGCCCGCCGGCCCGGTCCGCTCCGCTCTGGAGTCCTACCGCAACGTCGACGGCGGCTACGGCAACGGACTCGAACCCGACCTGCGGGGCCACGGCAGCCAACCGCTCGCCGCGGCCACGGCACTGGGCTACCTCGACGAACTGGGGCCCATCCCCAGGGACGTCGGGGCCGACCTGTGCCGCTACCTCACCAGCGTCACCCACGCCAACGGCGGGGTGCCCTGCGTCCTGCCCTCGGCCCGCCACACCGAGGCCGCGCCGTGGTGGCGCGAGGGCGCCGACCACAGCGGCGCCCTCTACCCCACCGCGACCATCGTCGGCCTCCTGCACCGCCACCACCTCTGCCACGCCTGGCGCGACCGCGCCACCGCCTTCTGCTGGACCCGCATCGGCGCCCTGCGCTGGACCGAGCCCGACCAGGCCATCGCCGTGTGCACGTTCCTCCAGCACGTCCCGGACCGGCCGCGCGCCGAGGCGGAGTTCACCCGGCTGGCCCCGGCCATCCGCGCGGGCATCGCCACCGACCCCGCCGCCACCGGGCACGTGCACAAGCCACTGGACCTCGCACCGCAGCCCGGCCACATCGCGCGGCGGCTGTTCACCGACGACGAGATCGCCGCCCACCTCGACGCCCTCGTCGCCGACCAGCGTCCCGACGGCGGCTGGGACATCACCTGGCCCGCCTGGGCCGAGGCCGCCCGCAACGAGTGGCGCGGCATCCTCACCGTCCACCGGCTGCTCACCCTGCGCGCCTACGGGCGCATCGCCGAAGAGGTCCCCGCGCCCCTGCGCGTGGGCTGACCCGGCACCGTCCACCGCCCTTCGACCCGCGGCCGGCCCGGTGTGGCCGGCCGCACGCGTAAGCGCCCGCCGGGTGGGCAGGGGCAGGGGTGGCGGCGCGCGGCACCCCGCGGGCGGCGCCGGCTCCCCGGCGCCGGCGGGCGTGCGCGCGGCCGCCGCACAGCAGCGTCCGACGCACACCACAAGGAGGACACCCACCATGCCTTCCGACCTCAACGGCGCCACCGTCGCCTTCCTCGTCGCCCCCGAGGGCACCGAGCAGATCGAGCTGACCGACCCGTGGGAGGCCGTGGAGAAGGCCGGCGGCCGGCCGCGGCTGGTGTCCACCTCGCCGGGGGAGATCCAGGCGTTCAACCACCTCGACAAGGCCGACACCTTCACCGTCGACGCCACCGTCGAGGAGGTCGGCGCGGCCGACTTCACCGGCCTGGTGCTGCCCGGCGGCGTGGCCAACCCCGACTTCCTGCGGACCGTGCCGCGCGCCGTGCAGTTCGTCAAGGAGTTCTTCGACTCCGGCAAGCCCGTGGCCGCCATCTGCCACGCGCCCTGGACCCTGATCGAGGCCCGCGCCGTGGACGGCCGCCGGCTCACCTCTTACCCCAGCCTCGCCACCGACGTCCGCAACGCCGGCGGCGAGTGGGTCGACGAGGAGGTCGTCACCTGCGCCATGGGCCCCAACACGCTCGTCACCAGTCGCAAGCCCGACGATCTGCCGGCCTTCGACCGGGCTTTGCTCGACGCGTTCGCCAAGTAGCGACCTGGCGTACGCCCGTTCGCAACCTGGTTTAGACCACTGCACCAGCGAGACGCTTTAGAGTGTTAGGCGTGACACGTCGAGCAAAGATCGTCGCGACCCTCGGTCCCGCGACGTCGAGCCCCGAGACCATCCGGGCGCTCGTCGACGCGGGACTGGACGTGGCGCGACTCAACCTCAGCCATGGAACGCACGAGGACCACCGCACCAGCTATGCCAACGTCCGGGCGGCCGCCGAGGCCACCGGGCGCAGTGTGGGCATCCTCGCCGACCTCCAGGGGCCGAAGATCCGCCTGGGGACCTTCCCCGACGGCCCCGTCGAACTCGTCGCCGGCGACGAGTTCACGGTGACCGTCGACGACGTCCCCGGCGACCGGCACCGGGTCTCCACCACCTACAAGAGCCTGCCCGGCGACGTCCGCCCCGGCGACCGCGTCCTCATCGATGACGGCCGCGTCGTCCTGGAGTGCGTCAAGACCACCAGCACCGAGGTCCAGACCCGCGTGCTGATCGGCGGGCAGGTCTCCAACCACAAGGGGCTCAACCTGCCCGGTGTGGCCGTCAGCGTGCCGGCCCTCACCGAGAAGGACGAGGCCGACCTGCGCTGGGCGCTGGAGCAGGGCGTCGACATGGTCGCCCTGTCCTTCGTGCGCAGCCCCTCCGACGCCGAGGACGTCCACCAGATCATGGACGAGGTCGGGGTCCGGGTCCCGCTCATCGCCAAGATCGAGAAACCGCAGGCCGTCGAGCGCCTCCAGGACATCATCGAGGTCTTCGACGGCGTGATGGTCGCCCGCGGCGACCTCGGCGTCGAGCTGCCCCTGGAGAACGTCCCGATGGTGCAGAAGCGCGCCATCGAGCGCTGCCGCGACAAGGCCAAGCCGGTCATCGTCGCCACGCAGATGCTGGAGTCCATGATCAGCGCGCCCCGGCCCACCCGCGCCGAGGCGTCCGACGTCGCCAACGCCGTCCTCGACGGCGCCGACGCGGTCATGCTTTCGGGCGAGACCAGCGTGGGGCGCTACCCGATCGAGACCGTCGAGACGATGGCCCGCATCGTCGCGGCGGCCGAGCAGGAGTCCCTGCGCGCCTCCCACATCCTCAACCGGGTCCCCGAGACCACCGGAGGGGCCATCGCCCGCGCCGCCGCCGAAGTCGGAGCCACCGTCGGCGCCAAGGCCCTGGTCGCCTTCACCATGTCCGGCGAGACCGCCCGCCGCCTGGCGCGCTACCGCTCGCCGATCCCGCTGATGGCCTTCACCACCAGCAGCGCCACGCGCGCGCAGTTGTCGCTCACCTGGGGTGTCGAGACCCACTGCGTGCCCTGGGTCGACCACACCGACGAGATGGTGCGCCAGGTCGAGAGCGAACTGCTCGACATGGGCGTCTACCAGAAGGGCGACAAGATCGTCATCGTCGCCGGCAGCCCGCCCGGAACCCCTGGCTCCACCAACTTCCTGCGGGTCCACCGCATCGGCGACGCGATCGCCCACGGCAAGTAGCCGGCGCACCGCCGGCGGCCGGCCTGAACCCGGCTGGCACCCGCCCCGCGCCGCCGCACCGATGACACGGCCGGCGCGCTCACCACGGCCCCTGCCCCGGGGAGGCGGTCACCGCTTCACCGGGGAGGGCCGACGGGGAGCCCGGGGCGCGCTACCCCGGCTGGGCGCTGGGCGTCCCGGCCTCGTGCCCGACCCGCTCCAGGGGCATGTCCCAGGGCAGCAGGTTCCACGGGCTCGCGGGATCGGCCACCAGCAGGCCCAGCGCGGTCCACACGCGCTCCCAGCCCGGTCCGCGCTGGCCGTACCACAGCAGGTAGCCGGCGTGGAACGCCTCGGCGTACTGCTGCCAGCCCGGATAGCGCCGCTGAAGGTCGGCGGCGGCCCGCCGCAGCAGCGACCGCGTCTCGGGGCCGCTCAGCCACTCCAGCGTCGCCCCTCCGCAGGCCAGCCGGATGAGCTGCGCCGAGCGCCACCACTGGTGGGCGGGGATCACCACGGTGCCGGCCGCCGCGTCGGCGCCGGTCACCTGGCGCAGCCGGACCGCCTGGTCGGGCGAGAGCCGCACCACCCGCTCCTCGCGGGCGTCGGCGCGCAGCCGCCCCCGCAGCGTGGCCGTGGTGAAGTCCACCACCAGGTCGCAGTCGCCGGCGCTGTGCAGGTCGGCCCAGACCCGGTCGACGGCCGCCAGCAGCGAGGCCCGGTCCACCACCCCCCACTCCCGCTCGAAGGCCCGCCGGTAGCGGCGGCGCAACTGGGGCCGCTCCACCTCGTCCCAGGGCTCGGCCAGCGCCACCCGGAAGGGCGCGGCAACGGCGGCGGCCCAGCGCTCGGTGGTCAGCGGGGCGTCGGGGTCGGCGGCGCGCAGGGCGGGCGGCTCGCGGGAGCCGATCACCAGTTCGGTGAAGGAGCCGGCGGCCAGCAGCAGCGTCGGCAGGAACGCCCAGCCGGGCTCGCCGACCACCACCAGCCCCACGACCAGGACCGCCATCGGGGCCAGCAGCAGCGGCTGCCGGCGCTTGGCGCCCCAGGCCACCAGCGCCCAGAACCCGATCGCCAGCGCCCCGGCGATCGCGGCCACCGCGGTCAGCACCGGCCACTCCCTTCGCGGCGGACAGCACGCGCCCAAGGCGGCGGAGGCGCTGTCGGCGGACACACTCCCGCCATCAAGCATCGGCGACGGCGGGGGGTTGTGGCGCCCGCGGCCACGGGTTGTGCTCAGGTTGTGGCCGCGATGTGACCGGCGGCGGCGCGCGGGACCCCGGACGCGCGGCGGCCCCGCGCGTTCACGCGGGGCCGCCGGTGCGTTGCGGGTGAGCGGTGTGGTGATTGGGGGAGGAGCGCCGGGCCGTGTCAGTGCGCCGGCGCGGGGGCGTCCGCGGCGTCGTCGGCCGGCGGGCGGCGGACGAAGAACGCTCCGGCGACCGCGACCAGCGAGATGATGGCCGCGGTGAGGAACGCCGTGTGGACCCCGGCCGCCTGCGCGGCGGTCTCGCCGACTCCGGCGGGCTGCCCGCCGGCGACCGAGGACATCGTGGTGATCAGCAGCGACACGCCGGCCGCCCCCGCGACCTGCTGGAGCGTGTTCAGCACCGCCGAACCGTGGGAGTACAGGCGCGGCCGCAGCGAGCTGAGCGAGGACGAGAACAGCGGGGTGAACGACATCGCGAGCCCGAACGACATCCCCGTCTGGATCGCGACGAGCAGCCACACCGGCGTGGTCTCTCCGACGGTGCTGTAGAACCACAGCGCCCCCGCGACCAGGACCGTCCCGGGGATCAGCAGCGGTCGCGGACCGCGCGCGTCGTAGACGCGGCCGATGATGGGGCCCATGACCCCCATGAGCACCGAACCGGGGAGCACGACGAGTCCGGCCTCCGTGGCGCTCAGCCCGAGCACGTTTTGCAGGTAGAGCGGCAGCAGGGTGAGGCCGCCGAACATGGACAGCGCCAGCACCGACATGACCGCGACCGCCATCGTGAAGTTCACCGAGCGGAACACCCGCAGGTCCAGCAGCGCGGCGTCCCGGCGCTGGAGCAGCAACTGCCGCCACACGAACACCACGAGCGCGACCACGGCGGCGCAGGTGATCAGCGCGATCGTGCCCACGGACAGGGCCGCCTCGGCCTGGTGCTCGCCGCCGAGCTGGCTGAGCCCGAAGACCAGCCCGCCGAATCCGATCGCGGAGAGCACGATCGAGAGCACGTCGATGTGCTTGGCCTCCGGCTCGCCGAGGTTCAGCATCCACTTCGCCCCGATCAGCAGCGCGAACACCGCGATCGGCAGGATGATCCCGAACAGCCACCGCCAGCTCAGCGAGTCCAGGATCAGTCCCGACAGGGTGGGGCCCACGGCGGGGGCCAGGGCCATCACGATCCCGGCGCGGCCCATGATGCGGCCGCGCGAGTGCGCGGGGATCACGTTCATCACGGTGGTCATCAGCAGCGGCATCATGATCGCCGTCCCCGACGCCTGCACGACCCGCCCGACGAGCAGCACGACGAACCCGGGAGCGACCAGGCAGATCAGCGTGCCGGCGCAGAAGAGCGAGGCGGCGGTCAGGAACACGCCGCGCGTGGTGAACCGCTGGAGCAGGAACCCCGTGATCGGGATCACCACCGCCATGGTCAGCATGAAGGCGCTCGTCAACCACTGGCCCAGCGAGGGTGGGATCCCCAGGTCGACGTTGAGATGGGGGATGGCGATCCCCATCGTCGTCTCGTTCAGGATGGCGACGAAGGCGGCGATCAGCAGCAGCCAGATCACCCGCATCCCCCGCGGGTCGATGCCATCGGTGGGACGGGCCGTGGGCGTAGCGGCGGTGGCCATGGAACTCCTGTGGACAGACCTGCAAGGAACTGCCGGCGCCGTGCCTCGACCCTGCGGCGGGGAGGTTTTCTCGTGCGGCGGTGACGACTACGGCAGTATATGCCGCTAATGGCAGTATGTGACAGTTAGGGCAGCCGGACTAGGAGTTGTGAAAGACACCATCGTGGGCATCAGAGAGCGCGCGCGGGAGATGCTGCGCGAGGAGTTGGCCGAGACGGCGACGCGCCTGTTCGAGGAGCGCGGCTTCGACCACACGACGGTCGAGGACATCGCGGCCGCCGCCGGCATCTCCCCTCGCACCTTCTACCGGTACTTCGGCACCAAGGAGGACGTGCTCTTCGGCGACCTTCCGGCCGCCGGCGGCGAGGCCCTCCGCGACCGGCTGGCCGAGAACCTCGACCGGTACCGGCCGTGGGACGCGCTCCACCGGGTCATGCGCTCCACGGCGGCGCGGATCCCACCCCCGGCCCACCGCTGGGCGCGGCTGGTCCGCATCATCAACACCAGCGAGACCCTGCGGGCGAGGAACCTGGAACGGCAGATGCACCTCTGCCGGCTGCTGACCCCGGTCGTCGCGGAAAGCGTCGACGCGCCTGCGCCGCTCAGCGAACTGCGGGCCACCGTGCTCGTCCACACGGCGCTCACCTGCTTCGACGCCGCGTTCTCCTTCTGGGCGGAGCAGGGCGGGACCCCCGACCTCCGCACCGCGCTCGACACGGCGTTCGAGACGTTCGCGCCGGCGGTGGACTGAGGCCGACCGGCCGGCGCCGCCGGGGCGGGAGGCCCGGAACCCCGGAAGCCCGGGGAAACGCGAAAGGCCCCGCGCCGCGCGCGGGGCCGGATGCCGAGAGGATAAGGGCCGCCGGGAGAGCCGGGAGCGGCCAAAAGTGCCCTGAGTGGGACTCGAACCCACACTGTACGAGGTTTGAGCTCGCTCGCTCTACCGATTGGCGTATCAGGGCCGCGCGGCCGTGGGGCGACGGGAGCCGCACCCGACCCGGGGGCGCGCGGCGCGGCTGCCAAGGTCACGCCTTGGCTCCGTTCCCGTGGCCGTTGCTCTGCATCCTAGCGGATCTCGGTACCCTCGTGTACGTGACGACGACGCAGAGCCGCGTGGTGATCGCGGAAGACGAGGCCCTGATCCGGCTCGACCTCAAGGAGATGCTTGAGGAGGACGGTTATACCGTCGTGGGCGAGGCCGGCGACGGCGAGGCCGCCATACGGCTGGCCACCGAGCACAAGCCCGACCTCGTCATCCTCGACATCAAGATGCCCGTCATGGACGGCCTGACCGCGGCCGAGCGCATCGCCGCCGAGCGCATCGCGCCCGTCGTCATCCTCACCGCGTTCTCCCAGCGGGAGCTGGTCGAGCGGGCGCGCGACGCCGGCGCCATGGCCTACCTGGTGAAGCCGTTCAACAAGGCCGACCTCGTGCCGGCCATCGAGATGGCGGTCAGCCGCTACGCCGAACTGGCGGCGCTGGAGGCCGAGGTCTCCGGCCTCCAGGACCGGCTCGAGACCCGCAAGCTGGTCGAGCGGGCCAAGGGCCTGCTCCAGAGCCGCCACGGGCTCAGCGAGCCCGAGGCGTTCCGCTGGATCCAGAAGAACTCCATGGACCGTCGGCTGACCATGCGCAAGGTCGCCGAGACCGTCATCGAGACGCTGAGCGAGCAGCAGCGCTGACCCCCGGCTGAGTCCCCCGTTCCGCACCGCCCCGCCCGCGCGGGGTCCGGCCCCGGCGCACCGCGCCGGGGCCTTTCGCGTGCCCGGGACGCGGCCGGCCGGGCACACCGGGCGGGCCGGGGCCGCGCGCCGGAAGGCACCCCGCAGGGCGGCGCCCGCCGGGGTGACGCTGCGCCACTCGCCTGTCGCGGGCCGTCTCACCTGGGATCACGGTTGCGCACAAAGCAGTGACGTTTCCATCACGCGGCCTTAAGGGCTGCTGAAGAGACAGAGTAAATCCAGCTAAACTCGCGCCACCGACCAGAAAACAGTCGGTATCAGGACATAGATAATGAATCGGTCAGATGCGCAAGGGAGCGCACGTGCGCACACGCCTCGTGACGCTGCTGCTCGCCCTCATCGCCGCACTCCTGGCGATCCCGGGGACAGCAGCAGCAGACGCCCAGGGCGGTGAGTCTGTGTGGGGCCAGATCCGCAACCCCGACAGCGACGACGAAGGTGTCGAAGGCGTCGACATCGCCGTGTCGCAGGAGGGCGAGGAGATCGGCTCCGCCACCACCGACGCCGACGGCAATTGGGAAGTAGAGGTGCCCGAACCCGGCACCTACCAGGTCGTGCTCGACGAGGAGACCGTCCCCGAAGAGTTCGACCTGCTCCAGGTTCCCGCGGGAGCCGAACGGGACGTGGAGGTCCGGGCCGACCAGCGCTTCGCCGTGGTCTACCGACTCGTGCCCCAGGGCGAGGGCGACGTCGCCGCCTCGCCCAGCGAGTCGCAGGAGGCCGACTCCGAGGACTCCGGCGGCTCCGGGGAGGAGGACGCCGCGGGATCCGGTGCCGAGGAGGGCGAGGGGGTCGTGGAGGCCCCCGGGGTCGCCACCGGCCCCGGCCTGGCCAACCAGATCATCGGCCTGACCGTCGCCGGCCTGCTCTTCGGCCTGATCATCGCGATCTCCTCGGTCGGCCTGTCGCTGATCTTCGGCACCACCCGCCTCATCAACTTCGCCCACGGCGACATGGTCACCTTCGGCGCCGTGATGGCCATGATCTTCAGCGGCACCTCGATGCTCACCGGCCTCCACGAGCCCTTCGCCGACGTGCCCGTGCTCGGCCTGGTCACCAACCCGCTGATCGTGGGCACGGTGCTGGCCGTGGTCTGCGGCGCGGCCGTGGGCGGGGTGCTGGAGCTGTTCCTGTGGCGGCCGCTGCGCAAGCGCAACGTCGCGATGATCCAGATGTTCATCGTGACCATCGGCGTCGCCCTGCTGCTGCGCCACCTGCTGCTGGTGGTCTTCGGCGCCAACCGCGAGAAGTACGTGCAGTTCCGCATCCAGGACATGGTCAACATCGGCCCCATCGCGATCACACCGCGCGACCTGGGCATCATGGTGCTGTCCGTCCTCGTGCTGGTGGCCGTGGCGAGCATGCTCCAGTTCACCCGCATCGGCAAGGCCATGCGGGCGGTCTCGGACAACCGCGACCTCGCCGAGTCCTCCGGCATCGACGTCAACCGCGTCACCGTCTACGTGTGGATGCTGGGCGGCGGCCTGTCGGCGCTGGGCGGGGTGTTCCTGGGCCTCAACCAGTCGGTGTACTGGCAGATGGGCTTCCACCTGCTGCTGCTGATGTTCGCGGCCGTGATCCTGGGCGGTCTGGGCACCGCCTACGGCGCCATGGTCGGCGGCCTGGTGATCGGGCTCGTCGCGCAGCTCTCCACCCTGTGGTTCTCGGCGCAACTGATGAACGTGTGGGCGCTGCTGATCATGATCGTCGTGTTGTTGGTCCGGCCGCAGGGCATCCTCGGCCGGCGCGAGCGGGTCGGCTAGGGGAGACAGAACATGGACATCATGATGACCCTGGCCCTGTCCCTCGAAACGGCCATCGGGCCCATCGCGGCCATCTACGTGCTGGCGGCCATCGGCCTGAACATGCACTTCGGCTACACCGGCCTGCTCAACTTCGGCCAGGTCGGGTTCATGCTGGTCGGCGCCTACGGCGTGGCCGTGTGCGTCACCACCTTCGGCCTGCCGCTGTGGGTCGGCTTCTGCGTCAGCGTCCTGTGCTCGGTGGTGCTCGCGCTCATCCTGGGCATCCCCACCCTGCGGCTGCGCGCCGACTACCTCGCCATCTCGACCATCGCCGTGGCCGAGGTGCTGCGGCTGCTCTACCGCGCCGAGTTCGCCCGCCCCGTCACCGGCGGCGTGTACGGCCGGCAGAGCTTCGCCGACGCCTTCTACGAGTTCAACGACCGGGTCGGCATCATCCCGCCCGGCAGCTACGGCATCGGCGACGTCGACTTCTCCGCCGACGAGCTGTGGCTGATGCTGGTCTCCTGGGCGTGCGTGGCCCTGGCGCTGGGCATGACCGCCATGCTGATGCGCAGCCCCTGGGGCCGCGTCATCAAGGGCATCCGCGAGGACGAGGACGCCGTGCGCGCCCTGGGCAAGGACGCCTTCACCTACAAGCTCCAGAGCCTGGTGCTGGGCGGCGTGTTCGGCGGCGTGGCCGGCGTGCTCATCGCCCTCAACCAGGGCAACATCACCCCCGACCAGTTCATGCCGCAGGTGACGTTCTACCTGTGGGCGATGCTGCTGCTGGGCGGCGTGGGCACCCTGTGGGGCCCGGTGATCGGCCCGGTGATCATGTGGTTCCTGCTCACGCTCTTCGACGAGACGCTGCGTTCGCTGGCCTCCTCGGGCGCGCTGCCGTTCCTGGCGACCTCCGACTCCGGCGCGCTGCGCCACGCCCTGGTGGGCATCGCGCTGATGCTGCTGATCATCTACCGGCCACAGGGCCTCGTCGGCAACCGCAAGGAGATGCTGGTCAATGTCAAGTGACGGGATCGACGCGACGCGCACCGCGCCCGCCGCTGCGGGCGGCCCGCTGGCCGCGGTGGAGCCGGTGCCCGGCGTCGCCAAGCCGGACCCCATCCTGACCGCGTCGCACATCCGCCGCTCCTTCGGCGGGCTGACCGCGGTCAACGTGGACCACCTGGAGGTCCAGCGCGGCACCATCACCGCGCTGATCGGCCCCAACGGCGCGGGCAAGTCGACGCTGTTCAACCTGCTCACCGGGTTCGACAAGCCCAACGAGGGCACCTGGAGCTTCCAGGGCCAGCCCCTCAACGGCGTGGCCGGGCACCGGGTGGCCCGCCGGGGCATGGTGCGCACCTTCCAGCTCACCAAGGCGCTGACCCGCCTGACCGTGCTGGAGAACATGCTGCTGGCGGCCCCCGGCCAGGTCGGCGAGGGCTTCTTCGGCGCCTTCGGCTGGTGGATGTGGCGCCGGCAGGAGCAGGCCAACCGCGAGCGCGCCATGGAACTGCTCGCCCGGTTCAAGCTCGACGCCAAGAAGGACGACATCGCCGGCAGCCTGTCCGGCGGCCAGCGCAAGCTGCTGGAGATGGCGCGGGCGCTCATGGTCAACCCGAGCATGGTCATGCTCGACGAGCCCATGGCCGGGGTGAACCCGGCCCTGGTGCAGTCGCTGCTGGGCCACATCACGGCGCTGCGCGACGAGGGCACCACCGTGCTCTTCGTCGAGCACGACATGGACGTGATCATGGGCATCAGCGACTGGATCGTGGTCCTGGCCCAGGGGCAGGTGATCGCCGAGGGCCGGCCCTCCGACGTCCGGTCCGACCAGCAGGTCATCGACGCCTACCTGGGCACCCAGCACGACGAGCCGCAAGGCGCGAAGACGGAGGAGAAGCCGTGAGCGAGTCCGGCACCACGCCCGGTGCCGCGGGCGGCGCGGAGGACGCGGGCGCGGCGGCGCCCGCGGCCGCCGAACCCAGCGGCACCGCGACCGAGAACAAGGCGGACCGGCCCGCCGCGGCCGAGTCCGCCGGGGAGGCCGGCGCCGCGCGGCCGGCGGCCGCGGAGGCGGCGGCCCACCCGCCGCAGACCAAGGCCGAGGCCGAGGTGCTCCAGGAGCACCGCGAGGAGGTCCTGGAGCACGCCGGGGAGGTGGCCGCGCAGGTCGGCGACCCCCGCGACTATCTGCTGCTCGCCCACGAGCTGAAGGCCGGCTACATCCCCGAGGTCAACATCCTCAACGGCTGCACGCTCACCCTCACCGAGGGCGAGGTCGTGGGCATCATCGGCCCCAACGGGGCGGGCAAGTCCACCCTGATCAAGACCATCTTCGGGCTGCTGCCGGTGCGCTCGGGCAGCATCACGCTGCGCGGCGAGAGCATCGTGCGCCGCAGCGCCCACCAGCTCGTCTCCAGCGGCGTGGGCTACGTGCCCCAGACGCAGAACGTGTTCCCCTCGCTGACCGTCGAGGAGAACCTGGAGATGGGCGCGTTCCTGCGGCCCAAGGTGTTCCAGCGCCGGCTGGAGGCGGTGGCCGAGCTGTTCCCGCTGCTGGGCCAGCGCCGCAAGCAGAAGGCCGGCGCGCTCTCCGGCGGCGAGCGGCAGATGGTCGCCATGGGCCGGGCGCTGATGATGGAGCCCTCGGTGCTGCTGCTGGACGAGCCCACGGCCGGGCTGTCGCCGATGTTCCAGGACGAGGTCTTCCAGCGGGTCCGCCAGATCAACGAGACGGGCGTCTCGGTGATCATGGTGGAGCAGAACGCCCGCCGGTGCCTCCAGATCTGCGACCGCGGCTACGTGCTCGACCAGGGCCGCAACGCCTACACCGGGACGGGCCGCCAGTTGCTGGACGACCCCAACGTCATCGAGCTGTACCTGGGGACGCTGGCCAAGGCCGACTGACCCTTCTCGTCCGGGCGGCGCGACCGCCGCTACGGACGGCCGGCTCCATCAGGGGCGGCGCCCGCACCGGGCGCCGCCCCTTCACTGTGCGGTGGCGGGGGAGAGGGGAGCAGAGGAGGCGGGAGAGGGTGAGCGCCGCGCCGAGCGGGCCGGCCGAGGCGGCCCGACTCGGTGTCACCACGGGGAGCGCCGCGCGCCGGGCGGGAGGTGCCGGTACCCCCGGCCGTGCAGGACACGGCGGCGGTACGGCGGCGGCCGCGGCGCCGGGAGGTCGCACCGGGGGAAACCGCGCCGCGCGGCTCCGGAGGCGCGTGAGCGGCGGGAGGCCCGGGGCGGCCCGGCGGCCGGGCCGGTCGGGGGAGGGGCGCGGACACACGGACGGCCCCGGCACGACAGGTGCCGGGGCCGTCCGCGGGGGGGGGGACGGGCGCCCCGGGGGGACTCCCGGGGGATGAGGCCGTGCGCCGCCGGTCCCGCTCCGCCGCGCGGGGCGCGGCGGAGCGGGGGAGCCGGGGGGATCGGCGCGCGGGCTACTCGCCGCCCGACTCCGCGTCGACGGTGATCTCGTCCTGCTTGCTGTGGACGCCCTCGTCGTCGTAGCCGTAGATCTGGAAGGTGGCCGAGGTGACGTCACCGGTGTCGTTGAAGTCCAGCGGACCGCTGACGCCCTGGTAGTCGATGTCCTCGCCGTCGGCGAGCAGGTCGCGGCACTCCTCGAAGGTGGTGCACTCGGTGCCCTCCTTGGACACCGCCGCGATCTCCTCCACGAAGACGGCCGGGTCGGTGCTCTCGGCCTGCTCGGCCGCAAGCGCCGTGACGATCACGCAGTCGTAGACCTGGCCGGAGAACTGGAAGACCTTTAGGTCGCCGTCGAAGGAGGTCAGCCCGTCGATGAACTCCTGGTCGCCGTTGTCGGGAGCGGTGCCCTGGAAGCCGGAGACCGTGCTCGGGTCCTCGGCGTCGACCTTCTCGGCGAGGGTCTCGTCGTTCAGGCCGTCGGTGCCGTACATCTGGTCGGCGTCGACGCCGGCCTCGATCAGGCCGGTGACGACCTGCACGCCCTCCTCGAAGGCGACGATGACGACCGCGTCGGGCTCGGCGTCGGCGATGCCGTTGATCACGGAGTCGAAGTTGGAGGCGTTGGGGTCGTAGCCCTCGTTGAACGTCACCTCGATGCCGTTCTGCTCCAGCGCGTCGGCGGTGGCGTTGGCCAGGCCCTCGCCGTAGTCGTCGGCGCGGTAGGTGATGGCGACGCTCTGGTGGCCGTCGGAGGCGATCTTCTGCGCGAGCACCGGGCCCTGCATGAGGTCGCTGGGGGCGGTCCGCCAGTAGAAGCCGCTCTCGTCCTCCTCGGCCAGGCCCGGAGCGGTGTTGGAGCCGGAGCACTCCACGACCTCGGCGCTGGTGACCGTGTCCATGATGGCCTGGGTCATGCCTGAGGCCGCGGCGCCGATGACGACGTCGGCGTCCTGGTCGATCAGCCGGCCGGCGGCCTCGTTGGCCTGCGCCGCGTCGTTGGCCTCGTCGCCCGTGAGCATCTCGGGCAGTTCGGAGCCCAGAACACCGCCGGCGTCGTTGATCTGCTGGCGCGCGTACTGCGCCGCGCTGATCTGGGGCGGACCCAGGTGGGAGAGGTCACCCGTCTCCGGAAGCACGTAGCCGTACTGCAACGGCTCGTTCTCGCCGCCTCCGTCCTCTCCTCCGCCGCCTCCGCAGGCGGTCAACCCAAGGGTGAGGGCCGAGGCCGCAGCGATGAGGCTGAGGGCCTTCTTTCTTGGCATCGAGGTGTCTCCGTTCAACCGGCTGGATGGCGCAGGGGCTCAACGCGCTGGCCGCCGCGAGGGTGATCGCACTTAACCAACGGCGTTAGCGGAGCTTAATCACACGCGTTCACCTTCCGGTAGATCGCTCCTCATGTCGCTGCTGAGTCGGATTCATGCCGTTATCGCTCCGTAGTCAACGACTCGTGTGAAATGCGCTGATCAGCGGCATTTCTTACGATCTGCCGCCGTGAAAACGCGGTTGGTGACCACGCAATGTGTGCGGCGCCTCAGCCCCGGGACCGCCTCGGCACCCCCCGCCGCACCGCCCGGCGCCCGCGAAAGCGGCCCCGACGCGAAGCGGCCCCGCTCCGGAGCCGGAGCGGGGCCGCGGGCGGGCCGGCGCGGCGCTCAGGCGTCGCGCATCAGGCAGGTCAGCCGCGAGGTGCACACCCGGCGGCCCTCGTCGTCGGTGATGACGATGTCCCACGTGGCCAGGGTGCGGCCCTTGTGCACCGGCGTGGCCACACCGGTCACGTGGCCCTCGGTGGCGCTGCGGTGGTGGGTCGCGTTGATCTCCACGCCCATGGCCACCCGCCCCTCGCCGGCGTGGATCATCGAGCCGATCGAGCCCAGCGACTCCGCCAGCACGCACGAGGCGCCGCCGTGCAGCAGCCCGTAGGGCTGGGTGTTGCCCCGCACCGGCATGCGGCCCACCACCCGGTCGGCCGACGCCTCCAGCAGTTCCAGCCCCAGCCGCTGACCGAGGTCCCCGGCCGCCGTGCCGGAGTTGATCAGCGCGTTCAGCTTCTCGGCGTCGATCGACATCGCCTCTCCCGTTCTGCGATCGCCCCGGCCCGCGCCGTCCGCGGCCCGCCGGCGCCCCCGCGCCCGCCCGGCGCGCGCCGCCGGCGGCGCCGAGCGGCGCGCAAATGTCCGCAGGGCATCCTAGGATTTGCCTGTGGCGATGACAGAAGAGACCCCCGGTCAGAACGGCCCGTCCCCGGCGCAGGCGGCGCCGTCCGATTGCGGACGCCTGCTGCTGCTCGACGGCCACTCCATGGCGTTCCGCGCGTTCTTCGCCCTGCCGGTCGACAAGTTCACCACCGGCACGGGCCAGTCCACCAACGCCATCTACGGCTTCACCTCGATGCTGATCAAGCTGCTGCGCGACGAGCGGCCCACCCACATCGCGGTCGCCTGGGACCTCTCCGGACCCACCTTCCGCGACGAGATCTACACCGACTACAAGGCCGGGCGCGCCGACACCCCCCAGGAGTTCCCCTCCCAGGTGGAGTTCGTGCAGGAACTGCTGAAGCTCGTGGGCATCACCAGCGTCTCCGCCCCCGGCTACGAGGCCGACGACGTCATCGCCACGCTCGCCGCCCGCGGCCGCGAAGAGGGCATGGAGGTCCTCATCGCCTCCGGCGACCGCGACGCCTTCCAACTGGTCGACCGCACCTGCACCGTGCTCTACCCCGGCAAGAGCATCTCCGACCTCACCCGCATGACCCCCGAACGGGTCGAGGAGAAGTACGGCGTCCCGCCCGAGCGCTACCGCGACCTCGCCGCGCTCGTCGGCGAGAAGGCCGACAACCTCCCCGGCGTCCCCGGCGTGGGCCCCAAGACCGCCGCCAAGTGGATCACCAAGTACGGCTCCCTTGAGGAACTGGTCGCCCACGCCGACGAGGTCACCGGCAAGGCCGGCCAGAACTTCCGCGACCACCTCGACCAGGTGCTGCGCAACCAGCAGCTCAACCGCCTCGACCCCGACGTCGAGCTGGAGGCGGGCGTCCACGACCTCACCCTGGGCGAGGCCGACCGCTCCGGCGTCAACGACCTCTTCGACAACCTGGAGTTCGCCTCCACCCTGCGCGACCGCCTCTTCTCCGTGCTCGGCGAGGCCGAGCAGACCGCCGGCCCCGCCGCCGTCGCCGAGGAGTTCAGCGTCGACCTCACCACCGCCGAACCCGGCGCCGTGGCCGCCTGGCTGGAGCGGCACGCCTCCTCCGGCGCCCGCTGCGGCCTGGCCCTGGCCGGCACCTGGGGCGCCGGCACCGGCGAACTCACCGGCCTGGCCGTCGCCGCCCCCGACGGCCCCGCCCTGCACGCCGACCCCGCCGCCCTGGGCGCCGACGACGAATCCGCGCTCGCCGCCTGGCTGGCCGACCCCCGCTTCCCCAAGGCCCTGCACGACTCCAAGGGCCCGCTGCTGGCCCTGTGGGCGCGCGGCTGGGAACTCCGCGGCCTCACCAGCGACACCGCGCTCGCCGCCTACCTCGTGCAGCCCGGCGGGCGCCGGTTCGAGCTGGGCGACCTCTGCCGCCGCTTCCTCAACCGCGAACTCACCGAGCAGCAGGCCGACGGCGGCCAGCTCGCCCTCGACCTCGGCGACGCCGAGGCCGACTCCCGCGCCGCCGAGCGCCTGGCCCTGGCCGTGCGCGCCCGCGCCACCCTCGACCTCGCCGCCGGGCTGGACTCCGACCTCGACAAGCGCGGCGGCGCCGCCCTCCTGCGCGACGTCGAACTCCCGCTCGTGCGGGTGCTGGCCGGCATGGAGCGCACCGGCATCGCCGCCGACCGCGCCTACCTCGACTCCCTCGAGGAGGAGTTCGCCGCCGCCGTGCGCCAGGCCGTCGCCGAGGCCCACCGCGTGGTCGGCCGCGAGTTCAACCTCGGCTCGCCCAAGCAGCTCCAGCAGATCCTCTTCACCGAGCTGGACCTCCCCAAGACCAAGCGCATCAAGACCGGCTACACCACCGACGCCGACGCCCTCGCCTGGCTGGCCGCCCGCACCGACAACGAACTCCCGGTCATCCTGCTGCGCCACCGCGACCAGACCCGGCTGCGCACCACCGTCGAGGGGCTCGTCAAGACCATCGCCGCCGACGGCCGCATCCACACCACCTACAACCAGACCGTGGCCGCCACCGGCCGCCTCAGCTCGGTCGAACCCAACCTCCAGAACATCCCCGTGCGCACCGACGCCGGGCGCCGCATCCGCCGCGCCTTCATGGTGGGCGAGGGCTACCAGCACCTGCTCACCGCCGACTACAGCCAGATCGAGCTGCGCATCATGGCGCACCTGTCCGAGGACACCGCCCTCATCGAGGCGTTCCAGACCGGGCACGACTTCCACGCCGAGATCGCCGCCCGCGTCTTCGGTACCGACGTCACCGAGGTCGACTCCGAGGCCCGGGCGCGCATCAAGGCCATGAACTACGGCCTGGCCTACGGCCTGAGCGAGTACGGCCTCTCCCAGCAGTTGGGCATCACCCCCAAGGAGGCCAAGGCCCTCATGGACGACTTCTTCGTCCAGTTCGGCGGGGTGCGCGACTACCTCCAGGCGGTCGTCGACCGCGCCCGGCGCGACGGCTACACCGAGACCATGCTGGGCCGCCGCCGCTACCTCCCCGACCTCACCAGCGACAACCGCCAGCGGCGCGACATGGCCGAGCGCATGGCCCTCAACGCCCCCATCCAGGGCTCGGCCGCCGACATCATCAAGGTCGCCATGCTCGACGTCGACACCGCCCTGCGCGAGGCCGGCCACCGCTCCCGGATGCTCCTCCAGGTCCACGACGAACTCGTCCTGGAGGTCGCCGCCGACGAACTCGACCCCGTGCGAAAACTGGTGTCGGACAAGATGGCCGGCGCCTATCCTCTCCGTGTGCCGCTGGCGGTCTCCGTCGGCGTCGGCCGCGACTGGCACGACGCCGCGCATTGACCGGGAATTCCAGCTCCGCCCGGACCGCTGTACTCCGGGAGCGCCCGGCCGCCGGCCGCGCGCGGCCGGCGGCACGCCATGACCACGACACACGCGCACGGACAACGGGGAGGGTGGGCACCATGGCCAAGGAGGCCCGGCCGGTCGAGCGGCCCGAACCGCCGGACGCGGTGCGGACCTCCCCCCGCGTCCGGCTGATCGAGCAGGAGCTGGTCTGGCGGTTCTCCCGCTCCAGCGGACCCGGCGGCCAGCACGTCAACACCTCCGACACCCGCGTCTCGCTCTCCCTGGACCTCGCCACCACCCGGTCGCTGTCGGCCCAGGAGCGCGAACGCGCCCTGCGCCGGCTGGCGGGCCGGTTGGTCGGCACCGTGTTCACCGTCACGGTCGAGGACTTCCGGTCCCAGGCGCGCAACCGCGACCTCGCCCGCGAACGGCTCGCGGCGCGGCTCGCGCTCGCCGCCCTCACCGACCCCCGGCCGCGGCGCGCCACCCGGCCCACGCGCGGCTCCACCGAGCGCCGGCTGGCCGCCAAGCGGCGGCGCTCCCAGGTCAAGCGGCTGCGCGGGCGCGGCGCCGACGACTGACCCCCGCCGGGCGCGCCCGCCGGCGTAGGCCCCCGGCGCCCCCCGGGGGCCGTGCCGGGGCCGCGCGGACGGGCGCCCCCCGGCGCCGGAACCGACCCCGTTCCGACCTCGCGCCGGAGGGGGGTAAGATCACGCGGATGCGCGAAAGCCGGTTTGTCGGCGGTATTCCGATTGACCTGGCCGCCCCCGTCTCATATTGTGGCTAGAGCGTTGTGGACTCGCGTGCGCAACTCGACCTCGGAGATCGTGCCGGTGTGACAGCCAGATCGCATACTCGACCCCCGGGCTTCGGGTCGGCACCGCGGTCCGCCGGCACCTCGGCGGGTCACCGACCGGATCCGGGCCTTCGGCTCGGGCCGCTCGTCCCCGGAGTGGCGGCGGAGCCGCACGAGCCCGCGGCGCACCCTTTCTGCCAATGTCCGTATCCGGAGTCCACCCACACATGACGAGCAGCACCGAGGTAACCTCGACACCCCAGGTAGCGGTCAACGACATCGGGTCCGAGGAAGCCTTCCTCGCAGCGATCGACGAGACCATCAAGTACTTCAACGACGGTGACATTGTCGAAGGCACCATCGTGAAGGTCGATCGAGACGAGGTCTTGCTCGATATCGGCTACAAGACCGAGGGTGTTATCCCGTCCCGGGAACTGTCGATCAAGCACGACGTCGACCCAGGCGAGGTCGTGTCCGTCGGCGACCACGTCGAGGCCCTCGTCCTCCAGAAGGAGGACAAGGAAGGCCGCCTCATCCTGTCCAAGAAGCGCGCCCAGTACGAGCGCGCCTGGGGCACGATCGAGAAGATCAAGGAAGAGGACGGCGTTGTCACCGGCACCGTGATCGAGGTCGTCAAGGGCGGCCTGATCCTCGACATCGGACTCCGGGGCTTCCTTCCGGCCTCCCTGGTCGAGATGCGCCGCGTGCGCGACCTCCAGCCCTACGTCGGTCGCGAGCTCGAGGCCAAGATCATCGAGCTCGACAAGAACCGCAACAACGTCGTGCTGTCGCGGCGCGCCTGGCTGGAGCAGACCCAGTCCGAGGTCCGCCAGACCTTCCTCAACACCCTCCAGAAGGGCCAGATCCGCAAGGGCGTGGTCTCCTCCATCGTCAACTTCGGCGCCTTCGTCGACCTCGGCGGTGTGGACGGCCTCGTGCACGTCTCGGAGCTGTCCTGGAAGCACATCGACCACCCCAGCGAGGTCGTGGAGGTCGGCCAGGAGGTCACCGTCGAGGTCCTCGACGTCGACATGGAGCGCGAGCGCGTCTCCCTGTCCCTCAAGGCCACCCAGGAAGACCCCTGGCAGCAGTTCGCCCGCACGCACCAGATCGGCCAGGTCGTGCCCGGCAAGGTCACCAAGCTGGTCCCCTTCGGCGCCTTCGTCCGCGTCGAGGAGGGCATCGAGGGCCTGGTGCACATCTCGGAGCTGGCCGAGCGCCACGTCGAGATCCCCGAGCAGGTCGTCCAGGTCGGCACCGAGATCTTCGTCAAGATCATCGACATCGACCTCGACCGCCGGCGCATCAGCCTCTCGCTGAAGCAGGCCAACGAGAGCGTGTCGCCCGACCAGGTCGACTTCGACCCCACGCTCTACGGCATGGCGGCCGACTACGACGAGCAGGGCAACTACAAGTACCCCGAGGGCTTCGACCCCGAAAGCGGCGAGTGGCTCGAGGGCTTCGAGGCCCAGCGCGACGAGTGGGAGCGCCAGTACGCCCTGGCGCAGGCCCGCTTCGAGGCGCACCGCAAGCAGGTCGAGGAGGCCCAGGCCGCCGAGGCCGAGGCCGCGGCCGAGCCGGCCTACGAGGGCGAGCCCGCCCCCGCGCCCAGCTCCGGCGGCGAGTCCGAGTCCGGCGGCGGCGCGCTGGCCTCCGACGAAGCCCTCGCGGCGCTCCGCGAGAAGCTCGCGGGCGGCTCCGACAGCTAGTCCGCCGCTGCTCGGTCGCGCACCGCGCGAATCGCCAGGGCCGCTCCCGTTCGCGGGGGCGGCCCTTCGCTATGATCGCCGCAGCCGCGCACGCAGCACGAGGGGAGCCGAGATGAGCCCGCCGCCCGGCCTCGCGATCGAGGACGCCGTCGCCGAGGACGCGGGCGAGCTCTGGACCCTCCAGCGCGCGGCCTTCGTCGACGAGGCCCAAGCCTACGGCGATCCGTTCATCCTGCCGCTCACCGAGTCCCTCGACCAGGTCCGCCGCTTCGGCGGGTCCGGGGGAGTGCTGCTCAAGGCGGTGCTGGAGGGGCGCATCGTGGGCGCGGTCCGCGGCCGGGCCGCCGAGGGCGTCGCCCTGGTCAGCAAGCTGTGCGTGGCCCCCGACCTGCGCCGCCGCGGCATCGCCCGCGCGTTGATGACCGCGCTGGAGGACCGCATCACCGCGGCGTTCCCCGCCGTCACCGGGTTCGCCATCGCCACCGGCCACGACAGCGCGGCCAACCTGCGGTTCTACCGCGGCCTGGGCTACCACGAGACCCACCGCGAGCGCCTGGCCGACCACCTGACCATGGTCCATCTGCGCAAGCCCGTACCCGGCCGCGGCACCGCGGCCCAGACCGCCTGAGGGGCCGCCGTGCTGCGCGTGGGACTCACCGGAGGCATCGGCTCGGGCAAGAGCGCGGTCGCCCGGCGGCTGGCCGACCACGGCGCGGTGGTGGTCGACGCCGACCAGATCGCCCGCGAGGTCGTGGAGCCCGGAACCCCCGGCCTGGCCGAGGTCGTCGCGGAGTTCGGCCCGGACATCCTCACCCCCGAGGGCCGCCTGGACCGCCCCCGGCTGGGCGAGATCGTGTTCTCCGACCCCGCACGCCTGGCCCGGCTCAACGCCATCGTGCACCCGCGCGTGGGCGCCCGCACCGAGGAGCTGATGGCCGCGGCGCCCGCCGACGCGGTCGTGGTCTACGACGTCCCGCTGCTGGTCGAGAACGACCTCGGCGCGCTCTACGACGTGGTCGTGGTGGTCGACCTGCCCGAGGAGGAGCAGGTGGCGCGGGTGGTGGCCAACCGCGGCATGCCCGCCGAGCAGGTCCGCGCCCGCATCAAGGCCCAGGCCACCCGCGAGCGCCGCCGCGCCGCCGCCGACCTCGTCATCGACAACTCCGGCACCCCCGCCGACCTCGACCGACAGGTCGCCGAGCTGTGGGCCGACCTCAGCTCCCGCGCCTGAGCGGGTGGAACGGGGAATCCGCCGCGCGCGACCGGTGTTGTCCGACCCGGGCTATACCGTGGAAGGACCAGTGGTCCCGAGGGGAGTGAGGCAGCGTGCGGCCTGTCACCGACATCCAGCGCAAGATGGCGCCGTTCGAGGTCGTCTCGGAGATGACCCCCGCCGGCGACCAGCCGGCGGCCATCGCCGAACTCACCCGCCGGGTGCGGGCCGGCGACCGCGACACCGTGCTGCTGGGCGCCACCGGCACCGGCAAGACCGCCACCGTGGCCTGGATGGTCGAGCAGCTCCAGCGCCCCACCCTGGTCATGCAGCCCAACAAGACCCTCGCCGCGCAGTTCGCCAACGAGCTGCGCGAGATGCTGCCCAACAACGCGGTCGAGTACTTCGTCTCCTACTACGACTACTACCAGCCCGAGGCGTACGTCCCCCAGACCGACACCTACATCGAGAAGGACTCCTCGATCAACGACGAGGTCGAGCGGCTGCGCCACTCGGCCACCAACTCCCTGCTGACCCGCCGCGACACCATCGTGGTCGCCTCGGTGTCGTGCATCTACGGCCTGGGCACCCCCCAGGAGTACGTCGACCGCATGGCCGCCCTCGAGGTCGGCATGGAGATCGACCGCGACGACCTCCTGCGCCGGCTGGTGCAGATGCAGTACACCCGCAACGACATGGCGTTCACCCGGGGCACCTTCCGGGTGCGCGGCGACACCGTCGAGATCATCCCGGTCTACGAGGAACTCGCCATCCGCATCGAGATGTTCGGCGACGAGATCGAGCGGCTGCTCACCCTGCACCCCCTCACCGGCGAGGTGTTGGGCGAGGCCGACCACATGTACCTCTTCCCGGCCTCCCACTACGTCGCCGGCCCCGAGCGCATGGAGCGCGCCATCGCCGGCATCGAGGCCGAACTCGGCGAACGCCTCACCGAGATGGAGAACCAGGGCAAGCTGCTGGAGGCCCAGCGGCTGCGCATGCGCACCACCTACGACCTCGAGATGCTGCGCCAGGTCGGCACCTGCTCGGGCATCGAGAACTACTCCCTGCACTTCGACGACCGCGCGCCCGGCAGCCCGCCCAACACCCTCCTCGACTACTTCCCCGAGGACTTCCTGCTGGTCGTGGACGAGTCCCACGTCACCGTCCCGCAGATCGGCGGCATGTACGAAGGCGACGCCTCCCGCAAGCGCACCCTGGTCGACCACGGGTTCCGGCTGCCCTCGGCGCTGGACAACCGCCCGCTGAAGTGGGAGGAGTTCGTGGAGCGCATCGGGCAGACCGTCTACCTGTCGGCCACGCCCGGCCCCTACGAGCTGCGCCAGAGCGGCGGCGACGTGGTGGAGCAGGTCATCCGCCCCACCGGCCTGGTCGACCCCGAGGTCGTGGTCAAGCCCACCGACGGCCAGATCGACGACCTCGTGCACGAGATCCGGCTGCGCGCCGAGCGCGACGAACGCGTGCTGGTCACCACCCTGACCAAGAAGATGGCCGAGGACCTCACCGACTACTTCGCCGAACTGGGCATACGCGTGCGCTACCTGCACAGTGAGGTCGACACCCTGCGCCGGGTGGAGCTGCTGCGCGAGCTGCGCGTGGGCGAGTACGACGTCCTGGTGGGCATCAACCTGCTGCGCGAGGGCCTGGACCTCCCCGAGGTCTCCCTGGTGGCCATCCTCGACGCCGACAAGGAGGGGTTCCTGCGCTCCTCCAGCGCGCTGATCCAGACCATCGGCCGCGCCGCCCGCAACGTCGCCGGGCAGGTGCACATGTACGCCGACAACATCACCGACTCCATGCGCAACGCCCTGGACGAGACCAACCGGCGCCGCGCCAAGCAGTTGGCCTACAACGAGGAGCACGGGATCGACCCGCAGCCGCTGCGCAAGCGGATCGCCGACATCCTCGACTCCCTGGCGCGCGAGGACGTCGACACCGAGGAGCTGATCGGGTCGGGCTACCGCAGCCCCAAGGCGCCGGTCCCCGCCCTGGCCGGGCAGGAACGCTCCCAGGACGTCAGCGCCATGCCGCGCGCGGAGCTGGCCCAGCTCATCGAGCAGCTCGGCCAGCAGATGCACCAGGCCGCCGCCGACCTCCAGTTCGAGCTGGCCGCGCGGCTGCGCGACGAGATCAAGGAGCTGAAGCGCGAACTCCGCGGCATGGACGCCGCCGGGGTGAGCTGACGCTGCGTCATCGCGGCGGCGGGGCCGGGGCGCGTGCGCCCCGGCCCCGCTCGCGTGTTTGCGCCGCGCGCCCGGGCCGGTAGAGTACTCCGTTCTGCTCTCCCCGGCGGCGCCGCGCTGAAGTGCGGAAATGACGAAATCGGCCGTCGAATGACACGGAGCGTGAATTCCGTCGGCCAATGGTTACGCTGCGCCGTTCGCCCTGGACCCGGCCTGCGAATGCATGTGCCGACGCGGCGTGCGTTTGCCGAGTTCGGCCGCGTCCTCGCATTTCAGCGGCTGTTGCGCGGTGCCGGACCCGCGTGGTGGCAGGCGTTGCCGATCGGCTACCGTAGGGCGCACGAGGCGTTGTCGCGGATGAAATTGCATGGCGACAATTTCAAAACGATCCGGGTAATTCTCGCCGGGTCGGCGGGCGAATGCGGGCCGGAGGCGCTACGGTCTTTGTGTCCGTGTTGCAACGGTATGTGACCGCTGAAAGACCCCCGGCACGCCGCGCCGGCGGGTCGAAGGCAGGTATGCGGTATGCGCGGCCAGGGAGGTGGGATGGGCGGTTATGTCGCTCGGGTGCGGCATGACGAGCTGCCCGGCAGCGGTGCCGAGTTCGACCGGCTGGTGAACTCCGTGGCGCAGCGGTGGCGGGCGGTCGACCCGCTGCTGCCCGCGCCCACGCGCCCCCGGTCCAGCACCTATCCGCTCCTGACGGTCAGCGACGAAAACGGCGAGCCGGTGGCCGCCGGCACCATGCGCTACACCTGGCACCAGCCGGGCGAGGTCGGCCGCACCTGGGGCATGCCCGACCAGCACTGGCTCACCCCCGTCGTCGGCGGCCCCGAACCCCGCAGGGCCCTGGACTCCCTGCTGTCGAGCTGGCGCGAGCAGCTCCAGCAGTTGCCCACCGGCACCGGCTCGGAGTCGGCGGCCCTGCTCACCTGGCCGGCGCGCGACGTCTCGGCCGTCTCCGCGCTCCAGTGGCACGGCCTCCAGCCCTACAGCGTGCTGGCGGCCCGCGAGCGGCGCCGGGGCGTGCCGCCCTCGCTGCCGCCCCGCGACGTCACCATCCGGCTGGCCGACTCCCAGGACCTCACCCAGATCGTCAGCCTGCTCATGGAGGAGCACCGCTACGAGGAGCACTTCGGCGGTGTGTTCGTCCAGCCCGAGACCGCCGAGCAGACCCGGGGCGTGGCCGCGCGCTCGCTGGCGCGCTCGCCGTCGTGGATCTGGCTGGCCGAGCGCCGGGGGCGCCCCGTCGGCCTGATCTGGGTGTCCCCGCCCGACCGCGCCCGCTGGGCCGCCCCGCTGGTGCGCAGCGCGCCCGCCGCCCACATCGGCTACGGCGTGGTGGCCGAGGAGGAGCGCGGCCGGGGGATCGGCACCGCTCTGGTCAGCCACGCCCACCAGGCGCTGGACACCCACAACGTGCAGATCACGCTGCTGAACTACGCCATGCTCAACCCGCTGTCCGGCCCGTTCTGGAACCGCATGGGCTACCGCCCGGTGTGGACCACCTGGGAGGTCCGCCCCGCGCTCGCCCTGCGCTGACCGCGCGGGCCGCACCGCACTACCCTGGCCGGCAGGGGCGCCGCCGGGCGGGGCGGCGCCGGTGGACGCGACGAAGGGCGGACGCATGGCGGCGGCGGAACGGGTGGAGATCGTCGAGGTCGGGCCGCGCGACGGCCTCCAGAACGAGGACACGCCCCTGTCGGTGGCGGACAAGGTGGAGCTGATCCGGCGGCTGGTCGCGGCGGGCGCGCGGCGCATCGAGGCCGTCAGCTTCGTCAACCCTCGCCGGGTGCCGCAGATGGCCGGCGCCGAGGAGGTCATGGCGGCGGTCCCGCGCACCGATGGCGTCTCCTACATCGGCCTGGTCCTCAACCGCAAGGGCCTGGACCGCGCCCTGGCCGCCGGGGTGGACGAGGTCAACGTCGCCATCCCGGCCACCGACGAGTTCTGTCGCCGCAACCAGGGCACCACCGTCGAGGAGATGACGGCGGTCTTCGCCGACATCGCGGCGGCCGCCGCTGAGGCGGGCACGCCCGTCAGCGCCACCGTGTCCACCGCCTTCGGCTGCCCCTTCGAGGGCGAGACCGACCCCGGGCGCGTGGCCGCGATCGCCCGCGACGCGGCGGCGGCCGGAGCCGTCGAGATCGCCGTCGCCGACACCATCGGCGTGGGCGTGCCCCGCCAGGTGGCCGACCTGCTGGCCCGCGTCCGCGCGGCGGCCCCCGGCGTGCGGCTGCGCTGCCACTTCCACAACACGCGCAACACCGGCTACGCCAACGCCCACACCGCGCTGGAGCACGGCGTCGACGTGCTCGACGCGAGCGTCGGCGGGTTCGGCGGCTGCCCGTTCGCCCCCGGGGCCACCGGCAACATCGCCACCGAGGACCTCGTCTACCTGCTCGACCGAAGCGGTGCCGCCACGGGCGTCGACTCCGCCGCCACCGCCCGCGTGGGCACCTGGCTGGGGTCGCTCCTGGGCAAGGAGCCCCCGGCCCTCCTGGGCCGCGCTGGAGGCTTCCCCGGCTAGGGCGGCCGGGTGGCCCACGGCGGTCTCCTCGCCGTCGATTCCACGGACGTGCCTGCGGTTCGCCCTGGGCGAGGCCCTCGCCCGGGGTGTGTATCGGCGCAGGTGCCCGGCACTGTTATCCTGGTGGCCCGTGGAGTCCGAGGTCGCCGACGACCAGCCTGACCGCGGCACCGGGCACCGCACGGACGTCCGATCGAAAGCGGGACGGCCGTCGCCTTACGACCACGGGAGCAACATTTGGCATCCGCCGCGAGCACCAAACACCTCTTCGTCACTGGCGGTGTCGCCTCCAGTCTCGGAAAGGGCCTGACCGCCTCCAGCCTCGGGCGGCTGCTGAAGTCGCGCGGCCTGCGGGTCACCATGCAGAAGCTCGACCCCTACCTCAACGTCGACCCGGGAACGATGAACCCGTTCCAGCACGGCGAGGTGTTCGTCACCGACGACGGGGCCGAGACCGACCTCGACATCGGCCACTACGAGCGCTTCCTCGACACCGAGCTGTCGGCGTCGGCCAACGTCACCACCGGCCAGGTCTACTCCAGCGTGATCGCCAAGGAGCGCCAGGGCGCCTACCTCGGCGACACCGTGCAGGTGATCCCGCACATCACCAACGAGATCAAGGCGCGGATCTACGCCATGGAGTCCGCCGACGTCGACATCGTCATCACCGAGATCGGCGGCACGGTCGGCGACATCGAGTCCCAGCCCTTCCTTGAGGCGGTCCGCCAGATCCGCCACGAGATCGGCCGCGACAACTGCTTCTTCCTGCACGTGTCGCTGCTGCCCTTCCTCGGCCCCTCCGGCGAGCTGAAGACCAAGCCCACCCAGCACTCGGTGGCCGCCCTGCGCAACATCGGCATCCAGGCCGACGCGATCGTGTGCCGCGCCGACCGGCCCATCCCGCAGAGCCTCAAGAGCAAGATCAGCCTGATGTGCGACGTGGACGAGGGCGGCGTGGTCTCCACGCCCGACGCGCCCTCCATCTACGACATCCCCAAGGTGCTGCACCGCGAGGGCCTCGACGCCTACGTCGTGCGCCGCCTGGGCCTGGCCTTCCGCGACGTCGACTGGACCGAGTGGGACGACCTGCTGCGCCGCGTGCACCAGCCCGACCGCGAGGTCACCATCGCCCTGGTGGGCAAGTACATCGACCTGCCCGACGCCTACCTCTCGGTGACCGAGGCGCTGCGCGCCGGCGGGTTCTCCGAGAACACCCGCGTGGACCTGCGCTGGGTGGCCAGCGACGACTGCGCCACCGAGGCCGGGGCCGAGCGGGAGCTGTCGGGCGTCGACGGCGTGCTGATCCCCGGCGGGTTCGGGGTGCGCGGCATCGAGGGCAAGCTCGGCGCCATCCGCTACGCCCGCGAGAACCGCATCCCGCTGCTGGGCATCTGCCTGGGCCTCCAGTGCATGGTGATCGAGTACGCCCGCAGCGTCGTCGGCCTGGAGGGCGCCAACAGCGCCGAGTTCGACGACAAGGCCAAGCACGCCGTCATCGCGACCATGGCCGACCAGACCGACGTGGTCGCCGGCGAGCGCGACATGGGCGGCACGATGCGGCTGGGCCTGTACCCCGCAGACCTCGCCGAGGGCTCCCTGGCCCGCGAGCTGTACGGCAGCGCCCAGGTCTCCGAGCGGCACCGCCACCGCTACGAGGTGAGCAACGCCTACCGCGACCAGTTGGCCGAGGCCGGCCTGGTGTTCTCCGGGCTCTCGCCCGACGGCCGCCTGGTGGAGTACGTCGAGCTGCCGCGCGAGGAGCACCCGTTCTTCATCGCCACCCAGGCCCACCCCGAGCTGCGGTCGCGCCCCACCCGCGCCCACCCGCTGTTCCGCGGGCTGATCTCGGCCGCCCTGGAGCGCGCCGCCGCGGTCGGCCGCGCATGAGCGCCGCCGAGCCCGAGGCCGCCGCGCTCGCCGACAACCCGGAGTCCTGGCCGGTCGACAGGACGAGCGAGGTCTACCGGGGCGCCAAGACCTCCACCGTCGTCGACTGGGTGCGCATGCCCGCCGCCGGCGGCGGGCACGAGACCGTGCCGCGCGAGCGGCTGGAGCACCCCGGCGCCGTCGCCGCGCTCGCCCTGGACGACCGCGACCGGGTGCTGATGGTCCACCAGTACCGCCACGCCGTGCGGCACCGGCTGTGGGAGCTGCCCGCCGGCGTTCGCGACGAGGAGGGCGAGCCGCCGGTGCGCACCGCCCAGCGGGAGCTGGCCGAGGAGGCCGGCTACCGCGCCGAGCGCTGGTATGAGCTGGCCGACTTCTTCCCCTCGCCCGGGTTCTCCAGTGAGCGCATCCAGGTGTTCCTGGGGCGCGGGCTGCACCCGCTGGCCGCGTCGGAGGTCTCCTTCGTCCGGGAGCACGAGGAGGCCGACCTGGCCGCCGCGTGGGTCCCGCTGGCCGAGGCCGAGGCCGCCGTGCTCGCCGGGCGGGTGCACAACGGCGCCACGGTGATCGGCGTGCTCGCCGCGGCCTCGGCCGCGCGCGGCGGGTTCGCCGCTCTGCGCCCGGCCCCGGCCGCCGACTGAGCCGCCCGCACCGCGCAGACGGCACGCGCACACCGCGCCGCGGCCGCCGGCCGAGCCGCCGCGCCGCACCGCTCAGCGCCGCGCCCCGCACCCCGGGGCGCGGCGCGGCGGGTTGTCCGAATTGGGGGAGGCTTGGCCGGGTATCGCCGTGTCGCCCGGCGAATGTCGGCGCCGTGTGGCATGATCGGCGCGTTGACCTCCCCAGCGGCGGAAGACGGGTGATCGTGGCAGCGGCCGAGCAGCACGCGTCCCCCGCGCGGCAGCCCGGTGCCGCGCTGGTCTCGGTGGTGCGCGGCTACCTCGACCACCTCGCCGTCGAACGCGGCCTGGCCGACAACACCCTGTCCTCCTACCGCCGCGACCTCAACCGCTACCTCGCGTTCCTGGCCGCCCGCGGCCACACCGCCCTCGACGGCGTCACCGAGTCCGACGTCACCGAGTTCCTGCGCCGGCTGCGCGAGGGCGACTCCGACCACCCGCCCCTGGGCACCAACTCCGCCGGCCGCGCCGTGGTGGCCGTGCGCGGGCTGCACCGGTTCGCCCTGCGCGAGGGCATCACCGCCACCGACCCCGCCGGGGGAGTGCGCCCGCCCGCGCCGCCGCGCCGGCTGCCCAAGGCGGTGTCGCTGGACACCATCGAGTCCCTGCTGGGCGCGGTGCCGGCCGAGGGCGACCCCCGCGCCGCCCGCGACCGCGCCCTGCTCGAACTCCTCTACGGCACCGGCGCGCGGATCTCCGAGGCCGTGGGCCTGGACGTCGACGACCTCACCCGCGTCAGCGCCGGCGGATCGGGAGCCGAGGGCGCCGACGGCTCCGGCGAGGTCAGCGTGGTGCGGTTCCGCGGCAAGGGCGGCAAGGAGCGGCTGGTGCCGATCGGCCGGTTCGCGCGCGGCGCGGTGGAGTCCTACCTGGTGCGGGCGCGGCCGGTGCTGGCGGCCTCGGGCCGGGGGGTGCCCGCGCTGTTCCTCAACGCCCGCGGCGGGCGGCTGACCCGCCAGGGCGCGTGGTCGGTGCTGCGGGCTGCGGCCGAGCGCGCCGGGCTCAGCGACATCTCGCCGCACACCCTGCGGCACTCCTTCGCCACCCACCTGCTCGACGGCGGCGCCGACGTCCGTGTGGTGCAGGAGCTGCTGGGCCACGCCTCGGTGACCACCACCCAGGTCTATACGATGGTCACCGTTGACCGCCTGCGCGAGGTCTACGCGGCCAGCCACCCCCGGGCCAACGCCGCCGGGTGAGGCCCCGCCGCCGGCCGCCCGGTGACCCCCGGTGCGCGAACCCGCCCGGCACCGGCGGGCGAGGCCGTAGAGTGTCGCGTTGAATCATTGCGTGCCGTCGTTCTAGAGTCGCCGCACGACGGTTGGTCGCTGTCGACATATTGAGTTTTTCCGACGGCCGGCCGCGCGGGGCGCCCAACCGCCCGGCGCCGGCGGGTCCGTAGGGAGGTCAAGGGTTGTGAGCTGGTCGGAGTACGACGACGCGGAGCCGGTCGGCCCCGTCGACGACAACATGCCGGACTCCCCGGTGAGCAACCCATGGGGGGAAACGCGCAGCACGGGGGCGGCACTGCAAGCGAAAAGACCGAAGCCGGAGTTCCCGGTACCGGCGCCGTTGGACAGCCACGGCCCGGCCCGTATCGTAGCACTGTGTAATCAGAAGGGTGGGGTCGGTAAGACCACGACGACGATCAACCTCGGCGCGGCCATCGCCGAGTACGGCAGGCGGGTGCTGCTGGTCGACTTCGACCCGCAGGGCGCGCTGTCGGTGGGGCTGGGGCGGCTGGACCCGCGCGAACTCGACCTCACCGTCTACAACCTGCTCATGCAGCGCGACGTCACCGTCGAGGACGTCCTGATCAAGACCGACGTCGACGGCCTCGACCTCATCCCGAGCAACATCGACCTGTCGGCGGCCGAGGTCCAGTTGGTGGGCGAGGTCGCCCGCGAGCACATGCTCTCGCGCGCACTGCGCCCGGTCATCAACGACTACGACGTCGTGCTCATCGACTGCCAGCCGTCGCTGGGCCTGCTCACCGTCAACGCGCTCACCGCCGCCGACGGCGTGATCGTGCCGCTGGAGTGCGAGTTCTTCGCGCTGCGCGGTGTCGCGCTGCTCATGGACACCATCCAGAAGGTGCAGGAGCGGCTCAACGAGAACCTGGTGATCGACGGCTTCCTGGGCACCATGTACGACCCGCGCACCCTGCACGCGCGCGAGGTCCTGGCCACCATCATCGACGGGTTCGGCGACAAGGTCTACGGCACCGTCATCAACCGCACCGTCCGCTTCCCCGACGCCACCGTCGCCGGGGAACCCATCACCCGCTTCGACTCCTCGTCGGCGGGCGCCAACGCCTACCGGGAGCTGGCGAAGGAGGTGCTGGCCAGGTGGCCAATCAGCGGACACGACGCGTGACGCTGCCGGGCGCCGACGAGCTGTTCTTCCGCCCGTCGGAGCCCGCCGCGCCCGAGCCCGCGCCACCGGAGCCCGAACCGCCCGCCGCCCGCCCCGCCGGGGCCTCCGGCGGCGCGCGCCCGGTGCCGCGCGCCCGGCCCGCGCGCCCGCCCCGGCCCAGCGGCCGGCAGCGCCACGACGAGAAGATCACGGTCTACATCTCGGCGCCCGAACTGCTGGCGCTGGAGCAGACCCGGCTGACCCTGCGGGGCGACCACGGCATCACGGCCGACCGCGGCCGCATCGTCCGCGAGGCGGTGGCGGTCCTGCTGGCCGACTTCGAGGAGCACGGGGCCTCCAGCATGCTGGTGCGGCGGCTGAGCGAGACGTGACCACGGCACCGGTTCAACGGTGCCACCCTGGAACGATGACCCAGAGCAGTCCGGCCTCGCCCCGGGCGCGCCCATGAGCGCTCCCGGCGGCGAGGCCGCTTCCGACGGCGGATTCCAGGTGCACCTGGACAACTTCGAGGGGCCCTTCGACCTGCTCCTCGGGTTGATCTCCAAGCACAAGCTCGACATCACCGAGGTGTCGCTGTCGAAGGTCACCGACGAGTTCATCGCCTACATCCACGCCCACGAGGGGAACTGGGACCTCGACCAGGCCAGCCACTTCCTGCTGGTGGCGGCCACGCTGCTGGACCTGAAGGCGGCGCGGCTGCTGCCGCGCGGCGACGTGGAGGACGAGGCCGACCTCGCCCTGCTGGAGGCGCGCGACCTGCTGTTCGCCCGCCTGCTCCAGTACCGCGCCTACAAGGAGGCCGCCGCCGTGCTGGCGGGGCGCCTGTCCGCGCAGGGCCGGCGCTTCCCGCGCGCGGTGCGGCTGGAACCGCGGTTCGCCGAGGCGCGCCCCGACGTGTTCATCAAGCTGGGCCCCCAGGAGTTCGCGATGCTGGCGGCGCGGGTGTTCACCCCCCGCGAACCGCCCAGCGTCCCGGTGACCCACATCCACCAGACCCGCACCTCGGTGCGCGAGCAGGCCGAGGTGGTGGTGCGCGCGCTGCGCGAGCACGGGCGGCTGACGTTCGCCGAGCTGACCGCCGACTGCGCCGGCACCTTCGAGGTCGTCGCGCGGTTCCTGGCGCTGCTGGAGCTGTACCGGGCCGCCAGTGTGGGATTCGACCAGCCCGAGCCGCTGGCCGAGCTGGTGATCACCTGGACCGGCAGCGCCGAGGGGACGATCGCGGTGTCCGACGAGTTCGACCAGGCCAGGCGCGAGAGCGAGGAGGAGACGTGAGCGCGGTGGAGCACGAGGAGGCGGCGGCGCGGCCGCCGGCGGCCGGCGGCGGGGGCGAGGCGGAGCTGCGCCGCGACCTGGAGGCTGTGCTGATGGTGGTGGACCAGCCGGTCGCCGAGTACGACCTGGCCCGCGCCTTCGACCGCCCGGTCGAGGAGATCGCGCGGGTGCTGGCCGAGCTGGCGGGGGAGTACACCGCGCAGGGCCGCGGCTTCGACCTGCGCCAGGTGGCCGAGGGCTGGCGGTTCTACACCCGGCCCGAGTGCGCCGCCGTGGTCGAGCACTTCCTCAAGGAGGGCCAGGAGGTCCGGCTGACCCAGGCCGCGCTGGAGACGCTTGCGGTGGTGGCCTACCGCCAGCCGGTGTCGCGCGGGCGGGTCTCCGCGGTGCGCGGTGTGAACTGCGACGGGGTTATGCGTACCCTCGTACTGAGGGGCCTGATCGAGGAGGCCGGACAGGACCCGGAGTCCGGCGCGCTGCTCTACCGCACCACCACCTATTTCCTGGAGCGTCTGGGCCTTCGCGACCTCGGCGAACTCCCCGACCTCGCCCCCTTCCTGCCTGACGACATCGAAGGTTTTGACGACACCGGTGAACACGCCACGTAAGAACGACCGATCCCGCGGTGAGCGGGACCACGACGACCGCCGCGCCGAGCGCGGCCGGTCCGCCCCGCGCGGTGAGCGCGGCGACCACGACACCTCGGCCCGGCGCGGCGGCGCCCGCGGGGCCGCCAACGCTACGGGGCGTGACGGCAACCGGGGGGCGGCCCGCGGGTCCTCCGGCGACCGCTTCGCGCGCGGCGGCCGCGGTGAGCGGTCCGACCGCGCCGGCGGCGGCGCCCGCGGCGACCGCCCGGCGCGCTCGGGCGGCCCCGGCGGCTACGGCCGCGGCGACCG
>NZ_JAJAQC010000057.1 GCF_027604915.1 Streptomonospora mangrovi
GGGGCGCGGCCGCCCGTCCGGCGGCCGGCCGGACCGCTACTCCTCCTGGAGCACCGAGCAGATGGTGCCGGCGGGGTCGGTGAACCACGCGACCGAGGGGCCGCCGTGGCTCGCGCGGGCGATCCCCTTGTCGTCCTGGTCGAAGCCGGGGTAGCGCAGGAACTCCACGCCGCGCGCCGCGAGGGCGTCGACGGCCTCGTCGATGTCGGGCACCGCGAAGTTCAGGACGGTGTAGGTGGCGGGCGTGAAATCGGGCTTGGGGTAGACCAGCACCTGGGCGCCGCCGGGCAGGTGGAGGGTGAGCAGGCCGTGCTCCTCCATGCCCGGGACCGGTTCGACGGTCAGTCCCAGGGTGTCGCGGTAGAACGCGGCGGCCGCGGCGGTGTCGGGCACCGCGAAACCGCTGTAGGCCGTGCTGTCGCCGAGCATGCCGGCTCCCTTCGTCGTCGGGCGGGTGCGGTGTCACATGGCGGCGCGGTGGGCCTCGCTGAGCTGGATGAGCTGGACGTAGTTGCCGTCGGGGTCCACGGCGGTGGCGAACAGGCTGCCGTCGCGGTCCTCCAGCGGGGCCACCCAGGTGGCGCCCATGCGGTCGAGGCGCGCGGCGGCGGCGCGGGCGTCGGGGACCTGGAAGTTGAGGATGAGCCGGCCCGGCTCGGGGTTGGCGGCGCCGATGTCGTCGCGGCTGTCGATCATCAGGTAGACCCCGCCGAACCGCAGCACGCGGTAGGTGTCCACCGCGGAGTCCTCGTCGGGCGCGAACGCCTCGGCGTACCAGGCGTGCAGGCGCCGGGGATCGGTGCTGGACAGCAGCATGCTGTCGAGGGTGGCGGTGCTCATCGCGTCTCCTTGGTGCGGGTGGTGCGGTGTGGTGCGGTTGGTGCGGCCGGGGCCGGTGCGCCGGCCGGGTCCGAAGCGGAGCGGTCCCGTCGTGCCGTTGTGAGGGGTGACTCCCGGGCGGCCCGAAACTCATCGGCCGGCGGGGACCGGATGTGCGATGCGGTTTCCGGGGTCAGGGGCGGCGGGTTCGGGTCGGGGCCGGTCGGTGCCGGGCGCGGGTGTCGCACGCCGGCACGCTTGCGCGCTGCCCCGGCGCGTGCGCGGGCGGGCGCGTAGCGGGCCGCTCAATCGTCCTCGCCGGGTTCGACGGCAGAGGTGGACGTGGGCTCCGGCTCCGGATAGGTGGTGGGCTCGGGCGCGGCGGGCGGGAGGGTGCCCTGGAACTCGGCGGTGCCGTCCCGGGCGCCGTCGCGCCCTCCGTCCCCGCCGCCGTCGCGGTTGTCGCCGGGCCGGGGCGAGGCGGAGACCGTGACCGTGGCGGTCGCGGTGACCGTGGGCGCGGGCGCGGGGCGGTCGGGCGCCTCGGGGCCGCCGCCCAGGCCGCCGGACAGGGCGGTGCACGAGCCGAAGAGGAGCAGGAGCAGCACGATGATCCCGCAGCCGGCCAGCACCGAAACGGGGCGGTTGCTCTGCACCATAGGCGCCTCCTCGTGTCGTGGGGATGCGTCAGCGGAGGTGGGCGCGGCCCGGCCGCGCGCGGGTTCAGCGGGTCGGCGCGTCCTTGCCGGGATCGTCGCCGCGTGTTTCGGTGTCTTCCGGGTCCTCGGGGTCCTCGGTGCCGACCGCGTCGGCGACCAGGCCCGCGATGCGGTAGTCCACGCGGATGTCGTAGTAGGTGGTGTGCGGCTCGACGCGGTCGGGCAGGTTGCGGCGGTCGCCGCCGTGGGCGGAATCGGGGTCCGGGTCGCCCGTGAAGCCCGAGGCCACCGACGGCCGGTCGTGGAAGGTGACCTCCTCGGCCGTGGCGGCGGCCTCGATCTCCACATCGGCCCGGCGCGGGCGGCGGGGTCGGGCCACGGCGCTCACCTCGCCTCACGCGCGGCCTGGACGGCGCGGCTCACCACGGAACCGGCGTCACGACCCACCTGCCGGGCCCCCGCCCGCACGCCCCGGATGCCGCGCAGGACGCGCTGGGAGGCGGTCGGGTGCGGCTCCGCCCCGTCCGGCCGTTCGTCGCGGGAGCCGCGGCCCGCACCGTGGTCGGCACGCCGTGGCCGGGGCGCACCGCGCAACGGCGATCCCGTCTCCTGGCGGCCGCCGTCTCCGCCGCTGTCGTCTCCGGCACCGGATTCGTCGTCGGCGTCCCGGCCGAACGCGGGGCCGGCGTCGTAGTCGAGCCCCGGATCCGGGGAGCCCGGGGCGGTCCGCCCGCCACCCGACCGATCGGCGGGCGCAGGCGGCGGCGTGTCGGCGGGTCCGGCGTCGTTGCCGCCGGCCGAGGCGTCGATGTCCTCGGGCGGGGCTTCGGCGTCCGCGCCGGCCGGACCGGTGTCGTCGTAGACGGTGAAGGCGTCGGAGTCCGGTGCCTCGGTGTCCAGGTCGGCGTCCTCCGGCGGCGGTTCGTCGCCGGGGTAGCCCCATACGGCATCGGCGGCGGCGCTTTCGGCGGCGAGCGGCGTGGCGGGTGCGGCGGCCCCCGTATCCTCCGGCTGCTCACGGGTGCCGCCGGACCCGGCCGGCGGACGGCTGCCGCCGCCCGCCGCCTCCGGGGAGGCGAACGGTCCGGCCGCGCCACCGGTGACCGCTCCGCCGACAGGTCCGGCGGCGCGGCCCCCGGCCTCGGCCGCACGGCCCCCGGCATCGGCCGCGCGGCCGACCGCGTCCGTCACCGGCGCCGCCGGGTTGCCGTCGCCGCCCGCCAGCGCGCCCAGCCCACCGGCCGCCGCCTGGCCCGCGCCCCGGCCGACGGCGTCGGTGGCCCGCCCGGCGACGTTCCCGGCCTCCGCGACCGCCGACTTCAGCGGCCCGGCCAAGCCCTCCGTGATGAGCTGCGGGTTCTCGTCGATGGTGCGCAGCACCCGCTCGATGATCGCCGCGACGTTGTCCAGCCGCACCTTGAGCCGCGCCTGCGCCTCCACCCCGCGCAGGGTCAGGGACACCGCGCCCAGGTCGACGTCGGCGCCCACGTTGAGCCGCAGCAGGTCGCCCACCTCCGCCTGGAGGGACACCCGCGCCCGCAGGTTCTCGACGTCGAGGTCGATCTCGTCCACCGCCAGGTCGGGCACGTCGAGCAGGACGTCCGGCTCCTGGTCGGTGGCGCCGCGCTTGGCCGGGGCGGCCCGCGTGGCCCGTGCGGCGCGCGTCTCGCGCGGCGCCTCGCCGCCGGTCACCCGGCGCGCCCGCACCCGCCGCTCCGGGGCCTCGCGGTCGGTCGGGGAACCGGCGCGGTCCCGGCGCGGACCCTCCATGCCGCGTCCAGTCATGCTTCCCTCCCCGGCGGCGCGCATTGGCCCGGGACCCCGGGACGCGGAGCGTCCCGCCGGTTGCGGCGGTCCGACGCGGCCCTGCGCGCCACCCTGTGGCTGTACGGCGGCGGCTGCCCCTGATGCCCCGGGAAAAACCCTTTTGACCTGGTGTTTCCCAGCCATGGAGGCCGCTGCGGGGTGGCGCGGCGCGCCAGGCGCGCCCCGGACCGCCCAGTGGCGGCCCCGCCGGTCCGACGTGCCCGCAGCGGGGAGCCGACCGCGTTCCGATGAAGGCGCGGGGGCGGGCACCGGTGTGCGGCACCTCTCGTCCGGCGGCCGCCGCCGGAACTTCCCGCCTCCTGCCGACGACTGCTCTTATGGGCAGTCCAGGGCCTGCCCGCCCGCCGTCCCCGCCGTCCCCGTCCACACGCTCCCGGAGCCGCCGCCATGTCCGAAAGCACCCCGGCCACCCCGGGCACCCCGGCCACCCCGCCGCCGCGCGCCGACGACGGCCCGGAGCGGGGCGCCCCCGTCGGGCTCACCGTCCTGCTCACGTCGGTCATGGCGTTCTCGATGGCCCAGCTCTTCATCGTGGGGGCGCTCGGCCCGGCCCTCGTCGACGAACTGCGCATGAGCACCACCATGCTCGGCTTCACGACGACGGTCGGCTTCGCCACCGCCGCGCTGCTCTCCCCCCTGGCGGGCCGGGTGGTCGACCGGTTCGGCGCGCGGCGCTGCCTGGTGGCGCTGCTGGCGCTCACGGCGCTGGCCCTCGCCTCGATCAGCGCCGCGCCCGGCTACGGGGTCCTGCTGCTGGCGATCACCCTGGGCGGCCTGCCGCAGGCGCTCGCCAACCCCGCCACCAACACGGTGATCCTCGCCGTGGTGCCGCCCCGGCGCCGGGGGGCGGTCACGGGGTGGAAGCAGTCGGGCGTGCAGATGGGCGCGTTCGCGGCCGGGCTGCCGGTCGCGGCGCTCGCGGCCGCGGCGGGGTGGCGGTTCGCGGTGGCGTGCGCGGCCGTGGCGGCGGCCTGCGCCGCCGTGTGGGCCTGGCGCGCGGTGCCCGCCGCCCCGCCGCGCCCGGCGGACGGGCGCCCGGCGCCGGGGCGGGTGCCCGCGTCGGTGGTCTGGCTGGCGGTGTTCTCGCTGCCGCTGGGGGGCGGGCTGGCCTCCATCAACACCTACCTGCCGCTCTTCGCCGCCGCCGACCTGGGGTACCGGGAGTTCGGCGCGGCGGTGCTGGTGGCGGTGCTGGGGGTCTGCGGTATCGCGGGCCGGGTGCTGTGGGCGCGGCTGGCCGGAGGCGACGGCGCCCGCGCCGACCGGCTGCCCGTGGTGCTGGCGGCGGGCGCCGTGCTGGGGCCGGTGCTCATCGGGGTGGCGCCGCTGCTGCCCGGCGCGGGCGCGTCGGCGTGGGCGGGCGCGGTCGCCATCGGCGCGTTCGCGGTGGCGGCCAACGCCGTCTCGATGCTGATCGTGATGCGCCGCGCCGCCCCGGTCGCGGCGGGCCGCGACTCCGCCCTGGTGTCGGCCGGGTTCTTCGCGGGATTCGCCGTGGGGCCGCCCGCCTTCGGGGTGATCGCCGACGCCTGGGGCTTCGGCGCGGGGTGGGCGGCGGTGGCGGTGCAGTTCGCGCTGGCGGCGGCCATCGCCCTGGCCTGGCGCACCGCCGACCGCCCGGCCGCCGATGGGGCGGGAGCGGATCGGTGACGGGCGGGGCGGCGGCGCTGAGGCATGGCCGCCGCCCCGCCGCCTTCCCCCACCACGGGTGCGCGATCCGGTCACCGCCCGCCCCCGACCGCCCGCCGCACTCGGCACCTCGTCGCTCGAATCAGCCGCTGGGCGCCGCCCGGTGACTGCGTGCCCTCAGGACCCGGCCCACCCGCGCGTCGTTCGGCGGAGGCGGCTGGCCGCCTGGAGGCGGCGGCGTGGTTTCGGCGTACTGCCGCAGGAGGCGTCCTGCGAAGGACGCGATGTGGGACTCGTCCGGTCCGTCGAGGATGCGGGCTTGGCGGGCCACCCGGTAGAGGCGGGGGAGCGGGGTGTCCGGCCCGAGTCCCTCGGCGCCGTGGACCTGCACGGCCGCGTCGGTGACGGTGGAGAGCATGCGCGCGGCGGCGACCTTGGCCAGGGCCACGGCCTGGCGGGCGTCGCCCTCGGCGGCCACCTCGCGTACGGCCGCGTCGATCAGCGGGCGGGTTCCGGCGATGGCCAGGTGCGCCTCGAACACCAACCGCCGCACGAGCTGGTGGTCGCCCAGCGGCGGGCTGCCGCGCCCGGTCTCGGCTGCCCGGCGCAGCAGCAGCCCGTAGGCGCGCTCCGCCTGCCCGAGCCACCGCAGGCAGCGCAGCGTGCGGCCCAGCGCGATGCGCTCGGAGGCGATGGCCAGGCCCGCGCCGGGGGTGCCGAGGACGTGCTCGGCCCCGACGCGGACGCCGTCGAAGGCGATCTCGTACTGGCCGCCCGCGCCCAGCATCGGCAGCTCGCGCTCCACGCGCACGCCGGGCAGGCCGGTGGGCAGGCAGAACATCGTCAGCCCGCCGTCCGCGCCGGCGGGGCCGCCGGCGCGGGCGAGGACGGTTACGAGGTCCGCCTCGGCGGCGCCGGTGACGAACCACTTGCGGCCGCTGAGGACCCAGCCGCCGCCCTCGGGCGCGGCGCGCGTGGCGATCTCGGCGGGGCGCGTGCCGCGCACGCCCGGCTCGGTCATGGCGTAGCACGCCCGCGCGCGGCCGGACGCGAGGTCGGCGAGGTGGCGACGCCGCAGCTCCGGGCGGGCGTGGCGGTCGAGCATGCGGACGTCGAGGAGGGCGGCCGACCCCAGCGCCGCCGGGCCGTGGTCGCTGCGCCCCTCCTCGACGGCCAGGGGCGCGTAGTCGGTGAGGGAGAGCCCCCGGCCGCCCAGGGCGCGCGGCAGCGGCAGGGCCCAGAGCCCGGCGGCCTTGGCGCGCTTGTTCAACGCGGTGAGGAGCGGCCCCCGGTCGGCGCCCGGGGCGTCGAGCGCGTCTTCGGCGGGTTCGACGTGCTCGGCGACGAACGCCCGTACCCGCTCCGCGAGCCCTGAGGCGTCGTCGCCGGGGGAGCCGGACGCGGGGCGCGCGCGGGTCGCCTGCTCACTGGTGCTCATGGCATGGCCTTTCGCTGACACGAACGGGACTGCGGAGGCGGGGTGAATGAGGTGGGGAGGGGCTGCGGTCACCGGAGCGGCGGATGGGAGGGAGCGGGGTGGGCGGCGGTCGGACGCCGCTCGGTTCCGTCCGGGTGATCAGGCCGGCGGGGCGGGTGTGAAGGCATCGGTGGCGGCTGGGTGGGTGGCCGACGGGGGTGCGGCTTCCTCGCCGGGCGGCCCGCCGATCGCCCGCACCTCCCGGTGCGCGGGTGAGTGCGGCCACAGAGGGCCGGAGGTGGTTCCCGCCGCTGCCCCGGTTCTGCGCGGAGGGGCGGTTGCCGCAGACCCTCTTCGGTGCTGACCCTCCGCCCCCGTCCGGACTTCTCGGGTCGCGTTCCGCGAAGGGGGGTCCGCATCGGGTGGTGACCGCCGGGTTGCCGTGGGTGGCCGGATGCGGTCTTCCCGCGACGGCGGCTGAACTGCGGCGGGACGGCGGGTGCTCGCGTTTGCTCAGGCCACGGCGTTGCCGAACGGGCTTGGTGATCATGGCGTCGCAGTGTGTTCCCGGTCATGTCCGCCGCCTTTTCGCTCCGCCGAGGGAACTGGGGTCGCGTCCGCTTCGACTGCTTCTGTGACGAGAAGTCGGAGACGCGACGACGGAAGTTCCCGCGCTCCGGCTCCCGCTTCTGATGCGTGACCAGAAGGATGCGATATGAACGCCATCCCCTCTGACCGACCACTCTCCGGGCTCGCGGCCCGCCTCGACGGGGCTCCGGCGCTGGGCCGGCTCGCCGTCCGGCACCTGGCCGCCCTCGGTGCGGACGTCACCGGACCCGACGCGGCCGCCGCCACCGGTACCGCCTACGCATCCCCCGCATCCCCCTCCCGCCTCCCGCACGACCGCGCCCGGTCCACCCAGCCCTCTCGGCCCGCCCGGCTGCGCCTCGGCGCCGCCGAGGTCGAGCTGGCCTGGTCGGACCGCCCCGAGGACACCGGGATCACCGACGAGGCCACCGCACAGGCGGCCACCGGCGTGATGGCGGTCAACGGCCGCCGCTGGGGCTCCGCCCCCCGCCCCCTCACCCTCGACCACACCACCGCGCTCGCCGAGGTCCTGGCCGTCACCGGCCTGCTGGCCGGGGTGCTCGCCCACCGCCGCGCGGGCGCCGCGCCGCGCCTGGCCACGACCGTGGAGCGGGCCGGCCTGCTGTCGGTCTCCCAGTACCTCGCCGCCGCCTGCGCGCCCGAGGCCGAGGCCGTCCCGCTCGACCCCGGCGGCGCGACCTTCGCCAGCGCCGACGGCACCGCATTCGAGGTCGAGGCGCTCAGCGCCGAGGTCTGGGCGCGGTTCTGGCGCGCGGTGGGCGCCCCCGAGCCGGCCGTCCGCGCCGGCTGGGCGCCCTTCCAGTTCCGCTACGCCACCGCCTGCTCGGCCCTGCCCGCCGACCTGCACGCGGCGGCGCGCGCCCTGCCCTGGGAGCGGCTGCGCGCGGCGGCCGACGCCTCGGGCGCGGGGATCTGCGACCTGGTGACGCTGGACCGGCGCCGTGCGGAGATCGGCGCCGTTCCCGCACCCCTGTGGCACCTGCGCGCGCTGGACACCGCCGCCCCGACCGGCCCCGACCCGACCGCCCCCGCCTCGGCCGCCGCGCCGGCGGCCGCCGCCACCGCCGCGCCGCTCGCCGGCGTCACCGTGGTCGAGGCCGGCCGCCGCATCCAGGCGCCGCTGTGCACCCACCTGCTGGGCCTGCTCGGCGCCCGCGTCGTCCGCGTCGAACCGCCGGGCGGCGACCCGCTGCGCGCCATGCCGCCCGTCACCGGCGGCGTCTCGGCGCGCTGGCTGGCCCTCAACCGGGGCAAGGACGCCGTGGAGATCGACATCAAGACCGCCCAGGGCCGCGCCGACCTGCGCGACCTCGTCGCCGACGCCGACGTGTTCTGCCACAACTGGGCTCCCGGCAAGGCCGAAACCCTCGGCCTGGCCGCCGCCGACCTCGCCGCTGCCAACCCCCGGCTCGTCTACGTCCACACCTCCGGGTGGGCCGACGCCGTCCCCGACGCCCCACCCGGCACCGACTTCATGGTCCAGGCGCGCTCGGGCCTGGCCGACGCCCTCAGCCCCGTCGGCGCGCCCGCCGCGCCCTCCCTGATGACCCTGCTCGACGTCCTCGGCGGCGCGCTGGGCGCCCAGACCGTCGTCGCCGCGCTGCTGGCGGCCGACCGCCGGGGCGGCGCCGTGGCCGCCGAAAGCTCCCTGCTCGGCGCCGCCGACACCCTGCTGCACGACCTGCTGTCCGGACCGCCCGCCGCCGTCGACCCCCGCCGCTTCGCCGTGGGCTTCCGCGCCCCGCTGCGCACCGCCGACGGCTGGGTCGCCCCCGCCGACACCGACGCCGACGACGCCGCCCTGCTCGCCGCCGCCGTCGCCGACGCACCCACCGCCGACGCCCTGCGCATGCTGCGCGACAAAGGGCTCAGCGCCACCGCCGCCCTCGGCGACATCGCCGCGCTGCCCGCCGACCCCCGATTCGCGGCCCGCCTCCCGCGCGACTCCCACGGCGCCGTCGCCGTGCCCAACGTCTGGAGCCAGGTATGACCGCAGTCGCCATCACCGACCTCGTCCCCGCCCGGCTGCGCGCCGAGTGGGCGCGCCGGGGCGACTACCCCCGCGCCGACCTGTTCGCCCTGTTCAGCGCGCACGCCGCCGCCCACCCCGACCGCACCGCCGTGATCGACGACGACGGCGCGATCAGCTACGCCGACCTGCGCGCCCGCGCCCTGGCCACCGCCGGAGGCCTGGCCGCCCTGGGGATCGGCCCCGGCGAGGTGGTGGGCGTCCAACTGCCCAACGGCCGCGACGCCGTGGCCGCCGAACTCGCCGTCGCCGCCCTGGGCGCGATCGCCCTGCCGTTCCCCGTGGGCCGCCGCGTCCGCGAGGCCGAAGCCCTGGTGCGGGGCTCGGGCGCCGCCGCCGTGATCGCCGCCGCCCGCCACCGCGACCGCTCACCCGCCGCCGAACTCGCGGCGCTGCGGCCCGGCGCGCCCACCCTGCGCCACGTCGTGGCCGTCGGCCCCGGTCCGGCGCCCGAGGGCTGCGTGCCCGCCGACGCGCTGCCCGCCGCGCCGCCCGGGTTCGCGCCGGCGCGCCCCGACCCCGACTCCTGCGCGCGCATCCTGGTGTCGTCGGGCTCGGAGGCCCAGCCCAAGATGATCGCCTACTCCCACAACGCGCTCGCCGGCGGGCGCGGCAACTTCGTTGAAGCGCTGCTGCGGCCCGGCCGCGAGCTGCGCGCGATGTTCCTGGTGCCGCTGGGTTCGGCCTTCGGCAGCAGCGGCACCAGCGTCACCCTGGCCCGCCACGGCGGCACGCTGGTGCTGTGCGGGGCGTTCGACGCCGACGCGGCGATGCGCGCGGTCGCCGAGCACCGGCCCAGCCACGTGTTCGCGGTGCCCACCATGATCCGGATGATGCTGGACAGCCCCGGCGCGCACACCGCCGACCCCGGCGGGGTGTCGGCGGTGGTGCTGGGCGGCGCGCCGCTGGACCCGCTCACCGCCGCCGAGGCGCGGGCCCGCTTCGGCTGCCCGGTCGTCAACCTCTACGGCTCGGCCGACGGCGTCAACTGCCACACCGGTCTGGACGACCCGCCCGACATCAGCGGACGCCCCGGGATCGCGGCCGGCCGGCCCAACCCGCGGGTGGCCGGCATCCGCGTGGTTGACGAGCACCTGCGCGACGTGTCGGCCGGCGCCATCGGCGAGATCGTGTCCCTGGGGCCGATGACCCCGATGTGCTACGTCGGCGCGCCGGAGCTGAACGCCCGCTACCGGGCGGCCGGCGGCTGGGTGCGCACCGGCGACCTGGGGATCCTGGAGGCGGACGGCGGGCTGCGCGTGGTCGGCCGGCTCAAGGACGTGGTGATCCGCGGCGGCGCCAACATCAGCCCCGTCGAGGTGGAGCACCTGCTGCGCGAGCACCCCGACGTGCGCGACGCCTGCTGCGTGGGCGTGCCCGACCCGCTGATGGGCGAGCGGCTGGCCGCCCACATCGTGCCGCGCCACGGGCGGGTGCCCGACCGCGCCGAACTGGAGGAGTTCCTGCGCGGGCGGGACGTGGAGCCCTACAAGTTCCCCGAGTACGTGCTGCCCGCGCCGGATGAGGGGCTCCCGCTGACCCCGGCCGGCAAGGTCGACAAGCAGCGCCTGCGCGAGCGCGCGGTGGAGGTGGTGGGCGGCTAGCGCGGCAGGCCCGGGTGAGGGGGCGCGCCGCCCCCTCACCCGGCGCGGCCTCAGTGGCGGCCGCCACCCCCGTGGCCGTCGTGGTCGTCGTGGCCGCCCCCGTGGCCGCCGCCGTCCGCTCCGGGGCCCGGCGGCTCCTCACCGCGCAGCGCCGCGCCGATCGCCTCGGCGTTGGACCGGTACACCGCCAGCAGGTCCTGGTCCTCGCCGGGGTAGTTCACCACGTCCACCTCGGCCGCGCCGGAGTCGGGCAGCACCGCGCCCGTGGACATGTGCGCGTTGTCCAGCACCAGGTCGGGCTCGGCCCCGCTCAGCTCCGCCACCTCCTGCGGCGACACCTGGTCGGGGCCGTAGGTGCCCACCACCTCCGCGCCCGCCAGTTCGGCCGCCCACCCGGCGTAGACCTGCGCCACCGCCGTGGGCCGCTCCCCGCCCGGCCAGTCCGCCTCGACGTCCTCGCGCAACCGGGCGCGCACCGAGTCGAACTCCGCCAGCCACTCCCGCGCCGCCTCGGCCGTGCCGAACCGCTCGCCCAGCTCCGCCACCTCGGCGGCGATGACGTCGGGGCTGTTGTCGGCGTTGACCTCGACCGCCTCGGCGTCGGCCCCCGCCGCCTCGGTGATCTGCTCGGCGAAGGACTCGAACGGGCTGTAGAGCACGAACTCGGCGCCGGCCACCGCCGCCAGGTCCGAGGGCCGGGGCTCGTAGTCGGGCGCGTGCTGCACCGAGGCCGGCACGATCACCGTGACGTCCTGGGCGCCGGCGGCCCGCGCGAACGCCGCCTGCCAGGTGGTGGTCGCCACCACGGCGGGGCCGGCGCCGCCGGAGTCCGCGCCGCCGTCGGGCGCCGGCCCGGTGCCGCACGCGGCGCCGCCCATCAGCAGCGCCGCGGCCGTCAGCGCCCCGCCGCGGAGGACGGCGGCGCGGGGGAGGGGGGTGCGAGCGTCGACCATCGCGACGTCGTCCTTTCCGGGAGGAACTGGACCACCAGCACGACCGCGCCGGCGGTGAGGACAAGGGCGGGGCCCGGCGGCAGATCGAACAGCAGCGCGATGGCGAACCCGACCAGGTTCACCACCACCCCGATGCCGATCGCCCACCGGACCATCGCCCCCAGGGAGTGCCCGAGCCGGCGCGCGGCCAGCGCGGGCAGCAGGGTCAGCGCGTCCACGAGCAGCGCCCCGGTCAGCCGGATCGCCCCGGCCACCGCCACCGCGATCAGCACCAGCAGCAGCGTGGTGAGCGCGCCAACCGGCACCCCCGAGCACAGCGCCAGTTCGCGGTCGTGCAGCAGCAGCGCGAGGTCGCGGCGCCGCCACCAGAACAGGCCGGGCACCACCACCGCCAGCACGCCCAGGATGGCGATGTCGACGCCGCGCACCGACAGCACCGAGCCCCACAGCAGCTCGAACGCGCCGGCGCCGTTGACCCCCGACAGCGCCAGGACCAGCAGGGCCGCCGCCATGGCCAGGCTCATCAGCAGGCCCATGCCGCCCGAGAGCCCGCCCGGGTCGCGCGCCAGCGGGCTGATGCCCACGCCCGCCAGCGCGCAGGCCACCAGCGCGCACAGCAGCGGGTCCAGCCCCACCAGCAGGCCCACGGCGATGCCCAGCAGCGCGACGTGCATCATCGCGAAGCGCACCGGCATGATGTCCAGCCCCACGATCGCCACGCCGATCACCGGCAGCCCGATCGCGCCCACCACCAGCGCCGCGGCCGCGCGCTGGACGGCGGGCATCTCCAGCAGCGCCAGGAACGTCGCCCAGTCGATCACGGCGCCTCCCGCAGCGCGCCGGCCGCCATCTCCAGCCGGCGGTCGCACCGGTCGGCCAGGTGGCGGTCGTGGGTGACCACCACGACCGTGGCCGGCAGGCCCAGCAGCACGTCGGCCGCCTCGCGCTGGCCGGCGAAGTCCAGCGCCGCCGTGGGCTCGTCGGCCAGCAGCAGGCCCGCGCCGGCCGCCACGCAGCCCACCGCCCGCGCCAGGTGCACGCGCTGCACCTGGCCGCCGGAGAGGGTGTGCACGGGCCGGTGCAGCAGGTGGGCCACGCCCAGGCGGTGCGCGGCCGCGACGGCGGCCGCGAGGTCCCCGCTCCCGGCCAGCAGCTCCTCGGCCAGCAGCGGGAACGCGCCGCCGCCCTGGCGCTGGGGGATCCACGCGCAGGCGCGGCGCCGCCGCGCCCAGTCGGCGCGGGTGGCCGCGACCGCGCCGCCCACGCTGATGCGGCCGGCCACCCGGCCCCGGTGCAGGCCCAGCACCGCGCGCAGCAGGGTCGTCTTGCCGGACCCGTTGGTGCCGGTCAGCGCCGCCTTCTCGCCCGGGCGCACCGCCAGGTGGACGCCGCGGACCGCCGGCTCGGCGCCGAACGAGCACGTCACGTCCACCAGGGCGAGGTCCAACGCCGCCGTGGTGGGCACAGTCACCGCCGTCATGTGGGCTCCTGGGTGGGGATCAGGGTGGTCGCCGGCCCCGGGGGAGCGGGAACCGGCAGGGGGGAGGGCGCGGCGCGGGCGGCACCCCTCTGCCGCACAGGTCGGGTGCGGGGCGCCCGCGGTTCCCGCGAATCCCGCGAATCGGCGGCGGTGGCGACCGGCGCGGGCGTCTCGGCGGCCTCGGCGATCTCGGCCAGCCGCAGCGCCGTGATCAGGTCCTCGCGCGCCCGCGCCACGCGGGAGCGCACCGTGCCCACCGGCACGCGGGTGATCTCGGCGGCCTCGGCGTAGGAGAACCCCTCGATCTGGGTGAGGACGAAGGCGGTGCGGCGGGTCTCGGTGAGGCCGGTGAGCAGGTTCAGCAGCGCCAGCTCCTCCTCGAACCGGCCCTGCCCGGTCTCGGTCCGCGCCTGGGCGGTGTCCCAGTCCTCCACGCTGACCGTGGCCGGGCGCGCCGAGGCCGCCCGGTACCGGTCGACCACCGTGTGGCGGGCGATGGACAGGATCCAGGAGCGCACCGAGGAGCGGGCGGCGAAGCGGGGGAGGCCGCGCAGCGCGCGGATCAGGGTCTCCTGGGTCAGCTCCTCCACCAGCATGGGATCCGACATCGAGCCGATGAAGCGGGCGACGTCGGGGCGCAGCCGGCGCACCAACTGCTCGACGGCGCCGTCGCCGCCCTCGACCGCGTCCAGGGCCAGCCGGGTCAGTTCGGCGTCATCCACGGCGCGCCGCCTTTCGCCCGCAACAGGGGCGGCGGGGGATGGTGCCGACCCGGGGATGGGCCATTATGGACGGGTGAGCTGCGTGGAGTGCCGGACCGCGCTGTCCGCTGAACTGGACGGCGAGGCCGCTGATGCGGTCCCCGAGGATGTCCGCCGCCATCTGCGCGACTGCCCGGCGTGCGTCGACTGGCTCGCCGCGGCGCACCGCCTCCAGCGGCTCGTCCGCGCGGCGCGCCTGGCCGCCGACCGCGGCGAGTAGCCCGGCGCCCGGCCCGGGGGCCCCGCGCGCGCGGCGGGAAGGGGTCGGGGCGGCCGCGCCAAGCCTTCCGCGGCGGGGCGGGTGCGGCCGTGGCCCGGCCGGATGCGGTCTGCCGTGAACCGGGGCCGGTTGCCCGCCGAAACGGGCGGGTGCCGCGTTCACTGCGCGATGAGACGTCATGTGCCTTCCTCTGCGGTCGAGGACCGCCGCCGCCCCGCGCCGTGCGGTCGGCGGCGGTGCGCCACTGCTCCGGCGGCGTTCTCCAACGCCGCCGGCGGGCGCTACTTGCGCGGTGCGGCCGGGTGGCGCCCAGGGCGCCGCCGTCCGCACCGGCACGGCCGGAAGGGGGATCGCTCGACCGGGGCCGGCGGGCGCGCGGGGCGCGCACGCACGCGCGCGGACGCGCGGGCGGGGTCAAGCGGGAACGGGCGGCGGTGGGCCGCGCAGCACGACGGTGTGGCGCAGCAGGCCGTGCGCCGGCGCGCGGGCGGGTCCGCCGACGGCCGGGAGCGGGCGCGGCGGCGCGCAGGGCACCGGGGACTCGGCGGCGCCCAGGGCGACCAGCGTGGAGAGCAGGGAGCCCACCAGCCCGGCGAGCCGGAAGGCCGCGGCCTCGCCCCGCCGCAGCCACCACGCGCTGGCCAGCGCGGCGGCGAGGTGGGCCAGCGCCATGCCGCCGCCCTCGCCGTCGGTGCCCGGGCCTATCCCGCCGAAACCGGCGGAGGCGCCGAGGAGGCCGCCGAAGCAGCAGCCCGCGCAGGGCGGCGCCGGGCCGGCGCCCGCGTGGGCGTGCGCGTCGTGGTGGCGCGGTGCGTCGGGGGCGGCCAGCGAGAACAGCACGTGCAGCGCGGCCTGGCCCCACAGCATCCACCCGCACAGGGCCGCCAGGCCGCGCTCGCGGCGGGCGGCCGGCCACAGCGCGGCGAACACCAGGGCGGCGCCCGCCGCGACGACGGGCCACGCCAGGCCGTGGCCCGACGCCAGTCCGTGGCCGAGCGCGGACACGCCGACGCAGACCGCGGCGAAGACCCCCACACGCGGCCATCGGGCGAAAGGCGGCCTTGACGCCGACATCTCGGACACTGGATTCATTCTCGCATCGCGCCCGCCTTTTCCACTGTGACGTTCACCGTCATTCCACGGGCGCGGGCAAACGCCGAGGTCCGCGTTTTGATCGCCGTTTGATTCGCGCGATGTTCAATTCCCGTCCGCCGAATCGCGGGTGGCCGGGCGGAAACGATCATGAAAGGGGGGAACGGGCGCGGGTTTCGGTCGAGCGGGAAGAGGGAATTCGGGGGTGAACCGGTTAAGGGGGCGTCGAATGAACCCGGTGGCCGACCGCCTGGTCGGTCGCGGCGGGGTTGCAGGAGTGGGATAACCCCAGTTCAACCGCCTTGTTCGCGGTTCGGGGGTGGAGCGGCGGCCGCGTGCCCCCGGTGGTCGGCCGGGTTCCGGCAGAGCGTTTCCGCAGGAGAATGGCGCACGCGCGCACCGGCGGGCGGGCCGTGCCCGCCGGTGCGGCGGGCCGGGTGATTTCCCGGCGCGGCGGAAGGCGCGGCCGGGAGTGTACCGGCCGCGACCCCGGCGGGCGGCGTCCGATTCGCGGGAGGGTGGAAAACGGTGCAGTGCTTTCGCGGACTGTCGGGGCCGGGAAAACGGTCGGCCGGTGCGAAAAGGGGCGTCCGGGTATGCCGATTCGGCGTTTTCCGCCGCGTGCCCGGCTGTGCCTTCCCCCGCGCGGGACGGCGGGGCTCGGCGGGACCGCCGACCGGCCGGCCCGGACGGCCCGGCGACCGGCCGGCCCGGGGTGCCGTGGCCGCGTCGCCCCCCATCCGCCGCCGCGCCTTCATCCGCCCGCCGCTGGCCGGTGCCGCCCGGCGGCACTGGGCAATCCGGACATGACATGGCATGATCGTGCAGGTGACCAGCAGTTCCGCAACCGAGCAGCACCTGCGCGACCTCGCGCGGCTGCGCCGGGTCCGCGACCGCATCGACCGGGAGTACGCCCGCCCGCTCGACGTCGAGGCGCTCGCGCGCGGGGTGAGCATGTCCGCCGGGCACCTCAGCCGCCAGTTCCGCCGCGCCTACGGCGAATCGCCCTACTCCTACCTGATGACCCGCCGCATCGAGCGCGCCATGGCGCTGCTGCGCCGCGGCGACCTCAGCGTCACCGAGGTCTGCTTCGAGGTGGGCTGCTCCTCGCTGGGCACCTTCAGCACCCGCTTCACCGAACTGGTCGGCATGCCGCCCAGCGTCTACCGGCGCGAGGCGGCCCGCTCCACCAAGGGCCTGCCCACGTGCGTGGTCAAGCAGGTGACCCGACCGGTCAGGAATCGAGAAGCGCGGGCCGCCGAACCGCAACTAGCGTGACGGCCATGAACAGCACCCGCAGCACCCGCAGCACCGGCAGCCCCGGCGGCACCGCCATCACCATCCACACCACCTTCCTGCCGCACGACGACCCCGACGAGTCCGTGGCGTTCTACCGCGACGTCCTCGGCTTCGAGGTCCGCAGCGACGTCGGCGCCGGCACGATGCGCTGGATCACGGTCGGCCCGCCCAACCAGCCCGAGACCCGCATCCTGCTGGCGCCGCCGGCCGCCGACCCCGGCATCACCGACGACGAGCGCCGCCTCATCGCCGAGATGATGGCCAAGGGCACCTACGGCTGGATCGTGCTCGCCACCGGCGACGTCGACGCCGTCTTCGAGCGTGTGGTCGCCCACGACGTCGAGGTCGTCCAGGAGCCCACCGACCAGCCCTACGGCGTCCGCGACTGCGCCTTCCGCGACCCCGCGGGCAACATGGTCCGCATCCAGCAGGACCACTGAGCCGCCACGGGCGCGCCGCCGCCCGCCGGCCGCGGCGCCCCGTTTTCCACAGCACCACACAAGCGGTCGAACCCGTGTTCGTTTCCGGGTTAACGTGAGCCGCAGCACGCCACCCGCGGCCCGCCGACCCGGCCGCGCCCCGACGGATGGAGACACCATGAGCACCGCCCCGAACCCGGGCGCGCCCGCGCCGCACGCCGCGGACAGCCACGACCTGATCCGCGTTCAGGGCGCGCGCGAGAACAACCTCAAGGACGTCAGCCTCACGCTCCCCAAGCGCCGGCTGACCGTGTTCACCGGTGTGTCCGGATCGGGCAAGAGCTCCCTGGTGTTCGGCACGATCGCCGCGGAGTCCCAGCGGCTGATCAACGAGACCTACAGCAGCTTCGTGCAGGGCTTCATGCCCACCATGGCCCGGCCCGACGTCGACGTCCTCGAAGGGCTGACCACCGCGATCATCATCAGCCAGGAGCGCATAGGCGCCAACGTCCGCTCCACGGTCGGCACCGTCACCGACGCCAACGCCCTGCTGCGCATCCTGTTCAGCCGGCTCGGGCAGCCCCGCCTCGGCTCGCCGCAGGCGTTCTCCTTCAACACCGCCTCGGTGCGGGCCAGCGGCGCGATCACCGTCGAGCGCGGCGGCAGCGCCAAGGCCGTCCGCCAGACCTACACCCGCACCGGCGGCATGTGCCCCCGCTGCGAGGGCATGGGCAGCGTCACCGACATCGACCTCACCCAGCTCTACGACCCCGACAAGTCGCTGGCCGGGGGCGCGATCACCGTGCCCGGCTACAAGGCCGACGGCTGGTCGGTGCGGTTCTTCATGAACTCCGGGTTCTTCGACCCCGACAAGCCGATCCGCGACTACAGCGACACCGAGTTGCACGACTTCCTGTACCGCGAACCCACCAAGATCAAGATCGAGAACACCAACATGACCTACGAGGGCCTGGTGCCCCGGGTCCAGAAGTCGTTCCTCTCCAAGGACCGCGAGGCCATGCAGCCCCACATCCGGGCCTTCGTGGACCGCGCGGTCACCTTCACCACCTGCCCCGACTGCGACGGCACCCGGCTCAGCGAGGCCGCGCGGTCCTCGCGCGTCCACGGCGTCAGCATCGCCGACGCCTGCGCCATGCAGATCAGCGACCTCGCCGAATGGGTGCGCGGGCTGGACGAGCCGTCGGTGGCGCCGCTGCTGGACACCCTGCGCCACACCCTCGACTCCTTCGTGGAGATCGGCCTGGGCTACCTCTCGCTCGACCGCCCCTCGGGCACACTCTCGGGCGGCGAGGCGCAGCGCACCAAGATGATCCGCCACCTCGGCTCCTCGCTGACCGACGTCACCTACGTCTTCGACGAACCCACCATCGGCCTGCACCCCCACGACATCCAGCGGATGAACACCCTGCTGCTGCGGCTGCGCGACAAGGGCAACACCGTGCTGGTCGTGGAGCACAAGCCCGAGGCCATCGAGATCGCCGACCACGTGGTGGACCTCGGCCCGGGGGCGGGCACCGCCGGCGGCACCGTCTGCTTCGAGGGCACGGTCGACCAACTCCGCGCCAGCGACACCCTCACCGGGCGCCACTACGACGACCGGGCCGCGCTCAAGGAGAAGGTCCGCACCCCCACCGGCGTGCTGGAGATCCGCGGCGCCAACACCCACAACCTGCGCGACGTCGACGTCGACATCCCGCTCGGCGTGCTCGTCGCGGTCACCGGTGTTGCCGGGTCCGGCAAGAGTTCGCTGGTGCGCGAGTCGATCCCCGCCGGCGCGGGCGTGGTGTCGGTCGACCAGGGCGCCATCCGCGGCTCCCGGCGCAGCAACCCCGCCACCTACACCGGCCTGCTCGAACCCGTCCGCAAGGCGTTCGCCAAGGCCAACGGCGTGAAACCCGCCCTGTTCAGTGCCAACTCCGAGGGCGCCTGCCCCAACTGCAACGGCGCCGGGGTCGTCTACACCGACCTCGGCATGATGGCGGGCGTGGCCATCACCTGCGAGGAGTGCGAGGGCAAGCGGTTCCAGGCGTCGGTGCTGGAGTACCGCCTCGGCGGCCGCGACATCAGCGAGGTCCTGGCCATGCCGGTGGCCGAGGCCAAGGAGTTCTTCGCCTCCGGCGAGGCCCGCACACCGGCCGCCCACGCCGTGCTCGACCGGCTCGACGACGTCGGCCTGGGCTACCTCACCCTCGGCCAGCCGCTCACCACCCTGTCCGGCGGTGAGCGCCAGCGGCTCAAGCTGGCCACCCACATGGCCGACAAGGGCGGCGTCTACGTCCTGGACGAACCCACCACCGGCCTGCACCTGGCCGACGTGGAGCAGTTGCTGGGGCTGCTCGACCGGCTGGTCGACTCCGGCAAGTCGGTCATCGTCATCGAGCACCACCAGGCGGTCATGGCGCACGCCGACTGGATCATCGACCTCGGCCCCGGCGCCGGCCACGACGGCGGCCAAATCGTCTTCGAGGGCACCCCCGCTGACCTCGTCGCCGCCCGCTCCACCCTCACCGGCGAACACCTGGCGGCCTACGTGAAGGGCTGATCCGCCGGCCGTGCCGGCGGCGGGCCGGGGCCGGGCGCCTCGTCCCGCCGCCGGCGCGGCCGGGCCCCTCCGCCGTAATCGAGTTGCCTCAGCGGTCGGCGGCGACTACTGTACTTGGCTTCGCTTGGCGGCAACTCATATTCGTCTGCGCTGAGGATCGCGACGCACCGGGGGCATTCCGGGGCGGGACCCGCGCTGCCGCCCGTTGTCCCGTGTCCCACCGACCGCCGAGGCTGCCCTCACCATGGCCGAAACCGTGCCCGATTCCGTCGCCGACCCCGAAATCCGCGCCGAACGCGCGTTCCTCGCCCACGCCCGCGCCGCCCTGGCCCGCATGCACGAGGACGTCGTCACCACCCAGTCCGTCCAGGACAGCGCCGAGGACGCCGACTACACCCTCATCAACCGCATCCTGGACATGGACCGGCAGCGGCGCGCCGCCGCGCTCGTGGACCTGCCCGACGTACCGCTGTTCTTCGGACGGCTGGAGTACCCGCCGGGCGCCGTCTACGAGGACGACCCCTCCGCCGGATCCGGGGCCGGCGACGGCACCGGTCCCGCCGCCCACATCCGCACCCCCGACGCCGACCGGGTCTACATCGGGCGCCGCCACGTCCACGACGGGCTCGGCGACCCCCTGGTCATCGACTGGCGCGCGCCGATCTCCGCCGCCTTCTACCGGGCCGGCCCCGCCGACCCGCAGGGCGTCCTGCGCCGCCGCCGCTACGGGTTCTCCGACACCGCCGAACTCACCGCCTACGAGGACGAGCCGCTGGCCGCCGCGCACCCCGGCCCCCCCGCCGCGGCGCCCGCCGGCGAGGACACCCTGGCCGACCGGTTGCTGCACGCCGAGATCGAGCGCCCCCGCACCGGCCCCATGCGCGACATCGTCGCCACCATCCAGCCCGAGCAGGACGACCTCGTCCGCGCGCCGCTGCGCCCCACCCTCTGCGTCCAGGGCGCGCCGGGCACCGGCAAGACCGCCGTGGGCCTGCACCGCATCGCCTACCTCCTCTACACCGAGCGCGACCGGCTGCGGCGCGACGGCGGGGTGGCCATCATCGGTCCCAACCGCTCCTTCCTGTCCTACATCCGCCGCGTGCTCCCCGCCCTCGGCGAGGTCGGGGTCCGCCAGACCACCATCGACGAACTCGCCGCCCGCGTGCCCGTGCGCCGCACCGAGGACCCCGAGGCCGAGCGGGTCAAGGGCGACGCCCGCATGGCCGAGGTCATCCGCCGCGACCTGTGGAGCCTGCCCACCCCGCCCGAGGACACCCTGGTGGTCGAGCGCGGCTCGCGCCGCTGGCGGCTGCCCGCCGACGAACTCGCCGAGGTCCTGGCCGAACTCCGCACCCGCGACATGGCCTACGGCGCCGGCCCCAACCTGCTGCTGCACCGCATCGCCCACCTGCTCATGCGGCGCATCGAGAACTCCGGGGAGTCCGTGGACTCCGGCACGCTGAGCGCGCTGCGCCGCAACCGCACCGTCAGCGCCGCCGTCCGCGCCATGTGGCCCAAGGCCGATCCGGTGCGCCTGGTCCTCGGCCTGCTGACCGACCCCGACCGCCTCGCCCGCGCGGCCGAAGGGATCCTCACCCCCGAGGAGCAGCGCAGCGTCCTGCTGCCGGGCCGCCCGCGCGGCCCCAAGTCGGCTCGGTGGTCGCTGGCCGACCTCGCCCTCATCGACGAGGCGGCCGGGCTCATCGAGCGCCCCGACACCCTGGGCCACATCGTGGTGGACGAGGCCCAGGACCTCAGCCCGATGCAGTGCCGGGTCGTCGCGCGGCGCTGCGCGCGCGGCTCGCTCACCGTGCTCGGCGACATCGCCCAGGCCACCAGCCCCTCGGCGGTGGACCGGTGGGAGACCCTCCTCGCCCACCTCGGCCAGCCCGACGCCCGCCTGGCCGTGCTCGACCGGGGGTTCCGCGTGCCCGCCCAGATCATCGACTTCGCCGCCCGCCTGCTGCCCGAGATCGCCCCCGGCCTGGGCCGGCCCACCGGTGTGCGCCAGGGTGCGGGGGCGCTGCGGGTCACCGCCGCCCGCCCGGACGAGAAGGCCGGCGCCCTGGTGGCGGCCTGCCGCGACGCGCTCGCCGGCGAGGGCTCGGTCGGCGTGATCACCGCCGAGGCCGACGCCCCCGCGCTGGCCGAGCGGCTGCGCGCCGAAGGGCTGCCGACCGCCCTGGTCGGCGAGACCGAGGACGCGCTGGAGGCGGCTCGGCTGGTGTGCGTGCCCGCCACGCTCGCCAAGGGCCTGGAGTTCGACGCGGTCGTGGTGGACGAACCCGCCCGCATCGCGGCGGCCGAGGCGCGCGGCCTCAACCGGCTCTACGTGGTGCTGACCCGCGCGGTGACCCGCCTGCACATCGTCCACAGCCGGCCGCTGCCCGCCGCCCTGGCGGCTTACGCCGGCGAAACGGCGGCGTCGGCAGGCTGACCGCAGGCTCCGCACCGCCGCGCGGGCCGGGCGCCCGGCCCGCGCGGCCGTGCGCCCTCCACCACCGACCACACGAAGGGACCACCATGCCGAAGACGCGAGTCCGGGGCCGGGCGACGGGACTGGCGCTGGTGCCGGTCCTGGCGCTGGGGTGGGCGGTCGCCGCCGGGGGCGCCGCCGTCGCCGACCAGTCGGCCGCCGGAGCGGGTGCGGCGGGCACAGCGGCCACAGCCGCCGCCGCGCGGGGCGGCGGCGGTATGCGGCCCGTCGAGGGCTCCGTGGCGGTCGGCGGCGCGGAGCGCACCTACGCGGGCGAACTGCCGCGCGGCCGGTCGGTGCCCGTGGTCGTCGCGCTGCACGGCAAGGGCTCCTCGCCGCGGGACATGGCCGAGACCACCGGGCTCACCGAGGCCGCCGCCGAGGAAGGGCTGGGCGTGGTCTACCCCGCCGGCCTGCACGGGGGCTGGGGCGACCACCGCGAGCCCACCGCCCTGCGGCCCGACCCCGAGGCCGACATGGACTTCCTGCGCGCCCTGGTGGCCGAGCTGGTCGCCGAGCACGGGGCCGACCCCGACCGCGTCTACCTCGCCGGGCAGTCCAACGGCGCCAACATGGCGCTGCGCGCCGCTGCCGAGGAGCCCGGCCTGTTCGCGGCGGTCGCCTCGGTCGCCGGGCAGCTCGGCGCCGTGCCCGAGCCCCAGGAGCCCGAGGGCGGCGTCCCGCTGCTCTACGTCTACGGCACGGCCGACCCGCTGCGGCCCTACGCCGGGCTGCCCGACCCGCCGGCGCCCTCACCGGACTTCCCCGAGCCGCCGATCGCCTCGATCAGCGCGCCCGCCACGGTGGAGGCGTTCGCGCGCGCGGCCGGAGCCGAGGAGGGCCGCACCCGGCGGCTGCCCGACCGCGACCCCGGTGACGGCACCCGGGTCGACCTCACGCACTGGCGCACCGACGACGACGGGCGGCAGGTCGCGTTCTACCGGGTGGCGGGCGGCGGCCACTCCTGGCCCGGCGGCAGCACCCGCCACGCCGACGTCCAGGGGCCCATCAGCCAGGACTTCTCCGCCGCCGACGCCATCGCCGAGTACTTCGCCGCGCACTGACCCGCGCCGGCCGCGACCATCCCGGACCGCCGGTCCGCCCCCCTCCCGAAGGCGGACCGGCGGACACAGCGGGGGCGGAGGCGTTCCTCCCGGCTTCCGCCCCCGCTCCCCGCCGCCCGGCCGCGCCCGCCGTGCTTCGGCGGTGCCCAGGGGACGGGGGAGGAACGCGGACGCGGCCAGGGGCGTCATAGGGTGCTGAGGTCGTGATCAACTACGGGAGGAAGTGCGTTGGACGTCAGCCCGGCACTCATCGCCAGCCTTCGCGCGGCCGTGGCCGCCGCGCCCGATGACGTGACGCTGCGGCTGCACCTGGCGGAGCTGCTGCTCTCCTCCGGCGACACCGCCGGCGCCGTCTCGGAGGTCGGCCACGCGCTGCACGTCGACCCGTCGTCGGGCCCGGCGCGCGAGCTGATGGCCCGGGCGATCGCGGCCCCGCCGCCGGCCCCCGCCCCGGCGCAGCCGGCCCCGGCCGCCGCTCCCGAGCCCGGCGGCTCCGCCGCCGGCGCGGACGTCCCCGGCGCCGCCCAGGCGCCCGCCGACACCGCGCGCCACGAGCCCCCGGGTGGCCCCGAGCACGAGCCCGGCGGCTCCGCCGCCGAGGGCACCGCCCTTGGCGAGCCCTCCGGCGGCGCCGAGACCGACCCCGCCGACCTCACCGACACCGCCACCGACGACCCCGACGCCCCCTCCGGCGGTTTCCGTGACATGGCCGGCTTCGACTGGTCGGCCGCCGAGCGCGAGATCGAGGACATCGTCGGCCCCGCCTACGTTGTCGCCGACCCCCAGGGCGCCGGCTCCGGCTACCCCCCGCCCGAACCCGTCGCGCCCGCCGTGACCCTGGCCGACGTCGGCGGCATGGAGACCGTCAAGGAGCGCCTGCACGCCGCCTTCCTCGCGCCCATGCGCAACCCCGAACTCCAGCGCCTCTACGGCAAGAGCCTGCGCGGCGGCCTGCTGCTCTACGGCCCGCCCGGCTGCGGCAAGACCTTCATCGCCCGCGCGCTGGCCGGTGAGCTGGGCGCCGACTTCCTGTCCGTGGGCATCGCCGACGTCTTGGACATGTACCTGGGCCAGTCCGAGCGCAACATCGGCGGGGTCTTCGCCCAGGCCCGCCGCCGCGCGCCGTGCGTGGTGTTCCTCGACGAGATCGACGCCCTCGGCCGCCGCCGCGACCACGGCACGGGCGCCGGCGCCTCCGTCGTCCACCAGCTCCTCCTCGAAATGGACGGCGTCAACGCCGACAACGAGGGCGTCTTCGTCCTCGCCGCCACCAACCAGCCCTGGGAGGTCGACCCCGCCCTGCGCCGCCCCGGCCGGTTCGACCGCACCGTCCTGGTGGTGCCGCCCGACGCCCCCGCCCGCGAGGCGATCCTGCGCTACCACCTGCGCGACCGCCCCATCGAGAACATCGAGGTCGACACCCTGGTGCGCGGCACCGAGGGGTTCTCCGGTGCCGACCTCGCCCACCTCTGCGACTCCGCCGCCGAGCGCGCCCTGCTGGACTCCGCCGCCAGCGGCGAGGTCCGGCTGATCCAGATGGCCGACTTCGAGGCCGCGCTCACCGACGTCCGCCCCTCCACCGAGACCTGGCTGGAGACCGCGCGCGGGGTGGCGATGTTCGGCAACCAGGCCGGCGCCTACGACGACCTGGTGGCCTACCTGAACGGGCGGACGGCGCGGTGACCGACTCCCCCCGCGACCACGCCGAGGAGCTGATCGAGCGCGCCCGGGCGCTGCTGGAGATGGGCCGCCTGGAGCAGGCCGAGGAGTTCGCGCGCCGGGCCGTGGCCGCCGCACCCGAGAGGGCGAGCGCCCTGCTCACCCTCTCCCGCGTCCTGAACAGGCGGGGCGACGGCGAGGGCGCCCTGGAGGCCGCCGCGCGGGTGGTCGCCCTGCGCCCCGACCTCGCGGTCACCCACTACTGGTACGCCGCCCTGCTCGGCGACGCCGGCCGCTTCAGCGAGGGGCTGCGGCACGCCCGCGAGGCGGTGCGCCGCAACCCCGGCTCGGCCGTGGAGCTGGGCGTCCTGGCGCGCTGCGCCGCCATGGTGGCCGGGTGCGCCGACGAGGCCCGCGCCGCCGCCGCCGAGATGCTGCGCCTCTCCCCGGCCGACCCGGTGGCCCAGGACCTCGCGCGCGGCGTCTACACCCGGCTCGGCGACTGGGAGCGGGCCCGCGAGACCGCCCAGGCCGTGGTCGACGCGCGGCCCGCCGACCCGGTCAGCCGGTTCCGCCTGGGCGAGGCGCTGCTCAACCTGGGCCGCCACGCCGAGGCCACGGCGGCGTTCCTGTCCACCCTTCAGCAGCGGCCCTCGCAGGACCAGTTGGAGACCACCGCCGTGGTCCTGCTGGAGGCAGGGCTGCCCGAGGAGACGCGCGAGCTGTTCAGCCGGGTGTGCACGGCGCTGGGCCGCCCCGACCCCACCGTGCCCCACGCGGCCGGCACCGACGAGCGGCTGATCGCCTGGCAGTTGGAGGCGGCGGACCTGCTCGTGGAGGAGGCCGGCCGCCCCGACATGGCCCGCCCGGTCCTTCTCGCGCTGTTCGCCGACAATCCCCGCCACCCCGATGTGCGGACCGCGCTGGGCGCGCTGGTCTACGACGTCGACGGCGACCCCGAAAGCGCCTGGGAGCTGGTCGCGCCGCTCGTGGAGGCCGGCCACGACAGCGCCGAGGCCCACGCCGTGGCCGCCCACGCGCTCACCGACCTCGGCCGCCTGGACGAGGCGGCCGCCCTGGCCCGCGCCTGCTGCGGCCGGTGGCCGCACAGCTCGCTGGTCTTCGAGTACGTCGAGGCCCGCTGCCACGGGGAGCGCCGCGACCACGCCGCCGTGCTGGAGGCCACCGAACGCGGCCTGGCCCGCCATCCGCACCACCCCGGCCTGCTCTACCTGCGCGGCCGGTCGCAGCTCACCGTCAGCGTGGAGGACGCCCTGCCCACGCTGCGCGCCGCCATCGCCGCCGACCCCGACGACCACGAGCCCTACTTCTGGCTCGCGCTCGGCCTGAACAAACTGGGCGACCGCCAGGCCGCCGAGGAGGCGATCGCCACCGCCGAGCGCCTGTCGGGCCTGGACCTGCGCTCGTCCCTGGGCGGCCCGCCCCCGAAGGAGGAGGCGCCGCGCTGACGGGTTCCCCGCCGCGCCGCCGGCCCCGGCCGCTCGCCCGTCGGGGGTGAGTCCGGTGGCCGGGTCACTCGGCCATGTCGAGTCCGGCGATGACCTTGGTCGGCCGGAGGCGCACCACCAGTTCGCCGGGGACGCCGTTGCGGCGGCCGAACTCCTCGGCGCGCTCGGCGCCCATGTAGCGGCCGGCGATGTCGGTGGCGGTGCGCAGCAGCTCGCCGGGGTCCTCCGACACCTCGGCCACGCCCTGGACCTGCACGAAGGAGTAGGGCGGCGCCTCGTCGTCCACGCAGATGCTCAGCCGGGGGTCGCGGGCGATGGCGCGGCCCTTGGCGGTGTCCTTGCCGGTGTTGAAGACGATGTCGTCGCCTTCGAGGACGAACCACACCGGCGCCACCAGCGGGCGGCCGTCGGAGGCGGTGAAGGCGAGTTTCCCGGTGCGGGTGCCCGATTCCAGGAGGTCGCGGACGCGGGGATCACTGATGGAAGCCACGGGCGCCACCCTAGTCCGCCGCGGCCTCCCACACCACGGCCGCGCGGGGGTGTCGCGGGCGGTGCCCGGCGGGGCCGGGCGGCCCGCGCGGCGGCGGCCTGGGCGGTCGGGGGATGACAGGATGGGCGGGCACACCCCAGCGAACCGGAGCACGCGATGGCCCCCACACCCTCCTGGATGCACGGCGACGCCGGCCCCGCCCAGCCGCCGCCCGGCATCGACACCGACCTCGCCCACCCCGCCCGCATCTACGACTACTGGCTGGGCGGCAAGGACAACTTCGCGGCCGACCGCACCGTCGGCGACCAGATCATCGCGGCCACGCCGGCCATTGTGAAGGCGGCGCGGGCCAACCGCGCGTTCCTCGGCCGGGCGGTGCGCTACCTGGCCGGCGAGGCGGGCATCCGCCAGTTCCTCGACATCGGCACCGGGGTGCCCACGGCCGGCAACACCCACACCGTCGCCCAGGAGGCCGCGCCGGAGAGCCGCGTGGTCTACGTCGACAACGACCCGGTCGTGCTGGCCCACGCCCGCGCCCTGCTGCGCAGCGGGCCGCACGGCGCCACCGCCTACGTCGACGCCGACCTGCGCGACACCGACGCGGTGCTGCGCGGCGCAGAGGAGCTGCTGGACCGCACCCGCCCCACCGCCGTCATGCTGCTGGGCATCCTGGAGTTCATCACCGACGACGCCCAGGTCGCCGACATCGTCGGCCGCCTGCTCGGCGCGTTCCCCAGCGGCAGCCACCTGGTCGTCAGCCACTCCACCGCCGTGGTCGACCCCCAGGGCATGAACCGCGCGGCCCTGCTGTGGAACGAGGGCGGCTCAACACCCCTGGTGCTGCGCGGCCCCGACGACCTGGCCCGCGTCTTCGCCGGCCTGGAGCTGGTCGAGCCGGGGATCGTCTCGGTGCCGCTGTGGCGCCCCGGCCTCGCTCCGGCCGGGGACGGCGGGGACGGCGCCGCCCCCGCCCCGGTCGACTGCTTCGCCGCCGTGGGCCGGGTGCCCTAGCCCGACCGGCCGGGCTTCGCCAGACCTGGGCCGACCGCCTCCCGCGCGCACGAGAAAGCCGGGCCGCCCCGAGGGCGGCCCGGCCTGGTGCGCGGCGGCGGTGCGGCGTCAGTTCACCGGGGCCTCGTAGGAGGTCATGCCGAGCACGTCCTCCATGATCAGCGTGGTGGGCGCCGAGGCGGTCGGGAAGACCACCACGCCGGTCTCGCTCTCGCCGGTGGCGAGGTCCATGGCGTCGAAAGGCTCGTCCTGGCCCACCGACTCCATCAGGTCGGCCTCGACGGTCTGGCCGGTCTCGTCCTCCACGGAGAAGTACAGCGGGTTGACCGCCAGCGGCTCGGAGCCGTTGTTGGTGACCGTGACGTTGACCGCGACGAAGTCGCCGCCCTCCGAGAGCACGCCGGGGGTGTACTCCGCCGTCTCGGCGACGATGGTGACCTCGCCGTCGCCGCCCTCGGCGGGCGGGGCCGAGGAGCCGGGCGGCTCCGAGCCCGCGCTGGGGATGTCCACGGCCGGCGGGGAGTCGGCGCTGTCGTCGCCGTTGAGCACCACCGCCGCCACGACGATGATGCCGATCACCAGCACCAGCAGGCCGCCGCAGCCCAGGCAGCCGAACAGCCACCAGTTGGTCTTCTTCTTCGGCGGCTCCTGGGGATAGGAGTAGGGCTGCTGCGGCTGGGGGTACTGAGAGGAGTACACGGGAGACCCCTGTCCGTTCCTGGGCGGTGTCGGATGCTGAGACGCGCCCATGGCTGTGGTCGAGCGCATGAGCGCCGGCGAGGCAGGGCGCCTCGTGGGAAAACGGCCGAGGCCGGGCCGGTCCGGACGGCCGCCGCGAAGGGGAGGGCGGCCGGCTTCCCGTGCCGGCAGAGGGTATGACGGCGCCCGGCCGCCCCCGGTTCCACCCGGGTTCCCCGCCGCCGGGCCGCGCGGCGGTGAGCTGCGCCACAGCGCGGGCGCGGCCCACCGGGGTCCCAAATGCCGGAAAGCCCCTCGTGCACGGGGTTTGCGGTGCGATCCAATAAGCTCGCACCGAGTGTCCGGCCCGCCCCGGCCGCCCGGAGCCGCCACCCCACACCAGGCGCGCCTCCGCTCCGCCTTCGAGACGAACGAGGACCCGCCATGAGCGCCCCCACACCTCCCGGCCCGCCCGCGCCCGCCGGGGTCGACACCACCGTCCCCAGCGCCGCCCGGCTCTACGACTACTACCTCGACGGCAAGAACAACTACGCCGTCGACCGCGAGATGGGCGGCAAGCTGCTGAAGGCCGTGCCCGAGTTGAAGATGGCGGCGCACGCCAACCGCCTCTTCCTGGGCCGGGCCGTGGAGTTCATGGCCGAGCAGGGGGTCGACCAGTTCGTCGACGTCGGCTCCGGGCTGCCCACCCAGGACCCCGTGCACGAGGTCGCGCGGCGGCACATCCCCGACGCCCGCGTCGTCTACGTCGACCACGACCCGGTCGTGCGCGTGCACGCCGAGGCGCTGCTGGCCGACCGCCCCGAGATCACCGGTGTGGTCCTCGGCGACATGCGCGAGCCCGAGAAGGTCTTCCGCGCCGACGACCTGGTCTCCCGCATCGACCTCAACCGCCCCGTGGGGCTGCTGCTGATCGCGGTGCTGCACTTCCTCAAGGACGAGCAGGCCCCCTACGAGCTGGTCCGCCGCTACCTGGACCGCCTCGCACCGGGCTCCTACATCGCCATCACCCACCTGGAGCGCGACACCCACCCCGAGCGCGCCGACTTCCTCCAGCAGATGTACGAGTCCACCAGCTCGCCCGGCCAGATCCGCAGCGGCGACGAGATCGCCCGCTTCTTCGCCGACGTCACCCTGGTGGAGCCCGGCCTGGTGCACATCGCCGACTGGCGGCCCCGCGACACCCAGCCCTACTACAGCCCCGAGCAGGTCTGGGGGCTGGGCGGCGTGGCCCGCTGGGACGGCCCCGCCCGCTCCTGAGCGCCGGCCCCGCCCGCGCGCGGCGCGGGCGGGGGAGCCGGGGCGCCCCGGGCGCGGGGCCCGGCCCCGCGGTCAGCCCGCGAAGGCGAACCCCGCCAGCTCGCGCGCCGTGGGGGGATCGGCGCCGGGCCGGGTGCAGGTGATCGCGGCGGCGCGCGCCGCCGTGGCCAGCAGCGCCTCCAGCTCCCCGGGCGCGGTGGGCACCGCGCCGCCCGCCGCCGCGCACCCGGCGATCAGGGCGGCCATGAACGTGTCGCCCGCGCCGATCGTGTCGCGCACCGCCACCGGCGGCGCCGCCGCCCGCGCCCGGCCCTCGGCGCTGAGAGCGAACGCGCCCTCGCCGCCGCGCGTGACCACCACCGCGCGCGGCCCCAGCGCCAGCAGCCGCGCCGCCGCCGACTCCGCCGACTCACCGGGGTACAGCTCCGCCAGGTCGGCGTCGCTGGCCTTGACCAGGTGGCTGACCCGGCAGAACTCCTCGGTGCGCGCACGCGCGTGGTCGGCGCCGGGCAGCGTGGCCAGGCGGACGTTGGGGTCGAAGGTCACCGTGCGCCGCGCCCGCTCGCGGCGGGCGAACTCCAGCAGCACCGCGTCGCCGGGCGGGCGCAGCGCCGCGATCGAGCCCAGGTGCAGCACCCGCACCGAGTCCGGCAGCGCGTCGGCCAGCTCATCGGGGCTCCACCGCCAGTCGGGGGCGTCGGCCAGCCAGAAGTCGTAGCGCGCCGACCCGTCGGGGCCGATCCCGGCCAGTGCCAGCGCCGAGGACCCCGGCCCCACCGGGCAGCGGCTCAGGTCGACCGACTCCGCGCTCATCCGCGCGCGCAGCCGCTCGGCGAAGGAGTCGGTGCCAAACCGCGACAGCAGCAGGGTGGGGGTGCCCAGCCGGGCGGTGGCCACCGCGATGTTGGCCGGTCCGCCGCCGGGCACCGGGTCGAGCCGGCCGTCGCCGGCCGGGATCAGGTCGATGACGTGCTCGCCGGCGACGGCCGCCAGCGGCGCCGCCCGCCCCGCGCCGGCCGCGTCCACTGTGCCGGCCGCGTCCGCCGCGCCGCGCGGCGCCCCGGCGGGCTGTCCCGCGTCCTGAGTCATCGTGCCCCGCTCCCTTCGGCGGTGCGCAGCGCGAACCCGGGGGCGGCCAGACCCTCGGCGAACGCCAGCGCGGTGTAGGCGTGGTAGACGTCGGGCCGGCCCGCCCAGACCGTGGCGCCGGGCCGGTTGGCCGGGTCGAGTTCGTGGCGCCAGTTGCCGGCCGCGTCGTCGACCAGGTGCGCGCGCACGTAGCGCCACCACCGGTCGGCGTGCTCGGCGTAGCCGGGGTCGGCGGTGCGCCGGTGCAGCGCCGTGGCCGCCGCCACCGCCTCGGTGGCCACCCAGTGCATGCGCTCGCGGATCACCGGGCGGTCCGCCCAGTCCAGGGTGTAGCAGAACCCGTCGGCGCCGTCGCGCGCCCACGACGCCCGCGCCGCCGTGGTGAACAGCGCCTCGGCCGCCGGCAGCAGCCACCCCGGCGGGTCGGCCAGCGCCGCCTCGACGTGCAGCAGCAGCCGCGCCCACTCCAGCGAGTGGCCCGGGGTCCAGCCGTAGGGGCGGAACGGGTCGGCGGGTCGGTCGCGGTTGTACTCGGGCCGCACCCGCCAGTCGGCGGTGTAGTGCTCGGGCAGCCGGTGGCCGTGCGCGGCGGCCTGCTCGCCGATGAGGAACTCGGCGACGCGCAGCGCCCGCCGCGCCCACTCCGCCTCGCCGGTGGCGGCCCCGGCGGCCAGGAACGCCTCGACCAGGTGCATGTTGCTGTTGGCGCCCCGGTAGGGCTCGGCGCCGCTCCAGTCGCGGTCGAACGCCTCGGCCGCGCGCCCGGCCCGGTCGTCCCAGAAGCGGGTGTCGACCACGGCGGCGGCGTCGGCGAGCAGGTCGGCGGCGCCGGGGACGCGCGCGGCGGTGCCGGTGGCGCCGGCCAGCAGCACGAACGCGTGCTGGTAGGCGGCCTTGGCGGTGTCGGCGGGGGTGCCGTCGAGGTCCAGACGGGAGTACCAGCCGCCGTGGGCGGGGTCGCGCAGCGACTCCCGCAGCCGCCGCACCCCGTGCTCGGCCAGGCCGGCGGCGCCGGCGGGGCCGGTGCGGCCGGTGCCGCCCGCGTGCAGGGCGTGCAGCGCGGCCACGTGGGTGGCGCGGGCGGTGATCCAGGTGTGGACGCCCTCGTCGGCGCGGGGCCGGCCGTCGTCGTCCAGCCAGGCGAACCCGTGGGGGTGGCGGGCGCGCCCGGCCCAGGCCACCAGCCGCTCCCGCTGCGCGCGCGTCCACTCCGGCGGGGCGGGGTCGTCGGCGGAAGGGTCCATGGCTCCTCCATTCGTCCGTGCGCCCGAGGCGCGGGACAGGACATCACTGAACCGGTTAAGTGTCAACGCTCGCGACCGCGCCGCCACCCTACCGGGGCGGTGCCCGGCCGCGCCGGACGCCGCGTGGGCGGCGCGGGCGCTCAGCGCGGGGGCCGGGCGGTGCTGGCGCGCTCGACCAGGGCGCCCGGGGCCGCCGCGGTGTCGGCCGCCGCGCCGCCCGCCAGCAGCTCCCGCAGCACCCGCGCCGCCTGCTCGCCGTAGCCCTTGACGTCGCGGCTGACCGCCGTGAGGGCCGGCCGCGTCATGCGGCACAGCGGGGAGTCGTCCCAGGCCACCACCGACAGGTCGGCGGGCACCGCGAACCCCAGTTCGTGGGCCACGCCCAGGCCGGCCACCGCCATCAGGTCGTTGTCGAAGACCAGCGCGGTGGGGGCCGGGCGCCGCGACAGCAGCCGCCGGGTGGCCTGCGCGCCGGAGGCGTCGGAGTAGTCGGCGTGCACGGTCGCCCAGTCGGCCAGCCCGAACGCCGCCGCGGCCTCCTCGAACGCCGCCGTGCGCCGGTGGGTGTGCAGCAGCGCGGCCGGCCCCGCCACCCGGCTCACCCGCCGGTGGCCCAGGCCGGCCAGGTAGCCCACGGCCCGCGCCACCGAGGCGGCGTCGTCGGACCACACGCAGGGCTGCGCCGCACCGGGCAGCGGACCGCCGATGAGCACCGCCGGCAGCCCCATCTCGGCGAGGGCCGCCGGGCGCAGGTCCTCGGTCAGCAGGTCCACCACCAGCACGCCGTCGACCCGGCGCTGGGCGTGCCAGTTGCGGTAGGTGCGCACCTCCTGCTCCTGGTCGGGGGTGACCTGGAGCAGCAGCGAGGTGGAGGTCTCGGCGAGCGCCGTCTGCACCCCCGACATCAGCGCCATGAAGAACGGCTCCAGCCCGAGGGTGCGCGCGGGGCGGCCCACCACCATGCCGATCGCGTCGGCCCGGCCGTCGGAGAGCGCGCGGGCGGCGGTGCTCGGCGCCCAGCCCAGCTCCTCGGCGATGGCCAGCACGCGCAGCCGGGTCGCCTCCGACACCCCCGGCTTGCCGTTGAGCGCGTAGGAGACCGACCCCTTGGAGACCCCCGCTGCCTGGGCGATGTCGGCGATGGTGGGACGGCGCACGGTGGTCTCCCTCGGTTATCGGCGGTGCCGCCGCGCGCGGCCGGGAGCCGCGCGGCGCGGGCGATGGCCCGACACGGGCAGCGTAGTTCGTCGCCCGGCCCCGCCCCGTGGCGCGGGCGCGGCGCTGTAGGGCGCGGCCGGGCGCCCCTCACACGCCCGCGCGCACCCCCGGGCGGGCGGTGCTGCCCCGCGCCACATAGCGGGCGGCGGGGGACCACCGCTCGGCCACCGGGCGGCCTTCGACGCGCTCCAGCACCGCCTCCGCCACGGCGGTGCCGTACTGGTGGACGTCCACGCTCATGGTGGTCAGCGGGGGCGAGGCCAGCCGGCACAGCGTGGAGTCGTCCCAGGCCACCAGGCTGACGTCGGCGGGCACCGCGACGTCCAGCCCCTTGGCGGCCTCAAGGCCCGCCACCGCCATCGCGTCGTTGTCGTAGAGGACGGCGGTGGGCGGGTCGGCGGCGCCCAGCAGCCGCGCCGTCAGCTCGGCCCCCGCCTCGCGCGAGTAGTCGCCGGCCAGGACCACCGGCGGCGCGATCCCGGCGCGGCGGCAGCCCTCCTCCAGCGCGGCCGTGCGCGCCCGGGTGTGCAGCAGGTCGGGCGGGCCGCTGATGCGCGCCACCCGCCGGTGCCCCAGGTCCAGCAGCCGTGCCAGCGCCTCGTGCACGGGCGCGGCGTCGTCGGTGCGCACCGCCGGGGCGGCGGGATCGCCGGGCCAGGTGCCCACGAGCACGGCGGGCAGGCCCAGCCGGGCGAGGACCGCCGGGCGCTCGTCGCCGGCGCGCAGGTTGACCACGGCGACCGCGTCGACCAGGCCGCGCGCGGCCCAGCGCTCGTAGGCCGCGACCTCGGCGGCGGGGGAGTCGACGATGTGCAGGAGCACACCCATGTCGCGCTCGGCCAGGCGCTCCTCGATCCCGCCGATGAACTCCATGAAGAACGGCTCGACGCTGAGCAGCCGGGCGGGCCGGGCCAGGATTAGCCCGACCGCGCCGCCCTGGCCGGGAGCCGGCGCCGGCTCAGCCATGCGGGGCCGGGCGCGGGGCGGCGGCGCCCGGCGGGCGGGGGCCGCGAGGGCGGACGGCGTCGGGTGCGGCCACGAGAGGGCTCCTTGCTCGGATCGGCCGGAGAGGGCGGGCACGGGCCCGGGGCGGACCCCCGGTCGGGGACGGGCCGGCGGCGGGCGGCGAGCCGCCGGGGCGGGTCGGCGACACCCACGGTCTTACGTCATCGACTTAACTAAGTCAACCGGCGGCGCGGACGGCGCGTTCCCGGCGCGCGGGGCAGAGAGGCCCGGCCGCGGCCGCCGCTACCGCTGCCGCGCCAGGGCCGCGCCGATGGCCCGCGCGCCGTCGGCGAAGGCGCCCGGGTCGGGGCCGGCGAAGTTGAGACGCAGGTAGGGGCCGGTGGGTTCGGCGGGGAACCACGCGTCGCCGGGGGCCACCGCCACCCCGGCCGCCTCGCAGTCGGCCACCAGCACCTCCAGGTCCACGGCGTCGGGCAGGCGCACCCACAGGTTCAGCCCGCCCCGGGGCACAGCGGTCACATACGCCTCGGGCGCGTGCTCGCGCAGCGCCGCCACGAGGATGTCCCGCCGGGCGGCCAGGTGGCGGCGCAGCCCGCGCAGATGGGTGCGCCAGGCCGGCTGGGTGACGACGTCGAGCGCCGCGGCCTGGAGCACGGCGCTGACGTAGAGGGACTCCGCCTGGGCGGCGGCCAGGATCCGCTCGCGCGCCGGCCCGCGCGCCACCAGCCCGGCCACGCGCACGGCGGGGGACACGCTCTTGGTCAGCGACCGCAGGTGCACGACGTGCCCGCCGTCGTCGCGCGCGGCCAGGGGCACCGCGTCGGTGTCGATGGCCAGGTCGTGGGCCCAGTCGTCCTCCACGACGAACGCCCCGTGGCGGCGCGCCGCCGCCAGCACCCGGTCGGCCAGGTCGGCGGACCAGTGGGCGCCGGTGGGGTTGGCGAAGGACGGCTGGGCGTAGAACGCGCGGGCGCCGGTGCGCGCGAAGGCGCGGTCGACCTCGTCGGGGTCGGGGCCGTGCGGCCCGCTGGGCACCGGCACCACCTCCACGCCGGCCTGCGCGGCGGCCAGGATCGCGCCCCAGTAGGTGGGCGACTCCAGCAGCAGCGGCCGGCCCGCGCCGACCAGGGCGCGGAACGCGGTGCTCAGCCCGCTCTGGCTGCCCGGCAGGACCACCACGTCGCCCGCCGCCGGCGGGGCGGTGCCGGGGCCGGCGCCGAGTTCGGCCGCGAACCACGCCTGGAGGTCGGGCAGGCCGGCGGCCGGGGAGCGCGACACCGCCGCGGCGCCGCGCGCGGCCCGCGCGAACGCGGCGCGCACCAGCCGCTCGGGCAGCAGGTCGCGGTCGGGGTAGCCCGCGTGCAGCGCGACCACGTCGTTGGGCACGGTGCGCAGCGCGGCCGACAGGCGCGGTGCGCGGGCGCGCGGGGAGCCCAGCGCGGCGGTCTGCCAGCCGTGGTCGTGCGGGCGGGCCGGGGGCGCGGCGCGCACGAACGTGCCCACGCCGGGGCGGCTCTCCACCGCGCCCTGCGCGGCCAGCGTGCGCAGCGCCTTCTGCACCGTCACCGGGCCGGCGCCGTACTGGGCCGCCAGGGCGCGGGTGGAGGGCAGCCGGGCGCCGGGCGCGGCCGCCGCGATCCACTCCCGCAGGTCGGCGACGATCCGGCCGCTGCTATCGTTGGACATGAGAGAAGACAGTAGCGCTATCGTCTCCGCGTCGCCACCGCTATCATCCTCCGCCGCCGGTCTGGGCTGGGGCCTGCTGGGGGTGGCGGCTTTTTCCCTCACCGTGCCGTTCACCCGCCTGGCCGTCGCCGGCGGCGGCATGTCGCCGCTGTTCACCGGCTCGGCCCGGGCGGTCGTGGCCGCCGTGCTCGCCGCGGCCGCGCTGGCGGCCACCCGCCAGCGCCTGCCGCGCGGCGCGCAGTGGGTCCGCCTGGCGGTCGTCGCCGGCGGCGTGGTGGTGGGCTTCCCCGTGCTGACCTCCTTCGCGCTGACCGCCGCGCCGGCCGCCCACGGCGCCGTCGTGATCGCCCTGCTGCCCGCCGCCACCGCCGTGACCGCGGTGCTGCGCGGGCGCGAGCGGCCCCCGCTCGCCTTCTGGGCCGCGGCGGCGGCGGGCGCGGTCGCGGCCGTGGTGTTCGCCGCGCTGGCGGGCGGCGGCCTGGGCGCGGGGCCGCACTGGGCCGACGCGCTGCTGTTCGGCGCCGTGGTCGCGGCCGCCCTCGGCTACGCCGAGGGCGGGCTGCTCGCCCGCGAACTGGGCGCCTGGCAGACGGTGTCCTGGGCGCTGGTGCTCGCCGCGCCGCTGATGACCGCGCTCACGGCCGTCTCGGCGCTGCGCGAGCCCCCGAGCGCCACCCCGCTGGCCTGGGCCGCGTTCGCCTACCTGGCCGTGGTGAGCATGTACCTCGGCTTCTTCGCCTGGTACCGGGGCCTGGCGATCGGCCCGATGGCGCGGGTCAGCCAGGTGCAGTTGGTCCAGCCCGTGCTCACCATCGGCTGGGCCGCGCTGCTGCTGGGCGAGCACCTGGCCTGGACCACCGTGCTGGGCGGCGTCGCCGTGGTCGCCTGCGCCGGCGGCGCCGTGCGCACCCGGCTGGGTGCGGTGGCGCGGCCGGTGGCGCGCGAGGATCCGGGCGGGCGCGCGGGGTAGCGCACCACCCTTCCCACCTCCCCCACCGCCAGACCGCCCCGGAGGCGCCGAGCGCGTGTCCGAAACCCGGGGCGGAGGCGTCGGGGCAGGTCGGCGGGCCGGCGCCGAAACCGGCCGGGAGTGGCCGCCGCGCGCGGCCGTGCGGCGGTTTGCCCGGTCCGCCGCGACGGCATCTACCTGGGGCCGAGGGCGGCTGACGGGGGAGGTGGAGCCGGTGCCGGGGAGATCCGCGCGGCTGGTCGCCGCCGCGCTCGTGCTCGCCGTCCTGGGCTGCGCACCGCAGCACCCGGGCGGGCCGGGCGCGGCCGGGGAGCCGGCCGCCCCCACGGCCTCCGCCGCACCGCCCGCCGCGACGGCCGCGCCCGGCTCCGGCGCGGCCCGCCTCGACACCGCGCCGGTCGAGGTCCCCGACGACGTGCTGGCGGGCGTCGTCTCCGTGCAGACCCGGCGCGGCGCCCACCGCGGCAGCGCGTTCCGGATCGGGCTGGAGGGCGTGGTCGTCACCGCCGTCGGCGTGGTGGCCGGCATCGAGCCCGGCCGCGGCGTGCGCCTGGTGCGCGCCGACGGCGAGCCGGTGGCGGCCGAACTGCTGGGCCGGGCCGGCGGCGCGGGCATCGCCGTGCTGCGCGTGGAACCCGGGTCCGGGCTGCCGCCGCTGGTCGCGGGCACCGCGTTCACCCGCGCCCGCGCGGGCGACCCGGTGGTGGCCGTGGGCGCCCCGGCGGTGCTGGCGGCCCCCGCCGCCCCGGTCGTGCTGCGCGACAAGCGGCGGCCCGTGGCGCTCGGCGCGGCGGGCGCGGCCACCGCGCTGGCGGCCGAGGGGCCGGCGGCCCCCGGCGCGGCGGGCGGTCCGCTGCTCAGCGCCGAGGGGCAGGTGCTTGGGGTGATCACCGCCCGCACCCCGCCCGCGCGCGGCGGCGTGGTGGCGATCCCCGTCCACCGCGCCCGCCAGGCGGCTTTTGAGATCGTGCGCGCGCTCTAGCCCCCGGCCGGTGGCCCGGAGGTGGGGGGGGGGGGGGGCCCCCCCCCCCCGCGCCCCCCCCCCCCCCCCCCGCCCCCCCCCCCCCCCGGGGCGCGGGCCAGA
>NZ_JAJAQC010000058.1 GCF_027604915.1 Streptomonospora mangrovi
GCGCCCGCCCCCCGGCCCGGGCCCCGGGTGGGGGGGGGGGGCCGCCCCCCCCCGCGCGCCCCCACCGCTCCGCTCAGCCCTCGCAGACCGAGCCGTTGAGCGTGAACTGCTCCGGAGCCGGGTTGGCGCCGGTGTGCGCGGCCTGGAGGCCGAACCGCGCGGTGCCGCCCGGCGCGATGACCCGGTTCCAGTCGAGGTTGGCGGCCGTGACCGCCGTGCCCTCCTGGGAGACCTCGGCCTGCCAGGCGTTGGACACCCGCTGCCCGCCGGTGTAGTCCCACTCCAGGGTCCAGCCGTCGATCGGGTCCGCGCCGGTGTTGGTCACCACCACCGAGGCGGTGAACCCGCTGCCCCACTGGCTGTCCACGGTGTAGTCGACGGCGCAGTCCACCGGCGGCGGCAGTGCCTCGAAGGAGACCCGGTAGAGCCGGCCGGGCAGGTCGTTGACCACGTACAGTTCGCCCGACTCGTCGGCGCCGAAGGCCGTCACCTGGATGGGCAGCGTGCCGATCTCCGCGGCCTCGTACTCGCCGCCGCCCGTGGGCCGGATGCCCCAGGCGACGTTGCTGCAGTAGTCGGTCACCACGTAGGTGCCGCCGGCGATGTCGGCGTACTCCTCGCCCCGGTAGACCACGCCGCCGGTGACCGAGCAGCCGCTGCCCTCGTGGGTGTAGGAGAACACCGGCTCCTCGTAGTCGGCCCCGGCGTCGCAGCGGGTCTCGTCGTAGAGCGCGGGGCCCTCGCGGCAGGGCCAGCCGAAGTTGGCGCCGCCCTCGCCGGCGGGGAGGTGGTCGACCTCCTCGTGGAAGCCCTGGCCGACGTCGCCGATCCACATCGACCCGTCGACCGGGTCGAAGGAGAACCGCCAGGGGTTGCGCAGGCCGTAGACCCAGATCTCGGGCCGGGCGCCGGAGACGCCGACGAACGGGTTGTCCTCGGGTACGCAGTAGGGCAGGTCGCCGCAGGCGCGGCCGACGTCGATGCGCACGATGGTGCCGAGCAGCGTGCCGAGGTTCTGCCCGTTGTCGAGCGGGTCGCCGGCGCCGCCGCCGTCGCCCAGGCTCCAGTAGAGGTGGCCGTCGGGGCCGAAGTGGACGTCGCCGCCGTTGTGGTTGTTGAACTCGGCGTGCTCCTGGGTGAGCAGGACCTCCTCGGCGTCGGCCGGCACGGTGGCCTGGTCGGGGCTGTCCATGGGGAACCGCGAGAGGGTCAGCGTCCAGTCGGTGGCGGTGTAGGCGACGTAGAGGGCGGGGTCGGCGGCGAAGTCGGGGGAGGGGGCGATGCCCAGCAGGCCCTGCTCGTTGCCCTCCACGGAGATCCGGTCGCCGATGTCGAGGAGGGGCTCGGCCGCCAGCCCGGTGTCGGGGTGGTAGACCCGGACGGTGCCCTCCTCCTTCTCGGTGATGAACAGCCGGCCGCTGCCGTCGTCGGGCGCGGCGATCGCGGTGGGCCGGTCGAGGTCGGCGTCGGTCACCTCCGAGGCGATCCGCAGCCGCTCCAGGGGGAGGGCCGCGTCGGCGGACGCGGCCGCCTCGGTGTCGGAGGGGTCGTCGGCGGAGGCGGGGCTTATCGCGGTCAGCGCCCCGAGCAGCCCCGCCGCGGCGGCGGCGCAGGCCCGCCGCGCCCATCGGTTGTGCGGCATGCACGCTCCTGGTTGAGGATAGGAACCGGAAATCCAACCACCCCGCACGCCATTCCCCCTGATGTGCCACCGCGCGTTCAGAGTGATCGCTGGCACGCAAAGGGTAAGCCGCGCGGAGCGGCGTGGCCAGGGGTGGGATTCCGGTTTCCGGCGCTTGTTCGGGAGCGCTCCCATGGTTTGCCGTGGTCACACCGGATTTCCCGGTTCTGAAAACACGCGGAAAAAGCGGGGCCGGGGCGGGCCGGTCGGCGTCCGCGAAGGGCGCCGGTCGACCCGCCCCGGCCGGGGGCGCGGCGGGGTTAGGTCAGGTTCTTCCGCTGGACGTCCCACTCGGTGGAGCACAGCCCGCAGTTGGGACCCACGAACTGCGCCCGGGAGTCCGGGTCGCCCTTGAGTCGCCACTTGAGCCACTCCGTGCCCACGCGGCCGTACTCGCCGCCGTTGGGCTCGGCGAAGGTGCCGAAGTGGCCGACGTCGAGGTGGCCCATGAAGGCGGGCAGGCCGGCGGGGAGGCGGCCCCAGTCGTCGATGGCGTTCTCGTAGGCGATGTCGCTCGGCCCGCCGGTGAAGTAGGCGATGGGGGCGTGCAGCCGGGCGAGGTGGTGGTTGTCCAGGTCGCTGAGCATGCCGCTGTTCCAGATCACCGTGGTGTCCACGCGGCGGTCGTCGGAGACCTCGTAGGCCTCGATGCCCCCGCAGGACTGGCCCATCACCGCGATGCTGCCGGTGTCGATGTGGCCGCGGTAGGGGCTGAAGAGGCGGCTGTTCTCCGCGATGGCCCAGTCGATGGCCTCGGTCAGCATCTCGGGGTCGGTCTGCCCGGTGCCGCCGGGTTCGCCGTTGGCGATGACGAGGAAGCCGTGCGAGGCGAACTCGGTGAGGATGTTCTCGAACCAGGTGCCGTCGGCGCGGCAGGCGCCGTTGCCCCAGACGACGATCGGCAGCGGTTCGTCCTCGGGGAGGTCCACGGGGCGGTAGACGGTGTGGTCGGGGAGCCGGAGCGTGGTGGTGTACTCCGCGTCGTAAGGGCCGGTGCCGCCCATCGTCCGCACGGGGTCGGCCGAGGCCGTCCCCGACGCGGCGGGGAGGAGGGCGGCCGCCGCCAGCAGCGTCAGCGCCGCGGCGAGGGCGGGCGAACGTCGTGATCCCATGTCACTTCTCCTCGAATAACGCTTGCTGAGGACGAATTCGGTCATTTTCTTCAGCGCGCTGTGAAACGAATATTCGGCAGCCGAATTCGGCTGTCAACACCCGCTGCCAAAGGACCGGTGGTTTCGCCGATAGTGCCGGCCGTCCCGCCTTCGGGTTATTCGGGAAAATGCCGTTGGGCGAAATCGGCGGCCGCCGCACCGGCACCGGGGACACCCCGGCGCGGGCACCCGGCGGTAAAATCCCCAGGTGCCGCACCCGCCGGGGCGCGGCGGCCGCGGCCGGGGCGCCCCTCGGCACGGCGAGGGCAGGGAGGTCGCAGTGGGCGGTGCGGTACGGCCGATTCCGCACGCGAGCACGCGGGCGGCGGTGCTCGACGTCATCCGCGCGGCCGGCACCATCAGCCGCGTCGGCCTCATCGCGGCCACCGGGTTCACCGGGGCCACCATCTCCACCGTCGTCCGCCGGCTGATCGACGACGACCTCGTGGTCGAGACCGGCCGCGCGGAGTCCACCGGCGGCAAGCCGCGCGTGCTGCTCCAGCTCAATCCCGCCGCGCGCTACGCGGTGGGGGTGCACTTGGACCACTCCGGGATCACCTACGTGCTCACCGACCTCTCCGGCGCGGTGGTGGCGCGCATGTCGCGCACCGGCGCCGGCGCCGAGGACCCGCCGGCGGTGGTGGCGCGCATCGCCCGCGAGACCGCCGCGCTGGTGGCGGGGGCGGGTGTGGAGGAGCGGCGGGTGCTGGGCGTGGGCCTGGTGGCGCCGGGGCCGCTCACCGCGCGGTCGGGCATGCGCCCGGCGCCGCCGCCGCTGCGCGGGTGGGCCGACTTCCCGCTGGACGACGCGGTGGGCGAGGCCACCGGGCTGCCGGTCGTGCTGGGCAACGACGCCACCGCGGCGGCGCTGGGGGAGTACTGGTCGGGAGCGGTCAAGGGGTCGGCGACCTTCGCGGCGGTCTACGTCTGCACCGGGATCGGCGCGGGCATCCTCGTCAACGGCATCCCCTACCACGGCACCAGCGGCAACGCCGGCGAGATCGGGCACGTGTGCGTGGCCGCCGACGGCCCCGAGTGCTGGTGCGGCGCGCGCGGCTGCACCGAGGCGCTGGCCGGTCCGGCGGCGGTTGTGGCGGCCGCCCGCGCCGACGCCGGCACCGCCCGCGCCGCCGGCCTGGCCCCCGAGCCGCGCCGGGGCACCTCGTCGGTGGCCGCCGACTTCGCCGCGGTGGCCCGCGCCGCCCGCCGGGGCGACCCCGGCCCCAAGGCGCTGATGGACCGCTCAGCCCGCTACCTCGCCGTGGCCACCCGCACCCTGGCCACCGTCCTGGACCTCGACCGGATCGTGCTCACCGGCCAGGGACTCGCGGTCGCCGGCTCGATCTACCTGCCCGCCATCCAGGAGGAGCTGGACCGCACCTTCTTCGCCCGCGAGTCCCACCCCGTGGCCGTGCAGCTCTCCACGTCGGCCGCCACCGCGCCCGCCATCGGCGCCGCCACGACGGTGCTCCAGTCCGAACTCGTCCCCCTGCACACCGGCACCCGCATCCCCGCCGACCTCGCCGAGGAGGAGCAGCCCCGCCGCGCCCCGGCCGCGCGCGGGTGAGCCGGCCCGGGCGCGCCGAGGGCGCCCCGCCGGTGCGGCGGGGCGCCCTCGCTTCCCGGTCGCGCGGACCGGGCGGTCAGTCGCCGCTCTCCCACTTCTCCAGGTAGGAGCGGATGAACGCGATGACGCCGGTGACACCGGCCAGCGTGTAGGCCACGGGGCCGACGACCTCGGCCGCCGACGTCACCAGGCCCGCCGACCCCGCCGCCAGGCCGGCCGCCTGCACGGCCACCACCGCCACCCCGGCCAGCAGGAACGCCGCCAGCCCGATGCGGAACGCGATGTCGAGTGCTCTCCTCATGGTGGACCCTTCGTCACTCAGCCGGGGATGGGCAGGAAGCCGACCGCCACCAGCGTGGTGATCAGCAGGGTGGGCAGCACGTACCACAGCAGCAGCGGCACGAACGTGCGCACCGGGTCGACCCCGGCGATACCGCTGGCGATGTAGATCGGGGCCGCGCCCGGCGGGGACGCCCCCTCGGTGGAGGCGAACATCAGCACCGCCACCGCCGCGACCGTCGGCGACACCCCGGCGCCCACCAGCGCGGTGAACGCCACCGAGCCGACCGCCACCATGGTCGCCGTGGAGGTCAGCGGCGCGGCGGCCGCCAGCACGATGACGCCCACGATCAGCGCCAGCACGAACACCGGCGCGTCGATGGCCGACAGCAGCGCCGTCAACTGCTCGCCCATGCCCAGTTCGCCCAGCACCGTGGAGGCCGCGAAGGCGAAGAACAGCACCACGCCGATGACCCCGTACTTGGGTCCGGCCTCGCCCAGCAGGTGCCACCACCCGCGCGCACCGCGCGGCAGGCTGCGCCGGCCCACCACCAGCGTCACCAGGATGACCAGCACCGGGATCCAGGTGATGATGCTGACCGCCTCCATGGCGCCGGTGCCGGCCCAGCCGTCCAGCCAGGCCGCCACCGCGCCGGTGGTCAGCACGACCGGCACCGCGATCCCCAGGAAGATCAGCAGGGAGGGCCACCCGGCCGCCAGCGTGCGCCGCAGCGGCTGGATGTGCTCGGCGTCGACCGGGCCGATCCCGTAGCGGCGCACCAGCGCCCACATCAGCACCAGCCGGTAGGCCAGCAGCCACGCCCCGCCCGCGAACAGCGACAGGAACAGCGCCTCGGCCGATACCAGCGAGCTGACCGCGCCCAGGCCGGTCAGGATGAACAGCGACGAACTGGGCGGGAACGCGATCCCCAGGCCGGCGTTGCCCGCCACGATGGTGGCGGCCAGCCGGGGGTCGATGTTGGCCCGCATCATCCACGGGATGGTGATCGACCCGACCGCCGCGGCGTTGCCCGAGCCCGATCCCGAGATCGTGCCGAACAGGGCCGAGGCCACCGTCGAGACGTAGGCCGGGCCGCCGCGCAGCCGGCCCAGCAGCGAGTTGAGCATGTCGACCAGCCGGTCCACCAGGCCGGTGCGGCTGAGCAGGAAGCCCATGAACACGAACGCCGAGGCGGCGAACACGACCTCCTCGGTGGCCGCCGCGCGGATGCCGGCCCACATCAGGCCGGGCGCCTGGGCGCCGCCGAACACGGCGACCACGACGAAGCCGATGACCATCGCCTCGCCGATGCCGCGCTTGATGACGACGTTCCACAGGATGATGACGCTGATGTAGGCGACGAACGCCCAGAGCCCGATCACGGCGCCCTACCTTCCTGCTCGGTGCGGGCGGCGGCCCGGCTGTGCGGCGGACGGGCGGCCCCGGTCGGGCGGTGGGCCGCCGGGGCGGCGGGGGTGGTGGGGCGTCGGCATAGGGGACTCCTTCTGCGCCGATCAGGGAGATCAGGGGATAGGGGACCCGGTGGGTCCCCGCTGGTGGGCCGGGCCGGGCGGCTGGGGGCCGCCGGCTCCGGTGGTGGTGCCGGGCGCCTGGGGCGGCGGACCGGGTGCGCGCGGGGCGGGCGTGCGGGGCGCCCCGCGTCGCGGGCGCGCGGCGGCACAGGGCGGGCGGGTCGCGCCCGCTCTCCGCCGCCGGGGCGGGG
>NZ_JAJAQC010000059.1 GCF_027604915.1 Streptomonospora mangrovi
TTCGCCGCTCGTGTACCCCGAAGGGCCTTACCGCTCGACTTGCATGTGTTAAGCACGCCGCCAGCGTTCGTCCTGAGCCAGGATCAAACTCTCCATTAAAGGTCTTCAATCCTGACCGGCCCACCCCGGAAGGGTGAACCCATCAAAGGAACCCCGAACACCCACTGAAGGGTGTTCAACGGGGCCAAAACAAACATGGCACAAAGAATGTCATACACGCGCTGTTGAGTTCTCAAGAAGCAACCGCTCACCGGGTACAAACCCCGGACCCGCTCTCCGGCAGGCCCGCAAAGGCTCTTCCCACAAGGGGCGGATCAATCTCCGCGTTTCCGCTTTGTTGTGTCTTCACATTATCAGGCGTTCCGCAAACCACCAAATCGATGATTTTCGTTCTTCCCGACAACGCGAATGCGTCCACCACGTTGCTGCACTTTATCCGACGACGCGGACCGAAACGGCCGTTCGTCCGTCGAAGTGTGGTTCCCACTCCCGAGGGTGCCGGAGTGAACCGGCCACCGTGTCCAGGTGGGACTCTCGTCCAGTGCCGCGCGGCGCCCGCGAGGCGGTCGACGCGCGTGAACTTTGTGAGGGACTCGGCCGACCGCCCATCCCAGGGGGGATGTTCGGGGCTCGGCCGGTGCTTCTCTTAGGTTACAAGCCCGCGGACGGTGCCGCGAACCGTTTTTCCGTTCGAGGGTGACACGGGCGGAAGCGCGCCACCGTGGCGGTCCCGAAGGTACCGGCCGGGTGGACTCCCGTCCGCATCAGCCCTCCACCTTAACCCGGCCGCGCACGCCTGGCAAGTCCGCTGGTCAGGGCCGCAGGCCCTACCCTCACTTCCCGCCCTACCCGCCTCACGGCAGGACGCGGCGTACCCGCCGGACGCGCCGCACCGGCCGGAGCGGTGCGCCGCACTCCCGCCCGCCGCACTCCCATCCGCCGCTACAGGACCTCGCGCAGGCGCTCCGCCAGTTTGCGGAACGCGATGCCGCGATGGCTGATGGCGTTCTTCTCGGCGGCGGTCATCTCCGCCGTGGTGCGGGTCTCCCCCTCCGGAACGAAGATCGGGTCGTAGCCGAACCCGTTGCCGCCGCGCGGGTGGTCCAGCAGGCGGCCCCGCAGGACCCCCTCCACCACGTCTTCCAGGGCGATCCCCTCCGCGGCCGCGTCCTCCCCGGCGTCGCGCCCGCCCGCGTCCCCGGCTCGCGCCGGCACGGCCAGGGCCGCCGCGGCGACGAACTCGGCGCCGCGCCGCTCGGCGGGGGTGTCGGCGAGCTGGTCGAGGACCAGCCGCAGGTTGGCCGCGTCCTTGTCCGGCGCGGCGTCGCCGAAGCTGCCCGACCAGCGCGCCGACAGCACGCCGGGCATGCCGTTCAGCTCGTCCACGCGCAGCCCCGAGTCGTCGGCCACGGCCGGCAGTCCGGTGTGCCGCGCGATGGCGCGCGCCTTGAGCAGGGCGTTGCCCGCGAACGTCGGCTCGGTCTCGGGGACCTCCGGCGCGTCGGGGAACCCGGTGAGCCCGACCACCTCGGCCGGGATGCCGGCCTCGGTCAGGATCGCCTGCATCTCGGGCACCTTCTTGGCGTTGCGGGTGGCCAGCACCACCCGCGCGTGGGCTCCGCTCATCCGGCCAAGGCCTTCTTCTGGAGGTCGGTCAGCTCGGCGCACCCGGCGAGGGCGAGGTCGAGCAGGGTGTCGAGGTCGGCGCGGTCGAAGGGGGCGCCCTCGGCGGTGCCCTGGACCTCCACGAACCGGCCGTCGCCCATGGCGACCACGTTCATGTCGGTCTGGGCGACCGAGTCCTCCAGGTAGTTGAGGTCCAGGCGCGGCTGGCCCTGGATGATGCCGACGCTGACCGCCGCCACCGAGCCGGTCAGCGGGTTGTTCTTCAGGTTGCGGCGCTTGCGCAGGTACTTCATCGCGTCGGCCAGCGCGACGTAGGCGCCGGTGATGGCGGCCGTGCGGGTGCCGCCGTCGGCCTGGAGGACGTCGCAGTCGAGCGTGATGGTGTGCTCGCCCATCGCCTTGAAGTCCACCACCGCGCGCAGCGAGCGGCCGACCAGGCGGGAGATCTCGTGCGTGCGTCCGCCGATCTTGCCCTTGACGGACTCGCGGGCGCCGCGGGTGTCGGTGGAGCGGGGCAGCATGGCGTACTCGGCGGTGACCCAGCCCTCGCCGGTGCCGCGCCGCCAGCGGGGGACGCCGTCCTCGACGCTCGCCGCGCACAGCACGCGGGTGTCGCCGAATTCGATGAGGGCCGATCCCTCCGCGTGGCGCAGCCAGTTGCGGGTGATCGTCACGGGCCGGAGTTGGTTCGGAGTGCGTCCGTCGGGTCGAGCCATGCGCAGAGCCTATCGGTGCGCGTCGGCCGCCCTCACCCGCCGCGACGTTCGGCGGGCCGCGGCTCGGTGCCCCCTGCGGCGGGTCGGCACCGGTCCGCGCCGCGCTCGCCGGGGCCTTCGCCCTGGCAGCGCCCTCGCGGCCGGGTCCGGCGGCGGGCGGCGGCGGTGGACGGGGACGTGGCCGGCGGGTGCGCCGCAGGTCTCCCTTGGCTTACGGTCCTGCCGCCGCGCGCCGGATTCCTTCCGGAAGGTGACAACATGGGGGATGCCGACGCGGGCGATCACCGCGTACGTTCCGTGCACCCCCGGCTGGTAGAGGTCCCCAAGCGATGAGACTCGTTTCGAGAGACGTGCCGCGGGCGCGGTGGGCGCTCAGCGCGCTCGCCGTCGCCGCTCTCGCCGCCGGTTGCGCGTCCGACCCCGGTTCGGCCGACTCCCCGGAGTCGCCCTCCGCGCCGCAGGCCACGCCCACGCCGGGGTGGGCCGACGTGGGCGGGCGGCCGGTCACCGAGGCGATGGGCACGCCCAGCCCGGTGGAGGAGGACGTCGAGGCGCTGGCGGTGGACCCGATGCCGCTGCCGGTCTCGTGCGCGGCCACCGGGATCGAGGAGGAGATGGCGGGGGTCACCGCCCAGCTCGCCGAGCCGGAGTTCACCGAGGTGCGCACCGACACCCGGCTGGAGTGCTCGTGGGCGGGGTTCGACCCCAGCGAGGGCAGCGAGGTGGTCATGGTGACCTTCGCGCCCGAGCAGAGCCTGGTGGCCTACCCGGGCCACGTGCCGGTGAAGGCGCAGCGCGACCCGGCGTTCTTCGTCACCGACGAGGTGGCCGCGCTGGGCGGGGTCGCCGAGTGGGACACCGGTGAGATGTTCTCGGGGGTGAAGCTGCACCTGCCGGGGCTGCTGGTGTCGACCACGACCAACACCCCGCGCGTGGAGGCGGCCGACCTGCTGGCGGCGGTGGCGGCCACGGCCGACGGCCTGGTGGCCGAGCACCCGCCCACGCCCGCGCCCTCGGCCGGCCCGTCCGACCCCGCCGTGCAGGCGGACGAGGGCGCGGCCGGCGGCGGCGCCGGAGACGCCGCCGGGACCGAGCGGGGCTGAGGTGGCTGAAGGATCCGGCTAGACGGTTTCGAGGGCGGCGCCGCCGACCTCGAACACGGCGCCGGAGCGGGCGATGTCGATGGGTCCGTCGAAGGTGCCGCGGGCTTCGGCCAGCGTGGTCTCGACGTCGTTCCAGGGCACGAGGTGGGTGAGCACCAGGCGCCGCGCGGCGGCGCGGCGGGCGTGGTCGCCGGCCTCGCTGCCGGTGAGGTGCATGTCCTTGGGGTTGTCGCGGTTGTCGTGGAAGGACGCCTCGCACAGGAACAGGTCCGTGCCGGCGGCCAGGCCGACGAGTTCGTCGCAGGCTCCGGTGTCGCCGCTGTAGGTGAGGCTGGTGCCCCGGTGTTCCAGGCGGATGCCGAACGCCTCGACCGGGTGGTTGACCCGGTCCAGGCGGGCGGTGAACGGGCCGATGGCGACGCTGCCGGGGGCCAGTTCGCGGAAGTCGAAGGTCTCCGTCATGCCGGGCTCGGGGTCGAGCCCGTAGGCGTCGGCCATGCGCCGGGCGACGCCGGGCGGGCCGTAGACGGGGATGCGGGGCTTGGGCCCGCCTTCGGAGTAGGTGCGTGCCACCCAGTAGGAGCACAGGTCCGAGCAGTGGTCGGGGTGCAGGTGGCTGAGGTAGACGGCGTCAATGCCGTAGATGTCGACGTGGCGCTGGAGGACGCCGAGCGCGCCGTTGCCCAGGTCGAGCAGCAGCCGGAACCCGTCAACCTCCACCAGGTAGCAGGAGGCGGGGCTGGCCGGGCCGGGAAAGCTGCCCGAGGAGCCGATGATGGTGAGTCGCACGTCGCTTTGCCTTCTCGCTGGGGTGCCTCCGGGGAGTCGCGCGCGTGACCCCGGTGTATCCGGCGGTGGGCCAGCGCGTGTGCTCCGTGTTACGGGTCTACCCCAATGACCCGCCAGGTGGTACCAAATGTGACTCGCGTCTCCCGCGTCGTGAGTCACATGTGACCTGTTCACATTTGGTAACGAAGCACGGTGTCCCGGGTCGTACCGGCGGTTTCCGGGCGCGGGGGCGCGGCGGCCCCCGCGCGGGGGGCTACCGACCGCCGCGCGCGAGCTGGCGGCTCTGGGCGACGAGCCGGCCCTTGACGTCCCACAGGTCGACGGTTTCGTCGAACCAGCCGTCGCTGACGGCGTCGGCGCGGGAGCGGAACACCAGCGGCCCGGGGGCGGGCACGGCGCGCATGTGCCAGGTCAGCTCCACCGTGGGCGCCCAGCGCCAGGTGCCGAAGACGGTGACGACCGGCGGCAGGGCGTCCACGGCCAGCGGCAGGAGCAGGGCGGGGTCGGCGGGCACGAGGTCGCCGTCGTCCTCGGCGAGGTGGACGTGGCCCAGCAGTTCGGGGACGGGCTCGGGGTCGGCGCCGCGCAGCCGCCGCCAGGAGTCCTCGGAGTAGTACTGGGCGACGCGGCCGGTGAAGTCGGCGACGTCCTTGGTGGCCTGGGCGTACTGCTCGGCGGTGGGCTCTCCCTCGGCCGCCGCGCGGGCGGCGATGCGGGGGTCGTAGCGGCGGCACTCGGCGAGGGGCGGCACGGCGGGCGGGGCCACGGCGTACTCGGGCTGGGCGGCGCCGTCCATGGTGCCGGTGGCGACGGTGCCGGTGACGGCGAGCGTGTCGCCCTGGCGCAGGTCCAGCCGCACGGTGGTGACGGTGCGCCCGCTCTTGAGCACGGTGGCCCGGACCTCGGCAGGGCCGGGGCCGGCGGGGCGCAGGAAGTGGAACGAGGACGACACCGCGTGGGGGTGGGTGGAGGCGGCGAGCGCGGCGCGCTGCATGACGGCCATCAGGTAGCCGCCGTTCATGGCCTTGCCGATGAGGTAGCCGGGGTCGAGGTCGGCGGCGTAGCGTCCTTCGGCGGTCGGGGTGACCGCGGTCGCGGTGTCGAAGCGCGTCATGGGGACCATTGAACCGAACGGGATTCCAGTCGGGTGCGGCGGCCCCCGCCTTGCCGCGCGCCCGGCGCGGGCGGCGTGTCGGGGTGGTGGGGGCATGACCCGGGCGGCGGGTGTGCCGGGCGGCCCGGCCGCGTGGGCGGGGCCGCCCGGCGCACCGGGCGCACCGGCGCGTCTGGTGCGTCCGACGCGTCGACTAGGCCCAGAGCTGGCCGTCGAGGCGGTCCTCGGCCTCTTCGAGGGTGCCCTCGTAGGCGCCGGTGGACAGGTACTTCCATCCGGCGTCGGCGATCACGAACGCGATGTCGGCGCGCTCGCCGGCGCGCACCGCCTTGTCGGCCATGCCCAGGGCCGCGTGCAGCGCGCCGCCGGTGGAGATTCCGGCGAAGATGCCCTCGCTCTCCAGCAGTTGGCGGGTGCGGCGCAGCGCGGCGTCGGCGGGCACGGAGAACCGGGTGGTCAGCACCGACTCGTCGTACAGCTCCGGCACGAACCCCTCGTCGAGGTTGCGCAGCCCGTAGACGAGTTCGCCGTAGCGGGGCTCGGCGGCCACGATCCTGACGTCGGGACGCTGCTCGCGCAGGTAGCGGCCCACCCCCATCAGCGTGCCGGTGGTGCCCAGCCCGGCCACGAAGTGCGTGATGTCGGGCAGGTCGGCCAGCAGCTCGGGGCCGGTGGTCTCGTAGTGGGCGCGGGCGTTGGCGGGGTTGCCGTACTGGTAGAGCATGACCCAGTCGGGGTGCTCGGCGGCCATGCGCTTGGCCACCCGCACGGCCTCGTTGGAGCCGCCCTCGGCCGGGGAGAAGTGGATCTGGGCGCCCCACATCTCCAGCAACTGCTTGCGCTCGGCCGAGGTGTTCTCGGGCATCACGCACACCATGCGGTAGCCGCGGGTCTTGGCGACCATGGCCAGGGAGATGCCGGTGTTGCCGGAGGTGGGCTCCAGGATGGTGCAGCCCGGCGTGAGCAGGCCGTCCTTCTCGGCCTGCTCCACCATGTAGAACGCCACGCGGTCCTTGACCGAGCCGGTGGGGTTGCGGTCCTCCAGCTTGGCCCACAGCCGGACCTCGGGCGACGGGGACAGGCGCGGCAGCCCCACCAGCGGGGTGCGGCCCAGGGAGTCCAGCAGGGAGTCGAATCGCATGGCGCTAGCGCGTGCCGCCGGCGACGGCCGGCAGGACGGTGACGGTGTCGCCGTCGGAGACGGGGGTCTCCAGGCCGGCGAGGAAGCGGACGTCCTCGTCGTTGAGGTAGACGTTGATGAACCGGCGCAGCTTGCCGTCCTGGATCAGCCGGTCCTGAAGGCCCGGGTGGCGCTTGTCGAGGTCGGTGATCAGCTCGCCGAGCGTGGCGCCCTCGCCTTCGACGGCCTTGGCGTCGCCGGTCAGGTTGCGCAGGATGGTGGGGATGCGGACCTCGATGGCCATGTGTGTCTCTTTCGTAAGCGTTGGGCGTGTGCGTCGTGCTGGGTCGCGCACCGCGCGGCGGTTCGCGGCGGCGCCCGCCCCGCGGGGCGCGGCGGTGGCGTGGAGGGCAACACGCGCGGTGCGCCGCCGA
>NZ_JAJAQC010000060.1 GCF_027604915.1 Streptomonospora mangrovi
GGGGGGGGGGCCCCCCCCGGCGGGGGGGTCGGGGGGGCCCCGCGGGGGGGGGGCCGCGCCGGTGCCGTGCAGTGCAACAGGCGCGGTGCGCCGCTGATTCCGCCGCGCGGGGGGCCGGGGGCGCGGCGGGCGGGCGGGGTCAGTCGGTGTCGACGATCTCGACGGGCTCCTCGGTGACCTGGCCGTCGAGGATTCGGTAGGACCGGAACTCCGCGGTCTCGGGGTCGCGGGTGGACACCAGGACGTAGTGGGCGTTGGGCTCGGAGGCGTAGGAGATGTCGGTGCGCGAGGGGTAGGCCTCGGTGGCGGTGTGGGAGTGGTAGATCACCACCGGCTCCTCGTCGCGGTCGTCCATCTCGCGCCAGACCTTCAACTGCTCGTGGGAGTCGAACCGGTAGAAGGTCGGGGAGCGCTCGGCGTTGACCATCTCGATGAACCGCTCGGGGCGGTCGGAGCCGATCGGGCCGGCCACCACCCCGCACGCCTCGTCGGGGTGGTCGCGGCGCGCGTGGGCGACGATCCGCGCATAGACCGCGCGGTTGATCCTCAGCATGGGGCTCAGCCTAGCCGAGGCGCTATCCATACCCACTCGCTGGGTATGGCTTGGCCCGGGGTGGGGCGGCGCTCAGCGGCGGCCCGTGGAGCCGGCGCCGAAGAGGGCCTGCACCAGGGTCTCCTGGAGGCCGCCGAGCCAGTCGTAGACGTGCATGGCCACCGCCTCGGACTCGGGCACGGAGTACTCCCCCCGCAGGTAGGCCTCGAAGGTCTCCTCCTCGATGCCCAGGCGGGTGCCCAGCACCAGGCGGACGTCGTTGAGGGCCTTGAGCCAGGCGTGGGCGTCGCCGAGGTCGAGGGTGACGCGCCCGCCGCCGCGCGGGGGCAGCGCCGCGGCGATCGCCTGGGCGTTCTCGCGCTTGTGGCGGCGCAGGCCGTCCTCGGTGTAGCGGCGGAAGTCGCCCGCCGAGGCGGAGTCGTCGCTGTAGGCGTCGGGGAACAGGCGGGCCAGCACCGGGTCCTCGGGCGGGGTGGAACTGGTGCCGATGCCCACGATGCTCTCGAACTCGTCGCGCTCGGGCGGCGGCTCGACCAGGTCGAGCACGAGCGCGGCCATGGAGCGCAGCACCTCGACCTCGTCGGCGTCGAGGTCGATGGTGACGCCGCCGCGCACGGGTCGGAAGCCTTTGGTCATCTGGGAGATCCGCCGTTTCGCCTGCTGTGGGGTTGCCTGCCGGTGTGCCGGGGGGCCGCGCGCGGGCGCGGCCCGGGCGGGGCCGCCGCGTGGGCGGCCGCCCGCCGGGCGGGGCCGCGCCGGGCGCGGTGCCGGCTCAGGTGTCCTGCTGGAGCGTGGCCCACAGGCCGTACTCGTGCAGGATCGAGACGTCGCGCTCCATCTCCTCGCGGGTGCCCGAGGACACCACCGCGCGCCCCTTGTGGTGCACGTCGAGCATGAGCGCGTGCGCCTTGCGTTTGGAGTAGCCGAAAACGGCCTGGAAGACGTAGGTGACGTACGACATCAGGTTGATCGGATCGTTCCAGACGATCGTGACCCATGGGAGGTCGGGCCGCACGTGCTCCTCGGTCTCCGGCCGCTCCAGCTCGACCGGTGCCGTTGTCAAGGGTGGCTCACCTGCCTCCGTCCGCGTGTGTGGCGGCCTGAAATCGGGTTGTCCGCCGGCCGGGGCGCGGCGCGGCGGGTGCCGGGGCGCCCGGCCGCGCGGGCGTCCGCCCGGACCAACGCGCGGGGGGCGCTGCGGGTTTCCCCCGCGGCGCGGCCTCCGCGGGTTCCATTGTCCCACCGTTGCGGGGGTGATCTCGTGGGCAGTGTCATAGCGGACGCCCCATTTTGATACCGACAGACACAAACTAGGCTTGCACGCTATGACCGATGAACCCACCAGCGCGCTGCTCACCGACCGCTACGAGCTGACCATGCTCCAGGGCGCGCTGCAAAGCGGCGCCGCCCACCGGCGCGCGGTGTTCGAGATGTTCGCCCGCCGGCTGCCGGAGAACCGCGGCTACGGCGTGGTCGCCGGCACCGGCCGCTTCCTCGACGCGCTGGAGCGCTTCCGCTTCGACACCGGCGCCCTGGACTACCTGGCCGACGCGGGCGGGCTGGATGACGCCACCCTGGAGTGGCTGGCCGGCTACCGCTTCAGCGGCGAGGTGTGGGGCTACGGCGAGGGCGAGACCTACTTCCCCGGCTCACCGATCCTGGTGGTGGAGGGGACGTTCGCGGAGTCGGTGCTGCTGGAGACGGTCGCGCTGTCGATCTACAACCACGACAGCGCCATCGCCTCGGCCGCCTCGCGCATGACGCTGGCGGCGGGCGGGCGGCCCATCATCGAGATGGGGTCGCGCCGCACCCACGAGATGTCGGCCGTGGCCGCCGCCCGCGCGGCCTACATCACCGGGTTCGGCTCGACCTCCAACCTGGAGGCGGGGCGGCGCTACGGCGTGCCCACGGCGGGCACCAGCGCGCACGCCTTCGTCCTGGTGCACGACTCCGAGCGGGCGGCGTTCGAGGCGCAGGTGGCGGCGCTGGGCGCCGACACCACGCTGCTGGTGGACACCTACGACGTGGACGAGGCGGTGCGCACCGCCGTGGAGCTGGCCGGGCCCAAGCTGGGCGGGGTGCGGATCGACTCCGGCGACCTCAGCGACATCGCCGCGCGGGTGCGCCGCCAGCTCGACGGGCTGGGGGCCGCCGACACCCGCATCGTGGTGACCGGCGACCTCGACGAGCACGCCATCCAGGCGCTGGCCATCGCCCCGGTCGACGGCTACGGGGTGGGCACCGCGCTGGTGACCGGTTCGGGCGCGCCCACCGCGTCGCTGGTCTACAAGCTGGTGGCCCGCTCCGGCGAGGACCCCGGCTCGCCGCTGCTGCCGGTGGCCAAGAAGTCGGTGGGCAAGCCCAGCCGGGGCGGGCGCAAGTGGGGGTTCCGGCGGCTGGACGAGCACGGCACGGCAGTGGCCGAGCTGGTGCTGGAGCGCGACGAGGCGCCCGCCGAGGGGGTGCGCCCGCTGCTGCGGCGGCTGGTGGCCGGCGGCGAGGTGGTGGGCCGCGAGCCGCTGGCCGACGCCCGGGAGCGGCACGCCCGCTCGGTGGCCGAGCTGCCGGGGACCGCGCGGCGCATGACGCGCGGCGAGCCGGTGATCCCCACGCACTTCGGTGCGCCGGCGCAGGTCTGAGCGGGGCGGAGATGGGGCAGGTAGACCCCCGGGGGTGGTCGCCCGGCACCGGCCGGGCGCGCTCCGCGGGCGCTGAAGCAGGGAAGGATTCGGGCCAATGAGGGCTTTGATCGTGGTCGACGTGCAGAACGACTTCTGCGAGGGCGGGAGCCTGGCGGTGTCGGGCGGCGCCGCGGTGGCGGCGGCGGTCTCGCGCCACATCGCCGACCACCGGGGCGACTACGCCCACATCGTCGCCACGCGCGACCACCACATCGACCCGGGGTCGCACTTCTCCGACACCCCCGACTTCGTCGACAGTTGGCCGCGCCACTGCGTGGCGGGCACCACCGGGGCGGAGTTCCACCCGGCCTTGGACACCGGCGCGGTGGAGAACGTGTTCAGCAAGGGCGCCTACTCGGCCGCCTACAGCGGGTTCGAGGGCGCCGACGACGACGGCCGCTCGCTGGCCGACTGGCTGCGCGAGCGCGGCGTCACCGAGGTCGACGTGGTGGGGATCGCCACCGACCACTGCGTGCGCGCCACCGCCGTCGACGCCGATGAGGCCGGGTTCTCCACCCGGGTGCTGCTGGGCCTCACCGCCGGGGTGTCGCGGGCCACCATCGACGCCGCCCTGGCCGGGCTGGCGGAGCGGGGAGTGGCGCTGGAGGGCGAACCGGTCGTGGCCTGACCGGCCGCGCGCGTGAGGCGGGCGCGGTGCCGCCACGGCTGTGGCGGCACCGCGCTTTGTGTTGTGCGGTACGCGCGTCGTGCCCGGGGGCGCCGGCGGGCCGGCCCGCGCCCTCAGGAGCGGCGGTCGGGCGCGCCCGGGACGAACAGGTAGTTGCGGTGGCCCTCGCGCACCCGGTCGGCGTCGCGCCAGGCGCGGGCCACCCACACGCGCATGCGGTAGCCCATGGCGGTCAGCCGGTCGGCGACGTCGGCGGCCCGCGCGCCGTACTTGGCCAGGTGGCGGTCCTCGATCTCCAGCAGCAGGGCGGGGCGGTGGCGCTCCAGGACGGCGGCGCCGCCGTCGATGACGGCGAGTTCGGCGCCCTCCACGTCGGCCTTGACGAAGTCGAGGCGGTCCAGGCCCAGTTCGGCGGCCAGGGAGTCCAGGGTGCTGACCGGGGCGGCCACCGTGCGGGCGGCGGAGAACTCGGCGTTGGGGCCGGGCGAGGCGGCGCCGGTGGTGAGGTAGGCGCGGCCGTGCACGGGCAGGCCCCGGCGCAGCGGCAGGCTGAGCGTGCCGGTGCCCGGTTCGCGGGCCAGCGCGCGGCGCAGGACGCGCACGTTGTCGGCCCCCAGCGCGCTGGCGGCCGTGGTCAGAAAGCGCGCGGGGCCGGGCAGCGGCTCCACGGCGTAGACCGCGCCGGCGGGGCCGGCCAGGTCGGCGAGGGTGAAGGTGTAGAGGCCGTACTCGGCGCCGATGTCCAGGCAGACGGCGCCGGGGCCGACGACCTCGGCGAGCCCGGCGACCTCGCGCTCGATGAAGAACGCGTGCGGGGACAGGCCGCGCAGGGCGGCGCCGACCGCGCGCAGCGGCGCGGGGCCGCTGCGGGGGGCGGGGACGTCCTGCGGTCGCGGGCGAGTGGTCATGCCGAATCCCTGGAAGACGTGTGGCGGCGGACGGTGCGCGGTGCCGGGCGGGGATCCGCCCGGCGGGCCGCCGGGGTCGGGAGCGGACCGCGAACCCCGGCGCGGCTCGGTCATGCTAGCCCCGCACCGGCCGCGCCGCACGCACCGGCGCGGCCGCGCCGCGCGGGGGTTCCGCCCCGGCCGTGAGCAGCGCGGCCCCGCCCGGCGGGGCGGGGCCGGCGGCCGTCCTAGTCGATGCCGACGGCGGCGCGGACCTTGGCCAGGGTCGCGCGGGCGCGCTCGCGGGCGCGCACGGCGCCGGCGGCCAGCACGTCGTCGAGTTCGCTGCCGGGCTCCATCAGCGCGTCGTAGCGTTCGCGCATGCCGCCGAAGCGGGCGTTGAGCACCTCGAACAGCTCGTTCTTCAGCTCGCCCCAGCCCATGCCGCCGGCCTCCAGGCGCTTGCGGATGGCGTCGGTGCGCTCGGGCTCGGCGAAGTGGGTGAGCAGTTGGAAGGGCACCGAGGTGTCGGGGTCCTTGGGGTCCTCGACCGGGGTGGAGTCGGTGGGGATGCGCCGGATCAGCTTCTTCAGCTTGTTCTCGGGCATGAACAGCGGGATGTGGTTGTCGTAGGACTTGCTCATCTTGCGGCCGTCGACGCCCGGCAGGACGCTGCCCTGGCCCTCGGGGTAGGAGCCCTCGGGGATGGGGAAGCTGTAGGAGTCGCCGTAGAGGCGGTTGAACGCCTCGGCGATGTCGGCGGTGTACTCGATGTGCTGGGTCTGGTCGCGGCCCACCGGCACGACGTCGGCCTCCATCACCAGGATGTCGGCCGCCATGAGGATGGGGTAGTTGAACAGCCCCATGTTGATCCCGGCGTCCAGTTCGGTGCTGCCGGCGGCCTCGTTGCGGTCGCGGGCGGCCTTGTAGGCGTGCGCCCGGTTCATCAGGCCCTTGGCGGTGACACTGGCGAGGATGGTGGCGAGTTCGAAGACCTCGGGGATGCTGGACTGGCGGTAGAGCACGGTGCGCTGCGGGTCGAGCCCGCAGGCCAGCCAGGTGGCGGCGACCGACCGGATGTCCTCGCGCAGCTTCGCCGGGTCCTTGACGGAGTTCAGCGAGTGGTAGTCGGCGAGGAAGTACAGCGTCTCGTTGGACTCCACGGCGGCGAGCGCGGGCTGGATCGCGCCGATGTAGTTGCCGAGGTGGGGCATGCCGGAGGTCTGGATCCCCGTGAGGTAGGTCTTGGTCGCTGCCATGCGGCCGAGTTTATCGGGGCGGCGGCGCGCGGCCGGACCGGCGGCGCGGCGTCGGCCGGACCGCGCGGACCTGGCGGGCCGCGCGCGCTCCCGCCGACGGTCCGGCCGCCGCCGCGCCGCTAGTCCCCGGTCTCGGCCTCGGCCAGGATGTCGTCCAGTTCGGGCACGCCGATGTTGTCCACCACCAGGATCTCCGACTCCGGCAGCAGCCAGGTGCGCTGGCGGTAGGCGGCGAAGTCGAACCCGGGTTCGGTGAGGCAGGGCACCGTGAACTCGTTGTGGTAGGCGTCGAGGCCGCCGATGGGCGCCAGCCCGGCCTCGGGCTGGTCCACGTCCGCCTCGCGGTCGTAGGGCAGTTGCTCCACGCCCTCGGGGCAGGGGGCGACGTCTCCGCTGGGCACGTAGAAGGTGTTCTGGTCGAGGGGTCCCCAGCCGGGGCCGCCCCGGGCGATGCCGAGCGGGCCGAGGATCTTGATGTGCTCGCAGCCCTCGGCGCTGGGGTAGGTCCACGTCAGGTCGGCGTCGCAGGAGCCGCCGCCGGGGAAGACCGCGACCCACTCCTCGAACTCCGGTGTGGGGCTGCCCGGGGTCTGGAAGTCGTCCTCGATCCGCTCCACGGTCCAGTCCTCGGGGAACACGAACTCCACGGAGCGGAACGCCACGCGCTGGGGGAAGGGGTCCCCCGACTCCGATGGGCTGGGGCTGTCCTGGGCGGCCGGGGGCGCGGGCTCCTCGGAGTCGAGGAGCCGGCCGGCGGCCACTCCCCCGCCGACGGCGGCGGTCGCGGTGACCAGCGCGGCGGTCAGGGCCATGCCCTTGCTCATGCCCAGGATGGTGCCGCCCCCGGCGGCGGCCGCGCCCGCTCCCCCGGCGGCGGCGCCCGCGCCGCCCGCTCCGGCGGCGGTGCCGGCCGCCGCGCCGCCGGCGATCCCGCCGGCGGCCGTGGCGGTGGCCGAGGAGAGCGCCAGCAGCGATCCCGCCGCCACCCACGGCCCGGCGCCGCGCCCGGTGGCGCCGAACCCGCGCCAGGTGGCGCTGAGCAGGGCGCGGACTCGGTGGCGCGGCTCGGTTCCGGCGGGGGCCTGCGGCGCGCCGGCGATCTCCAGCACGGCGGCCAGCGCCTCGGCCGCCGTGGGCCGCTCGGCGGGATCGGCGGCCAGCGCCCGCCGCACCAGCGGCAGCAGGTCCTCGGGGACGCCGTCGAGGTCGGCCCGGCCCGCGCGGACCCGCTGGTTGCGGGTGTCGGGGTCACCGGCGCCGAAGGGCCGCCGGCCGGTGGCCGCGCAGGCGACCAGCGCGCCCCAGGCGAACATGTCGGTGGCCGGGGTGGCGGGCCGCCCCTCCAGCCGCTCGGGCGCCACCCAGCCGGGGGTGCCGTAGACGGCCTCCTCGGGGCGGGGGTCGTCCAGCGCGCGGGCGATGCCGAAGTCGAGGACGCGCGGCCCCTCGGGTGAGAGGACGACGTTGGCCGGCTTGATGTCGCGGTGCACGACCCCGGCCGCGTGGACGGCCGCCAGCGCCTCGGCGGTCCCGGCGGCGAACGCGCGCAGGGCCGGCCCGCTGAGGGCGCCTTCGGCGGCGAGGTGGTCGCTGAGGGAGCCGCCCTGGACGAACTCGGTGGCCAGCCAGGGCTGGGCGGCGGTGGTCTCGGCGCCGAGGAAGGCGGGCGCGCACTCGGCGGACACCCGGCTGAGGAGTTCGGCCTCGCGGGCGAACTGGGCGCGGAAGGCCGGTTGGCGGGCGTGCTCGGGCTTGATCACCTTGACGGCGATGCGCCGCCCGGCGGAGTCCAGGGCGCCGTAGACCACCCCCATGCCGCCCGCGCCGATACGCCCGACCAGGGCGAAGGGTCCGACGGTGGCGGGATCCTCGGGCAGCAGCGGGCTGAAGCCGACGGGCAGGCGGTCGGGGGCGCCGGTCGGGGGCGCCGGGGTCTGGGGGCCGGTGTCGTGGGAGCCGGGGTCGTGCGGGGGATCGGGGGGAACTGCCATGGCTGCATCCCTTCCGTGCCGGGCAGGGGCCGCTCCGCACGGCCGCCGGAACCGGCCCAACGCCCACGCGCCCGCAACGGCCCCTGGGGGCCGGCCGGGCGGCGTGGCGCTGAGCGGCTCCGGCCGGACGGGCGGTAAGCCACTACCGTTCCGACGCGGCCGGAACCCCGCTCGTTCCGCGCTTCCCGTGGTGCGGCCTCTTCCGGTGGGACGCGGGTAAGGCGCTCTCCGGTTCGGCGGCCCGTCCGGCTCGGCCGGTTCGGTGGGGAATCGGTGGGGAGGAGGACCGCCCCGAGCGGGCGGCGCAAGAAGCCCGGAGCCGGGATGCGAGAGGCGATGGGACGGCACCGGCAGCCGAGACCGCCGCCGGCGGGCGGCACGCCCACGGGGCTGAGCGCCCTTCCCCTCACAGGTCCGAGGTGCTCAGCCCCGTTCGCCGCCGCTCCTGCCGTCGGGGCGGCTACCCGGCCGGCTGCTCCGGGGCCGGTGCCGGGGCGGGCTCGGGCGCCGGGGCGGGCGCCTGGTCAGGGCTCCGGGGCTCGGTCGGCGCGCCCGGGTCGCCGGGCGGTGAGAGCCGGGTGGCCGCGTCTCCGCCCGCCCGGAACGCCTCCCAGTGCTCGGCCATCCGCCGGGCCTGGCCCCGGGTGAAGTTGTTCAGGCACGGATCGTCGCTGTAGTCCATGAAGTTGTGGACGGGGTCGGCGCCCCGCTGGGGGCAGGTGTCACTGCCCTCGGGGCAGCCGCTGGACTGCTCGCGCTGGTAGGGCGTGTCGTCCACGTAGTCGCCGGGCCGGTCGCAGCCGTTCTGGAAGGTGTGGAACAGCCCCAGCCAGTGCCCGGTCTCGTGGACGGCGGTGTAGCCGAGGTTGTAGTTCTCGCGGCTGCCGCCGGGCACGGTGCGGTAGTCCACCATCACGCCGTCGGCGGCGGCGTCGGTCTCGTACTCCTGCGGGAACGTGGCCTGGCCGAGCACGCCCTCGCCCATGTTGACCAGGTACAGGTTGAGGGTTTCGGCGCCGCCCCGGCGCAGTTGCGACCTCGCCTCGTCGGCGTGGGAGGTGAAGTCCTCGAACCAGGCGTCGTTGGCGGTGCGGGTGACGTCGCGCAGGTCGAAGGAGAACCCGGTGTCGGCCCCGGCGAACCCGCCGGCGAACGCCTTGTTCAGCACGTCGACCTGCTCCTGGACGGTGCCGTCGTCGACGTCGCCGGTGCCGTCCTCGGCGTGGACGACGTGCACGACCAACGGCACGGCGGCGCCGTCGGCCGACTGCGCGGGCGCCTGCTGGTGGCGCAGCTTCTCGCGCAGCAGCCGGTCGTAGTCGGCGGCCTGCTCGGCGCTGAGCATGCCGTCGTCGCGGCGCGCCTCGGCCAGGCGGGCGGCGGCGCCCTCGGGCGGGCAGTCGGGCGGGGCCGGGTCGGCGCCGGTCTGGGCCTGGGCCGCCGACGTGGCGACGACCCCGGCGAGGGCCGCCGCGCCGACCAGCAGCCCGCCCCACGCCGCGACCGTCCTGACCGGTTTGCCGTTCTTCGTGCCCCTCGGGGCCTTTCCACCTTGATTCATAGACACGGACGGTAGTTGTGTGGTTACCACCCGCCTGTCCCGGCGCACCCGCGTTGCGAAGTGTTTGCCCGGCCATGGGCGGCCATGGCGCGGCTGTCCGGGGTGTCCGCCTGCTCTGGGGACAGGGCGCACACGGACCGGGCGGGGGCGGGCGCGCTCTCGGCGCGTCCGCCCCCGCCCGGTGCGGCACAGCGCGGCGCGGTGGGGTGTGGCGCGGTGCGGCGTGGCGGCTAGCGCCCGCCCGTGGCCCCCAGGTGCGGATCTTGGCGATGCGGGCGCGGATCTGGTCGGCGCTGGCCTGGGCGATCGCCGGGCCGCCGCAGACCCGCCGCAGCTCGGTGTGGATCACCCCGTGCGGCTGCCCGGTGCGGTGGTGCCAGGCGCCCACCAGCGTGTTCAGCTCCTTGCGCAGCTCGGCGAGGACCTCGTGGGCCGGCGGCTCGTAGGTGTCCTTGGGCGCCTTGCGCTCGTTGGCCCGCTGCTCGCCCTTGCGCTTGCGCAGCAGTTGGGCGACCTGGTCGGGCTCCAGCAGGCCGGGCAGCCCCAGGAAGTCCTCCTCCTCGGGGGAGCCGGGGGCGCCGCCGCCGAACTCGGCGCCGTCGTAGAGGACCCGGTCGAACTCGGCCGAGGCCTCCATGGTCTCGAACGGCAGCTCCTCGCCCGCGTCGGGCGTGTCGCGCTTCTTGCGCGCCTCGTCGATCAGGTCCTGCTCGGGGTCGAAGTCGCCCTCGCGGATCGGGCGGTCCAGCGCGTGGTCGCGCTCGCGCTCCATCTCGCCGGCGTACTCCAGCAGGCTGGGCACCGAGGGCAGGAACACCGAGGCGACCTCGCCGCGCCGCCGCACCCGCACGAACCGGCCCACGGCCTGGGCGAAGAACAGCGGGGTGCTGGTGGAGGTGGCGTAGACGCCGACCATCAGGCGGGGGACGTCCACGCCCTCCGACACCATGCGCACCGCGACCATCCACCGCTCGTCGGACCCGGAGAACTGCTTGATCTTCTTGCTGGCGGTGGGGTCGTCGGAGAGCACCACGGTGGCGCCGCGCCCGGTGATCTGGCGCAGGATGCGGGCGTAGGCGCGGGCGTTCTCGTGGTCGGTGGCGATCACCAGGCCGCCGGCGTCGGGGAAGCTGTTGCGGACCTCGGTGAGCCGGCGGTCGGCCGCCGCCAGCACCCGCTTGATCCAGTCGCCCTTGGGGTCGAGCGCGGCGCGCCACGCCTGGGAGAGGGCGTCCTGGGTCAGCGGCTCGCCCAGGCGCGCGGCGAGTTCGTCGCCGGCGCGGGTGCGCCAGCGCATCTCGCCGGAGTAGGCCATGAAGATGACCGGGCGCACGACCCCGTCCGACAGCGCCGGGGCGTAGCCGTAGCTGTAGTCCCACGAGCACCGGCGGACGCCGTTGTGGTCCTGGACGTAGTCCACGAACGGGATGGGGTTGACGTCGGAGCGAAAGGGTGTGCCGGTGAGGGACAGCCGCCGGGCCGCCGGCTCGAAGGACTCCCGAACCGCGTCGCCCCAGCTCAGCGCGTCGCCGGCGTGGTGGACCTCGTCGAAGATGACGAGCGTGCGGCGGGCCTCGGTGCGGTTGCGGTGCAGCGCCGGGTGCGCGGCCACCTGCGCGTAGGTGACGGCGGCACCGATGTACTGCTTGCCGAGCGCGCCCTGGCCGTTCTTGAAGTCGGGGTCGATCGCGATGCCGAAGTAGGCGGCGGCCTCGGCCCACTGCTTCTTCAGGTGCTCGGTGGGGCAGACGATCGTGATGGCGCGCACCACGTGGCGGGCCAGCAGCTCGCTGGCGAGGGTGAGCGCGAACGTCGTCTTGCCGGCCCCGGGCGTGGCCACCGCGAGGAAGTCGCGGGGTTCGCGCCGGAAGTACTCCTCGAACGCTTCGCGCTGCCATTGCCGCAGGCCGGCGAGGCGTTCGTCGGTGGTGGTGTCAACAAGCGTCATGCTGCGGTTCCCCTGGTACTCACTCGGATGAGGGTATCCGCCCGAGGGGGCCGGGACGGCGGGGAACGGCGGGCGCGTTGGTCACTTCCGCGCGGCGCCGGGGCACGGAAGGCGGCGGGGGCAGGGCCGGTGGTCGGGAGGCAGGTTCAGAGTCGGGCGCTGCTGGCCGATCTGACCGCCCGGGCCAGGGCGCCGCGCGGCAAGTCAAGAAGGCGCGCCGCATCACCCCGCCCCGGCCGGAGGCCGCGAGGGGCGTCCTGGCCGGAAACGCGCCGGGCCTGGTTCTCCCGGGCGAGGGCCAACTGCTGCCCGTGGGCCGCGACGATGGCCTCGGGAACCCGGTCGTTGCTCTCCAACCGCTCCTGTGTGGCCGCCATACGCCCCACGGTGCGGTCCAAGGCGGTGTCTGCGGTTCGTACCTGTGCCGCGTTCTGCCCGGCCGACAGTGCCCAGCGGTCCGGCGGATTCCGCGGGCCGGTCGCAGCGGCCTCCCACCGGGTCGCGTTCAGGGCAAGTCCCGCTTCCACCTTCTCGGCCATCGGGCCGGCGGCCTTGCCAGCCACCACGCCGACGGCTCTGGCGGCCGTCATGCCGGCCGCCCTGTTGAGCGCGAGCGAGAACGCGAGCGAACGCGCGACCGCGGACACGGCAGCCGTTCCGTAGCTGCGGAGCGCCATGCGCATGAACTCTTTAACCATGAAGGCACGCTGCCATCACAAGCGGGGATTGGCAATCCTGGACGGACCTTCGGGTGCCGCACGCGGCCGGTGCCGACGCCGTGTCGGCCGGGTCAGCCCCTACCGTCGCCGACCGGCCGCACCCCGGCGGGTGGGGGTGGGGCGGGCGTCGGGGCGCGCGGGTTGGGTGGCGCCTGCTGAGGCGGCCCGGTTCTGTGCCGCCACCCGCAGTGTGGAGCGGGTCATGTTCGCCGCGGGGTTGACCGTCGGGCGCTGCGCGGCCCCCGCTCGCGCGCCGGGTTGCGCCCGCTGCGTGACCTGGGCTTCCTGCGCGTCACGTCGCGCCTGCTCGGCGGCCTCTCGCTGCTGGGCGACCTCCTTGCGGAGCTCCGCGAGTTGGTGGGCCACCTCTGCGTTCGCCTGCCTGCCGACCTCCGCCCGCCGGTTGTCGACCCGCGTCCGCCGGTTGCGCAGGGCGTCCCTGATGGTGTGGAAACCGGCCCAAGCCGCCATGCCCAAGACCCCCGATACAGCGAGGTAGGCCGCACCCTGTAACAAGCCCGCAAGATTCATGGAGGGAGCCTAGCCACCCCCGACCGAGCGGAAAGTGAAGCTCCGGTGAAGCTCCGGCGCCCTTCGCGGGACGCTGCCGTGGGTCCGCCCGACCCGAACGCGCCGGGCTCGGGGCCATCCGCGATCTAGCCGCCCTCGACCTCCACGGCGCCGTCGTTGAACGGCATGTAGGGGTCGATCGCCGGGAAGACGTAGAACCACAGGCCGGCGGCCACGGCCGCCACCAGTACCAGGGTCAGCAGCAGCTTCACCGGCCAGGGGCCGGGCAGCACGCGCCAGATGAGGCCGTACATCAGCGCATCACTCCCCCGCCGCGGCCTGGGTCTCGGGCGCCATGTCGGCGATGTTCTCGGGCATGCCCTCGTCCTTGGGCCGGGTGTCGGTCAGTTCGGCGTGGATGATCAGCCGGTGGGTGTTGTTCAGCCGGGGCGCGCACGTCGTCAGCGTCAGCAGGGAGCGCTGCGGGTCCTCGTTGTTCTCCGCGTTGAAGGGGTCGGGGTCGACCACCTCCACCTGGTCGGGGGTGACCGTGCGCTCCTCGATCACCTCGTAGGTGTAGAAGTTCTCGGCGTCCTCGACCACGATCTGGTCGCCGTTCTCCAGCAGGTCCAGGTCCCAGAAGATACCGGGGGTGCGGTGGCCGGCCACCGCGTAGTTGCCGGGCTGGCCGGCGGCCGTGGCGTCGCCGCCGCTGACCGCGTCGTCGCCGTAGTGGCCCGGGCTGTAGCGGATGTCCTCCTGGCTGACCCCGTTGACCACGACCCACTGGAGGTCCAGGTCGGGGATGTAGAGGCGGCTGTTGGCCGAGCCCGGCAGCGGCTCGGAGTCGGGGCCGCGGACCTCCTGCTGCTCCCACTGGTCTTCCAGACCCTGGGCCAACTGGTCCTGCTCGCGGTCGGTCTCGAACTGCTTGCCGTAGACCTCGTAGGCGGCGAAGAAGAGCATGAGCAGCCCGGCGGTGAACAGCAGTTCGCCGAATCCGCGGACGATGCCGCGCGCGATGTCGCCGCCCGTGCGCTCGCGCGGCGGCTCGGGGTGCCTTCTGCGGCGGCCTCGGGATCCGCGGCCGCGCGACCCTCGGTGCGAATGGCGTTCGCTTGTGTAGACCATGTGACCTGCCGTCGACGTGCCGCCCCTTGCGCGCCCGGGCGCGGCGAGCGGGCGCGTGCCACGGGGCCTGGGCATGGCGGTGCGGGTGGTGGGGAGTCCGCGCGTCCGGCCCGGTTGGGCCGAATGCGGCGATCTGTCCAGTGAGGAGCGTACCGCGCCCGGAGGGACGGCACAGCAGTCATCGGGGGATCCCGGGCGGCCGGGGTCGGCCGCGAGGCCGGTCGCGGAGTGGCGCCGCGCGGGGCGCGGCGCCGGGCAGGGTCGCGATGCCGGGCCGGGCAAAGGCGCGGTACCGGCCGGACGGGGGCGGTCCGCGGAGCCGGGCCGGGACGCCGCGCGGCGGTAAGCGCCGGGCCGGCGCGGCGGCGGACGTGCGAGCGCCCGGGTGCCGACGCCCCCGGGCCGCCGCGCAGCCCGCTACTTCATCATCTCTTCGTAGATCTTCTTGCACTCCGGGCAGACCGGGAACTTCTTGGGGTCGCGGTTGGGGACCCACACCTTGCCGCACAGCGCGATCACCGGGCTGCCGGTGACCGCGCTCTCCGTGATCTTGTCCTTCTGCACGTAGTGTGCGAACCGCTCGCGGTCGCCGTCGTCGTGCGAGATGTCCGGCCGGGTCTCGCTGTCCGGCTTGACCTTGCTCACGACGTGCATCGCCGTGTCCGTCGCCATCGTCGCCATCGTGCCCTCACACCTCCTCGGTGCTCACACGCGGTGCCTCCCTCGCCGCACCGCTCCTGCCTCACCGCGCGGCGGGCATGGGCGGCCGGGTGCCCCCGGGGGGCGCCGTCGCCGCTGCCGTGCCGCGCTTCCTCCACGGTATCGGCAGCGGCCCGCGCTCAGTTCAGGCTCGGGTCGTCGGGGAAGGTCGAGACCAAGGCGAGATCGCCGCCCTGGCGGCGCAGCACCCGGGGCCACAGGAGGTCGGGGTCGGGGGAGAACACGTCGTCGGCCACGGCGGGCAGGACGTACCAGGCGCCCTCGGCGATCTCGCCGGCGAGTTGGCCGGTGCCCCACCCGGAGTAGCCGGCGAACACGCGGAAGCGGCCCAGCGCGCCGCCCAGGATCTCGGGCGGGGTGTCGAGGTCGACCACGCCCAGGCCCTCGACTCTGGAACCCTCGTGGGTGCGGCCCTCCAGCGGGCGCCAGCCCAGCGGGGCGTCGCCGCCGCCGGCCAGGCCCAGCGCCAGCCCGGCGCCGGTGCCCACCGGCCCGCCGGAGAACATCACGGCGGGGTCGCTGGCGAACCCGCTCCAGTCGCCCAGCACCTCACCGACGGGGAGGTCGGAGGGGCGGTTGACGATGACGCCCAGGGTGCCTTCGTCGGGGTCGTCGTCGACCACGAACACCACGGCCCGCCGGAAGTTGGGATCCTCCAGCCGGGGCGTGGCCACCAGCAGGCTCCCCGTGAGGGTCGGCTCGCTCATGTTCCACCTTTACCCCGATCGCGCCGCCGACGCCAACGGCGCTGTGGCGGCTGTGGACGGCCGGGCGGGGCGCCGGGGGCGCCCCGCCGCGCGGCCGTGCCGGCGTCAGCGGATTCCGGCGTCGCCCCGGTCGGCGCGCGCGGCGGCCTCGGCCCGGCCGCGCCGCTCGTTGCGGCGCTCCTGCTCGCGCAGGGCGGCCTCGCGCACGGCGGCGGCCACGTGCCCGGACAGGTCGGGCTGGAACACGCTGGGGATGATGTAGTGCGGGCCGAGTTCGTCGTCGGTCACCACGTCGGCCAGCGCCTTGGCGGCGGCCACCATCATGTCGGAGTCGACGTGGTCGCTCTGGGCGTCGAGCAGGCCGCGGAACACGCCGGGGAAGACCAGCACGTTGTTGATCTGGTTGGGGTAGTCGCTGCGGCCGGTGGCGACGACGGCGGCGTGCAGGTGGGCGACCTCGGGGTCGACCTCGGGGTCGGGGTTGGCCAGCGCGAAGATGATGGAGTCGTCGTTCATCTCGGCGATGTCGTCGCCGTCGAGCACGTTGGGCGCCGAGACGCCGATGAACACGTCGGCGCCGTTGACCGCGCCGCGCAGGTCGCCGGAGTAGCCCTCGGGGTTGGTGTTCTCGGCGATCCAGGCGAGGTTGGGGTCGAGGTCGTCGCGCCCGGAGTGCACGGCGCCGTGGATGTCGCAGACGATGACGTCCTTGGCCCCGGCGTGCATGAGCAGCTTGAGGATGGCGGTGCCGGCCGCGCCGGCGCCCGACATGGCGATCCGGACCTCGCTGAGGTTCTTGCCGACCACGCGCAGGGCGTTGCGCAGCGCCGCCAGCACCACGATGGCGGTGCCGTGCTGGTCGTCGTGGAAGACGGGGATGTCCAGCAGGTCGCGCAGCCGCGCCTCGACCTCGAAGCAGCGGGGCGCGGAGATGTCCTCCAGGTTGATGCCGCCGAACCCGGGGGCGAGGATCTGCACGGTGCGCACGATCTCGTCCACGTCCTGGGTGTCCAGGGCGATGGGCCAGGCGTCGATGTCGGCGAAGCGTTTGAACAGCGCGGCCTTGCCCTCCATGACCGGCATGGCGGCCTGGGGGCCGATGTTGCCCAGGCCCAGCACGGCCGAGCCGTCGGTGACCACGGCGACGCTGTTGCGCTTGATGGTCAGGCGGCGGGCGTCGTCGGGGTTGGCGGCGATGGCCTGCGAGACGCGGGCGACGCCGGGGGTGTAGGCCATGGACAGCTCGTCGCGGTTGCGCAGCGGCACCTTGGACTTCATCTCGATCTTGCCGCCGAGGTGCATCAGGAAGGTGCGGTCGCTGACCTTGTGCACGGTGACGCCCTCGATGGCGCCGAGCGCGTCGACGATCGCCTGGGCGTGGTCGGTGTCGCGGGCGGCGCAGGTGACGTCGATGCGGATGCGCTCGTGGCCCGCCGAGGCGACGTCGAGGGCCGTGATGACGCCACCCACGTGCTCGACTGCGTTGGTGAGGCTGCCCACCGCGCTGCCGTGTCCGTCCAGCTCCAGACGAACCGTTATGGAATAGGAAACGCTGGGAAGGGTGGCCACGTAAGCTCCTCTGATTCACGGATCTGGCACAGGTCGCGACGTGCCTGGCGTGCCGGGTGCCTTGGCGGCGGGGGGAACTCAGCCGGGCGCCGGGGCGCGGGGCGGTCGCTGCCGCGGCGGCGCGGGGCGGGGGCCGAGCGCCGGGCCGGCCGGACGGCCGCGTCAAGCCGCACCTCTCATAGTGCCATCACCACCGCTGGTTGCGTGCGGCCTCATCGTGAGAAAGCGGACACCGGCCGCGCCCCCGAGTGCCGCCGCCCGCGCGGCGGGCGGCCCGGACCGGCGGTGTTAGGCGGTCTTGGCGGCGGGCTCGGCGGCGGGACGGCCTGCGGTGCCGCTATTCCCGGTCGGCGTGCTCGCGCACCACGCGCTCGATGAGGTCGGCGCACGTGTCCAGGTCGATCACGGTGGAGTCCAGCACCAGGTGGTAGAGCGCGGCCGTGGCGGGGTCGCGCTGGTAGAAGCGGCGCACGTAGGCGGCGCGGGCGCGGTCGTTGTCGCGCAGGTCGCGCATGGTGGGCGGGCTCCACAACTGGGCGTGGCGGCCCTCGCTCCCCGTGCCCTCCCCGCTCTCACCGTGGGCGGGCTCGCGGCCGGTGGACTCGCGCAGCACGGTGGCCTGGCGCAGCCGCCGCTCGGGCGGGCCGTCCAGCCGCACGTGCACGGCGCGCGGGTTGTCGGCGAGCACGGAGGCCCCGGCGCGGCCGAGGATCACGCCCCCGGATTCGGCGACCTTGCGGATCACCTGCTCGGTGCGGTCGACGAACTCGTGGTCGAACAGCAGCCGGCCCTCGCCGTCGGCGGCGGGGATGTAGGTCATGTCGACGCTGCCGGGGGTGATGGCGGGCAGCCGGGCCGCGCCCGCCAGCAGCCGCTGGAACCCGGTGGGCGCGCGGTCGTCGTGCTCCAGCACCTCTTGGAGGGAGCAACCGATCTCGCGGGCCACGGCCGTGGGGATGGCGCGGTCCACGAACGGGACCCCGAGCCGTTCGGCGAGGGAGGGGCCGACCACGCTGCCGCCCGCTCCGAAGGTCGCGGAGATCGTCACCACGTGGGTCATCGCAGCCACCGCCCGTTGTCGGCTGTGCTCGTACGTGCCTGGGTGGTACCCGCAACGGGGGCGCGCCTAGCATCCCGGGCGCGCATATGTGCCGATTTGGGGTCCACCGCGCGGGGTCGGCCCGGCAGAGGGCGGGTGGCAGGGGAAGTGGCAGGGGCAGGGGGCTGTACCGCCGGGGTCGCCGGGCGGGTCACCCGCCCCGCGCCGCGCGGCGGCGGAGCGGGGCGGGTGGCAGCAGCGGCGACGGATCGGCCGGGCGCCGGCCGCGAGGCGGCGGCCGACGCGGCGGCTAGAACAGCGCCGAGGTGAGGGCGCGCCGCGCCTTGCCCACGCGGGGGTCGCCGGGCGGCAGGATCTCGAACAGCGACAGCAGGTGCTTGCGCACGCGGTCGCGGTCGTCCTCGCTGGTGCGCCGCACGGTGGCGATCAGCCGGTCGAAGGCGTCCTCGATCTTGCCGCCGTACATGTCGATGTCGGCGACGTTGATCTGGGCCTCGACGTCGGCGGGGTCGTCGGCGGCGGCCTTGCGCGCGGCGGCGGCGTCGAGGGCGTGCACCCGGGTGAGCAGGCGGACCTGGGCCAGCTTGGACCGGGCCTCGTCGTTCTTGGGGTCGCCCTCGACAACCTTGGCGTAGACGGCCTCGGCGGCGGCGAAGTCGCCGCGCTGGAGGGCTTCCTGCGCCTCGACGTCGGCGGGGTCGCCGCCGCCCGCCGGACCGGCGGCCTCCTGGGGGTCGGCCTCGCCCTGGGGACCCAGCCCCGCGTACTCCTGGGGCAGGATGCCCTGCTGGCGCAGGCCGTCGAAGACCTGGCCGAGCCAGTCGCGGAGCTGGTCGTAGGTGGCGGGTCCGACGGGGCCGGGCACGACCTGGCCGCCGATGACCATGGCGACCATGGGCACGCCCGGCACGCGCAGCGCCTGCGCGATCTGCGGGCTGGCCTGGACGTCGACCTTGGCGACGGCCCACTGGCCGCCCGCCTCGACCGCGAGCTTGTCGAGGGCCTTCTCGACCTGGTTCGACTGCTCGGAGCGGGCCTGGAGGACCGCGAGGATGACGGGGGCGCTCATCGAGCGTTCGAGGACCTCCTGCTGGAAGTTCTCCTCGCTGATGTCGATGGCGTAGGGGTTGGCGTGGCCGGATGACGCCTCGGCCTGCCGCTTGGCCTCGCGTTCCAAGGCCGCCTTGCGAGCACCGAGGTCGACCGCGCCCTGCATGGAGTAGTCCGAAGGCTGCATGCTTCCATCCTGCCGCATGCGCAAGGGCGCGAGTGAAGTATCCACAGGCCGAGTCGGGTCACACAGGAGGCGGAGGAACCCCTCACGGGGGGAGGGGTTCCCATCGGAAGGCTAGGAGCGGTCCGGGGCGTCGTCTTTCACATCGCGAAGGAAGGACGCCCACTCGCGTGCGGGGAACGAGAGGAACCCGAGGTGCCGCTGCTGGGAGTCCCGCACAAAGGTCCGAGGGCCTTCGGACACTTCGACGCAGTTGCCTCCATGGTTGGAGCTGTAGCTACTTTTGTGCCACTCACGCATTGCCGTCCATCTCTTCCTCTAGTTTCTTGATCATGGCCAGGGAGTCCTCGGGGGACGACGCGGAAGCCTGGAGCGACCCGAACAGGCTCATGATTTCAGCGACCTTCTCCGCCTTCTCGAAGGTCTCCCCACCAAGGGCGTGCTCCGCGTACACCACGGACTGGTTCGCGTTCAACGTGTTGATCCGGAGGGGGAGCGTCAGCCCTGGCGTAATGGGAGCGTCGCGAAGGACCTGGAGATAGATCGTCTCCTCCTCGATCAGCGCCGCGATATGCCCCAACTGGTCCTTCATGATCCTGCCGCTTCCGACGACCGTGGCGAGCGCTGTCTCGCGGACGACGAACCACATCACCGGACGCTTGTCCGCCAAGGCGGGAAGCCGCTCAGCCCGAGCGCGAGCGATCTGCATCAACTCGTCACGGGTATGGCGGTTCCTCCGGCCCAAGAGCATGGAGTAGGCGTACTCCGCCGTCTGCAAGAGTCCGGGAACGAAAAGTGGCTCGTATTCGCGAATCTCGATGGCCTGCCGTTCCAACAGCACGGCATTGCGGAACCAATCAGGGACTTGGCGCTGGTTCGTCAAGTCCTCAAACAATCGCCGAAGGGTGCCGCCCGTGGAGAGAGCGGCATCGAGCGCGTCCGCTAGGTCTGCTTTGGGCTTTCGCGTGGCACGTTCCAGACTACTGATAGTCGACGCTGCCACGTTGACGCGATTGGCCAACTGGTCCTGCATCAGCCCTGCTGACGAGCGTATGCGCCGCAGTTCATCGCCCCATTGAATGTACTGGGCGTGCTGCTTCTCCGCCATAGAACACATCCTCGCACAGCCCCAATACAGGAATCTACAGCCCCGACAAGCCAACACAGAAATGTAGCAGTTATGGCAGGTGGTGGCTGTGCAGTCCATGATTGCAGTCAACCGAGCAGCACCATCCGAACCTCGGAGACGCGAATGGAAAACACAGAAGGGCGGGAATGTCGGCTTTGCACCAGGCCCAACAACACTGAGGAGGTATGCGGGTACTGCGGAAATCCTTTGAGCGCCAACGAGACGCTCCCTCCGCTCCCGCATAAAAGACCCGTCCGACGGGTCCGACGCACCTCCCGGATCCGGCCCTACGTGCACCGGCACTTCCGGTACCACGCACTAACCGACTCCCCTCCCCCGGCCACTCCCTGGCCGGAACGAGGGTTGAGGGAGGAGGGCGCCGTCGCGGGCGCTCTCCCAACGGCGGTCGGCTGTCTCACCAGCACTGCGGCCACCGCCGGATAAGGCGGGGTAGGGCATAGCCCCGCCGGGCGGGGAGTGCCAGCCCCCCGCCCACAACAAAGAGGGGCGGCCGCGTTCTTCTCCCACGTTGCGGCCGCCCCCGTCATTCAGCGGATGACCGCGCCCTTGGACAGGGAGACGTACCTGTCGTTCGCGCGCAGGGTGGCGATGTCCTCAAGAGATTTGTCCTTCGCCGTGGCTCCCTTGGCGACGTCCGTGATACGGCGCTCGCCGTCCTTCCTCTCCACGGCGGCCGAGGCCAACTTCTCTGCCACGGTCGCGGCGGCCTGCGTCGGGTCGACGCCGGCGGCGGGGGTGTCGAGCCCGATCGCCTCCATACCGGGGACGCCGCCCACGGACGAGACGAGGGCGGCCCTGGTCATTCCCCGCGCAGCGTCCTCAACCAGGGACGCCATCTCCGCCCCCGACTGCACCGCCTGCTCGCCGTCCGTCTGCGGCGCCTCGGGCGGCGGCGAGGTGACCTCGGCGGACACCCGTGCGGCGAGCAGGTCTCGTTCTTCTTCGGCAGACGCCATTGTCGCCTCTCACTTCTCATTCGCGGCAGGTGAATACAGACGGGGCAGGGTCCGCAGAAGATCATCGTCGTTCACCGGAAGTTCGACAACCCGAAAGGACTATGCGGTGCGTCCCCTCCCGGCGCCCGAGGACGGCGGCTGTTGACGGGCGGCGGATAGCATTTTTCTCCGCCGGGCGCTCCGCCTCGCCCGCTTGCCCGGACTGTCATGGAGGGCCGCCGTCTGCCGCAGGTACGAGGCGGTCACCCGGTCCAGGTTGTCCGCCATGCTCCTGCCCTTGGCGGTCTGGCGCTTGACGTCGGCCGTCCTGCCTTCGTACTGGAGGACCCCCTGAGCGGCCAGTTCGCGTGCCTCGCGGGCGCCGCCGGGTTCATGGTCGGCGGTGACGCCGCCGAACCGCCAGTAGCCCGGCTCGTGGTACTCGGTGCTGTTCACCTCGGCCATGGCCTTGTCGAGCCACGGCCGCATCCGCCGCGCCACCTCAGCGTCACCGCGCGACTCGGCGGTCACCACCAGGGCGGCGAACTCGTGCGCCTTCTTCCTTAAGTCGCCGACTTCCTTCCGCATGTCCTTAACGGCCGCCTGGTAGGCGTCCCGCCGCTCCAAGACGTATGCCTCGGTCGTCGGGGAAACGCGTCCCAGCACCGGAAGCAGGTGCTGGAAGTACTCGGCCTCGGAGCGGCAGTGCAGGTCCACTCCCGCCCCTCTGCCCGCCCCTGCTCCGGACGCCGAAAGGGCGGACTCCGCATGCCCGCTCCGCACGGCGGCGTCCCCCCGGACCGCGAGCCGTGCGGCCTCGCGCTCCCGGTACTCGGCGACCGTCGTCGCGAGTTTCCCGGCGAACGCGTTGACATTCGCCGTGCGCTCTTCGACCATCGCCGTCCTGCGGACGTACAGATCCGCGCCCATCTCCGCCCTCTCGGCGGCGGTGCGGGGCGGGTCGGTCGAGTAGGCCCACATGCCGGGCTCGTGGAAGGCGCCCTCGTCGGCAAGGCGCCCACCCTCGCGCAGCAGCGCCCGCAGGCCCTCGGCGGCGGCGCGGGAGCCGTCGGCGTCGGAAAGGGGTGTGTCGGGCAGGCGGCCGACGATCCCCTTCAATTCCGCCAGCCGCTCCACCACGGGACCGGCCGCCTTCCGCAGTTCGCGGGCGGCGGCCTGGTAGCCCTTCCGGGCGTCGGTGTACTTCCCCCGGAGCACGTCGGAGACCTGGCCCAGGGTCGGCGAAAGCATCGTGTGGTAGTCGCCCTCGGTGGAGTGGATGTACATCGCTCGCCTCCCGTGTCGCCCCGCGCGCAGCACCGGCGGCGGAGTCCACAGGATCATGCTGCACGGCGGCCCCCGGCACAACCCCGCCGGAGGCCGCGCGGTGCGCCGGGCGCCCGGCCGTGCCCGCAGCCGCCCGCACGCGCGCAAGGGGGCGCGCGGACGGTGCGTCCGCGCGCCCCTGGGTCGCTGCCTCCCGCGCGGCGCGCCGGGATGCCGCCGGGATGCCCTCGGGCTAGAGCCGGGGGTCCTCGGTGTAGGTGCCGAACTCCTGGCCCATCGTGCCGCAGATCTCGCCGAGGGTGGCCTCCACGCGGGCGGCCTGGAGGATGACCGGGATCAGATTGGGCCGGGCGGGGTCGCGCACGGCGTCAAGCAGGTCGGCCAGTGCGGCGTCGACGGCGGCCTGGTCGCGCTTGGCGCGGCGCTCGGCCAGCACCCGCTTCTGCTCCTCCTCGACCTCGTGGCTGATGCGCAGGGTCTCGACCTCGCCAGTGATGGTGGAGGTGTGGCAGTTGACGCCGACGATGCGCTTCTCGTCCTTCTCCAGCGCCTGCTGGTACTGGAACGCCGACTCGGCGATCTCGGAGGTGAACCAGCCGTTCTCGATGCCCGCCAGGATACCCGAGGTGATGGGGCCGATGGCGTGCTCGGCGGCGTCGCGGCCGGTCGCGGCGGCGCCGCCCCCGGCGCGCTCGGCGCGCTCGGCCTCCTTGGCGGCGCCCATGCGCTCGATGCGCTCGAAGATCCGCTCGGCCTCCTCCTCCAGCCGGTCGGTCAGCGCCTCGACGTAGTAGGAACCGCCGAGCGGGTCGGCGACGTTGACCACGCCGGTCTCCTCCATGATCACCTGCTGGGTGCGCAGGGCGATCTCGGCGGAGGTGGCGGTGGGCAGCGCCAGGGTCTCGTCCAGGGCGTTGGTGTGCAGGGAGTTGGTGCCGCCCAGCACCGCCGACAGCGCCTCCACGGCGGTGCGCACCACGTTGTTGTAGGGCTGCTGGGCGGTGAGGGAGACGCCGGCGGTCTGGGTGTGGAAGCGCAGCCACATGGCGCGGTCGTCGGTGGCGCCGAAGCGGTCGCGCATCCAGCGGGCCCAGATGCGGCGGGCCGCGCGGAACTTGGCGATCTCCTCGAAGAAGTCGATGTGGGCGTCGAAGAAGAACGACAGCCCGCGCGCCAGCTTGTTGACGTCGAGCCCGCGCGAGAGGCCCAGTTCGACGTAGCCGAACCCGTCGGCGAGCGTGAACGCCAACTCCTGCGCGGCCGTGGCCCCGGCCTCGCGGATGTGGTAGCCCGACACCGACAGCGGCTTGAACGCCGGGATGTTCTCGGTGCAGTACTCCATCAGGTCGCCGATGAGGCGCAGGTGCGGCTCGGGCGGGTACAGCCACTCCTTCTGGGCGATGTACTCCTTGAAGATGTCGGTCTGGAGGGTGCCGTTGAGGGTGGTGATGTCGGCGCCCTGGCGTTCGGCGGCCACCAGGTACATGCAGAAGACGGGGATGGCCGGGCCGCTGACGGTCATGGACGTGGTGGTCTCGTCCAGCGGGATGCCGTCGAACAGGACGTCCATGTCGGCGGCGGAGTCGACGGCCACGCCGCAGTGGCCGACCTCGCCCAGGGCCATGGCGGCGTCGGAGTCGTAGCCCATGAGGGTGGGCATGTCGAAGGCCACCGAGAGCCCGCCGCCGCCGGAGGCCAGGATCATGCGGTAGCGCTCGTTGGTCTGGTGGGCGTTGCCGAAGCCGGCGAACTGGCGGATGGTCCACGGCCGCCCCCGGTAGCCCGTGGGGTACAGGCCGCGGGTGAAGGGGAACTCCCCCGGCCACCCGATGCGCTCGAACCCGGGGACGTCGGCTCCGGGCGGGGGGCCGTAGACGGGGTCGACCGGTTGCCCGGACAGGGTGGTGCGGGGTTCGGGCGCGGCGGCGCCGCGCCCCTGGCGCGGTGCCCGCGCGGCGTCATAGCGCGCCTGCCAGCGGGCCCGGCCCGCGGCGATCTCCTCAGCCTTGGCCATGCCCCAATAGTAGGACGTCCAACTATATTTGTATAGGAACCGCGCGACGCACCGGTGCGCGCCGGTGCGCAAGGAGCGCAGCGCGGGGCGGCGGGCACCGACGCGCATGGAGCCCGCCGCGCCGCCGCTAAAGGCGGGGCGCCCGCTGCTCGGTGCCGGTGTCCGGGCGGTGCCGGGCGGAGTCGGCGGCCGCCGCTCGCGCGTCATTCCCGTCCGGCGCCGCGCCCCTCGGCGCGTCGAGGCGCGCGTCGGCGGCCGGGGAGGCGGCGCCGCCCTGGCCGGCGCCGGGGACGGAGCGGCCCCGCTCCGTCGCGTCGAGCGCCTCCCGCCGCCCGGCCCCGCGCGGTTTCCCGCACCAGGTCCGCCGCCTGGTCGGCCAGGTCCAGGACCGCGTCGGTGAGCGCGCTCCTGGCCGCGCGCATGACCGCCCGCCCGTAACCGGCCCGGGTGAGGTGGGAGATGTGCCGGAGCGGGTCGCGCCGGGGCGGCTCCAGCCTGACCTGCTGGTCGGCGTAGAGGCTGCCCGCCAGGACGTCCAGGCGGTACTGGGCCTTCTCCACCTCCTCGCCGTAGGGGCGGAGGCTGCGGCGCGCCTCGTCGGGCAGACCGGCCGACCGCTCCGCGATCTCGCGGATGAGGGCGCCCAGCTCCGCGGCCTCGGCGGCGGCAGCCTCCCGCGCCGCCGCGCGGACCTCCCAGGCGCCCTGGAAGCGGTACACGGTGTGGGCGTAGCTCCAGTTCTCGTGGCCGGGAGCCGCGCGTGTCGGCTGCGGGTCGTAGGAGGTGTACGGCGCCAGCGCCGAGTCGTCGAGGCGGTCGTGGTCGGACATGGCGGCTCCGGCGGGGGGAGGGGTGGGTCAGCGGCGGTGCGTTGGCCGGTCTCCGCCGGACGGGAACCCGCGGCGACTCGCGGGCTGGATGACCGCGCGCGTGGAGCGACGCGTCGGCGTCTCGGAAGGTCGGGCGGCGGTGGAGCGGCGCGGCGCGTCGGTGGCCACCGCGCCGGTGGGGCGGGCGGCGGCCTCGGCGGCCGTCTCGGATTTCGCCTCCAACGGGTCACCACCGCGCGAGCGCCGACTCCGCTCCGTCAACTCGGCGGCGTCCCGCGTCTGCCTGATGACCTTCCCGATCTCCCGCGCCAGCGCGCGCTTGGCGCGCTCCACCGTCGCCACGGGGTCCGGCTCCTGGTCCCCCCGGGTGGGCGGCGGCTCCAGCGTGAAGCGGTCGTTGCGCACCTCCTTCCGGAGTTCCGTCCAGCGCGGGTCCAGCCGCAGGGCGTCGTCGTTCTTCTCCGCCTGGAGGTCGCGCATCGCCCGCCCCCGCTCCACCCGGACCTCCTTGTAGCGGTCCAGCAGAAGCGCGTAGGAGCGCAGCAGAGGCGCCTGGTCCGGGACCGCGCGCACCGCGTTCACGTGGTGGCGGATCGGCCTGTCGACGTCGGCGAACTCGTGGCGGTGGGCGTTCGCCTCGTTGCGGCCGTACAGGGCCGCCGCGAGTTCCTGCTCGGCCGCCCTCAGCACCGCGCGCGTGTCCTTGGCCGCGGCCGCAATCCGTTCGGTGTCGTAGCCGACGGCGGTGGTGTTGGCCGAGAGCGTGCGCTTGGCGCCGTCGACGACCGCCGCGCCGTAGGAGCGTCTCGTCGGGTGCCGCCACCGCTGCCGTCGGCCCGCCTGGAGTTGCAGCGTGGGCGCCTCATAGGGTGCGGCGTTCACCCGGTCGGGGTCGCGGTACGCCTCCGACAGCCGCCGCCAGGCGGCGGAGAGGTCAGGGTTCGCGGAGGATTCCACCAGCCCGCGGACCTTCTCCTCGAACGCCGTGTGGAAGTCCGCAAGCTCCTTGGCCGCCTCGCCGAGGACCTCCCTCGCCTTGGCGTAGCCCTCCCGGGCCTTGACGTTCTCCCCCCGCAGGTCGACGTAGGAGCTTTCACCGGGCTGCCGCTTTTCGTAACCGAGGTAGGGACTGATCGACGCGTCTTCGACGGGAGGGTCAATGGTCATGGCTGGCTCCGTGGGGCGGGGTGGTCGTGAACGGCGGGGAGGCGGGAATAGGGGTCGGGTGGTGGTCATGCCGGTGGGCCGCCTCGGCGGACGCCTCCCGCCACCCGGCGTCCAGCGAGCGGACCGGGCGGCGCGGCGGCGCGGGCGGGTCCGGCTACGCCTTCGCGGATTGCCCCTGGCCTTCGCGGGCCTGCGGGACAGGGGCGCGCGAGGGCTGGGTCCGCCCGGGGCGCGCCTCGCCGCCGTCCGCGCTCGCCCTGCGGAACCTCCCCCTGACCTCGTCCGCGATTCTGCTCGCGAGCGGGCTCTGCTCGGCCGGGGGCTCCTCGGCCTTGCCCCGCCCGTCGAACTCGGCCTGAACGTCCCAAATGGTGCGGATGTCCGCGCGCATGCCTTCGGTCTGCTGGGTGATCCGCCTCGTGTCCGCCCGCAGCGCCTCGGTCATGGCGTCCACGGTCTCCTTCGGACGCCCCCACGACAGCGCCCGGTCGACCACCCCGTTGCGCCGGCGCAACTCATCCAGCGCACCGCCGCGCAGCGGGCTGCCCCGCTGCGGGGACTGTGCGGTCCCGCTCTGCGTCACCAGGCTTTCGAGGCTCCCGGCGCGGGGGTGCGCGGAGTTCCTGGCCTGGTCCAGCAGGCTCCGCGCATTCGGCATCAGGGCGGACAGCTCCCGGCGCGCCGCCGACCAGTCGCGCACGGCGGCTTCCAAGTCCGCGGCCGCGCCACCGAGGGCTTCGCGCCTGCGGCCCTTGACCTGGTTCAACAACTGGTTCAGGTACTCCAGCCCTTCGGTGCTGGGACCGTCGGGGTTACCGCTCTCGACCATGCCGCCTCCGTTGTCCGACACGTGCACGTTGGGATGGCGGACGGGGGCGGGGTCCGGAACCGGATGATGGCGTGCGGGCGGCCGAAGGGCAACCCCGGGGACCGGCTCCGGCCTGCGCGCGCCCCGGACCCGCCCCCGGGCTCAGCGGGTGCGGCGGCGCGCGGAGCCGGGGTCCGTGCGCGGGGTCCGGGCCGCCGGCGCGGTTTGCGGCCGCTGGGCGGCGGCCTTCTTCGGCGACTTCGGCAGTCCCGCGCCGTCGGCCCCGCGCGCCTTTGCGCGCGCGGCCGCCTCGATCGCGCCGCGGGTGGTGCGGACGCCGTCGCGGGCGTCCACGGTCGCCGCGACCAGGGTGCCGTGGCGGTCCTCCAGGCTCTTGCGGGCCTGGTTCACCTGGGCGGCGGCGTCGGCCACCACCTGCCGGGAGTGCTCCACGGGCTCGGCGCCGGGGCCGGGCGGGCGCGAGGCGAGGACCACGGCCTCCGGCGGGCGGGCCGCCTCGGCGATGCGCTCCCGCAGGGCGGACAGGTCGGCCAGTCCGGCGGGGCGGTCCGCGCCCAGGGCCTCGACCTCGCGCTGGGTCCGGGCGGCCTGCTCGTCGGCCCGCCGGGCGTCGTCGCCGCCCGCGCCCCAGGCCGCGCGGGCGTGGTCGTACTCCTCCAGCGCCCGCTCCAGCAGCCCGACCTCCGGCGCGGGCCGGGTCCCTCCGGCCCCGGCCGTGCGCAGCCGTTGCAGGTCCGCCTGGATGGCCGTGGCGTCCACGGCGCCGAAGTGGTCGTCGGGCATGCCGCACCTTCCGTCGTGGGGGGTCTGCGAGCGGCGGGGTCGGGGCCGAGGACGATGATCGCGCCTGGCGGCCGTCCTGGCAATCTTCCCGGCCCGGCCCGCCCTCCCGCGCCCGGTTCGCCCTTCCCCGCACGGCCCGCGCGGCGGCGGGCCGGGGGGCTCGCGACACTGCACCGCGTCGCCGCGCCCGCCTCGTGCGCACGAACGCGGGCGAGTGCGGCCCGGCTCCGGCGCCCTCAGCGGCCGGCCGCGCCGCCCTTGTCCGCCGGGAAGTCGCCGAACTCCACCCGGAGCTTGGTGAACATGGCGTGGATCTGCCAATTCTCCTCGTCGGAGTAGCAGTCCAGGCCGAAGTCCATGGCGGTGAGGTCGCGGGTGGCGTCCTCGACCACCTGGCGGCCGCTGTCGGTGATCTCGGCGAGGGTGCCCCGGCCGTCGCTGGGGTTGGGCTTGCGGCGCACGAAGCCCTGGCGCTCCAGGCGGTCGATGGTGTTGGTGACGCTCGTGGGGTGCACCATCAGCCGTTCGCCGATCTTGCCCAGCGGCAGGGCGCCCGTGGAGCTGAAGGTCAGCAGCACCAGCGCCTCGTAGCGCGCGAAGGTCAGCTCGTAGGGTTTGAGCGCGGCGTCCAGTTGGCCGAGCAGGATCTGCTGGGCGCGCATGATCGAGGTGACCGCCGCCATCGCCGGGTTGGCCCCCCAGCGGCGCGTCCAGTTCTCGTGCGCACGCTCGATGGGGTCGAACGGAAGATTAAGCGGGTTACCCACTCCGCTACTGTATCGAGCGCCGCGCGCGGCCGATCACCCACACCCTGTGGTCACCGCAGCTCGGCGGGGTGTTACCGGACTCGGCGCCGCACCGGTTTTCCCGTGTCTTTCAACGCTTTCTCCCGGTGCGCACAACAGGCAGCGGCGGCGCCGGTATCGACACCGCCGACCCCGCTCCTCCGCCGGTCAGCGCTCCAGCGCGGCCAGCACGGAGTCGGCGGCGGCGTAGGGGTCGCCGCCCCCGGCGACCTCGCCGGCCAGCGCGTCGAGCGCGGCGTGGCCCCGCACGTCGGCGAGGCGGTCCACGAGCGCGGCCATGGCGATGGCCTCGATCTCGCGGCGGGCGCGGGCGCGGCGGCGGCGCTCCAGCTCACCGGCGGCGCGCAGGTGGGCGGCGTGCTCGTCCAGGCGCTTGAGCAGGTCGTCCACGCCCTCGCCCGTTGCGGCGGACATGGCCACCACCGGCGGCTTCCACTCCTCGGGGGCGCGGTCGACCTGCGCCACCATCTGGCGCAGGTCGCGCACGGTGGCCTGGGCGCCGTCGCGGTCGGCCTTGTTGACGGCGAGGATGTCGGCGACCTCCAGCACACCGGCCTTGCCCGCCTGCACGCCGTCGCCCATGCCCGGCGCGGCCAGCACCACGGTGGTGTCGGCGTGGGCGGCGATGTCGACCTCGGCCTGGCCCACGCCCACGGTCTCGACCAGGACGTGGTCGAACCCGGCGGCGTCCAGGACCCGCAGCGCGTGCGGCGTGGCCCAGGACAGCCCGCCCAGGTGGCCCCGGCTGGCCATGGAGCGGATGTAGACCCCGGGGTCGGTGGCGTGCTCCTGCATGCGCACCCGGTCGCCCAGCAGGGCGCCGCCGGTGAACGGGGAGGAGGGGTCGACCGCCAGGACGGCCGCGGTCTCGCCGCGCGCCCGCAGCGCGGCCACCAGGGCGCTGGTGGAGGTGGACTTGCCCACCCCCGGCGACCCGGTGAGCCCGGTGATGCGCGCCCGGCCGGTGGCGGGGGCCAGCCCGGCGGTGATCTCGCGCAGTTGGGGCGCGGCGTTCTCGACCAGGGAGATCGCCCGCGCCAGGGCCCGGCGGTCGCCGCCGCGCACCCGCTCCACCAGCTCGCCGACCCGCATCGGACCCCCTTCGTGTGTGCTCCGGCCGCCGCCGGGCGCGACCGCCCCAACGGCCCGTGCTCTGAGCCCCTGAGTATGGCAAACGCCGCCCGCCGGGGGTACCGACGCCCCGGCGCGGGCCGGGGCCGCGGCGCCACCGGCCGGCCACCGACGGCCCCGGCCCCCACCGCGCGGGCGCGACGCACCGCCTGGGGGTCCGCACCGCGCGGGCGGGTCAGCCGGGGCCGGTTGCGGGCTCCCGGTCGCCGGTGGCGCCGTCGATCTGCTCGCGGAGGATGTCGAGGTGGCCGGCGTGGCGGGCGGTCTCCTCGACCATGTGGAGGAGGATCCAGCGCAGGGACACCGGGCCGAGTTCGTCGTGGTCGACGGTGTGGTCGAGGGGGTGGGCGGCGACCGCCGCGCGGGAGCGGGCGCACTCGCGCTCGTAGTCGGCGACCACCGCCGACAGCGGGGTGTCGTCGGGGACGGTGAAGGTGGACTCCACGGCCTCCAGGAGCGGGCGCAACTCCTTCTCGACCCCGGGGTCGGCGCGCAGCACGCGCTGGAACCAGTTGCGTTCGACAACGGTGAGGTGGCGCAGGACCCCGGCCACGGTGGTGCCGGAGGGCACCAGGCGGCGCCGGGCGGCGGAGTCGGACAGCCCGCGCGCCTTGTGCGCGGCGGCCCAGCGCAGGTAGTCGAGGAACGCGGTGAGGGTGGCGCGCTCGCCGGCGGCGGTGGTGCCCAGCACCCACGGGGCGGTCTGCTCAAGGGTGAGCGGGCCGGGCAGCGGCGCGGTGTCGCCGACGGGGCGGGTGGGGTCGACGGGGACGGCGGGGTCGGCGGGAGCGGAGGGGTCAGAGGAGCCGGCGGAGGGGAGCGGTGTGGCGTCCGTCATGGTGGCGAATCTAGGCCGCCGCCGGCCCCGGGGAAAAGCGGCATCCGGGGGCTGTGGACAACCGCGCCGCGCACGGGCCGGGCGGCGGGGTCAGGCCCCGGGAACGCGGAGCAGCAGGGCGTCGCCCTGGCCGCCGCCCCCGCACAGGGCCGCCGCGCCCAGGCCGCCGCCCCGGCGGCGCAGCTCGTAGACCAGGTGCAGGGCCAGCCGCGCGCCCGAGGCGCCGATGGGGTGGCCCAGCGCGATGGCGCCGCCGTCGGGGTTGACGATGTCGGAGTCCTCGGGCAGGCCCAGGTCGCGCATGGACTGCACGGCCACGCTGGCGAACGCCTCGTTGATCTCGATGAGGTCGAGGTCGGCGACCTCGCGGCCGGCCTTGCCCAGCGCGTGCCGGATGGCGTTGGAGGGCTGGGACTGCAACGCGTTGTCGGGCCCGGCGACGTTGCCGTGCGCGCCGACCTCGGCCAGGATCTCGCAGCCCAGTTCCTCGGCCTTGGCGCGGCTCATGACGACCACCGCGCAGGCGCCGTCGGAGATCTGGGAGGAGGATCCGGCGGTGATGGTGCCCTCGGGCGAGAACGCCGGGCGCAGCCGGGCCAGGGTCTCCACGGTGGTGTCGGGCCGCACGCCCTCGTCCTCGGTGACCAGGCGGTCCTCGCCCTTGCGCTGGGGCACCCGGACCGGCGCGATCTCGGCCTCGAACCGGCCGTCCTTGACGGCGGCGGCGGCGCGCTGGTGGGAGCGGGCGGCGAAGGCGTCCTGCTCGGCGCGGCCGATGCCCAGGCGGGCGTTGTGCCGCTCGGTGGAGGCGCCCATGGAGTCGCCGTCGAAGGCGTCGGTCAGGCCGTCGTGGGCCGTGGCGTCGAGCACCTCGATCGACCCGTACTTGTAGCCGTGGCGGGACTTGGGCAGCAGGTGGGGGGCGTTGGTCATGGACTCCATGCCCCCGGCCACCACCACGTCGAACTCGCCGGCGGCGATGAGCTGGTCGGCCAGCGCGATGGCGTCCAGGCCCGACAGGCACACCTTGTTGATGGTCAGCGAGGGCACGCTCATGGGGATGCCGGCCTTGACGGCGGCCTGGCGGGAGGGGATCTGGCCCTGGCCGGCCTGGAGCACCTGGCCCATCACGACGTAGTCGACCCGCTCGCCGCCGATCCCGGCGCGCTCCAGGGCGGCCTTGATCGCGAAGCCGCCGAGGTCCACGGCGGAGAATCCGGCGAGGGATCCGAGCAGCCGGCCGATGGGGGTCCGCGCTCCGCTGACGATGACGGATCCGGGCATTGGCGAGCCTCCGTAGTGTTTGAGCGGCTTTCGACTTCGCGCCACACCTCGTCTGCCACCATACATAGACGCCCCACGGCCGCAGCTCAAGAGGTTGGAGTCCCCATGCTGACCCGCATCGACCACGTCGGAATCGCCTGCGCCGACCTGGCGGCGAGCATCGAGTTCTACCGCCGGACCTACGGCTTCGAGGTGGCCCACGAGGAGGTCAACGAGGAGCAGGGCGTGCGCGAGGCCATGCTGCGCGTCAACGGCACCGACGACGGCGGCGCCACCTACCTGCAACTGCTGGAGCCCACCCGCGACGACTCCCCCGTGGCGAAGTTCCTCGCCCGGCACGGCGAGGGCGTGCACCACATCGCCTTCGGCACCGCCGACGTGGCGGGCGCCGCCGCCGGGATCGGCGGCGCGGGCGTGCGGGTGCTGGACTCCGCGCCGCGGCGGGGGTCGATGGACTCCCGCATCGTGTTCCTGCACCCCAAGGACTGCGGCGGGGTCCTCACCGAGCTGGTGCAGGCCGCCGACCAGGGGCGGCACCACGGCGAGGGGTGAGGCGCGGCGGCGCGCGCGGGCGGCGGGGCCGGCCGGCGGCAGCGGCGGGACCGCCCTTCCTTAGCACATTTCGGGGCGTATGGACCTCTTGCGGCACTATGATGGAAATGCGTCACTGGACCCGTGGCGCGCCCCGCACCCCCGCGGGAAGCGCCAGTCAGGTGTAACGAAACCGTCACATTGGGCATCGCCGCACGTCTCGGCGTCGCCGTTTGCACCGGGAAGTGTTCGGTGTGCCGGAAACCCTCCTCCGCGGGGCGTTGAGCTTGATAAAGTCTGCTAGCTGCCGGGTTTCCCGGTACGACCACTGTCCCCTGCCCGTCGCGGTCGGCCGAGTCGGGCACGTCGCGAACGGCGGCCGCGGCCCACGGCCGAAGAAAACGTGCATCTCCGTACCAACGGAGTGAACCGCCACCGCGGGCCACGCTCGTCGGAGTACCCTCCCCCGAGAGGTGCCCGCACAACCGCCGGATCGTGGCGAGAGGAGCGGCAGCACGTGTTGATGCGTCATCGACCGCGCCTCGACTCGACACGAACATCCGTCCAGAAGCCGTCTCGTCACTCGTTCAGGATTCCGCCACATGTCGTCGTCCGATATTGAAGCCCAGCTCACCAATTTCTTCGAGGAAGGCAACCAAGCCACCGAGTTCGACGTGGTGCTGCGCGGTTTCGACCGGCAGCAGGTCCTCTCCTTCGTCGACCAACTGAAGTCCGAGCTCCAGCGCGCCCGCGAAGAGTCCGACCGCCAGCGGAACGAACTCGCCGAGGCCAAGCGCCAGCTCCAGGAGCAGGAGCGCCCCACCTACTCCGGTCTGGGCGCGCGCATCGAGCAACTGCTGCGCCTCGCCGAGGAGCAGGCCACCGAACTCGTCCAGGGCGCCCGCGCCGAGGCCAACGACATCAAGGCCGAGGCCAAGATCGAGGCCGCCGAGATGCGCTCGGCCGCCGAGAACGAGTCCACCGAGCTGCGCGCCACCGCCCAGCGCGAGGCCGACGAGATGCGCGCCTCCGCCGAGGGCGAGGCCGACGAGATCCGCACCACGGCCCGCCGCGAGGCCGACGAGCTGACCTCCACCACCGAGCGCGAGGTCCAGAAGAAGCGCTCGGCCGTCGACCACGAGATCGCCGAGAAGCGGGCGACCTTCGAGGGCGAGATCGCCAAGCTGCGCACCACCACCGAGCGCGAGTGCGCGCAGGCCCGCGCCTCGGCCAAGCGCGAGCGCGACGAAACCCTCCAGACCGCCAAGCGCCAGGCCGACGAGATGCGCGCCCAGGCCCAGCGCCTCCTTGAGGAGAGCGAGGCCAAGCGGGCCCAGGAGGAGGCGGAGTTCGAGATCCAGCTCGCCGCCCGCCGCGAGGAGGCCGAGCGCCAGGACGCCGAGCGCCTGGCCGCCGCCCAGGCCGCCACCCAGAAGCTGGTGGCCGAGGCCGAGGAGCGGGCCGCCAGCGCCGAGCAGCGCGCCACCAAGGCCAGCGCCCAGGCCGAGCAGACCCGCCGCGACGCCGAGCAGCACGCCAAGCAGCTCGTCGCCAACGCCAAGAAGAACGCCGAGCAGATCACGGCCGAGGCCAAGTCCAAGGCCGAGCACCTGGTCAGCGACGCCAAGTCCGAGGCCGAGCGCATCCGGGGCATCGCCCAGCACGAGGTCGACGAGCTCAGCCGCCAGCGCGACAGCATCCAGTCGCACCTGGACCAGCTCCGCCAGCTCCTGGGCGGTGGCGGCGGCGCCGCTCCGGCGGCCCCGCCGGCTCCCGAGCCCGCCCCGGTCGCGGCGGCCGAACCCCCCGCGGCGATCGAGTCCAAGGGCCAGCGGTCCCCGCGGCAGCCGGTCGGCGCCGCCTCGGGCCGCAAGAACGACGACGAGGACTGGTGGCAGGAGTAGGCCGAGCGGCCTTCCCCGGCTTCCTTGACTCCGCGGCCTGAGCGCCGCGACACGACGGCGGCGGCCCCGCCCCCGGTTCGCCCGGGGG
>NZ_JAJAQC010000005.1 GCF_027604915.1 Streptomonospora mangrovi
GGGGCGCCGCGCCGTTCAGGTGAGGTCGAGGCCGCCGTCGACGGTGAGGACCTGGCCGGTGAGCCAGGTGGCGCCCGGGTCGGCGAGGCGGAGGACCCATGCGGCGACCTCCTCGGGCTCGCCCCGGCGGCCCAGCGGGATCTGGCGGGCTTCGGTCTCCTTGATGCGGCGCACGGTGGCCTCGGGCAGCCCGGCCGCCGACAGCGCCTCGCTCTCGGTGGGTCCCGGCGCCAGGGCGTTGACGCGCACGCCCTCGGGCGCGAGTTCCAGGGCCCAGCAGCGCGTCAGGTGCTCGACGGCGGCCTTGGAGGCGGCGTAGTGCGCGGCGCCGGGCAGCGGCCGGTGGCCGTAGGTGCTGGACACGTTGACGATCGCGCCGCGCCGTCGGCGGAGGTGCGGCAGGGCGGCGGCGGCCAGGAGGCTGGGCGCGGTGACGTTGAGCGCGAACAGGTCGTTGACGCGGGCCGCCTCGGTGTCGGCCAACGGCATCATCGCCGTGGCACCGGCGTTGTTGACGAGCAGGTCGATACGGCCCCAGGCGGCGACGGCTGCCTCGGCGACCTCGGCGGGGGCGTGGGCGGAGCGCAGGTCGGCCGGGTGGATCTCGATGCCGGGGTGCTGGGCGGCGGTGGCCTGCAACGCCTCGGGGCGGCGTCCCACACCCAGGACGCGGGCTCCGGCACGGGCCAGGGCTATCGCGGTGGCGCGGCCGATACCTGAACCGGCTCCGGTGACGATCGCGACGCGGCCGCCGAAGAGCCCCTGCCCGCGCTGATCGTGGTACGGCGGTGTGGTCAACACATCCCCCTTGTTCGATGTTCGTCGAATGTCGAACAAGCTAGCATGGCGGCATGAGACGAGCGCACCACCCGGCGACAGAGGACGTGGCCCTGACCGAGGTGATGGCGGCGCTCAGCGACCCCGTGCGCATCGGACTGCTGCGGGTGCTGGCCGACGGCGGCGAGCGCGGGTGGGGGGAACTCCGGGCGCCGGTGGCCAAGTCGACGCTCAGCCACCACCTGCGGGTACTGCGCGACGCGGGGGTGACCCGCACCCGCCAGGAGGGGACCCGCTGCTACGTGCGGCTGCGGCGCGCGGACCTGGAGGCGCGCTTCCCCGGCCTGATCAGCGCCGTCCTGGCGGCGGCCGACGCCGACGAGGTAGGCAGCGGCGTCGGGCTCGCCGCCGAGGCTTCCTGAGTCCGCGACCCGCCGAGCCCGACCGGCCCGATTCCCGTTGGCGCCCGGTGCGGATTCACCGGCGGCATGGATTCAGGGCGCACCCCGATGCCGCTTTCAGCCCCGCGCGGGAAAGGCCGTCGTCGGATGTATACGCGCGGCCCGGTTCAGTGCTTTGCCGATTCACAATGCCACATGAGGAATTTCCGCAGCTCAGCCGGACGGGGAATCCATCGCCGGAAGACGAACCGCGCACAGGACGTCCGCTCTGTTCGCTGCGCCCTTTTTCGTGAGTGAAGGACGCGCTTTTTCAGCACAGGGACGAATGGCAGGCGCCTGATGTGGACGGGGGTCCGCGTTTTCACCTCGCGCGATGGAACGCCTTCGCGGCAGAAGTCCGCGATCCGTACCGGTGAGCGCTTTCCGAACACTTGCGGCCGACGGAGTCGGCTCGTCGGTTCCGGCGGTCCGGGCGGTCTCCCCGGCGCTTCCGAGGCCGCCCAGGTGGTCCGGGCGACCGGGCGGCCCTGCGGGTCAGCGCTCGGCGGGCTCGGTCGCCGCTGCGGTCGCGCCCGGGGCGCTCGACGCGCTGGACGCGCTCTCAGGAGCGTCGGCGGCACCCTCCGCGCCGCCCCGGACGGCCGGGCCGTCCGCGAGGCGCTCCGGGCTCTCAGGGCGCTCCTGGACCCCCTGCTCCTCCTCCGCCCCACTGCCGCCGGCGGTCGCGCCGGGCTCCCCCGCCTCTGCTGCGGCGGCCTTCGCCGCCGCCTGGGCGGCGTCCTCCTTGGCGGCTCCGGCCTCCAGGCGGTCGCCGATTCCGCGCATGTTGGCGATGCCTCCGGCGATGACGGCCGACACGGCGTCCCGCTGGCGGGCCAGGAGCACGTAGCTCACCATGCCGCTGATCAGCACCGCGAGGGCGGCGGCCAGCAGGCCCCGGGCGCCCAGGAGGTACAGGACTCCGAAGGCCACCGCGAACAGCAGCAGCCGGGCTGCGGTGTAGGCGACGACGCTACGCATGAAAACCGCCTCACAACGGATCAATCGGCAATAGATTGAGACGTGGGCGCGGCGCGCGGCCGGCGATCACCGGTGTGCGACCGCCCGCTTGAGGTGGCGTGCGGGCGCCTCCGCCCCGTCCTTGCCAGGGTAAGGGCTGGTCGGCGGCGCCTGGATCCGCCCCCGGCGGGAGGACGTGGAGCCGCTGCGGTCGGAAGGGCCATACCGATGATGGGACCTCCGAATCCGGCACTCCGAAATGAAGGTTACGTTCCGGTCACATATCGCGCACTCGCCACCTGTTCCTCTCTGTTTTTACGAAAACTAGGGAGGAAACGGACTAACTCATGCACACTAGGGGAGCAAACGCCCGCCTCCCCCAAACACACTTGGCGGGCCCGAAGGGGGATTGTGAAGGTGGAAAGAGGAAGCGAACGCTTGCTGACCCCTGGAGAGGTGGCATCCCTCTTCCGAGTCGACCCCAAGACCGTGACTCGGTGGGCCGCCTCGGGACGGATCAGCAGCATCCGCACACCCGGCGGTCACCGCCGGTTCCGCGAGTCCGAAGTCCGCGCCCTACTCCATGGAGAGCCAACCGAGTCCACGCCCTGAACCGGGCACCCGTAGGCCGCCCGCTCGTCGGAGCCCCTCGCGGCGACGCGCCCGTCCACCGCCACCGGGATCCTCGTCTCGCGCATGCGCCGGGGCGACGGAGCATCCCGCTCCCGCGTGGCCACCGGGCCAATTCGTTCCGGCGCGTTCGGAAACGATCCCGGATAGGCTGAAACCATGGTGTGGCTCGCTGGCCTTATCACGCTGCTCACGATCGTGCTCTGGGTGTACGCGTTCTTCGACGCGCTCACCGCTCCCGCCGCCGAGGTGCGCAATCTGCCGAAGATCCTGTGGCTGATCATCATCGTGCTGTTCACGCCGGTCGGCCCGCTACTGTGGATCTTCCTCGGCCGGCCCCGGAACACCCCGGAGCCGCTGGACCCGCCCGTCGAGGACCCCTCGCTGGAGCACCTGGACCCGGCGGACTTCGAGGACACGTCACCGCGCGACATCCCGCGCGGCCCCGACGACGACCCGGAGTTCCTGCGCATGCTGAACCGGCGCATCAACCCCGAGGACTAGCGCCGCACACCGCGCACACACGTGCGGGCCGCCCCCGACCGGGGCGGCCCGCACGTTCGCTTTTGTAGGTGTCGACGCGCGCCCGGGGGCGCGGCGCCGGGCTCAGGCGTAGCTGTGCAGCCCGCTGAACAGGTAGTTCACCGCGAAGAAGTTGAACAGCAGGCAGCCAAACCCGATCAGCCCGATCCAGGTGGCCTTGCTGCCGCGCCACCCGGCGGTGGCGCGGGCGTGCAGGTAGGCGGCGTAGGCCACCCAGGTGATGAACGACCACACCTCCTTGGGGTCCCAGCCCCAGAACCGGCCCCACGCCTCGTCGGCCCACACCGCGCCCGCGATGATCGCGAACGTCCACAGCGGGAACGCCAGCACGATGAAGCGGTGGGAGACCCGGTCCAGCAGCTCGGAGTCGGGCAGCTTGGCGGCCACCCCGCTGACCCGCTCCCCCGCCGCTCGGCGGATCTCGGTGCGCCGCGCCATCAGGTAGGCGATGGCGCCCGCGCCCGCCACCATGAACCCGCCGGTGGCGATGATCGCGGCCGACACGTGGATGGCGATCCAGTAGGAGTGCAGCGCGGGGATGACCGGCCCGGCCTCGCTGTAGAGCCAGCGCGCGGCGATCCCCAGCAGCACCAGCACCGGCAGCAGCACGAACGTGCCCAGGAACCGCGCCTGGTAGCGGATCGCGGCGTAGAGGAACGCGGCGACGCTGCACAGGCAGATCGCCACCACGAACTCGAACATGTTGCCCCACGGCCAGCGGTCGGCCGCCATGCCGCGCGTGGCGATCTGGCCGGCGTTGAGCAGCAGGCCCAGCGCGGTCACCACCAGCGCGATACGCCCCACCACGTGCTGGGCGGCGCTGGGCTCGGGCTCCTCGCGGCGCATCCGCACCCGCATGTCGTCCTCGGCGTCGAGGTCGGCCATGCCGCCGGTGCCCGGCGCCGCGCCGGAGCCCGCGGCGCCCGCGGACCCGGCGGCGCCCACGGCGGCGGGCTCGGCCGCGCCCCGCGCCGCGGCGGCGCCCGCCGGCATCAGCCGGTTGGCGCGCAGGCGCCGGCGCCGCCCGTAGGCCGCCTCCACGGCGAACAGGAACAGCGCGATCGCGTAGGCCACGATCATCGCGATGATCAGCGAGTCGCTGACCGCGGCGAGGTTGGTGTCCACCGCTGTCTCGGCGGCGAGCGTGTGCTCCACCGGCTACTCCTTCGTGCCTGTGTCGGTGGCGGGGGTCTCCCGCAGTCGGTCTCTCAGCGAGGTGGCGAACCGGTGGAACTCGGCGGTCAGCGCCGCGTTCTCCGTCTTGCTCAGCCCGGCGACCTCGACCACCGTACGCCCGTCCTCACTCGGCCGGGCGCGCACCCAGGCGCGGCGCGGGCGCACGAACAGGGTGGCCAGCAGGCCCAGGACCGCCGTGGCGGCCGCCGCCAGCGCGGGCACCCGCGAGGGGTCGCTGTTGACCTGCATGCTGATGTAGTCGCGGTAGCCGGTGAAGGTCACCGTTCCGGCGCCGTCGGGCAGCTCCCAGGTGTCGCCGGGCGACAGCTCCGGCGACTCGCCCAGTTCGCGCATGTCGTCGGTGTAGAGCTGGTACACCGACTGCGACCGGCCGTCGTCCATGCCCAGGTCGCCCTGGTAGCCGGTGAGCGTGACGACCGGGTTGCGGGGGTCGGGGAAGGTCGAGACGAGTTCGCCGTCGGACCCTTCGGCGGCCGAGGGCAGGAACACCGCCGTGAAGCCCAACTGCTCCTCGCCGGCGTCGGGGACCTTGATCACGCCGTCGGAGGTGAACGCGGTCTCCTCGCGGGCGATGAAGGGCACCGGCTGGTCGAACACCACGTCGCCCTCGGCGTTGGTGACGCGGAACTCCGGCGCGTAGCCGTGGCCGAGGAGGTAGACCTGGGCGCCGTCCACCGACAGCGGGTGGTTGACCGCGAGGTGGTGGCGCTGCTCGGGCGCGTCGGGCGCGGCCCGGTAGGACAGGTCGGCGGAGAACGCGGCGGCCTGGCCGCTGAGGTCGCCCTCCTCGATGAAGCTGGCCTGGAACTCCTCGACGGTGAAGGAGAACGGCTGGAGGTCGCCCTCGTCCACGGCGGTGCCCGGGAAGAACGCGTCGTAGGAGGTCAGCGTGTTGGCGAAACCGTCGCCCTCGACCACCAGCATGTTGCCGCGGTAGCCCAGGAACGAGCCCGCGCCCAGGGCGATCAGCAGTGCCAGCAGGGCCAGGTGGAACAGCACGTTTCCGGTCTCGCGCAGGTAGCCGGTCTCGGCCGCCAGCGCCCGGGCGCCCCCCGGCTCCTCGGCGGTGTCGATCCGGTGGCGCCGCAGCAGCGCGCGGGCGGCCTCCACCACCCGCTCGGGCGGCGCGGCGGTGGTGAACGTCGCCGAGTAGGGCATGCGCTCCAGGTTGCGCGGGGTCCGGGGCGGGCGCGCCCGCATGGCGCGGTAGTGCGCGGCGGCGCGCGGCAGCACGCAGCCGGTCAGCGACACGAACAGCAGCAGGTAGATCGCCGCGTACCAGGGCGAGGAGTAGACGTCGAAGAGGTAGAACCGGTCCAGCCAGGGCGCGAGGTCGGGGTGCTCCAGGAAGTAGTTGCGCACCTGCTCGACGCTGACGCCGCGCTGGGGCAGCATCGAGCCGGGGATGGCGCCCACGGCCAGCAGGAACAGCAGGATCAGCGCCGTGCGCATCGAGGTGAGGATGCGCCAGGCCCAGCGCGCCCAGCCCAGGGCCGACAGGCGCGGCGCCTCGGGGCGGTCGCGGGGCGGGCGTGGCGCGGCGGTGCCGGGCGCGGTGGCGGATGCGGATTCGGTGGGCACTGCTATATCACCGTCGTGTAGTCGGCCACCCAGCCCTGGAGAAGGGCGGTGAGATCGGTCCAGAGTCCGGTCGCCAGCAGCAGCCCCACCGCGACCAGCATCGCGCCCCCGGCGGCGGTGATGGCGCGGTAGTGCCGCTTGAGGCGGGCGAACGCGCCCAGCGCGCGCCGGTACAGCAGCGCCGCGGCGACGAACGGCAGCCCCAGGCCCACGCAGTAGACCAGGGAGAGCAGGGCGCCGCGCGCGGCGCTGCCCTCGGTGAAGGCCAGCGTCTGCACGGCGGCCAGGGTGGGGCCGATGCAGGGCGTCCAGCCCAGCCCGAACACCACGCCCAGCAGCGGCGCGCCGGCCAGGCCCGCGCTGGGCAGCCGGTGGATGCGCAGGTCGCGGTTGAGGCCGGGCACGACCCCCATGAACATCAGGCCCAGCACCACCGTGACCACGCCCAGCACGCGGGTGAGGACGTCGGCGTGGTCCAGGAGCAGGCCGCCGATGCCGCCGACGAACACGCCGGCGGTGACGAACACCGCGCTGAACCCGGCGATGAACAGCAGGCTGCCCGCGAGCATGGTGCCGCGCCGGGCCGCCAGGACGTCGTCGGCGGTGGGTTCGGGGGCGCCTGGCCCCAGGGCGGCGGCGTGGGCGCGGCGGCGCGCGGCGAGGTCGGCGCCGGTCATGCCGGTGACGTAGGAGAGGTAGCCGGGCACCAGCGGCAGCACGCACGGCGACAGGAACGACGCCAGGCCGGCGGCCAGGGCGAGCGGGACGGCCAGGAGCAGGGAGCCGTGGAGGACGGTGTCGGCGATCATGCGGAGTCCGCGGAGTCGCCGGAGCCGGCGCCGCCGCCGTCCTCGGCCAGCACGGTCTCGACCAGGCCGGTCAGCTCGTTGTAGCCGGTCTCGCCGATGACGCGGGCGGCGATGCGGCCCTCGCGGTCCAGCACCAGGGTGGAGGGGATCGCGGCGGGCGGCACGGTGTCACGGAACGCCTGGGGCACCGCGCCCGGCTGGTCGAAGAGGCTGGGGTAGGCGACCTCCTGGTTCTCCTGGAAGGCCGCGGCGGCGGTGCTGTTGTCCTTGATGTTGACGCCGAGGAAGCGCAGGCCGTCGTCCTTGTGCTCGGTGTAGACCTCGTTGAGGACGGGGGTCTCCGAGCGGCACGGGCCGCACCAGCTCGCCCAGAAGTTGACGACCAGGACGTGGCCGCGGTAGTCGGCGAGGTCGACGGGGTCGCCTTCGAGGGTCTCGCCGCTGACCTCGGGCGCGGGCTCCCGGTCGGCGGGCGCGAAGGAGGTGCTGGAGCCGTCGCCCTCGATGTAGCGGTCGTCCTGGGAGCCGGAGCCGCCGGAGGAGCCGTCGCCGCTGAAGCCGCCGGCGCAGCCGGTCAGCAGGAGCAGCAGCGCCGTGGCCGCGGCGGCGGAGCGGACGCGCGCGGGCGTGGTCTTCCAGGGCATGGGCGTCAACCTAGAACGCGAGGTGGCAAGGGGCGGTAAGCGGCAACATGCGTCAACGACGAAGTGTAGTAGACGCATGGCCGCGGCCACCGGCGCCCCGAGGCGGAGGGGGGCGCGCCCGCTCCGCGCGCCCGCCGGTCCGACGCCTCGTGCCCACCCGAGGGGCGATGGGCGGGGTTTCACCGCCCCGATCGGGTGGCGCCGTTGTGACTACCCGGCCTCGACGAATGCCTCGCGGAGGTAGTCGTGCACGGCGCGTTCGGGCACGCGGTAGGAGCGACCCACGCGGATCGCGGGGAGCACACCGGAGTGCACCATTCGGTAGACGGTCATCTTGGAAACACGCATGATCGTGGCGACTTCGGCCACGGTCAGGAACCGGACCTCGTCAAGGGGTGCCTTCACGTTCATTCTCCGACGCCCTCACTTCCGGACGTGAGCGTAGATGTCCCAGCCTCTGTCATCCGGCGCCTTGACCCCAACGCCGCGCCGGAGTGTTCTTCGGTAACTGCTGACACGTCCGGTTTCAGAGTAGGTCCGGGCCCACCGCTTTGAAAGGGCGGTTTTGCTGTCCCTGTGGCTACATGAGAGTCGGGGGGCCGCGTGAGGTTTAGGAAGTGGGTACCCGGGTCGCGCCGCAGATGGCCGCTAGTCGAGGCCGGCGCGGTGCAGCACATATGCGGCCAATGGCCGGTATTCGCGGGGCGGGTATCCGTCGTCCAGGGGAACCGTTGTGAGCAGTTTTCCCTCGCATTCGGCCAGGAACAATGCGGGATCGTTGCAATCCGCAAATCCGATTGTGGGGACGCCGGCCTCGCCGGCGGCGCCGGCGAATCCGTGGTCGGCGACGACCAACTGCGGCCACTCCTGGCCTTTCTCGGCGAGGTCGGCCAGCGCCGCGCGCATGGCGAAGGGGTGGTGGCTGTGCCGGGGGGTGCCGCCGTCCATGACGAACCCGACACCGTCCTTCCAGACGAGCACCCGCCGGCTGGGCGGGTGCTCGGTGGCGACGTCGTAGGTGTAGCCGGCGCCGCCGGTGACCACCTCGCAGCCGCGGGCCTCCAGGGCGGACTTCCAGAGGCGGTAGGTGTCGGCGAGGCTCTTGGGGTGGCCGGTGGCGAACATCACCCGCTGGCGGCGGGCGGCGGCCTCGGCCAGGCGGTCGGCGACGGCGTCGAGCGCGTCGACGGTGCGGTCGGGGTCGATGGTGTCGATGCCCCACTGGTGCCCGTGGTCGGCCACCACCCCGCAGCGCTTGGCCATGAGGTCGAGCACCTCGGGGAACGACCACTCGTGGTCGAAGGTGAGGCCGAACTGGTAGTAGGGGTCCTTCTGGCACAGCCGCCGGTAGTGGCGCAGGTTGTTCTGCCGCGGTGTGTCGACGTGCCCGGCGATTCCGGTCCGCACGAGATAGGCGACGAGTTCGGCGCGCGAGGGCGGCTGCACCACGATCCCCTTCCCCTCCGATGCGACGGCGCGCCGCCCGCGACCCGGTGCGGCGCGGGACCCGTGGCGGCCACGGACGATCCAAAAGGGCGTCATACCCTCTTCATGACGAATTCAACTCGGAACACCGCTGTCCATCGGCTGAACGCGGGGGTACCGCGCGGGGCGGGCGCACGGTGCGCACGGGGCACAGGGTGCGCGCGGGACGGGTGCGGCGCGGTTGCGGACGGGTGCGGCGGATTGGGGACGCGCGGACGCCCGCGCGCCGGCGGACCGAAACCCGGAGCGGGTCCGTCGCCCGGCGGCGGAGCGCTGCGGCGCGCCGCCGGGCGGCGGATCACAGGCTGGGGTCCATGCCGTGGCTGGGGAACACCGCCCGGCGGGTGGCCTGGATGGCCTGGTCGACGGGGTCCTCGGGGTCGAAGCCGTCCTCGAACGGGGTGAACTCGGGGTCGCGGCCGTCGGTCATGTACAGCGGCGGGAGTTCGCCGGTGCGCTCGCGCACGAACGCCCGCCAGGAGTCGGGGGTGGCCAGGGCGGGGTCGACCTGGCCGCCGGAGGCTTCGGCCAGCAGGTGGGTCCAGGCGCGCGGCACGACCTGCACGAGTTCGTAGCCGCCGCCGCCCAGCAGCAGCCAGCGCCCGCCGGCGGTCTCGCGCGCCAGGCGGTGCAGGGCGGCGTAGGTGCGCCGCTGGCCGTCGAGGCTGAGGACGAGGTTGGCCAGGGGGTCCAGGGCGTGGGTGTCGGCGCCCTGCTGGGTGACCAGCACCTCGGGCTGGAACTCGCGCAGCACCGGCGGCACGACGGCCTCGAAGGCGCGCAGCCAGCGGGCGTCGTTGGTGCCGGCGGGCAGGGCGACGTTGACGGCGTAGCCCTCGGCGCCGGGGCCGCCGGTCTCGGTGGGGCGGCCGGTGCCGGGGAACAGGGTGACGGGCGACTCGTGGAGGCTGATGGTGAGGACGCGGGGGTCGTTGTAGAACATCGCCTGCACGCCGTCGCCGTGGTGGACGTCGACGTCGACGTAGGCCACGCGCTTGGCGCCCTGCTCCAGCAGCCAGGCGATGGCCAGGGCGGCGTCGTTGTAGACGCAGAAGCCCCACGCGTGGCGCGGCATGGCGTGGTGCAGCCCGCCGGCGATGTTGGCGGCGTGGGCGGACTCCCCGTTCCACACGGCGGCCGCGGCCCGCACCGACGCGCCGGCGACGAGCGCCGAGGCGTCGTGCATGTCGGGGAAGACGGGGTTGTCGGAGGTGCCCAGGCAGTAGGGGTCGTCGGGCTCCAAAGTCTTGCCGGCGCGCTTGACGGCCTCGATGTAGTCGGGGGCGTGGACGAGCTGGAGGAGGTCGTCGGAGGCGGGTTCGACGCCGTCGATCAGCGTGACACCGGGGCGGTCGAAGATGCCGAACTCGCGGCTGAGCGCCATGGTGAGTTCGACGCGCACCGGCGCCATCGGGTGGTCGGGGCCGAAGTTGTAGGAGGTCAGCCCGTCGTCCCAGGCGACGTGCAGTGAACAGGCCATGTGCCCTCCCGGCCGTTGGGTCGCGTGCGTGCCGAGCACGCGGGGTGGTGTGTGCGGCGTCACCCGCGGCTCCAGCCTAGTCAACGGGCGGCGGGCGCGCGGGCGTCGGGGCCGCGGCTCACCGCCCCCCTCACCCCTCGGACAGCCGGCGGCTGCGGTCGCGGGCGGCCTCAAGGGCCTCGGTGAAGGCGGTGCGCACGCCGTGGCGCTCCAGTTCCCGCACCGCCGCGGCGGTGGTGCCCCCCGGCGAGGTGACGGCCTCGCGCAGCACCACGGGATGGTTGTCGGGGTCGGCGAGCATCTCGGCGGCGCCGGTGATGGTCTGCGTGACCAGCTTCCGGGCGGCGGCGCGGGTCATGCCCATGGCGACGCCGGCCTCGATCATGGTCTCGGCGATGAAGTAGAAGTAAGCCGGGCCGCTGCCCGAGAGCGCGGTGACGGTGTCCATGTGGTGCTCGGGCACCCGCACGACGTCGCCGACCGAGCGCAGCAGGGACTCGGCGTGGTCGAGCTGGGCGTCGCCGGTGTGGGAGCCGGCCGCGATGGCGGTCATGCCCTTGCCCACCAGCGCCGGGGTGTTGGGCATGGCCCGCACCACGGGGATGTCGGCGGGCAGGTGCTTCTCCAGCAGCGCGGTGGTGATGCCGGCGGCGATGGAGACGACCAGGCAGTCGGCGCGCAGGTGGCCGGAGAGGTCGTTGAGGACGTCGACCATGTCCTGGGGCTTGATGGCCAGGACGAGGGTGGACGCGCGCGCCGCGGAGTCCGCGAGCGGCGCGAGGGCCACCCCGTAGCGCTCGCGGAGTTCGGCGGCGCGGTCGGGGTGGGGCTCGGTGACCAGCACCTGGGTGGGCTCGTAGCCGGTGGCCAGCAGGCCCGCGAGCAGCGCCTCGCCCATCTTGCCGCCGCCGATGATCGCGATCATGTCCTCACACCTTTCCCGTCACTTCAACGGTAGCGAGGTGGCGGGGGTGCCGCATCCATGGCCTGGGGCGCTGTGGACGGAGGGGTGAAGGGGCGGGTGAGGGTGTGGGCGGGTCAGGGTGTGGGCGAGTGCGGGCCGCGGACGCGGGGTCCGGGCGAGGGCGCGTGTACGAGTACGAATTCGAGCGCGGCTAGTACCGGGTGAGCACCTGGCGGGCGGCGAAGGCGGCGTTGGCGGGGCGCTCGGCCACGCGCCGCACCAGGTAGCCGTACCAGTCGGTGCCGTAGGGGACGTACACCCGCACCCGCGCACCCAGCGAGGCCAGGCGGCGCTGCTCGGTGGGCCGGGCGCCGTAGAGCATCTGGTACTCGAAGTCGTCGTAGGTGCGCCCGTAGCGGCGGGCCAGCGTGGTGGCGATGTCGATCAGCCGGGAGTCGTGGGTGGCCACCATGGGGTAGGCCCGGCTGGTCATCAGGCGGCGCAGCGAGCGCACGAACGCGGCGTCGACCTCGCGCCGGTCGGTGTAGGCGCTGCCGCGCTCGGCCGCGTAGGCGCCCTTGCACAGCCGCACGCGCGCGCCCGGCTCGGCGGCCACGGCGGCGGTGTCTCCCTCGGTGCGGTGCAGGTAGGACTGGAGCACGCAGCCCACCCACGGGTAGCGGGCGCGCAGCCGGGCGACCACGCGCAGGGTCGCGGGGACGTTCCGGGCGGCCTCCATGTCGACGGTGACGGTGGTGCCGACCTCGGCGGCGGCGGCGCAGATGCGGCCCAGGTTCTCGACGGCCAGGGTCTCGCCCTCCTCGCCCAGCCCCAGGCCCATGGCGGTGGGCTTGACCGACACCTCGGCCCAGGAGGTCAGCCCGGAGTCGTCCAGCAGCCGCAGCAGCCGGAGGTAGCCCTTGGTGACGTCCTCGGTGCGGGCCGGGTGGTCGGCGTCCTCGCCGAGGTGGTCGATGGAGGACAGCAGGTCGTACTCCGCCAGCTCGCCCGCCGCGCGCACGGCGTCCTCGGCGCGCTCGCCCGCCACGAACCGGTCCACGACGCCGCGGGTGACCCGGGTGCCCGCCACTAGGGTGCGCAGCCGGTCGCTTCCCGATGCCGCCAGGAGAGTCTGCCGAAGGACCATGTCGCGCTCCTCGTTCACCGTCGTCCGGCGCCGCCCGCCGGATCCGCGTCCGATGAGTGCTACCCGCCTATCGGCCGCGGATGCCGCCCGCCCGCCGCTGTCCCCGCCGCATCCCCTATGAGGCTACGCCGAGCCGAGCTCGGCGGGCAGGGGCGCGCGGGGCGTCAGTCGGCGCAACCGCCGGGGCGGGCGGGTTCGGCACGCTCGGCGGGCTCGGCGGGCTCGGCGGGTCCGGTGGACTGGGCCGGGTCGGCGGGCAGCCGCGCCGCCAGGCCGTCCAGGAGCCGGTCGAGGCCGTAGTCGAAGTAGGCGTCGACGACCCGGCCGCTGTCGGTGCCGCGCTGGCCCGCGTAGACGGCGAGCAGGCGGGGGTGGTCGCGCATGGCCTCCTGGGTGACGGCCCACAGCCGGTCGGCCGCCGCCTTCTCGTCCATCCCGCCGCGCCGGACCACCGACAGCCAGGCTGCCTCGCTGGAGACCATGCCGATGACGAAGGGCAGCACCACGCTCATCGCGCGGTCGGCCTCCTCCAGGTCGAACCCGGCCGCCTCGAAGACCGCGAGCACGCCTTCGGAGAAGCGCGCGAGGTTGGGGCCGAGCTGGGACAGCCCCGCCTGGCCGTGCACGGCGACCACCCACGGGTGCCGCAGCGCGGCGGCGCGCAGGTCGCGCGCGCAGGCGGTGATGGCGTCGCGCCAGTGCGCGCCGTCGGCGGGGTCGGGCACCGCCAGTTCGCCGTAGAAGCGGTCCACGACCAGTTCGATCAGCTCGTCCTTGCCCGCAACATGCCGGTAGAGGGAGGCGGCCCCGGCGCCCAGGGCGGTGCCCAGTCGGCGCATGCTCAGCGCCTCGACGCCTTCGGCGTCGAGCAGCTCCACGGCGGCGGACACGATCTGGTCCCGACTCAGACCGGGCTGGGCGCGTCCCCGTCGTGGGCGTGCCCACACCGAGGGAATCGGCGGCTCCTGGCCTGACATGGCACTCCCTTCCGGCGGCGGCGCCACCCACCCTAGATCTTCGAGGAGGTTCGAGGGGCGAGAAGTGTCGCAGGGTGGCCAGCCACCCAGCGCAGCTCACCGGCGGCGGCGGATGGCTGGGGCGGGCGATCACCGGACAGCGCCTCGGCGGCTCGGGTGGGCAACGAGGCGCCGAGGGCGGGCGCGGGTCCGGGCGCGCGGTCATCGGCCAGCGAGGCGACGGGTTGGCGTGGTGACGGGGCAGCGACGGCGGCGGGTGGCCAGGGCGGGCGATCACCGGGCCGCGCCTCGGCGGCTGGGGTGGGCAACGGGGGCAGCAACGGCGGCCAGGGACGCGGGCAAGCGGTTCCCGTGCAGCGCGGCGGATGGTTGGGGTAGGCGACGGGGCGGCGACGGCAGCGGATGGCCAGTCCGGGCGGGACCGGCCCGGCGTGGCGGCGGCCGCGCGGCGGACGGGGCGACAGAGAGCGGGGGCCCGGGGCTCCTGGCCGCAGCTCCCGCCGTTGGTGTGCGATTGGCAGAGACCTCCTCGCCCCCAAACCGGACAGAACGGTCACCAACCCCTTGAGCTCTCACATGGTGAGACGAAAACGGCCTCTTTCGCCACGAGATGCGCCTACGCTTCGCCATTTTGAAGGGAAGAGCACTTTCGTCGGCCAGGAAAACCGGCATAACAGTCAAAACGGCTTGGCACGCGTCCCCGCGTCTCACCATGTGATCATTTGGGCCTCCGCGCACGCCTTCGAGCACCCCTGGGACGGCGCCGCGGAAGGATGAAAAGGACAAGACTCCACAAAGCACCTCCTTGTATACCGTCGACATGCGAGTTTCCTTCTCGGCCTCGAATCGACCGCCTCGCTGAGCCGCCTGGGGCGAGCCCAGCCCTTCTCGCAGCGCGACCCACTCCCGGCCGCGCCGACCGACGACCGCCCGCCCGCCCGGACCACCGGTCGCGTCGCCGCCCGTCGCCCACTCCAACCACCGCCGGGCGGCCCGATGATCGCGCACCTAGGCCACCGGCCGCCCTCGCCGCCCCGTCGCGACCCCGGCCACCCGCCCCGCCGACCGACCACCGCCCGCCCGGACCCACGCCTGGCCTCGGTGCCCCGTCGCCCGCCCCGCCACTGGTGAGCGGCCCGGTGATCACCCGCCCGGACCACCGGCCGCCCTCGCCGCTCCCGACGCCGCCCCCGCCACCGAGGCGCGGCCCGGTGATCACCCGCCCGGACCACCCGCTGCCGTCGCCGCCCCATCGCCACCTCGACCATCCGTCCCGCTGGACGACGCCCCTCCCCTTCCCCCTTGCCCCCTCGCCCCTCGCCCCTCGCCCCTCGCCCCTCGCCAACGAGCGTTGCGAACAACGTTCGCAACGGGTACGGTGTTCGCACCAACGGAACACTGTTCGCATAGGAGCGACCATGGCCTTCGATCCCGCCCACTGGCAGGCCCGCCTTGACGATCTGCGCGCGGCCCATCGCGTGCCCGGTGCCACCCTCGGGGTCCTCGCCGAGGGCCGTGTGCACGAACTGGCGTCGGGGGTGCTGCACCGCGACACCGGGGTGGCCGTCACCCCCGGCTCGGTCTTCCAGCTCGGCTCGGTGGCGAAGGTCTACACCGCGACCCTGGTCGTGCGGCTGGCCGAGGAAGGCGCGCTGGACCTCGACGCCCCCGTGGCCGACGTGCTGCCCGGCTTCGCGGTGGCCGACCCCCGGGCGAGCGCCGCCGTCACCCCGCGCCAGCTCCTCAGCCACACCAGCGGCATCAGCGGCGACTTCACCCTCGACACCGGGCGCGGCGACGACTGCCTGGCCCGCTACGTGGCGGCCTGCGCCGACGTGGGCCAGGACTGCCCGCCCGGCACCGCCGTGTCCTACAGCAGCACCGGCTACGCGGTGCTCGGCCGACTCACCGAGGCGGTCACCGGGCAGGTGTGGGACCAGGCGCTGCGGGACCGGCTGCTGGACCCCCTCGGCGCGCACCACACCCTCACCCTCCCCGAGGAGGTGCTGCGGTTCCCCGCCGCCATGAGCCACCTGGGCGCGCCCGGCGAGGATCCCGAGCCCGCGCCGGAGTGGACCGCCATGCCGCGCTCCGCCGGACCCTACGGCGGCGTGTGCGCCACGGCCGCCGACGTGCTGCTGCTCGCCCGGATGCACCTGGACGGCGGCACCGCCGCCGACGGCACCCGCCTGCTCTCCCCCGAGGCCGTCGCCGCGATGCGGCGGCCGGTCGCCGCCACCCCCGACCGCTGGACCGTCCACTCCTCGGCCTGGGGGCTGGGCTGGACCCTCTACGACTGGGCCGGGGTGCCCGGCTTCGGGCACGACGGCGCCACGCTCGGCCAGTACTCCTACCTGCGGGTCCTCCCCGACGCGGGGGTGGCGGCGGTGCTGCTGACCAACGGCGGCGGCGCGCGGCGGATGTACGAGGAACTGTTCGCCGAACTGCTCGGCGACCTGGCCGGGGTACGCCCGCCCGCGCCCTTCGGCCCGCCCGCGCCATCCGCCGACCCCGGCACCGGCACCGGCACCCACCCCGACACGTTCGACACCGCTCAGATCACCGGCGACTACCGGCGCGAAGGCGTGGAGATCTCGGTCACCCGCACGCCCGAGGGCACCGCGCGCATGCGCTACGCGTTCGTGGACGGCATGGCCGGTTTCGCGCCGCCGTTCGAGACCGACCTCGTGCCGGTGGAGCCGGGCGTGTTCGCGGTGCCCGGCATGGGCGCGTTCGCGGGCGAGTGGATGCCCGTGGTGTTCTCGACGCTGCCCGACGGCACCGGGTGCGTCTACATCGGCATGCGGGCCGCACCCCGGGTGCGCTGAGGCACGGGGTGCGGCGGGGACAGCGGGTTGAGACGGGCTGAGACGGGCTCAGCCGCCCTCAGGCGCGGCGGTCGACCGTGCCCTCGGAGCTGACCGCGAAGGTGCGCGGGGGCGGGGACTCGGCGTCGCGGCGGCGCAGGGCGATGCGCTCGCGGCGGTCGCCCCGGGGGTCGGCGGCGGGGTCGGTGTGGATTCCGGCGAAGTGCAGCCGGGTGAAGGCCAGCGCCTCGGCGAGTTCGAGGTGGCGGGTCTCGCGGTCGGCGGCCTTGCGGGTGCTGACCTCCAGCACGATCTGGCCCCGGTAGCCGGTGGTGGCCAGGTGCTCCAGCAGCTCGGCGCAGGGCTGGGTGCCCCGGCCCGGGATCAGGTGCTCGTCGAGGGTCTGGGTGCCGGTGCCGTCGGCCATGTGGACGTGGGAGAGCCGGTCGCCCAACTGCTTGGCCATCTCCATGCCGTCGGAGTGCGACATGGCGGTGTGCGACAGGTCGAGGGTGACGTCGGGGTAGTCGCGGTCGAGGGGGTTCCAACTGGGCGCGTAGGGCACGACCTCGCGGTCGCGCATGCGCACCGGGTACATGTTCTCGACCGCGAAGACGACGTCGGTCTCCTCCTGCATGCGCTGGACGCCCAGCTCGAACTCGCGGGCGTACTCCCGCTGCCAGCGAAAGGCCGGGTGGACGACGATGGTCTTGGCGCCCAGCGCCTCGGCCATCTCCTTGGACTTCACCAGCTTGCCCCAGGGGTCGCGCCCCCAGACGCGCTGGGTGAAGATCAGGCACGGCGAGTGGACGGCGAGGATCGGCACACCGTGGTAGTCCGACAGCCGGCGCAGCATGTCGATGTCCTGGCTCACGGGGTCGGAGGAGACCAGGACCTCCACACCGTCATAGCCGAGCTTGGCGGCGGTCTCGAACGCCGCCGGTGTTTTCTCCGGGTAGACCGACGCCGTGGAGAGGACAACCGGCGCGTCTGGAACCTGGATAGCGCTCACTCCACCAAGAGTATGCGCTGTTCGCCGATCGCGGCTCCCCGCCCGTCCCTATCCTTCCTCGGGTGAGAGCAGCAGCGTTGGCGGGCGCGATACCGAGCCCCAACATCTGGAACAGCCCCGGCACCTACGAGCTGGAGAACGACGCCGTCGACCCCGACGGCGTGATCGACGCCGCGATGCGCGCCGTGCGCGGCCCCGCCGGCGCGCACGTCCTCGACATCGGCTGCGGCACTGGCTACCACCTGCCGCGCTTCGCCCGCGAGGCCGAACGGGTGACCGGGGTCGAGCCGCACGCGGAACTGGCGGCGGTGGCGCGGGCGCGGGCGGCCGCCGCCGGGCTGGCCAACGTCGAGGTCCGCACGGGCGTGGCGCAGAACCTGCCGGTACCCGACGCCCGGATCGACCTCGCCCACGCCCGCTGGGCCTACTTCTTCGGCCCCGGCTGCGAACCCGGCCTGGCCGAGCTGCGCCGCGTGATGCGCCGGGGCGGTGTGGCGTTCGTCATCGACAACGACGCCACCCGCAGCACCTTCGGCGGGTGGTTCCGCCGCTTCCTGCCGCGCTACGACCCCGAGGCCGTGGAGCGGTTCTGGGCGCGGCAGGGCTTCGCGCGCACCCCGCTGACCATGCGCTGGAGGTTCGAGCGCCGCGCCGACTTCGAGGCGGTGGTGCGGATCGAGTTCGACCGCGCCCTCGCCGAGGAGATCATCGCCGAGCACCCCGGCCTGGAGGTGGACTACGCCGTCAACCTGTGGTGGCGCGAGTACTGAGGTGCCGGCGGTGATGCGGCCGCCGGTGCCGCCCCGGCCCCCGGCGCGCGGCTCCCCCGGCCCCTGCGCCCCGTCGCGCGCTCACACCAGCGGGCTGTCCGTGCGCACCCCCAGCGACGTGAGCACCCGGTCGCCGACCTCGGCCATGCCGTCGGCGTTGGGGTGCACCGGCGCGGTCGGGCGGGTGGGGAAGATCCCCTCGACCCAGCGCTGCGAACGCGGCGCGCACATGTCGTGGCCGGGGCCGGAGGCGTCCACGAACACCGTGCCCGCCTCGGCGGCCTCCTTCTCGATCACGGCGTTGAGGTCCTCCCACACGCCGTAGAGGTAGGGGATGTCGCCGGTGGCGTAGGGCACCTGGAGGCACCCCTTGTCGGCGGGCAGGAGTTCGAGGTAGCCCACGACCGCCACGGTGGCCTCGGGGCTGCGCTCGCGGATGCCCGCCAGGACCTCGCCGACCGCGTCGCCGGTCTCGGGGATGCGCCGGGCGAGTTCGTCGCGGCCCTGGGCGTCGGTGTAGTGGTCGCGGCACGGGTCGCCGGTGAGGTCGGTCACGCTCACCGCCAGGCACGTCAGCGCGATGTCGACGAAGCCGAGGTCGTTGCCGCCGATCCCGACCGTGACCAGGGTGGTGTCGGGGGTGAGCGCGTCGAACTGCGGCGGCGCGGTGTCCAGCGCGAGGGTCTGCGGCTCGGTCATGTGCCGGGTCTCGGCGCCCGAGCAACTGGCGTCCACGAACTCCGCCGCGCCCAGCGCCTCGGCGACCACGTTGGGGTAGTTGTTCCGCGAGCGCAGGCACAGCGCGGGGTCGCCGTACTGCTGGGGGATGAACGGCCCGGCGGTGAAGGAGTCGCCGAGCGCGACGTAGCGGGCGGAGAGGTCCTCGGCGTGCGCGGCGGCGGGACCCAGGAGGGCGCCGGCTCCGGCGAGCGCGGCGAGGGCGGCGGCGGTGCGGCGGCGGGCGGACGGTGCGGACACGCGGTACTCCTCGTGCTGGGCGCGCCGGTCCGGCGCGCGGATGCGAAGGACGCATGCGGGGATGCGAGGGGTCTGCGGCACCGGGATCGCGGCGGGGTGCCGCACCGAATGTCAGCGCGCGCGTGCGGGCGGTCAACCGCGCGGACCGCATCCGGCCAACGACTTGACGCGACCACGCTACTACGCAGGGTGTCCGCGGGCGGGCGGCACGCCGGAGCCGGACACGCGCCGCCGCCGGCGGGCGGCGCCGGTCCCCGCGACGGCCCCGCCGCTCCCCGCGCCGAGCCCCGCGACGGCGGCGGCGCGGAATGTCACCGCCAGCCGCTACCGTGCAGACCATGGCCAAGGCTGCGAAGACCACGTTCCGCTGCGCCGAATGCGGCTGGACCACGTTCAAGTGGGTCGGCCGCTGCGGCGAGTGCCAGGCATGGGGCACCGTCGAGGAGGCCGGCGCCCCCGCCACCACCGTGATCGCCCCGGCCCGGGTCACCGCCCCGGCCCAGCCCATCACCGACATCAGCGTCGAGGCCGCGCACGCCACCCCCACCGGTCTGGACGAACTCGACCGCGTGCTGGGCGGCGGCGTGGTGCCCGGCGGCGTCATGCTGCTCGCCGGCGAACCCGGCGTGGGCAAGTCCACCCTGCTGCTGGAGGTCGCCGCGCTGTGCGCCGAGGCCGGCCCGGTGCTCTACGTCACCGGCGAGGAGTCCACCGGCCAGGTCCGGCTGCGCGCCGAACGCCTCGGCGCGCTCTCGCCCAAGCTCTACCTCGCGGCCGAGACCTCGGTCGCGGCGCTGGTCAGCCACGTCGACGCGGTCGCGCCCGCCCTGCTCATCGTCGACTCCGTGCAGACCATGGTCTCCCCCGACGTCACGGGGGTGCCCGGCGGCGTCACCCAGGTCCGCGAGGTCGCCGGCGCGCTGATCCGGCTGGCCAAGGAGCGCGGCATCGCCACCGTGCTGGTGGGCCACGTCACCAAGGACGGCTCCATCGCCGGCCCCCGGCTGCTGGAGCACCTGGTCGACGTCGTGCTCCAGTTCGAGGGCGACCGCCACTCCCAGTTGCGCATGCTGCGCGCCGTGAAGAACCGCTACGGCCCCACCGACGAGATCGGCTGCTTCGAGCTGACCGACTCCGGCATCATCGGCCTGCCCGACCCCAGCGGCCTGTTCCTCACCCGCCGCAACGAACCCGTGCCCGGCACCTGCGTCACCGTCACCCTTGAGGGCCGCCGGCCGCTGATCGCCGAGGTCCAGGCTCTGGTGGCGTCGTCCAACCTCCCCCAGCCGCGCCGCGCCACCTCCGGCCTCGACACCGCGCGGGTGAACATGGTCATGGCGGTGCTGGAGCGCCGCGCGCGGGTGCGCATCGCCAACGCCGACGTCTACGCCTCCACCGTGGGCGGGGTGCGGCTGGGCGAGCCCTCGGTCGACCTCGCGCTCGCGCTGGCCGTTGCGAGTTCGGTACGCGACGAACCCCTGCCGCGCGGCCTGGTGGCCATCGGCGAGGTCGGCCTGGCCGGCGACGTCCGCGCGGTCAGCGCCGTGCAGCGGCGCCTGGCCGAGGCCCAGCGGCTGGGGTTCACCCGCGCCATCGTGCCCCGGCACAGCGAGGAGCCGGTGGAGGGCATCGAGACCGTGGGGGTCGACGACGTCGCGGCGGCGCTGCGCGCGGCCTTCCCCGCCCGCCAGCGCCAGGACTGAGCCGCCCGCACACCGCCCGCCTGGCCGGGCCGGCCCGGCCGGGCCGGCCGGCCCGGGGCCGCGCACACCCGCGCCCCCGGCGCCGGGGCGGTGACCCGGGCGGCGGGGGCGCGGTGAATCCTTCGGGGGCGGGGGACGACGGGGGACGGCGCGTCAGTTGAGCCGGAACACCTGGGGTTCGGCGCCCTCGTCGTAGTCGCTGTGCAGCGTGGCCACGTAGGTGCCGGGCCGCTTGGCGTTGACCTCGTCGTCGCGGCAGTCCTTCCACGAGCGGGTGCGGTCCCAGGTGAACGTGGTGGTGTAGGGCACCCCGCGCCGCAACTGCTGGCGCTCGGCGCCCGAGCCCTCCACGCAGTCGGCCGTCGAGAACACCCGGTCCTCGCCCGAGGTGATCCGGATCTCCATGGCCTTGCGGCCGGTGTCCACCGTGCACGTCTGCTCGGCGGTGTTGACCAGGGTCAGCTCGAACTTCGGCCGGTCGTTCCAGTCGTGGTCGGACTTGGTGACCTCCATGGTGACCACGATGTCGGAGGGCCGGCAGGGGTCCTCGGCGCGCACCGGGACGGCCACCGACCCGCCGCCGGATCCGCCGCCGTCCGAGCCGCCGCCGGAGTCGTCACCGGAACCCCCGGCGCCGCCGCCGGCGCCACCGGAGCCGGCCGCGCCGCCGGAGCCGCCGCCTTCGGCGTCCTCGCCGGCGCTCGGGGACGCGCTGGGCGAGGCGCTGGGAGAGGCCGAAGGTGAGACACTGGGGGACGGCGACTCCTCGGGTGACGCGCTGGGTTCGCCGCCGCCGGCCGCGCCGCCGTCGTTCTCCTCCGACGACGCGCGGGTGCACGCGTAGGTGATCAGCGCCACGACGACGAGGACACCCACCAGCACGAAGACACGCCTTCTCCAATACGTTTCGGGACTCACCGGTCCCGGATGTCCAGCACTTGACGCCATGGCGCGTAGTATTCCGGGTTTCCCCGCGCCGCACCTACTCAACCCGCCGAACCCCACACCGATTGCGCATGTTCGACAACCCTTACAGCACAGCGGTTCTCGCCTGGTACGAGACCAACGCCCGCGACCTCCCCTGGCGCCGCCCCGACGCCTCCCCCTGGTCGGTGCTGGTCAGCGAGATCATGCTCCAGCAGACCCCCGTCGTGCGGGTGCTGCCCGCCTGGGAGGCGTGGATGGCGCGCTGGCCCACCCCCGCCGACCTGGCCGCCGAGCCCTCGGGCGAGGCGGTGCGCATGTGGAACCGGCTGGGCTACCCCCGCCGCGCGCTCAACCTGCACGCCTGCGCCCGCACCATCGTGGAGCGCCACGGCGGCGAGGTCCCCGACTCCCACGCCGACCTGCTCGCGCTGCCGGGCGTGGGCCCCTACACGGCGGCGGCGGTGGCCAGCTTCGCCTTCGGCCAGCGCCACGCCGTGCTCGACACCAACGTGCGGCGGGTCCTGGCCCGCGCGAGCACCGGGGTGGAGTACCCGCCCAAGACCCAGACCCGGGCCGAGGTCGCGCTCGCCGAGTCGCTGGTGCCGCCCGAGCCGGCGGTGGCCGCCCGGTGGGCGGTGGCGGTCATGGAGCTGGGCGCCCTGGTGTGCACGGCCCGCTCGCCGGCCTGCGCCGACTGCCCCATCGCCGGGCTGTGCGCCTGGCGGCTGGCCGGCAAGCCGCCCTACGACGGCCCGCCCCGGCGCGGCCAGACCTACGCCGGGACCGACCGCCAGGTGCGCGGCCGGCTGCTGGCGGTGCTGCGCGAGGCCACCACCCCGGTGCCCAAGGCGGCGCTGGACGTGGTGTGGGACGAGCCGATCCAGCGGGAGCGCGCGCTGGACGCGCTGGTCGCCGACGGCCTGGTGGACCCCCTGGAGGACGGCACCTACGCGCTGCCCGGCTGAGCCGCGGTGCCCGGTGCGCCGGGCACGGAGGACACGATGAAGGGGGGCGGGCGCCTGGGCGCCCGCCCCCCTTCATCGTGGCTCCCGCCCCCGCGACCGGGGGGTGGACCGCCTAACCCGCCTAGACCGGCTCGCCGGTGATCCCGGTGCCGCCGCTGCACGGCGCGCCGGGCTCCAGGGTCTGGGGGCCCTGCACGTAGGTGTTGAGGAACTCGGTCAGCCGGGGGTCGTCCGCGGAGTCCAGGACGAGCTGCTTGCCCCAGGCCGAGGCGACGATCCGGCCGGGCAGGTCGTCCATCGGGCTGACCACCAGGTAGTCGCCGTCGCGGTAGAGCCCTTCGAGCGTGGCGAGGTCGGTGGCGGACACCGAGCCGCTGTTGTAGGTGATCCACACGGCGCCGTGCTCCAGCGAGTGCACGGCGTTCTCGTCGGGCACGGGCTGGGTGTAGACGCCGCAGTCCAGCCAGATCGGCGAGTGCGGGCCGCCCACCGGCGGGTGCACCGGGTACTCCACCGGCTCCTCGGTGTGGGTGGGGTCCAGGTTGTCGAAGGTGCGCACGCCCTCGATGTCGCCGGGCTCGACACTGCCGGAATCCGCGCCCGGGGGAGGGCCGGGCGGGCCGCTCATGGACATGTAGACGACCGCGCCGCCGCCGGCGACCACCAGCACGAGCACGACCGCCGCCGCGCCGAGGACCCACCACAGGGCGCCGCCGCCGGAGCGGCGCCGCGCGCCGCCCTGCTGCGGGGGACCGCCGTAGGGCGGTCCTCCGGGCGGTCCGCCGTAGCCGGGCGCGCCGGGGGGCGGTCCGTACTGGCCGGGCGCGCCCGGTCCGCTCGGCCCGCCCGCGGGTCCGTACTGGCCGGGGGCGCCGGGAGCGCTGGGGCCGCCGTGGGCGGCGTGCTCGCCCTGCTGCCCGGGGTGTCCCTGCGGGCCGGGCTGGCCGGGGTGGCCCTGCCGGCCGAACTGCCCGGGGTGCGGGCCGGTCGGCCCCTGGGCGCCCTGCTGCGCACCGGGAGCGCCGGCGTCGGGGGCGCCCTGCTGGTGCGGCCCCGGCGGTTGGGGCCGGTCGGGCTGCTGCGGGAGGTTGTCGGGAGAAACCACGGGCAAACCCTATCGGGCCGCGCCGCCGATCCGGGTCCCCGCCCGCCTGTCCCGCCCCACGCACGCGAAAGGGGCGGTCCCGTAGGACCGCCCCCTGGCCGCTCGCTCGGGAGCGCGGGCCGGAGCGTGCTCCGGCCGGTGCGCGCCGGGCTACTCGCCCTTGCCCGCCGCGGTCTCCTGCACCTGCGGGGTGTCGGGGACCGACTCGGGCTTGGGCACGCCCTGGAAGGTGAACTTGGCCTCGGTGCCTTCGCCCTCGACGTCGATCACGACGATCTGGCCGGCCTTGAGGTCGCCGAACAGGATCTTCTCCGACAGGGCGTCCTCGATCTCGCGCTGGATGGTGCGGCGCAGCGGCCGGGCGCCCAGCACGGGGTCGTACCCGCGCTCGGCCAGCACGTTCTTGGCCGCCGGGCGCAGCTCCAGACCCATGTCGCGGTCCTTGAGGCGCTCGTCCAGCTTCTCGACCATGAGGTCGACGATGTCGATGATCTCGGCCTGGGTGAGCTGGTGGAAGACGATGACGTCGTCCACGCGGTTGAGGAACTCGGGCCGGAAGTTCTGCTTCAGCTCCTCCTGGACCTTGGCCTTCATCCGGTCGTAGTTGGTCTTGGCGTCGTCCTCCTTGGCGAAGCCCATGGCCGCGCCCTTGGAGATGTCCCGGGTGCCCAGGTTGGTGGTCATGATGATGACCGTGTTCTTGAAGTCGACGTTGCGGCCCTGGGCGTCGGTGAGGCGCCCTTCCTCAAGAACCTGGAGCAGGGAGTTGAAGATGTCGTTGTGGGCCTTCTCGATCTCGTCGAACAGGACCACGGAGAACGGCTTGCGGCGCACCTTCTCGGTGAGCTGGCCGCCCTCCTCGTAGCCGACGTAGCCGGGAGGCGAGCCGAACAGCCGCGAGACGGTGTGCTTCTCCATGAACTCGCTCATGTCGAGCTGGATCAGCGCGTCCTCGTCGCCGAACAGGAACTCCGCCAGCGTCTTGGACAGCTCGGTCTTGCCGACGCCCGAGGGGCCGGCGAAGATGAACGAGCCGCCGGGGCGCTTGGGGTCCTTCAGGCCGGCGCGGGTGCGCCGGATCGCCTGGGAGAGCGCCTTGATGGCGTCCTCCTGGCCGATGACCCGCTTGTGGAGCTCGTCCTCCATGCGCAGCAGGCGGGAGCTCTCCTCCTCGGTGAGCTTGAAGACCGGGATGCCAGTGGCCGTGGCCAGGACCTCGGCAATCAGCTCCTCGGTGACCTCGGCGACGACGTCCATGTCGCCGGCCTTCCACTCCTTCTCGCGCTGGGCCTTCTTGGCGAGCAGGCTCTTCTCGTCGTCGCGCAGCGAGGCGGCCTTCTCGAAGTCCTGCGCGTCGATCGCGGACTCCTTGTCGCGGCGCACCGCGGCGATCTTCTCGTCGTACTCGCGCAGGTCCGGCGGCGCGGTCATGCGGCGGATGCGCATGCGCGAACCGGCCTCGTCGATGAGGTCGATCGCCTTGTCGGGCAGGAACCGGTCGCTGATGTAGCGGTCGGCAAGCTGCGCGGAGGCCACCAGGGCGGAGTCGGTGATGGAGACGCGGTGGTGCGCCTCGTAGCGGTCCCGCAGGCCCTTGAGGATCTCGATGGTGTGGGAGATCGTGGGCTCGTCCACCTGGATGGGCTGGAAGCGCCGCTCCAGGGCGGCGTCCTTCTCCAGGTACTTGCGGTACTCGTCCAGCGTGGTGGCGCCGATGGTCTGGAGTTCGCCGCGCGCCAGCATCGGCTTGAGGATGGAGGCGGCGTCGATCGCGCCCTCGGCGGCGCCCGCGCCCACGAGCGTGTGCAGCTCGTCGATGAACAGGATGATGTCGCCGCGGGTGCGGATCTCCTTGAGGACCTTCTTCAGCCGCTCCTCGAAGTCGCCGCGGTAGCGGCTGCCCGCCACCAGCGCACCGAGGTCGAGGGTGTAGAGCTGCTTGTCCTTGAGGGTCTCGGGGATCTCGCCCTTGACGATCTTCTGCGCCAGCCCCTCGACCACGGCGGTCTTGCCGACGCCGGGTTCGCCGATGAGGACCGGGTTGTTCTTGGTCCGGCGCGACAGCACCTGCATGACGCGCTCGATTTCCTTGTTCCGGCCGATGACCGGGTCGAGCTTGCTCTCGCGCGCCGCCTGGGTGAGGTTGCGGCCGAACTGGTCCAGCACCAGGGAGGTGGACGGCGTGGACTCCGAAGAGGCGCCGGTGGCCTGGGGCTCCTTGCCCTGGTAGCCGTGGAGCAGTTGGATGACCTGCTGGCGCACGCGGTTGAGGTCGGCGCCCAGCTTCACCAGCACCTGGGCCGCGACGCCCTCGCCCTCGCGGATGAGGCCGAGCAGGATGTGCTCGGTGCCGATGTAGTTGTGGCCGAGCTGCAACGCCTCGCGCAGGGACAGCTCCAGAACCTTCTTCGCGCGGGGGGTGAAGGGGATGTGGCCGGAGGGCGCCTGCTGGCCCTGGCCGATGATCTCCTCCACCTGCTGCCGAACCGCTTCGAGGCTGATTCCCAGGCTCTCCAGAGCCTTCGCGGCGACGCCCTCACCCTCGTGGATAAGGCCGAGCAGGATGTGCTCTGTACCAATGTAGTTGTGGTTGAGCATCCTGGCCTCTTCCTGGGCCAGGACCACCACGCGCCGTGCGCGGTCGGTAAACCTCTCGAACATGTCTCGTCGCTCCTCACAGAGCGGTCAGGCAGGGACGGAAGCTCCGACCCTCGCTTTCCGCATTTCGGCCCCAAGGGGAAAGTTCCAGGAGGCGCATCCGCACCCCGTCCGACCCGGCGGCCGGCACGCCGACGCGCCCGACGGACACACCGTGCACGGAGGCTGCTGAATCCAACCGCCCGTGCAAGAGACTTTCCCCGACGATAGGGCGTTCACCCTCATCCAACTACCGATCGGGGCCTTCGTGTTCCAAGTACGCCGCAAGCGAACGGCCCGCGCGCCCTCGTTGAACGGGGGCACGCGGGCCGTGGTGCGCATTCGCGCGGCGCTTTGCTTTCAGCGAACACGATCGGACGCGAGCGGGCGAGCGTGAGCGGGCACCGCGAGCACCGTGCCCCGGGAGAGCACGGTGCCGGCGGGGCGGGCCCGGCAGGTAATGGCCTTGCGCGGGTCTCTCGGGTCCGGAGGGCTCCGCGCAACCGCCACTCGTCAGCGGGCGGCGCCGCGCGCTCAGCGCTGGGCGGCCTCGTACTCGGCCACGATGGCGGCCGGGATGCGGCCGCGCTCGTTGACCTGCTTGCCGGCGGCCTTCGCCCACGCGCGGATCTCGGCGCTGCGCTCACGGCTGGGCGCGCTGCGCTGCTGGCGGCGGTTGGCCCGTCCCCCGCTCTTGGCCGGCGCCTTGCGGGCGGCCTCGACGTAGGGAGCCAGCGCGTCGCGCAGCTTGCTCGCGTTGGCGGCGCTGAGGTCGATTTCGTAAGAGGAGCCGTCGACTCCGAACGAAACGGTCTCCTCGGCCTCGCCGCCGTCGAGATCGTCGACGAGAAGCACCTGAACCTTTTGTGCCATAGATACAAACCTTTCCAGCAGAGCGGTGCGAGGGCACCTGAATGTAAAGCTAGCCGGAGAGAAGCGGAAAGACAATTCTCGGCGCGGCGGAAACCCGGCGGAGGTATGCCCTGGGACGGCTCCCGGTGCAAATGACCGGTCAACGGCTGATACGACTCCGGTCCCCTGCCCGGGGACCGGAGTCGTTAACGCGCGGGGCGGCCGGGCCCCTTTCCCATGCGTTGCCGTTAGCGGTCGGCGGAGTCGGGGGCATCGGCGGGGAGTTCCGTACGGGAACTCACCGAACCCTTTGCCCCGTCATCCGCTGCAACACCATCGGTCGCGGACGCGGTCGCCGTTGTGGCGCCCGCGGGCGCGCGGCCGGATGCGGTGTCGGTCTCGCTGACGAGGCGGCCGTCCGAAGTTCTCGGCGCCATCTCCTTACGGAGCAGCTTGATGACGAACGTGCAGAAGACCGTCGCGACAACAGCAGGGGGGATCAGCGCCGACAAAACTTCTTCCATCGAGCGCACACCCCTTCCTTGTTGTTACTTTATGCAGCAATTACCCCACGGAGGGACGCCGCGCGACACGGTTCGCCCGGAGGTGCGGCGCCCTCGCCCATACACGGGCGCGGGCAACAGCGGACATCGTCAAACACCAGCAGGCATCAGCAAACACAGCCATCATAGACACCGTGCGCACCGGTTCGGACCCCGCCCCGAAGAAGGCTTAGGAACGCACCAAAAGCCCGCCGTATAAGGCGTTCCGGGGCGGCCCGGCGGGTGTGCCCGGCCCGGGCGGCCGGCGACCGCAACCGAATCGCCGTTGAAATGACGGCGGTTCGCGACCGCGCGCGCCCGCGGATTGGCCCGCGCGGCGCGCGGACGGTTATGGGCCGCCGGTGCGCCGCCCGGTGGAGCGCCTTGGCCGGGGTGGTCCGAGCGGTGCGCGGACTTCCCCGTCCAATGCCCAGATTACCTGCTGCTATGTCCCGATCCCGCACCGCCTCCCGCCCCCGGGATAACCGGTGTGCGGGCCGTGGGGGTTGCCGGAACGTGGCACCCTGACTCGGGGCGAGTCCGACATCCGCGAGTTAGCACCGCCCCGCCGGAGACGGCGACCGTGGGCATTGGGAGGTCCTCATCGTGGAGTTCCACGCAGATCTGCATATTCACTCCAAGTACTCACGGGCCTGTAGCAGGGATTGCGACCTTGAGCACCTGGCGTGGTGGGCCGCGCGCAAGGGTATTCAGGTGGTGGGTACGGGTGATTTCACTCACCCTGCCTGGCGCGAGGAGTTGCGCACCAAACTCGTGCCGGCCGAACCCGGGCTGTTCCGCCTGGCGCCCGATATCGAGGCCGAGGTGCTGCGCACTCTGCCGCCCTCGTGCCGGAATCCGTGCCGGTTCCTGCTGTCAGTGGAGATCTCCACCATCTATAAACGGGGCGAACGCACCCGAAAGGTGCATCATTTGCTCTACGCCCCCACCATGGAGGCGGCCGAGGCGATCACGGCGGATTTGGCGCGCATCGGCAATCTCGCCTCCGACGGCCGCCCTATCCTGGGCCTGGATTCGCGCGACCTGCTGGAGATCACACTCGCCAGCGACCCGGCGAGCTACCTCGTGCCCGCGCACGTGTGGACCCCGTGGTTCGCCGTTCTCGGCTCGAAATCCGGATTCGACGCCGTGGCCGACTGCTATGGCGACCTCGCCGACCACATCTTCGCGGTCGAGACCGGGCTCTCCAGTGACCCCGAGATGAACTGGACGGTGTCCTCACTGGACGCCTACACCCTGGTCAGCAATTCCGACGCGCACTCCCCGCCCATGCTCGCCCGCGAGGCCACCCGGTTCGACACCGACCTGGATTACCACGCCATCCGCCGCGCGCTGGAGACCGGCGACGGATTCCGCGGCACCGTCGAGTTCTTCCCCGAGGAAGGCAAATACCATCTCGACGGGCACCGCAAATGCGGCGTGCGCCTGGAGCCCCACACCACCCGCGAGCACGGCGGGCGCTGCCCGGTGTGCGGGCGGCCGGTGACCGTGGGGGTGTCCCACCGCATCTACGACCTCGCCGACCGCCCGCTGGGCCACCGGCCCGAGGGCGCCGCCGGGTTCGCCAACCTGGTGCCGCTGCCCGAGATCGTCAGCGAGATCGTGGGCGTGGGGCCCAAGAGCAAGCGGGTCCAGGGCGAGGTCGGCCGGCTGGTGGCCGAACTGGGCTCGGAGCTGGACATCCTCGCGGCGCTTCCGGTGGAGGACGTCGCCCGTGCCGGCGGCACGCTGCTGGGCGAGGCGATCACCCGGCTGCGCGCCGGGCGGGTGGTGCGCGACGCCGGCTACGACGGCGAGTACGGCACCATCCACGTGTTCGAGCCGGGCGAGCTGGCGGCCGCCGCCGCGTCCGCGCCGGCGCTCTTCGACGAGTCCGAGCTGCGGCCGGCCGCGCCCCGCACCCCGCGCGCCGCCAAGTCGTCCCGCCGTACGCCCTCGGGCGGCGGCGCGGGCGGCACCGGCGGGTCCGGCGGGTCCGGCGCCACGCCGAAGGCGCCGCGCGCGGGTGCGGCCGGCACCACCCGCCCGGCCGCCGCCGAGGACGCCGCCCCCGCCGAGGGCGGCTCGGCACCCCGCCGCCCGCGCGGACCCCGCGCCGACACCGCCGGCACCGGCACCCAGACGCTCCTCGCCGACACCGACACCCTCCTGGTGGAGTCACCGGCCGCCGCCACCGCCGGGGCGCTGGCGGCCGCCTCAGCGCCGCCTAGGGCAAACCCGGCCGCCGCGCCAGAGGCCGAGGTCCCCGATGCGCCGGCCGAGGGTCCCGACGCGCCGGCGCTGTTCCCCGAGGCGGCGCCGCCGGCCCCCTCCGCACACGGCGTCCTCGACGGCCTCGACCCCGAGCAGCGCGCCGCCGCCGAGTCCCCCGGCGGTCCCCTGCTGATCGTCGCCGGGCCGGGCACCGGCAAGACCCGCACGGTCACCCGGCGCATCGCCCACCTGGTCGCCGAGCGCGGGGTGCCCGCCGAGCGGTTCCTGGCGATCACCTTCACCCGGCGCGCCGCCGAGGAGCTGGCCGAGCGCCTGGCCGACCTGCTCGGCCCGGCCGCCGCCGGCGTCACCGTCGCCACGTTCCACCGGCTGGGCCTGCTGATCCTGCGCGAGCACCACGAGCGCGCCGGCCTGTCCCCCGCCTTCCAGATCGCCGACGCCGCGCGGGCGCTGGAGGTCGCCGCCGAGGTCGCCGGCTCCGAGCGCGAGGGCCGCCGGCTGCTGGCGCGCCGCGACGCCCCCGGCGCGGCTCCCGAGGGCGCCGAGGGCCTTGACCCCGCGCTCGCCGCCTACGAGGCGCGGCTGCGCGAGCTGGACCTGGTCGACTTCGCCGGTCTGGTCGCCCACGCGGTGCGGCTGCTGGAGGAGGACCCCGAGCTGGCCGCCGCCTACCGCGCGCGCTGGCCGTGGGTGAGCGTGGACGAGTACCAGGACGTGGACGAGCGGCAGTACGCCCTGCTGCGGCTGCTGACCGGCCCCGAGGGCAACGTCACCGCCATCGGCGACCCCGACCAGGCCATCTACGGTTTCCGCGGCGCCGACGTGGGGTTCTTCCTGCGCTTCACCGCCGACTACCCCACCGCCGCCACGGTGCGGCTGTCCCGCAACTACCGGTCCAACGCCACCATCGTCACCGCCGCCGCCCAGGCCATCGCGCCGTCGTCGCTGGTGCCCGGCCGGGAGCTGCGGGCCGTCGGCGACTTCCTCGACCCGCCCCGCATCGGCCTGCACGCCGCCGCCGACGAGCGCGCCGAGGCGTCGTTCGTGGCGCGCGCCATCGACCGGCTGCTGGGCGGGACCTCCTGGCACTCCCTGGACAGCGGCCGGGTCACCGGCGAGGGCGACGGCGGGCTGTCCTTCAGCGACATCTGCGTGCTCTACCGCACCGACGCCCAGAGCCAGGCCGTCATGAGCGCGTTCAACACCGCCGGCGTGCCCTACCAGAAGCGGTCCCACGACCGGCTGCTGGCGCGGCCGGGCGTGCGGGCGCTGGCCGCCGAGCTGGCGCACCACCCCGGCGGGGCGGTGGCCGAGCGGGTGCGCACGGCGGTGGCGGCGCTGTGCGAGCGGCACTCCGGCGACCCCGACACCGTCGCCGACCTGCGCACCGCCGGCGAACTGGTGCTGCCGCTGGCCCGCCAGTGCGGCGACGACCTGCCGGAGTTCCTGTCGGCGCTGGCCCTGGGCGCCGAGGTCGACGCCCTGGACCCCCGGGCCGACCGGGTGGCGCTGCTCACCCTGCACGCCGCCAAGGGCCTGGAGTTCCCGGTGGTGTTCCTGGTGGGCTGCGAGGACGGGCTGCTGCCGCACCGCCTGCCCGGCGCGGCACCGCAGGACACCGACGAGGCCGAGGAGCGGCGGCTGTTCTTCGTCGGCATGACGCGGGCCCAGCAGCGGCTGTATTTGTCGCGGGCGCGGCGGCGCACCCGGCGCGGCGCGACGGCCGACGCGGCGCCCTCGGCGTTCCTGGACGCGATCGACCCCGCGCTGACGATGCCGGTGGACGAGGAGTCGGCCGCGCGCCGGCGGCCCCGCGACCGCCAGATGCGGCTGCTGTAGGGGCGGCGGGACCGGGTCAGCCCTCGCGGGTGTCGGCGGGCTGCGCCAGGTGGACCAGCATGCGGGTGTTGCCAAGCGTGTTGGGCTTGACCCGGTCCAGGTCGAGGAACTCCGCCACGCCTTCGTCGTAGGAGCGCAGCAGTTCCTCGTAGACGCGGGGGGAGACCGGGGTGCCCTGGATCGGCCGGAAGCCGTGCCGGGCGAAGAACGCGGTCTCGAAGGTCAGGCAGAACACGCGGCGCACGCCCAGGTCGCGGGCGCGGTCCAGCAGGACCGAGACGATGCGGTGGCCCACCCCGCGCCCCTGGACGGCGGGGTCGACCGCCACCGTGCGGACCTCGGCGAGGTCCTCCCACAGCACGTGCAGCGCGCCGCAGCCCACCACCGCGCGGTGCTCGCCTTCGCCGAGTTCGGCGACGCAGAACTCCTGGATGTCCTCATACAGGGTGACCGTGGTCTTGGCGAGCACCCGGCGTTCGCCGGTGAAGGAGTCGACCAGCCGCCGGATGTGGGGGACGTCGCCGGTGCGGGCGCGGCGGACGGTGACCTGGGTGGCGTGCATGACGCGCATCAGCTTACTTGAGCCCGCCCGGCCGGACCGGGCGCGCCGACGCGGACGGGCTGACGCGGACGGGCTGACGCGGACGGGCCGCCCAGACGACGGCCTCGATGGGGGTGTTCACGCCCAGTTGGTCGCAGATCGCGCGCAGGCGCCGCCGCAGGGTGCGGGCGCTCAACTCCAGCCGGCGCGCCGCGACGTCGGTGGTGACGCCGGTGGCGATCTCCGCCAGCAGTTGGAGTTCGTCGTCGGTCAGGCTGACCGGAAGGGGCTGGGCCCCCTCGGGTGCCGGCACCGGTGCCGGCACGATGCCCTCGCGCATCAGGGACACGCCGGGGTCCTTCACGGCACGACGTACGAGTGTGGCCTGTTCCACTCCGTCCTCCCTCATCCGTGGTGAGTGCGGAACATCAACTCGTCGCCGCAGCGGCCTGCACGGGGCGGAGGCGCGAGCCTCTTGGCGCGCGGGCGCCGACGTTCCCCGCGACCGGGTCCCGGCCTCCGGCAGGACCGCTTCTCTGGCACAGAAGCGGACACCGGCGGGCGCGAGGGCGCGCGGTCGCGGTCGGCGCGATCTGGGACGGACAGATCGCGCGCGGGCGCTCACGGCAAAGGACGACGGGAACGCGCCGAAGCCGTGCCCAGCCATCCTCACTCACCGTCAAGTCGATCCACTACGGCAAACCAGCGGAGGAATACTCCGCTTGCCTCGAAACGCTAAGCCGAGGAGCACAACCCGTCAAGGTGCCGGTGACTACACAAAGTGACGAGACGATCATCGCAGGTCACAGGCACATTTACGAGAAAATCTCAGAGCTGAGAATGACCTGCGAAAAGAACCTTCACTACCGGGGATTTCACGCGCTTTCGGGCCGCGGACCGGTATTCACAACATGGCCTGAAGGACAGCCCCCGCAGGCAGGGACTTTCGGAGACAACCGAATATCACGATCCCGCAACGAGGCGGCGCGGGGCGCCCGGAGCGTGCCGCCGGGCGCCCCGCGCGCTCACTCGGGCTTGACGAGCGGGAAGAGGATGGTCTCGCGGATGTTGCGCCCCGTAAGCGCCATCAGCACCCGGTCGATGCCCACGCCCACCCCGCCGCTGGGCGGCATGCCGTACTCCAGCGCGCGCAGGAAGTCCTCGTCGAGCTGCATGGCCTCGGGGTCGCCGCCGGCGGCCAGCAGCGACTGCTCGGTGAGGCGGCGCCGCTGCTCGACGGGGTCGACCAGCTCGGAGTAGCCGGTGCCCAGCTCCATGCCGAACCCGATGAGGTCCCACTTCTCGGTGAGCAGGGGGTCGTCGCGGTGCTGGCGGGTCAGCGGGCTGGTCTCGACGGGGAAGTCGCGGACGAAGACCGGCTCCTGGATGGTGTGCTCGACCAGCTCCTCGAAGAGGTGCTCGATGAGCTTGCCCTGGCCCCAGGCGGGGTCCCACTCCACGCCGCGCGCGTCGGCGAGCTTGCGCACGGTCTCCACCGGCGTGCGCGGGGTGACCTCCTCGCCCAGGGCCTCGGAGACCGTGCCGTAGAGGGTCACCGAGCCCCAGGTGCCGCCGAGGTCGTACTCGCGGTCGCCGCGCCGCACCACCGTGGTGCCGAACACCGCGCGGACCGCCTCCTGGAGGAGTTCGCGGGTGAGGTCGGCCATGGAGTCGTAGTCGCCGTAGGCCTGGTAGAACTCCAGCATCGTGAACTCGGGGTTGTGCGTGGAGTCCGCGCCCTCGTTGCGGAAGTTGCGGTTGATCTCGAAGACCTTCTCGATGCCGCCCACAACCAGCCGCTTGAGGTACAGCTCGGGCGCGATCCGCAGGTAGAGGTCGAGGTCGTAGGCGTTGATGTGGGTGGTGAACGGCCGCGCGGTGGCGCCGCCGTGCACCCGCTGGAGCATCGGGGTCTCGACCTCCAGGAAGCCCCGGGCGTCCAGGCCGTTGCGCAGCGCGCGGACGGCGGCCGAGCGGCTGCGCACCATGGAGCGGGCCTCGGGGTTGACGATGAGGTCGACGTAGCGCTGGCGCACCCGGGCCTCGGGGTCGGTCAGCCCCTTGTGCTTCTCGGGCAGGGGGCGCAGGCACTTGGCGGTCAGCGCCCAGGAGTCGACCATGATCGACAGCTCGCCGCGGCGGGAGGTGATGACCTCGCCCTCGACGCCGACGTGGTCGCCCAGGTCGATGTCGGACTTCCACGCGGCCAGGGACTCGGGCCCCAGCTTGTCCAGCGACAGCATGACCTGGAGGTCGCCGGTGGAGTCGCGCAGGGTGGCGAAGCACAGCTTGCCGCCGGTGCGGTAGAGCATGACGCGACCGGTGACGCCGACGCGCTCGCCGGTGGCCGAATCGGGCGCGAGGTCGCCGTGTTTGTCCCGGACGGCACCGATGGTGGTGGTCCGGGGGAACCCGAGCGGGAAGGGGTCGGTGCCCTCCGCGCGGATGCGGTCCAGTTTCTCGCGCCGGACCCGCATCTGTTCGGGCAGGTCGTCGTACGATTCGTCCAGCACTCCAGTCACGCCCCCGATCCTATCCGCGCCCGGAGGCCCGCTCGGCACACCGGGCGGGGCCGGGACCGGCCGGGCGGGACCGGGCGCGCGCGGTGCCCGCGCCCCGCCCCGCGCGGCTCAGGTGTTGCGCTGGAACACCAGCCGCAGCCCGATCAGGGTCAGCCAGGGCTCGTGCACGTCGACGGTCTCGCACTCGTCGACCACCATCGGCGCCAGCCCGCCGGTGGCCACCACGGTGACCTCGTCGGCGTCGTCGGTCAGCTCCTGGGCCATGCGGTCCACGATCCCGTCGACCTGCCCGGCGAACCCGAACACGATCCCCGAGCGCAGCGCCTCGGTGGTGTTCTTGGCGATGACGGTGCGCGGCTTGACCAGCTCGACCATGTGCAACTGGGCGCCGCGCCGCGACAGCGCCTCCACCGAGATGTCGATGCCCGGGGCGATGGCGCCGCCCACGTACTCGCCCTTGGCGCTGACGGCGTCGAAGGTGGTGGCGGTGCCGAAGTCGACCACCACCGCCGGGCCGCCGTAGAGCTGCACGGCGGCCAGCGCGTTGACGATCCGGTCGCTGCCGACCTCCTTGGGGTTGTCCATGCGCACCGGGACGCCGGTCTTGACGCCGGGCTCCACGATCACCGCCGGGACGTCGCCGAAGTGGCGGCGGAACATCTCGCGCATCTCGTGCTGCACCGAGGGCACCGAGCAGCACAGCGAGATGCCGTCGACGGCCCCGGCGCCGATCATCGAGCTGCCGCCGATCAGCCCCTGGAGCACCACCGCCCACTCGTCGGCGGTGCGCCGCGCCTCGGTGGAGACGCGCCAGTGCTCCAGCAGGTCCTCGTCGTCGAAGAGCCCGAGAACCGTGTGCGAGTTGCCGACGTCGATCGCGAGCAGCATCAGTGGGGCCTCTCCTGGTCCGTTCCGGAGGATCTCAGTGAATGTCCCGAAGATCGAGCGCAATGTCCAGAGCTGGGCTGGAATGGGTCAGCGCGCCCACCGCGAGGAAGTCCACACCGGTGGCCGCCACGGCGGCGGCGTCGGCGAGGGTGAGGCCGCCGCTGGCCTCCAGGCGGGCCCGCCCGGCCACCAGTTCCACGGCCTCGCGCAGCCGCTCCACGGTGAAGTTGTCCAGCAGGATCTCCTCGGCGCCGGCCGCCAGCGCGGGCTCGACCTGGTCGATCCGGTCGACCTCGACCTCCAGCGGCACGCCCGGGTCGGCCCGGCGCACGGCGCGCACGGCCTCGGCCACGCCCCCGGCGGCGAGCACGTGGTTGTCCTTGATGAGGGCGGCATCGGCCAGACCGAAACGGTGGTTCACGCCGCCCCCGCAGCGCACCGCGTACTTCTCCAGCGCGCGCAGCCCCAGGTGGGTCTTGCGGCTGTCGCGGACGCGGGCGCCGGTACCGGCCACGGCGTCGACCCAGGCGGCGGTGGCGGTGGCGATCCCCGACAGGTGGGTGAGGACGTTGAGGGCGGTCCGCTCGGCGGTGAGCAGGTGGCGGGTGCGGGCGGTGACGGTCATCAGCACGTCGCCCCGGCGGACACGGTCGCCGTCGGCCACGTGCCGGCGGACCTCCATGACGCCCTCGGTGACCTGGTGGAACACCAGCTCGGCCACGGGCAGACCGGCCACGACGCCCTCAGCACGGGCCACCACGTCGGCGGTGCGGATCTGGGCGGCGGGGATGGTGGCGGCGGTGGTGACGTCCACGCCCACACCCCCGCCGGGCAGCAGCAGGTCCTCGCGCAGCGCGGCCGCGACCCGGTCGGCCAGCGCCCGCGCCCCGCCCCCGGAGTGGTTGCCCGAGCGGACCACGTCGGCCAGCTCGGCGAGGGCCTCGGTCGGGGCGCCCACGGGGCCGCGCCGCTTCAGGGCGGTCCCCAGCGCCAGCCCCACCCGCACGTGGCCGCGCGCCGGCGTGCCCGCCGCCGCGCCGGCGGCCTCGGCGTCGGCGCGCAGGCGCCGCAGCGCCGCGCTCACCAGCAGGGTCGCCACGGTCAGCAGGTTGGCGGCCTCCCACGCGGGCGTGCCGGGCACGGCGTCGGCGTTGCGGGGGTCGGCGGCCACGGCCCGCAGCTCGGCCAGCGCGGCCTCCAGCCCGGCCTCGTCGCGGACGACCCCGGCGTGGCGGGACATCACCGCGCGCACGCGCGGCACCAGCTCGGGGGCGACCAGCCCGCCGGGGCCGTCGGGGGCGGCGGCCGGGCGGGCGCTGGCGGGCTCCCCGCCGGCGGCCAGGTCCTCGGCGACCCGGTGGGCGAACACCACGCTCTCCAGCAGCGAGTTGGAGGCCAGCCGGTTGGCGCCGTGCACGCCGGTGCGCGCGACCTCGCCCACGGCGTAGAGCCCGGCCACCGTGGTGCGCCCGCGCAGGTCGGTGCGCAGCCCGCCCGAGGCGTAGTGGGCGGCCGGCGCGACGGGGATCGGCTCGGTCACCGGGTCGATGCCGTGCTTGCGGCACGCCGCCAGGATGGTGGGGAAGCGCTCCTCCCACATGGCGGCGCCGAAGTGGCGGGCGTCCAGCAGCACGTGGTCGGCGCCGGTGTCGGCCATGGCCGCGGCGATGCCCTGGGCCACCACGTCGCGCGGCGCGAGGTCGGCCAGCTCGTGGCGGTCAGCCATGAAGCGGCGGCCCCGGGTGTCCAGCAGGAACGCGCCCTCGCCGCGCACCGCCTCGGAGATCAGCGGCTGCTGGCCGCGCGCGTGGGCGCCCAGCCACAGCACGGTGGGGTGGAACTGGACGAACTCCAGGTCCTCGGCCTCGGCGCCCGCGCGCAGGCCGGCGGCCAGGCCGTCGCCGGTGGAGACCTCGGGGTTGGTGGTGGCGGCGAACACCTGGCCGATGCCGCCGGTGGCCAGCACCACGGCGCGCGCGGCGACTCGCCCCACGCCGTCGCGCTCGCCCTCGCCCATCACGTGCACGGTGACCCCGGCGGCGCCGGCGCGGGGGCCGCCCGCCTCGGAGGCGGGGGCGACCGGCAGCAGGTCGGGCACGAAGGCGTGCTCGATGACCTCGATGCGGGGTTCGGCGGCGACGGCGGCGATCAGCGCGCGCTCGATCTCGGCGCCGGTGGCGTCGCCGCCGGCGTGGGCGATGCGGCGGGCGCGGTGGCCCCCCTCGCGGGTCAGCGCCAGGCTGCCGTCGGCGGCGCGGTCGAAGGCGGTGCCGCGCTCCACCAGCCAGCGCAGCGCCTGCGGGCCGGCGGTGACCAGGGTGCGCACCGCCGCGACGTCGCACAGCTCGCGCCCGGCCACCACGGTGTCGACCATGTGGGCCAGCGGGGCGTCGGAGGGGTCGGTGACGGCGGCGATCCCGCCCTGGGCCCAGCGGGTGGAGCCGGTGGAGAGCAGGTCCTTGGTGACCAGCACCACGCGCCCGTCCGGGGACAGCTCGGTGTAGCGCAGCGCGGTGCTCAGCCCGGCGATGCCGGAGCCCACCACGACCACGTCGGTCTCGACGGTCCAGCCCGGCGCGGGCGCCGCGAGTCTTCGCGGCAGGGCGAAGGGGTTGTCCGGCACCGGGGTCCTCCTTGTCCGCCGCCGCCCCTCGCCGAGGTCACAGGGTGAGCGGCACGTTGTCGATCAGCCGGGTGCGGCCCACCCGCGCCGCCACGAGCAGCACGGCGTCGCCCCGGTGGTCGCCGGCCACCTCGGTGAAGGTGGCGGCGTCGACCAGGGCCAGGTAGTCCACCGTCACCGGCGGAGTGGCCTGAGCTGCCTCGTCGAGGACCGCGCGGGCCGCACTGAGGATACCCACCGGTCCGGTGACCGAGGCGTCCGCCCCGGCCAGCAGCGCGCGGGACAGGGCCAGGGCGCTGCGCCGCTCCTCGGGGCTGAGGTAGGCGTTGCGGCTGGAGGAGGCGAGGTTGTCGGGGTCGCGCATGGTGGGCGCCGCCACGACGGTGACGGGCATGTTGAGGTCGCGCACCATGCGGCGGACCAGGGCGAGCTGCTGGGCGTCCTTCTGGCCGAAGACCGCGATGTCGGGGCGCACCAGGTTGAACAGCTTGTTGACGACGGTGAGGACCCCGCCGAAGAACCCGGGGCGGAACGCCCCCTCCAGCACGGCGCCCATGGGGCCGGGGTCGACCCGCACGATCTGCTCGCCGGGGTACATGTCCTCGACCGAGGGGGCGAAGACCAGGGCCACGCCCTCCTCGGCGCACACGGCGAGGTCGGCGTCGAGGTCGCGGGGGTAGCGCTCGTAGTCCTCGCCGGGGCCGAACTGGAGCGGGTTGACGAACACGCTGACGACCACGGCGTCGGCGTGCTCGCGCGCGGCGGCGATGAGGGAGCGGTGCCCGCTGTGCAGGGCGCCCATGGTGGGCACCAGGGCGACCCGTCCGAGCCGGGAGCGCAGCCGGCGGAGCTCCTCGGGGGTGCGGGCGAGCGCGGGGGCGGGGATGGGGTCGGTCATCGGGGGCTCTTTCGTGGGGTTCCGGGTGCGGGGCCGGCCGCCTCAGTCCTGGAGCACGTCCAGCAGGCGCTCGGCGTCGTGCGGCTTGAGCAGTCCGGCGGCCAGCGCGCGGTCGGCGGTCAGCCGGGCGAGCGCGATGTAGGCGGGCACGCTCTCGGGCGAGTGCCGCCGCAGCTCGCCGATGTGGGCGGCGACGGTGGCGGTGTCGCCGCGCAGCACCGGCCCGCTCAGCCCGTCCATGCCCAGGCGCAGCGCGTTGTCCAGCGCGGCGCCCAGCAGCGGGCCCAGCAGGCGGGCGGGGTTGTCCACCCCGGCGGCGCCCAGCAGGGCGGCGCTCTCAGCGACCAGGGTGACCAGGTGGTTGGCGCCGCCGGCGAGGGCGGTGTGGTAGAGGGTGCGGTGCTCCTCGGGGATCCACACGGGTTCGGCGCCCATCTCGACCACCAGGGCCTCGGCGATGGGGCGCAGGGTGTCGGGGGCGGTGACGCCGAAGGAGGCGCTGGCCAGCCGTTCGACGTCCTCGTCGCGGCCGGTGAAGGTCATGACGGGGTGCAGGGCCAGCGGCAGCGCGCCGACGGCGGTGGCGGGCGCCAGCACCTGGTAGCCGTGGGCGCCGCTGGTGTGCACCAGGAATGTGCCGGTGACGTCGGCGCCGGTCTCGACCAGGCCGCGCACGAGGGGTTCCAGGTCGTCGTCGGGGACGGTGAGCAGGACCAGGTCGGCGGAGTCCACGACGTCGGAGGGGTCGGTGATGCGGGCGTCGGGCAGCCGGGTCTCGGCCAGGCGGCGGGAGCGCTCGGACACCCCCGAGGCGGCCACCACCTCGTGTCCGGCCCGCGCCAGGGCCGCGCCCAGCGCGGAGCCGACCCGGCCGGCGCCGACGACGCCGACGCGCAGCCGCGCCGGGCGTTCGGTGTTCTCCTGGGGCCGCATCGGCATCGCACCTCGTTCCAGTCCACTCGGGTACCGGACATTGTGCGGCCAGCTTACTGAGCGTCCTCAACCGCCGGGGCCGCGCCACCCCGGTGCGGCGCGCGGGGCCGGGCGGTGCCGGGCGCTGTCCGGGGGGCGGTGCCGCGCGGGCGACCGCGCGGTGATGGGGCCGGCAGCGTGCCCGGTCGGGCGCCCTGTCGGCGGCGGGGCGGGGGCGGCGGGCCTGGCCCGGGGACGCGGCCGGCGCCGGCCCCGCTGAGGGGGCCGGCGCCGAAGCCCGCGTGCGGGCACGGATTCCGCGCGCGGGCGCCCGAGGCGCGCGCTGCGCCGCGCGGCGGCTTACTGGTTGCTGATGATGACGCCGGAGTTCCAGCAGTTGGCGCCGGCGTTGCCCAGCACGGCCACCGCGTTGCCGCAGCCGTTGACCGGGATGTCGGCGTTGACGACGGCCTGGTTGCCGGCGACGACGCCGCCGTTGCCGGCGCTCTGCACGTAGTCGGAGGCGAACGCGGGGGTGCCCATCAGGAGGACGCCGGCGGAGGCGGCGGTGACGATACCGGCGGCGAAAGTCTTCTTCAGCACGTGGATTCCCCTATTCCAGGCCGGACTGGGGTGGACCGGCCGTCGCGGTTGGTTCCTGAGCACGCGCTGTGCTCGCCACCCATCTACGCACACCGGGGGCGGTTCGCGCCGCCGCCCACCAGCAAGAATCACATTAAGGAACGATGATGCGACGCAGCGTCGCCGAACATTTCCGGATTCGACGCCGTGTACCCGGCGGTGTCCACGGTGACATGTGAGCCAGGACACATGCGGTGTGCCCGGTTTCGCCCGCCGCTTATCCGGCTTTCCGGCGGGAAGAGTACCGACCCGGTTCCGGCCGGGGCGAAAACCGCACAGGCGGACGCGCCTTGCGAATCCACAGCAACCTGGAACCGATGACCGCAGGATCGGACACATGTCGCGGGTCGCGGCTGTGGGAGCGGCGCCGGGGGCGGCCGACGCCAAGGGGCCGGCGCGCGGGGGCCGGCAACGCGAAGGGACCGGTGCCGCCGTGCGGCACCGGTCCCGACCGGGCGGCGGCTCACCGGGAGGGTAAGCCGCGGCTGACGTCGCTCAGTTCTTGACGACGGCGCCGGAGTGGTCACAGTCGGCGCCGGCGACACCGATGATGGCGACGCTGTTGCCGCACACGTTGACGGGCACGTTCAGGTCCAGGCCGAGCTGGTTGCCGCCGAGGATGCTGCCGTTGCCGGAGGTCTCCTGCTCGACCTCGGCGGAGGCGGCGGGCGCTCCGGCGATGAACGCACCGGCAGCGGCGGCGGCGATGGCGCTGGCGACCAGGGTCTTCTTCAGCACGTGGTTTCCCCTCCAGGCCGGTCGGACACGACCGGCCGGCGTCGTTGACTATGCGTAGGAACACGATCACACATCGCGTCCAAAACTCAATCTAGTCACACGCGGTTACGCGTGTCCCGGATTTCCACCAAACCCGCGAATGTGAATAACCAGGGGGAATCATTCGGCCACGTGCCTTGCCCGAGTTTGTCCGGACATTCCCTCCGATAACTCTGCGTGCTGACGGGGCCGCGCCTCCTCGCGCGTGATACACGCCACACCGAGCCGTGCCGCCGTGTGTCGGCGCTCCCCCGGCGGGCGGCGCTGTAGGGGTGCGGCCAGAGAGGTTCGCGCCGGCGGGTCACCTCCGCCCCGCGCCCTCGGGCTCCTCGGGCTCTTCGGCGTTGGCGGCGTACAGCTCACCGAGTCGACGCACCAGGGCCTCGCGCACGCTCTCGGGCGACAGGACGCGCAGCGGGACGCCCAGGCGCAGGAGATAGCAGGCCAGCCCGTCGGCGTCGGGGCCGCCGACCTCCACGACCGTGGCGTCGGGGCCGTCCGCGCGGCGGGTGCCGACCGAGTCCGGAACCAGCCGCGCGGCCCGCTCCGGCGGCACCGCCAGGCGCGCCACCGCGTGCACCGGGTAGGTGGCGGCGGCCCGCGCGCGCGAGACCAGCAGGCCGGGGTCGGGCGGTTCGGCCGGCGTCGCGGGCCGGCCGGTCGGCTCCACGACCTGGACCCGGTCGCCCCGGAAGGTCCGCCACTCGTCCTTGGCCGCGTCGCGGGCGACGAGGTACCAGCGCCGCCCGGCACGCACCAGGCGGTAGGGGTCGACCTCGCGGACCGTGGCGCGGCCCGCGCGGTCGCGGTAGGACAGGCGTGCCCGCTCGCCCCGGCGGCACGCGGCGGCCAGGTCCAGCAGCATGCCGGGGGCGATCTGCGGCTCGGCGATCCCGGGCACGTGCACCAGCGCGGCGTCCATCGCGCCCAGCCGCTCGGCCACGACCCCCGGCAGCACCTGGCGCAGCTTCAGCAGAGCCGACAGCGCCGCCTGGTCGCCGCCGAGGACACCGCTGAACGCGGCCTCGCGCAGGGCCACGGCCACCGCCAGCGCCTCCTCCTCGTCCAGCGCCAAGGGCGGCATCCGCCGGCCGACGCCGAGGCGGTAGCCGCCCCACGGCCCGGGTTCGGACTCCACCCCGTAGCCCAACTCCCGCAGCCGGGCGATGTCGCGGCGCACGGTGCGCTCGGTGACGGCCAGCCGCGCGGCGAGTTCGCCGCACGTCCACGACGGGCGCGCGGCCAGCAGCGCGACGAGGTGGAGCAGGCGGGCGGAGGTGCTGATCACGTTACGAGTGTGCGGCACGACCAGGACAGACGCCGTCCGGGTCGGCTTCTAGGGTCCCTCCCATGAGCATCGAAGCCGTATCCGCGTCCGTGTCCGCACCCACTCCCGCGCCCGCACCCGCCTTCCGCTACGCCGCCGTAACGTTCGACTGCGCCGACCCCGCCGAGATGGCCCGCTTCTACGGCGGTCTCCTCGGCCTGCCGGTCGTCTACACCAGCGACCACTTCGTCATGCTGGGCCGGGAAGGCGCGCCGGGGCTGGGGTTCAACCGCCTCGCGGACTACCGGCGCCCGACCTGGCCCGACCCGGCCCAGGAGAAGCAGGCCCACATCGAACTGGGCGTGGACGATCTGGACGCCGCGCAGTCCCACCTGGTCGCCAACGGCGCCGCCGCACCCCCGTTCCAGCCCGACCCGGATCGCTGGCGGGTGCTGCTCGATCCGGCCGGGCACCCGTTCTGCATCTCGACCATGGTCTGAGGGCGCGCCGTCGGCCGTCCGCGCCGGGGCGGGGACGGCGGACAGCCGGAGACGGCAGTCGGCGTCGGCCGGCGGCGGTCAGTCCCCGGAGGTGTCCGCGTCGCTGCGCGTGGCCCAGCGCTCGGGGCCGGGCGTGGTGCGCCTGGCCTCGTGGCCGTAGGCGGCCATGCCGTCCACCACGCGGCGCGCCTCGGTGATCTCGCGCCCGGTGGCGCGCGCCCGGATGGGCCCCGGCGGGGTGTCGACGTCGACCTCGGCCACCCCGCGCCGCCGGGCGAGCGGCCCGGCGCTCATCCGGATCGTCTGGGTGCGCGCGTGCGGCACGATCTCGGTCACCTCGCAGAACCGGCCGCGCCGGGCGACGTAGAGGTGCTCGTCCACGCCAAGGGCGCCGTCGCGGGGGCGGCCGGTCAGCGCCGGGTGCAGCGCCACGCTCCGGGCGTCGGTGCCGGGGAAGAGTTCGTCGACCAGGGCGTAGGCCAGTTCGCGCGGGGCCACCGGCAGCAGCGTGGAGGAGTCCATCTGGCGCTCGCCGACGTAGCCGGCGACGTTTGCCTCGACCCGCACCACCCCCAGCGAGCGCCACAGCAGCGGCTCCACGATCCGCACCGCCTGCACGCGGTCCGGCGGGACGGTCTGCATGCGCGCCTGGAACACGCCGTAGCGCAGGCGCAGGCCGTCCGGCGACAGGGACGCGTAGAAGTCGGTGTAGCGGGTGAGGGGCCCCAGGAAGCCGCGCATGAGGCCCAGCATCAGCGGGATGGCGCCGCCGAGCACCCCGGGTTCGGCCATGGCGAATCCGGTCACCACCAGGACGAGGAACAGCATGGAGGCGCCCAGGACCGGCAGCCGGAACGTCATGGCGGCCAGCAGCAGCCCGAACGGGAGCTTGTAGAAGGGCGACTCGGGCGCCTCGGGCGTGCTGCCGGACAGCCCGGCGGCGTGGGCGAGCAGCGCGGCGCGGAAGCGCTCGGCGGTCTCCCAGCGCAGGTAGCGCAGCCGGATCTCGCTGGCGTCGCCCCCGGCCAACTCGACCCGGAGTTCGGCCAGGCCGAGGACCTGCATCAGCAGCGGGCGGACGACGTCGACCGCCTGGAGGCGGCTCAGCGGGATCTCGCGCGAGGAGCGGCGCACCAGCCCGGAGTGGACCACGAGGTGGTCCTCGCGCAGGCCGAACGAGGACTGCCACCAGGACAGCAGCGCGAAGGCGGTGGTGCCGCAGGCCAGGGCGAGGGTGGCCAGGAACAGCCAGGTCAGGCCCAGTTCGCTGAGCAGCGGGCCGGGCAGGGCGAGGAACACCGTCGTCACCAGGACCACCTGGAAGGGGACGGCGGCCCAGTGGGTGCGGTGCGCGCCCCGGGTGACGTCGGGCTCGGGTCGGCGCGGCCGGTCGGGCTGGTGGGGCTGCCCCGGCCCGCCGGGACGGCCGTGGGGCGGCGTCGGCCCTCCGGCCGTGGGCGGCAGGAACCGCACGGGCCCACCGCCGTAGGCCCCGCCCGGGCCGCCGCCCGGCCCACCGGGCCGCGCGGCGGCGAACCCCGCCGGACTCGCGGGGTGGGCGACGGGGTGAGAGGGACCGTACGCGGCGGCGGAAGCCCCAAGGGGGTACGGCGAGCCGAGCGGGTGCGGGGTACCGGGCGGCGTGGGCGGCACGGGACCTGCTGGGCGCGGGGCCGGACCGGTCCGCCAGGAACCGGTGCCTATGGGGGCCGGTCCGGCGCCGCCGCCCGACGGCGTGGAAGGTGTGGGGTGCGCGGAAGGCGCGGAGTGCGTGGAGTCCCCCGACGACCGCCCCGCCCGCGGAGACCCGGCGGCCCAGGTGCCACCGGCGCCCGCAGGGCCACCGGAGGCAGGCGGTTCGCCGGAGAGGTCGGAACCCCCAGAGCCGGTCGTCCCCCCGGAACGCCCGATATCGGACGGCGAGCCGGGGCGTCCAGTGGCCACCGGGTTCCCGGCGTCAGGAGTGGTACCGCCGTGCCCGGAAGCCGGAGGGGAGCCGGGCCGCCCAGGGGCCACCGGACTCCCCTGGCCAGGCGTGGTGCCGGAGCGCCCGGAAGCGGGCGGATGACCGTGGCCGGTCCACGGCCCGCCGGGAACGGAGGGATAGCCGTGCGGCGAGGGGAAGCCGTAGGGCGTCGGCCCTTCCGGCGCGCCGGAAGGGCCGTTGGACGCCGGTTGCCCGGCCGCCGCCGGGCCGGTCCACGTGCCGGTGGCCTCCCCCGCTCCCGGACCACCCGGCGGCCGCACGCCCGGAGCGCCGGGCGGCCGCCCGGAGGGTTCGCCGGACGCGGGGTACGGTCCCGCGTACGCGGCGGGCACCGGGTAGGGACCTGCGATGGGGGGTCCGCCGGCGGCGGGCACCAGCCGGGGCCGCCGGGGCGCACCGGGCTTCGACGGACCGGCGCGGTCGAAGTCGTCGGCGGCCCACAGCCCGCCCGCGGCGTCGGCGGGACCACCCCCCGGGGTGCCCCGGTACCAGGTCACCTCGGCGCCGCCCTCGCCGCCGTCGTCGGCACCCCCGGCGGCCGCCCGGCCCGCCCGGGCGCCCTGGGCGGCGCGCGCACCGGCGTCCGCGTCTTCAGCGGGCACCCCGCGACCGCCGCCCGGCTCCGCCTCCGGAACGCCTCCGCCCGACGACGAGGAGGAGGTCCGACCCGCCCGCGGCCCTCCGGCCGCACGGGCGCCGCCATCAGCCGCGCCCGACGCGGGCTTCTCCCCCGAGGCCCCGCCGGCGGCACCACCGGAACCGCGCGGACCCCGCGACGCGGCGTCCGCCTTCCCGTCCCGGCGCCGCGCGTACGGACCGACCCCTTCATCTGAAGGGTCGGCACCGCTCTGCATGAACGCCTCAGCCGCCGGGGAGTAGAACGGCCGATCCACCACCGGCGGCGGCGCGGCCAGATCATCACCGTCCGCGCCGCTCTCCACGGCTCCAATCGGGCCGCCCTCGGCGTCCGCCGACGCAGCGGTCCGCTCGCCCGGAGCACCGCCGGTGCGACCACCCGGCGCGGATCTCAGCCCTTCGGCTGTGCCTCGCGCAGCGGTCTCAGCGGTCGGCGCCGACGGACCGTCAACGTCCCCCGCGCGGACCTTCCCCGCGCGGTCCTCCGCGTCCGCCACCTCGCGCGCTGGGACGGAACCGCGCCCCGACCGCTGATCGGCGCAAGCCCGATCGGCGGCCGACCCTGCGGCACCGCCGCCGGCGCCGTCCGCCCGCTCCTCGGCGAGCCCTTCGGCTGCGCCGGAGCCACGTCGGCGCTGCGCGCCCTCGGCGCCGGAAGGCGAAGACACCTCTCCACCTGGTGGCGCGGACCGGGCAGGCAGCCCTGTCCGCGACTCCTCGGGATCGGGGCCGCTCTGCATGAACGCCTCAGCCGCCGGAGAGTAGTACGGCCGATCCACGACCGGCGGCGGCGCGGCCAGATCGTCGCCGTCCGCGTCTCCAGCCGGGCCGGCCTCGGCGTCCGGCACCGGGAAGTCTTCAGCGGCCCCCGTGCGGCCCTGCCCCTCGCCGCCCTTCTCGTCCACCGCCTCGGGCGCTGGAACGGAACCGCGCCCAGCCGACCGGTCGGTGGAACGTCCGTCGCTCGCCCCGCAGGACGATCCCGTCCGTGGCTCATCGGGGTCGGGACCGCTCTGCATGAACGCCTCGGCCGCCGGTGAGTAGTAGGGCCGGTCAACGGCCGGAGGGCGGGCGATGTTCTCGGAGCGGTGGGTGTCGGTGGGTGCGGTGACCGGGCGCAGGCCCGAGGGGTCGGGCGAGCCCGGGCGGTCGGTGAACCATGCCAGGGATCCACCGCCGGGGCGGCCCTTCGCGTCGTTCCAGTCCGGGGCTTCGCCTCCGTCTCCGGCACGCCGCGCGCGGACGCCGCCCCCTGCCTCGTCCGTGGGGGCGGGCTCGGCCGCGTGTGCGGCGGCCGAGGGCTCGGCGCCGCCGGGAGCGTCCGGTGGCTCCACCTCCTCGGCGGCCGGGCCGGGCGCGGCGGTGTCCGGCGGACTACCGGGTTCACCCGGCGCCGACGCGCCCGGAGGGGTGGCCCGCGACTCGGCGCCGCGCCCGGTACCCGGACCGTCGGGCGCAGCCGCCTCCGCCCCGGCTCGCACCGCGCTCGGGTCGCCGGGGTCTGCGGCCTTCGTCGTGTTGCCGGACCGGGGGCTCTCGGGGCGCTCAGAACTCTCGGGCTTCGCCGGTGCCGCTTGCGGTTGCGCGGCCGGTGCCGCCTGGTCGGGCGCCTCCGGGGCGGCCGGGGCGGGCTCCTCCGCTCGCTCCTGGTTTCGGACACCAGGATCGCCCGGTTCCGGTTCGCCGGATACGCGGGCTCCGGTGGGGTCCGCCGGTTGTTCGCCGACGCCACCGCCGACGCCCTCGGGGTCGCCGAACCAGCGCGCGTCGGGCGAAGGCTCCGGCTCCCGCCCGCGTCCGCGCCCGCGCTCGTCGTCGGGTTCGCGCGGGTCGGACGCGGCGTTGTCCTTGGCGTCGCTCACCGTGGGCTTCCTCCCCGTACTGGCGGGCCTGCTCGGCGGCCGCTGGTCCTACCGGTCGGCGGCATCGGCGAGGCCGCTCCGCTCGCGCCGCGTCCGGGCCGACCGGCCCGGCGCGTGCCCGGGCACCTCTACCCGACCTGCCGCCCCGGCGGTGCCCCGCCCCTTCCGGACGGGAACGCGCGGCACCCCGCCCACGGTGCCCGATGAGGCGCCGCGATCCGGCGCGGCACGCCGCTCGGCCCCGCGCTCCCCGCCGCGACCGGCGGTCCCGCCCCCGTCCCCGTCCCCGGGTACGGCGGCGGGTTCGGCGCCCGCACGCGCCGTCGGCGCGGCGGCGCGTGCGCGGCGCGGCGACCCGGCGGCGGGCGGCACCGGCTACAGCCCCGTCGAAAAGGTCTCGCTGCGCGCCGCGAGGCGGTCGCGCAGGCGGACGGCGTCGTCCAGCGGCAGTCCGGGGATGCGGGTGTCGGCCGTGGTGGCGGCCGTGCGCACCCGCACCGTGGCCAACCCCAGCGACTGTTCCAGCAGGTTGGAGGTCACGTCCACGACCTGCATCCGACCGTAGGGGATGACGACGAGCTGGCGCGTGACCACGCCGTAGGTCAGGTAGAAGTCGGTCCCGCCCTCGGCGTAGCCCCACGACGCGCACACCCGCTCGGCGAGCACCCAGCCCCCGGCCGAGGCGCCCGCGACCAGACCGATCCACACCAGGCCCCAGGGCCAGCTCCAGACCCACAGCGCGGCGCCGCCCAGCAGGAGCGCGGGCACGGCCACGGCGAGGAGCACGATGCGCCGGTAGAGCGTCAGCGCGGCCGACACGCGGTTCCACGAGGTGCCCTCGGGGGCCGCGAAGGCGGTCTCCAGCGCGGCGCGCGCGGCGGCGGCGCCGTCGGGCTCCTCGGCGGACGCGGCCGCCGGGGACGCCGACGCGTCCTCGGAGCGCGGCTCGGATTCGGTCCGCTGCGATGCTGGCTCAGACGCGGCAAAGTCCACGATTCCAGTCAATCATCCCGATGCGTCTCCGTGGCGGCACGGCGCACATACGCCGCCGGACGGGCGTGTTCCGCCCGTGTCGCCGCCGTCCACGGCAGGCGACCCGGGTATGCGCACGCACCGCGTTGGCGGACGGGGAGCCGCGCGCGGGCGCGCGGGCGACGGCTCCCCATGGTCCGCCGCCGGGGTCAGCGGGGACCGGGGGCGAGCGCGCGCCACGCGGTGAGTGTGGCCCGTGCCCAGTCCGCCACCCGGTCCGCGTAGCCCTCGGCCGGGAACGTGCCGTCGCGGGCGACGTCGGCGATGGTGACGTCGAACGACGTGGGCGGCGCGGCCGCCACGGGCACGCTCGCACCCGGGTTCAGGGCCGGAAGCGCCGCGTCGCGGTTGCGGTGGGAGTTGGCGCGGCGGGCGCGCTCGGTGATCCGCGCGGCGGCGTCGAGGCCGCCGTCCAGGTAGGCCGTCAGGACCGCCCAGGCCCGGTTCCGCTCGGTGGCGGGCCACTGTCCAGAGTGCTGGAGCAGGTAGCAGGACACCGTGACACCGTGCAGCGGTCCCCAGGGCGGCCGACGCGCGTGGTCCAGGGCGAGCACGGCGTGGAACAGCTCCTCGCACGAGTGCGGCCGCGCCGGGGCGCCGCAGTGGGGGCACCGCGCCATGAGACACCGCCTCCGATCATCCGCCACGGGCTGCGCCGCCCCGCAAGCCCGGCCGCGCTGCCCGCCAGGCTAGAGCCTCCCCTCGCTGGAGGCTCAACCGGCGCAGGGGGCCGGACGGCCGGGGCCGATGGTCGGAGCCGACGGCGTGGGCGGGCGGTCAACGCGCCGCATCGCGGATGGCGGCGGTTGTGCCGGGGCGGCGACGGCGGCGGGCGGTCAACGCGCCGCATCGCGGATGGCGGCGGTTGTGCCGGGGCGGCGAAGGCGGCGGGCGGTTCAGGTCCGCGGCCGACGAGTCGCGGGGCGGACAGGTGTCGCCCCGCCTCGGCGCCCCGGCGCCTCCGCCGAGCCCCTTACGTCCGGGGGCCGCCCGGGGGCTTCTCGCCGGGGACTCGGCAGGCGTGCTCCAGGAACAGTGCCGCACCCAGCAGCAGCACGCCCGACGCCAGGGTGCCCGACGCCGTGATGGCGTCGGCGCGGACGTCGGTGGCGGTGAGGCGGTCGGCCAGGACCACCAGCATGCCGCCGAAGGCGCCGACCACCACCGAGGCGAACACGGCGCTGGCCTTGGCCAGCGCCACCAGGCGGGCCGCGCTCAGCGGGTCCATCGGCTCGGTGCCGGGGACGCGGCGGATGCGGCGGCGGGTGTGCACCGCCGTGATGCCCTCGCCCACGGCGAGCAGGCCCAGCGTGGGGATCGCCGTCCAGGGCAGCAGCGGGATGTCGCCGTAGAACCGGTCCACCAGCAGGTACCCGGCCAGCGCGCTGAGCACGATCACCACCACCGGCATGCGCCACCCCGTGGGCCGCACCCGGCCGCCGCCCGGCGGCTCGCCTCCCGCGCCGCCGCGCTCGGCGTCTGTGGACCCCGGCCCGCCCGGCTGCCCGGGCCCGCCCGGCTCGCCCGGCTCCCACGCGCCGCCGTGCATCGCGTGCCAGTGCCCGCGCGCGGCGCGCCGGTCGTCATCGTGGTACATACGCCTCAGTCCGGAAGCCGCAGTTCAAGGTCGTCGCGCCGCCGCAGCTCCTGGTCGGCGACGGCGGCCAGCAGGTCGCGCACCGCGCCGCGCCCGGGGATCTCGGCGGCGGGGTCGACGTCGGCCCACGGCGCCAGCACGAACGCCCGCTCGTGCGCCCGGGGGTGCGGCAGGGTCAACCGGGGGTCGTCGCTGCGCTCCCCCGCCACAGCGATGATGTCGATGTCCAGCGTGCGCGGCCCCCAGCGGACCTCGCGCACCCGCTGGAACGCCTCCTCCACCGCCAGCGCCCGCTCCAGCACCGCCTCGGCGGGCAGCGCGGTGTCGGCGGCCACGACCGCGTTCAGAAACGGCCCCTGCTCGGGCCCGCCCACCGGCGCGGTCTCGTAGACGGGCGACACCGCGCGCGGCACCAGCGGCCGCGCCTCGAACAGCGCGTCGACCCCGCCCTGGAGGGCCGCCATGCGGTCGCCCAGGTTGCTGCCCAGCGCCAGCACCACCCGCCGCACCGCCGGCCGCCCCACCGCGCCCCGGGCCGCCGCCGGCCCCGCGCTCACGCCGCGCTCCGCACGACCGTGACCGCCACGTCGTCGAAGGGGTGCGCGATGGGCGCGTGCGGCTTGTGCACGGTGACCTCGGCCTCGCGCACGCGCGCATCGGCCAGGCACACCTGCGCCAGCCGCTCGGCCAGCGTCTCGATCAGGTCCACCGGCTCGCCGCCGACCACCGCCACCAACCGGTCGGCGAGTTCGCCGTAGTGCACGGTGGCGGCGAGGTCGTCGGTGCGCCCCGCCTCGCGCAGGTCCAGGGCGAGCGCCACGTCAACCGTGAACTCCTGGCCCTCGGCCCGCTCCTGTGGCAGCACCCCGTGGCGGCCGAACGCCCGCAGCCCGGTGAGCCGGATGCGGTCGCCGCCCGCGCTCACGCGGGCTCCTCGTCGGCGTCCTCGTCGTCCAGCAGCACCGGAGAGGCGTGGTGGGACCACATCCGCCACCCCTGGGGGGTGCGCACGAACATGTTGGTGGTGACCACCTGGCCGCCCGCGACGAACCCCGGGGTGTCGTCCTCGGCGGTGAGGACGTTCTCCTCGCAGGTCACCATGGCGACCTCGCCGCTGACGCCGATGTGGGTCTCGGTCAGCACGTACTGGATGTAGGGGACGTTGGCCATGATCAGCGCCCAGGCGCGCATGATCTCGGCGCGCCCGCGCAGCAGCGGCCAGCCGGGGTTGACGCACACCAGGTCGGGGGCCTCGTCCTCCTCGGCCCACACCCGGCGCATCAGGTCGATGTCGCCGTTCTCGATGGCCTCGTAGAACTGCGCGTTGGCCTCGGCGACGCGCTCCATGACCTCCTGCCGCGATCTCACAGGCCGCCCCGGCCCACGAGTTCGCCGCGCCCGGCGTCGAGGTCGGCGCCGCCGCTGCGCCAGGCCGCCGCGACCCGCACCGCGTCGGCGTTGGGCCGCACGTCGTGGACGCGCACGCACCAGGCGCCCCGGTCGGCCGCCAGCGTGGTCAGCGCGACGGTGGCGTCGTCGCAGGCGGTGAAGTCGCGCGGGCGGTCCTCGGCGTCGCTGAGCAGCCGACCCAGGAAGCGCTTGCGGGACCCGGCGACGAGCAGCGGCCGGCCCAGGTCGGCGAAGCGGTCGAGGTGGGCCAGCAGCGCCCAGTTGTGCGCGTGCTCGGGCCGCTTGGCGAACCCGAGCCCGGGGTCCAGGACGATCTGGGCGGGGTCGACGCCCGCGTCCACCACGGCGGCCATGCGGTCGCGCAGCTCGTCGTGGACCTCCCGGACCACGTCGGCGTAGACCGCGCGGTCCTCCATGCGGTGGCTGTGGCCGCGCCAGTGCATCAGCACGTAGGCGACCCCGGTGGCGGCGACCAGCCGCGCCATGGCGGGGTCGGCCAGCCCCCCGCTGACGTCGTTGACCAGGCGCGCCCCGGCCGCCACGGCGCGGTCGGCGACCTCGGCGCGCATGGTGTCGACGCTGACGGCCACCCCCTGCCGGGAGAGTTCGCGGACCACCGGCTCGACGCGGCGCAGCTCCTCCTCGCCGGAGACGCGCTGCGCGCCGGGGCGGGTGGACTCCCCGCCCACGTCGACGATGTCGGCGCCCTGCTCGGCGAGTTGCAGGCCGCGCTCGACGGCCTTGCCGGTGTCGAACCACGCGCCGCCGTCGGAGAAGGAGTCGGGGGTGACGTTGACGACCCCCATGACCAGGCACCGCCGCCGCTCGGGCAGCCCGGGCAGGCCGCGGCCCGGCGGAAGCGGGGCGGCCGGGCCCCGCTCGGCCTCGCCGCGGTCCGGTGTGCGCCGTCCGTGCGCTTCCATAGCCGTGATGGTGTTCCCCTCCGCTCGTGCCGCGCCGCGTGACCGGCCGACCCCCTGCCGCGCCGAGGGGATCTTGCCGATCAGCCTACGAGACGCCCCCGCGCCGCTGCGACCCGCCCGGACGGTGATCTTGCGGAAAACGCGGCCGCGGCCCGGCGCCGGCCGGGGTCAGCCGCGCCCCAGGATGAGGCTCATGGCCTCGGCCCGGGTGCGGTCGCGGTTGCGGAAGTCGCCGCGTACCGCCGAGGTGACGGTCTTGGCGCCGGGCTTGCGCACTCCGCGCATGGTCATGCACAGGTGCTCGGCCTCGATGACGACGATGACCCCGCGCGGGTCCAGGTGCGTCATGATCGCGTCGGCCACCTGCGTGGTCAGCCGCTCCTGCACCTGCGGCCGGCGGGCGAAGACGTCGACCAGCCGCGCGATCTTGGACAGCCCGGTGATCTGGCCGGTGCTGTTGGGGATGTAGCCCACGTGCGCGCTGCCGTAGAACGGCACCAGGTGGTGCTCGCAGGTGGAGTACAGCTCGATGTCGCGGACCAGCACCATCTCCTCGTGGCCGGCCTCGAACACGGTGGTGAGGACGTCCTCGGGGTTCTGGTGCAGGCCGGCGAACTGCTCCTCATAGGCGCGCGCGACCCGCGCCGGGGTGTCGCGCAGGCCGTCGCGGTCCGGGTCCTCACCGATGGCCAGCAGGATCTCCCGGACCGCCTTCTCGATCCGCGGCTGGTCCACCGCCTTGTGGGTGGGGACCACCAGCGGGATCTCGTCGGGGCCTGGTCCCTCAGCGCTCACGCGGGTCTCCGGGGCCGTCCTCGGACTCGCCGACCTGGCGGCCGTTGAGGCCGCCAGCGGACCCGAGGTCGGTGTCGGTGCGCTCGGCCGGCTCGGCGGCGCGCTCGCCGCCGGGCCAGGAGCCGCCGGTCCAGCCGCTCTGGCCGTTGCCCGCCGCCAGTTCCTCGACGTCGCGCGGACCCAGCAGCGCCAGCTCCTTGGGCGTCTTGACCGGCGGCTGGGTGGAGGGCTGCCGCTTGCCGTAGCCGGTGTAGGACCCGCGCGCGGGGCGCTTGACCACCGGCGCGAAGACCTCCAGCACCTCCTCCTTGGACAAAGTCTCCTTGTCCAGCAGGCGCAGCACGAGGTCGTCCAGCACCTCGCGGTACTCCAGCAGGATCTCCCACGCCTCGTCGTGCGCGGACTCGATGAGGCGGCGGACCTCCTCGTCGATGACCGAGGCGATCTCCTCGGAGTACTCGCGGCTGTGCGACATCTCGCGGCCCAGGAACGGCTCGGTGTTGCCGCTGCCGAACTTGCGGGCGCCCAGCCGCTCGCTCATGCCGTACTCGGTGACCATGTTGCGGGCCAGGCTGGTGGCCTTGTCGATGTCGTTGGCCGCGCCCGTGGTGGGCTCGTGGAAGACCATCTCCTCGGCGGCGCGCCCGCCCAGCATCATGGCGAGCTGGTCCATCATCTGCGACCGCGAGGTGAGGAACTTGTCCTCCAGCGGCACAGACATGGTGTAGCCCAGGGCGCGCCCGCGCGGCAGGATCGTGATCTTGTGCACGGGGTCGGCGTTGGGCAGCGCGTGGCCCACCAGGGCGTGGCCGCCCTCGTGGTAGGCGATGACCTTCTTCTCGGCGTCGGACATGACCCGGGTCTTGCGCTCGGGGCCGGCCATGACGCGGTCGATGGCCTCCTCAAGGGTGGCCATGTCGATCTGGGAGCGCCCGGCGCGGGCCGACAGCAGCGCGCCCTCGTTGATGACGTTGGCGAGGTCGGCGCCGGTCATGCCGGAGGTGCGGCGGGCGATGACGTCGAGGTCGACGTCGTCGGCCACCGGCTTGCCCTTGACGTGCACCTGGAGGATGCCCTTGCGGCCCTCCATGTCGGGCCGGTCCACGACGATCTGGCGGTCGAAGCGGCCGGGCCGCAGCAGCGCGGGGTCGAGGATGTCGGGCCGGTTGGTGGCCGCGATGAGGATGACCCCGCCCTTGATGTCGAAGCCGTCCATCTCGACCAGCATCTGGTTGAGGGTCTGCTCGCGCTCGTCGTGGCCGCCGCCCATGCCGGCGCCGCGGTGGCGGCCCACGGCGTCGATCTCGTCGATGAAGATGATCGCGGGGGCGTTGGCCTTGGCCTGCTCGAACAGGTCGCGGACGCGGGAGGCGCCCACACCGACGAACATCTCGACGAAGTCGGAGCCGGAGATGGAGTAGAAGGGGACCCCGGCCTCGCCCGCCACGGCGCGGGCCAGCAGGGTCTTGCCGGTGCCGGGCGGGCCGAACAGCAGCACGCCCTTGGGGATCTTGGCGCCCATGGCCTGGAACTTGGCCGGGTTCTGGAGGAACTCCTTGATCTCCTGGAGTTCCTCGATGGCCTCGTCGGCGCCGGCGACGTCGGCGAAGGTGCTCTTGGGGGTGTCCTTGGTGATCAGCTTGGCCTTGGACTTGCCGAAGTTCATCACCCGGCCGCCGCCGCCCTGCATCTGGTTCATGATGAACAGGAAGATGACGATGATGATGACCAGCGGCAGGAAGCTGAACAGCAGCGACACGAACATGCTGTCCTGGGGGACCTCGACGTCGTAGGACTTGAGGTTGCCGTCCTGCTCCAGGTCCTCGAGCTGCTGGGCGAGCTGCTGCCCCTGGCCGGCGACCCAGTACGCTTCGTACACCTGGCCGTCGGTGGTGGTCAGCTCGATCCGCTGTTCCTTGTCGATCAGCCTGGCGTTGTCGATCTCGTCCTGGGCGATGAGGTCATAGACCCTGGAGGTGTCGACCTTCTCCGGCTCGGAGCCCGAGCCCAGCTCGGTGAACTGGAAGACGGCGAAGAGCAAGAGGCCGATGGCCAGGATCCACAGCCACGGCCCGCGGTACAAGCGCTTGAGATTCATCTATCCGGAACCCCGCTGGGTCCGTCCCTCCTGACCAGGCGGCCCGCGCACCGTGGAGCGCACGGGTGCGGCGGGGCCGCGGCTCCCGGCCCGGCGCGCGCGCCTTGCCGGACTCCACCGCCCCACCGGCGGGCCCATGCGGCCACCGGAAAGCGGAACCTATCGGACACTTCCTGTGCGGTCGGCCGCGGTGGACCCGCGCTCCGTCCGCAGTCTCCCTACTGCAACGCCGGGATATTCGACGGTACACCCCGTTCGTGACCGGGTGCACTCGCGCACCCCCGCGTTCGCTGCCGGTGTACAGCCGTTCGCCAGACCAACGCGCGGGACGGGTCGGGTTGTTCCCCGGACGCCCCGGGACGGGTCGCGCGCCGTCCGCCTCAGCGCTGGTAGACGTGCTGGGCGAGGGTGCCGATGAAGGGGAGGTTGCGGTACTTCTCGGCGTAGTCCAGGCCGTAGCCGACGATGAACTCGTTGGGCAGGTCGAAGCCGACGTAGCGCACCCGCAGGTCGACGTCCAGGGCGAGCGGCTTGCGCACCATGGTGCAGATTTCGACCGAGGCCGGACCGCGCGAGCGGAGGTTGCCCACCAGCCACGACAGGGTTAGGCCGGAGTCGATGACGTCCTCGACGATGAGGACGTTGCGGTCCTTGATGTCGGTTTCGAGGTCCTTGAGGATGCGCACCACGCCCGAGGAGGTGGTGCCGGCGCCGTAGGAGGACACCGCCATCCAGTCCATGGAGCAGGGGTGGTGCAGGGCGCGGGCGAGGTCGGCCATCACCATGACCGCGCCCTTGAGCACGCCGACCAGCAGCAGGTCGCGGCCCGCGTAGTCGGCGTCGATCTCGGCGGCGACCTCCGCCAGCCTGGCGCTGATCTGGTCTTCGGTGACCAGGATCTTCTCCAGGTCCGCGCCCATGTCTTTCGCGTCCACGCTGACTGACCTCGCTGATCGCACTCCGGGTTGGCAGAACGCCCCCAGAATAGACGCGCGCGGCGCCCGGCCCGCGCCTGGCCGCCCCCTCGGGCGGGGCGCGGTCGGGGGCGGGGTGCCCGGCTCGCCCTGCGGCGCCGGGGCCGAGCGCGCCGCGTCGCCCGTTCGCCGGTGGGCGCGGGTGTGAGCGCGATCATGCCCGCGCGGGCGCGGCGGGGCGGAGGCGAGGCGGCGCCGGAGCGGAGGCGGGGCGGGCCGGATGACCCGGGGCATGCGTTCGTCGGGGATGCGGAGGGCGGGCGCCCGCCGGGAGTCCGGGGTGCGCGCGCCCGGAGCGGGTGCGGGGTGCGCGCTTGCCGGGCAGCGGGGCGCGGCCCGAATCAGCCCTCGGGTTCAGGGGCGGGGGCGTCGATGAGCACCCGGCCCCCGGCGCGGCGCCCGCGCCGTCCACCCGGCAGGTCGACGTGGGCCTGGCCGCGCCACGCGGTGACCAGCCGGTCGAGTCCGGCCACGTGCACCGCGCCCAGCGCGCCCGCCGGGCAGCCCGCCGCGACGGCGGCGCGGCGCAGCAGCCGGGTGCGGACCGCGCGCGGCAGCCGGGCCAGCGCGGCGGCGTCCAGGCCGGGGCCGTCGGCGCGCGCCTCCGCCTCGGCGCGGTCGGCCCACTCCTCCAGGGCGTCGGCGTCGTCGCGCAGCAGGTCGGCGGTGCGGGCCAGGGACTCGGCGATGCCGGGGCCCAGCGCCTCCTCGAGCGCGGGCAGGGCCGCGTGGCGCACCCGCGACCGGGCGTAGGCGAAGTCGGCGTTGTGCGGGTCCGACCACGGGGTGAGCCCCATGTCGGCGCAGGCGGTGTGCACCTGGGCGCGCGGCAGCCCCAGCAGGGGCCGCAGGTAGCGCCCGCTGGCGGCGGGCATGCCCGCCAGCGAGCGGGCGCCCGAGCCGCGGGCCAGCCGCAGCAGCACGGTCTCGGCCTGGTCGTCGCGGGTGTGGCCGAGCAGGACGGCGGCGGCGCCGTGGCGGCGGGCGGCGGCCTCCAGCGCGGTGTAGCGGGCGGTGCGCGCGGCGCCCTCGGGGCCGCCTTCGGCGCCCACGCGCACGGCCACGTGGTCGGCGGGGTCCAGGCCGAGGTCGCGGAGGGTGGCGGCGACGGCGGCGGCGCGCTCGGCCGAGCCGGGCTGGAGCCCGTGGTCGACGGTGACGCCGCCGGCGCGCAGCCCCATGCGGGGTGCGGCGAACGCGGTGGCCCCGGCCAGGGCGAGGGAGTCGGCGCCGCCGCTGCACGCCACCAGCACGAGGTCGCCGGGGGCCAGCCCGGCCAGGGCGTGGCGCACGGCGCGGCGCACCGCCGCCACCGCGGGCGGGGGGCCGGTCACGGCCGGGCCCCCGCCGCAGCGGCGGGGCTCACTCCTGCGCGGATCCGCCCGCCGGCCCGGCGTCGGGCAGCGCGGCGGGCCGCACGACCCGGTCGATCCAGGCGCCGGGGTCGCGGATCTCCTTGAGGGTGGGCAGGTTCTCGGGGGACTCCCACACGCGGTTGAAGTCGGCCATGCCGACCTGGGCGACCACGTGGCGGACGAACGCCGAGCCTTCCTCGTACTGCTTCATCTTCAGCTCGATGCCCAGGAGCTGGCGGATGACCTTCTCGATGGGGTTGGCGCCCTCGCGGCGGCGCTGGAAGCGGCGCCGGATCTCGGTGACCGTGGGCACGACCTCGGGTCCGACGGCGTCCATGACGTAGTCGCCGTGGCCCTCGGCCAGGCTCATGACCGCGGTGATGCGGTCCATGATCTCGGTCTGCTCCGGGCTCTGGAACGCCTGGATGAGGTTGGAGTCGCCGCCGCGGACGGCGTCGGCCACCGCCTCGCCGGCCGCGCGCAGCCGGGTGAGCAGCTCGCCGGCGTCGACGTTGGCGGTGAGCAGCATCTCCTGCATCTGGGTCTGCACGTAGTCGCGCAGCCAGGGGCTGGCGGTGAACTGGACGCGGTGGGTCTCCTCGTGGAGGCACACCCACAGCCGGAAGTCGTGCGGGTCGACGTCGAGTTCGCGTTCGGCGTGCACGATGTTGGGCGCGACCAGGGTCAGCCGGCCGGTGGGCGCGGCGCCGCTGGGGTCGGGCGGAAGGAACAGCTCGTACTGGCCGAGGACGCGCCCGGCCAGGTAGGACAGCACGGCGCCGAGCTGGACCCCGGTGACGCGGGAGCCCACGGCCGTGGTGAGGTTGGCGGCGGTGCCGTTGCCGGCGCGCTCGCGGCTGAGTCGGTCGAGGATGGGTTCCAGCACGACCCGGAACCCGTCGACGTTGGCCTTGATCCAGCCCGGACGGTCCACGATGACCGCTGGTCCGGCCGGTTCAAGGGGTTGCAGACGGGTGAACTCGCGCACGTGCCCCTGGGCCACGGCGGACAGCTCACGGAGCTGGGCGACGGCCTGGCGCGCGTCGGCGAGGTCCACCTGCGGCCCGGGCCGCACGAGGCGGACACCGGTGTTGACGGCTACGTCCCAGTCGATCAGATTCACGACTTCACCGTACCCACTGATGTCGCCGGGGCGCGGGTGCGCGCGGCGAATTCCGGGATTCCTCAGGGATCGGCCCGAGGGGGGCGCCCGGGGCGGCTAGGAGCAGCCGCACTCGGCGAGGACGCTGGTGAAGGTGTCCAAAGTGCTGGCCATGGCGGCGGGGTCGTTGGCCATGAAGGCGAACGCCAGCAGCCGGCCGTCGGCGGTCTGGGCGGTGCCGGCCAGCGTGCTGACGCCGTTGAGCGTGCCGGTCTTGGCGTGCACCACGCCGGCGCCGGCGTAGCTGCCGCTCTCGGGGGAGTAGCGGCTGTCGAGGGTGCCGGTGAAGTGGGCGGTGGGCAGGCCGGAGAGGGTGGCGTGCAGGCCGGGGTGCTCGGGGTCGGCGGCCAGCAGGACGAGGTCGACCAAAGCCTTGGGGGTGATGCGGTTGTTCACCGACAGGCCGCTGCCGTCCTCGATGTGGACGTCGTCGACCTTCAGCTCGGTCATGATCTCGTCCACGGCCTCGGTGCCGCCCGCGGAGGAGGCGTCGTGGCCCTGGGCCAGGGCGACCTGGCGGAACAGCGCCTCGGCGATGTTGTTGTCGCTCTCCAGCAGCATCCACTCCACCAGCTCCGACAGCGGCGGGGACTGCACCGAGGCGATGGGGTCGGCGTTGTCGGGGGCCTCGCCGGGGGCGGGGTCGCCGGTGACCTCGATACCGGCCTCCTCCAACTGCTCGGCGAAGGCGTCGGCGGCAACCGAGGGCGGGTCCTCGACGCGCTCGCTGTAGTGCTGCTCGGGGTGGACGCGGCCGCCGTCGAGCATCAGGGCGTGCACGGTGGCGGCGCTGCCCTCGGTGACGTAGGTGGGCTTCCAGCCGGGGGGCATGTCGGAGCCGCTGTAGAGGGACTCGTCGTAGGCGAGGCTGACGGAGTCGGTCCCGGACTCGCGCAGCGCGGCGGCGGTCTCGATGGCGAGGTTTTCCATCGTGGCGGGCCGCGGGTAGTGCTCGAAGGTACCGTCGGTGGAGATGGTGGGGTCGCCGCCGCCCACGAGGACGATCCCGCCGTTGTCGTCGCGCACGACGTCGGTGGACAACCGCGCGGAGGGGCCCATGGCGTGCAGGGCCGCCACGGCGGTCACGATCTTGGTGGTGGAGGCGGGGACGGCGGTCTCGTCGCCGTCGCGGGCGAAGAGGCGGTCGCCGGTCTGGGCGTCGGCGACAAAGGCCGTGAGCCCGTCGGCGAAGCCCGAATCCGACATGGGATCATCGAGCTTGTCTGCGAGCCGCTCGGGGTCCACCCGGGGGGCGTCCTGCGGTGCCGCGTCGGGCGCGTCCTCGGCGAAGGCGACAGGGTAGGGCATGGTCGCCGGTGGCCGTGATCGCACCACGTCAAGGGCGACAAACCCCGCGACCAGCACGAATATGTTGAGGACGGCCAAGCAGAGCAGCGCTCGGGCCCGTACCTGCCGCACCCTGGACCTGCCTTCCATTGGCATGCGACGACCTTTGAGACTGATGTAGCGACACTAGCCGTAGAGGAAGCCGAGATCAGCATGGAATTCGACGTCACCATCGAGATCCCCAAGGGCGAGCGTAATAAATATGAGATGGATCACGAAACAGGGCGGATCCGTCTCGACCGGATGCTGTTCACGTCGACGAGCTACCCGGCGGACTACGGGTTCATCGAGGGCACGCTCGGCGACGACGGCGACCCGCTCGACGCGCTCGTCCTGCTGAAGCACCCGACGTTCCCGGGGTGCCTCATCCGGTGCCGCGCCATCGGCATGTTCCGCATGCGCGACGAGGCGGGGGGCGACGACAAGCTGCTGTGCGTGCCGGCGACCGACCCGCGCATGGAGCACCTGCGTGACATTCACCACGTCAACGAGTTCGAGCGGCTGGAGATCGAGCACTTCTTCACCGTCTACAAGGACCTGGAGCCCGGCAAGTCCGTGGAGGGCGCCACCTGGGTGGGCCGCCACGACGCCGAGCAGGAGGTCATCGCCTCGGTGAAGCGCGCCGAGGAGGCCGGGGTCCACGGCGACACCTCGCACATCAAGGTGGACGAGTAGCGGACCCCGACGACGCGGGCGACGGGGGCGAGCGGCACGACGGCCGAGCGCCTCCGGCACGCGGGAGGGGGCACGGCGCGAAGCCGCGCGCGCCGGCGCCGTCAGCCGGGTGGCCTCGGGCGTGTCGCAGCTCGACGCCGCCTCGGGCGGCCCGGTGGGCGCTCGGTTGGGTACCGCCTCGGGGCCGTCGCGGCTCAGTAGACGAGCGGCTGCGCGGGCGGCTGGTCGGTGCCGCGCCGGGACAGGTCGGCCCCGGTCAGGTGGACGAGGCCGATCAGGAGCAGGACCGCCAGGGTCACGGCCAGGGCGGGCGCGAGTTGGCGCAGCGCCCCGCGCGGGCCGGAGCAGGCGTGCCGGCGGGGGAACCCGTGGCGGTCGAGGTCGGCGGCGCGCGCCGCGACATGCCGGCGGTAGCCGTCGGTCCCGGGGCCGGTGACGGCGCTGAGGACGCGGACCCGCAGGGAGGCCGGGGGCACGGGGGGCACGGGAGCGGTGCGGGTCGGGGCGGATCCGCTGTGCACCGGCCGGCCGGGACGGCCGGGGTGTCCGAGGTTTTCGTTGCGGCCGGAGAGCGCCTTGCCGCCGGAGGCGGGGGCGTCGGCGGGGGCAGGGCCGTGGGCCGTGGGCACCCGGCGGCACTCGGCGCGGGCGATGGCCAGCAGCCACTCGCGCAGCAGGTCGGGGTCGGCGAGCCGGTCGGCGTGGGCGGCGGCGACCACCAGCGTGTCGCGCAGCGCCGCCTGGGCGGCCTCGGCGTCGCCGAGCAGCCGCAGGCACTCGGCGTGGACGTCGCGGCCGTAGGCGTCGAAGAGCCGTGCGCAGGCGCCGTCGGCGCGCGCACGGAGTGCGGCCACCAGCTCCCGATCGGTCATGTCCCCATGGTCGCGCGCCCGCCCCGCCGATGGCGGTGTTCCGCCGAAACACGTGTCCGCGCGGCGGTCGGGGGAGCCGTCCGGCGGCCGGGCCGGGGTCGGGCGCCCGATAGCGGGATGGTCGGACGTCCTTCGCCCGGGGGCGGTGCGGGAACGCGGGCCGGGCGGCGGGGCCGGCCCGGCGCCAGGGCCGGGTGCGGGGTCAGGAGCGGTGGCGCTCCACGAGTCTTCGGACGTCGGCGTCGTCCAGGGCCTCGGGTCTGCCCAGGATGTGCCGCACGGCGTCGCGCGGGCGCGCCACCAGCACGCGGCCCAGCCGCACCACCGGCTCCGGCAGGCGGCCGGTGACCAGGACCACCGGGACCACCTCGGTGCCCAGGACGCGCTCCTGGCGGGCGGCGTGGGCGGCGGCGCGTTCGGCGACCCGCTCGGCGGGGACTCCCCCGATGCGGCGGCTCGGCGACACGGGGTCGAGCCGCGCGAAGACGAGGTAGACGCCGCCGGGGCCGACCGCCAGGTAGCGGTGGGGGCCGTCGCGCAGCAGGCGGTAGCCGGCGCCGCGCAGCGACCGCAGGGAGCGGGCGCCGTCGGCGCGGGGGACGGTGTCCAGCAGCACATAGGTCAGCAGGGTCAAGCCCGCCACGAGCACGCCGGCCCGCCAGTCGAGGAAGCCCGCCGCCATCACCCCCAAGGCGGCCGCGACGGCGCCCCGGACGGCGAACCGCACCACCCGGGCGCCGGGCGCGGCGGAGGATGCCCCGGTTGACCCGGGCCGGCTGTGGCCCCCGCCCCCCAACGATCACCTCCGGCGCGATCCTCATCGGCAGACGCCCGCTCAGACCTGTGTTCAGCGCGCGGTTTTGGTCCCTGGCGGTTTCTTATGCCATCACCGAAACCCTCGGTATCGCAACGCGTTTGCCGAAATTTGGTCCGGACAGATCCCTGTATTCCGGGCACCGACCGAGGCCCTCGACCTCCACTCCCACCCGGTGCCACGACGATCGGGTGGCAGCGCCGGACCGGTGCCTGCAACGGGCGGGTGGGTGAGGGCGGTCTCGGGCGGAGGGGTTGGCTTGACATGGGGCGGCGGGGCTGATCTGCTGTGACGCATGCATCCGCGCACCCTTTCGGTTCGATCCACCATGGCTCGCAGCGCCGTCGGCGCTCGCCGTGTGGTCGGTGCGCCGTGCCTGTGTTGCTGTCCGCGCTGCCGCGACTGCCGCTGATCCCAGCGGTGCGCTAGGCGCCGCGCCCTCGGGGCGTGGGCGCGTGCACCGCGTCCCGCTTCCTTTTTTCCGGGTCCCCGGCTTCCGCGCCGCCGCGTCGTCTGCCTCCGGCCGCCCCGCTTTGTGCGCTCTGCTTCACGGTGGCCGGTGCCGACGCGCTGATGCGCGGACCCGAGCCGGTCGGCCCTTCTCCGACTCCGCGCCGCCGGTTCCCGCGTGTCCGGCGCCGCCCAGCCTGAAGGACCTCGACTCATGTCCTACGACGCCGCCACCGCGACCGCCGCCGCGAGCACCACGGCCACCTCCACCGCGACCGCCACCGCGACCGCCGCCGCGACGAGCACGCTCGGCCGCTCCTCACGCGCCCTCGACCGCACCGCTCTCACGGTCGTGGTGCCGATGGTGCCCAGCCTGCCCGTCACCGACCCCGCGCCGACCCCGGCGCCCGCGTCCCCGGCCGCGCGGCCCGCCCCCGCCGCGCCGTCGCCCGATGGCATCGGCGACATCGTCTCGGCCGGGGAGGCGTCGCCCTACCCCCACCTGCGCACCCGCCCCGCGCCCACGGTCGGGCGCCTGGTCTCCGCCGCGCGAGCGGCGGCCGACGCGCTGGAGCGGCACGCGCTGTGGCCGCAGCGGCACGGGCGCTGGCAGCCGGGGCCGCGTCCGGCGCGGCGCGGGGCGACCGGGCCGATGCGGGTGACCTCGCTCGTCCTGGCGCCGGGGGCCGCCGCCGACCTGCCCGCCCGGGGCGCGCGGCACGGGTCCGCCCTGCGGATCGCGCGCGGCCGGGTGCGCGTGGAGGCGCCGGGCGGCCGCGCGGCGGCATCGGCACCGGCCCGCGACCTGGAGTCCGGCCGCACCCGCGTGCTCGGCTCGACCGGCCGGTACCGGGTGGTCAACACCGGGAGCGAACCCGCGCTGCTCGTCCGCGTCAGCGGCCGCTGACACCCACGCGCCCTCGCCCGCGAACCCGCTTCGCCGCCGCGCCGACCGAGAGCCCGGGGAGCGACTGGGGACGATTCAGACCTTCGCCCCATCGAACGTTTGTACTACTGTCGGGTATGCTGGATTGCATGCCTGACCAGCAGTTATCTCCGGATTGGCCGGAGAGCGTGCATCCGCCGGGCTCGGAGTCGTTCGAGCAGACCGCCACCGTGTGGCTGTTCGACCAGGTGCCCGCCGACTACCGGCTGCACGGCGTTCTGCGCCGACACCCGGTCGCGCTCTCGCGGCTGGCGCGGCAGCATGTGGCGTCCACTCTGGAGGGCGCCCGCCAGGGGTACCGCACCGCACGCGTGGACCTGCGCGACCACCTTCCGCCGCACGCCCTCGACCAGGTGATGAACGCCTACCAGGCCGAGGGCAAGCGGATGGCGGCCGTCCTCCGGGCGATCGAGGCGGTCGACGACGCCCTGCGGGCGGCGGCGGGAGGCCCGGCGGCCTCGGCCTGAGCGGCTCCCCTCCGCCCGGTGCTGCTGGGCGGCGGCCGCCGACGGCACCCCGCCGACCACCACCTGGCAGCGCCGACGCCGCCACGCACGCGCGGGGCGCGCCCGCCCCTCTCGGCGCGGACACGCCCCGCGATGAACTCGCGACGACCCCCTTCGCAGACGGCCCGCCGCCAACGACCGCCGCAGGCGGCCCCTCGCGCGCGAACCGCCCCAGCGCGGCACCGGCGCGGACGGCCTCCCCGCCCGGGTGCGCCACCCTCGGGATACAGGGATACCGGGGTACAGATGTCGGCGGCGGCGCCGCTCCGGCGCCGTCCGCCTCGGGCGGTCTCGGCGATCTCAACGGTCTCGGGCGGCCTCAGCTAGACCCGGCTGGTCCCGGGCGGTGGGGCGGTGCCCCGCGCCCGCCGTCCCGTTCCCCGCGTGCCGCCCCTACTCGACCTGGCCCTCCGGTGAGGGCGCCTCGACCGGCCCCGGGGTGACGTCGTCGGTGGCGACCGGGCTCTCCCCCTCCTGCCTGAGGCGCTCGACCTCGACGCGGATCGCGTACTCGGCGGCGTCCACCGCCGCGCGGGCGGTGATGGCGTTGGTGTGCGCCCGTTCCAGCTCGCCCAGGGCGATGCAGTCGAACGACACGCGGGCGTCGTGGATGGCGGCCTCCAGTTGGCGTCCCGCTTCATCCAGGCTCATGGTCTCCCCTTCTCTGCGTTCGCGTCCGCTCGGCCGCGACGTTCGGGTTCCGGGTGCTCCATGCGCGAATCCACCGGGAGGAACCGCGCGTTACGGGTGTCTACCCACGTGACGGGGGCTCATGTCGCCGTCCTCCGCCCCGCCCGCTCCGCCGAACCCCTGACCTGCGTTTTCACCCCTCACGCGCTCCCCACACGCCCCCCGCACAGCGCGCACCGCCCCCGCGCCGCCGTCCCCGCCCCTTCCCCTTCCCCTCCCCCGCGCCTCCGCCTCTCCCGCGCCCGGCGCGGCGACCCGCCGCCACCCCCTCCGGCGTGCGGGAATCCCCTGAGCTGCGCGGGATCGTCAGTGCCCGCCGCTAGCATGACCGGGACTCGTAGAAAGCAGGGGGACACCATGCGCAACCGCTACCCGGGCACCTGTACCAACTGCGGCGCCTCCGTCGAGGCCGAGGCCGGGGTCGTCCTCAAGCAGGACGGCCGGTGGCGCACCTACTGCGCCGAGCACGAGCCGCGCCCCACTCCCCCTCCGCGCGCCGACCACCTCGGCTGGCACACCGGCGCCCTCGCCGGCTTCGACTGCGAGACCTCCTCCCGCGACCCCCGCGAGGCGTTCCTCGTCTCGGCCGCCATGGTCGACTCCTCCGGCACCGCGCGCACCTGGCTGGTCGACCCCGGCGACCGCCGCATCCCCGACGACGCCATCGCCGTCCACGGCATCACCAACGAACGCGCCCGCGCCGAGGGCATGCCCGCCGTCAAAGCGCTGGAGGAGATCGCCGAGGCCGTCTGCACCCACCTGCTCGCCCAGCGCGGGCTCGTCATCTTCAACGCCCCCTTCGACCTCCGGGTCCTGGCGGGCGAACTCCAGCGGCACGACCTCCCGCCGCTGACCGAGCGGCTCAGCGGCGCCGCGCCGGCGCCGATCATCGACCCCCTGGTCATCGACCGCGGCGCCGACCCCTACCGCCGGGGGCCGCGCAACCTCTCGGCCATGTGCGAGTTCTACGGGGTCGACCTCCACGACGCCCACACCGCCCACGGCGACGCCTCGGCGTGCCTGGCCCTGGCGTGCGAGATCGGCGCCCGCCGCCCCGAGATCGCCGCGTTGGACCTGCCCGTGCTGCACCAGCGCCAGGTCGAGTGGGCCGCGGCCTACGCGCGCGACCGCCAGGAGTGGCTCGACAGACGCCGCCCCGGCCACGGCACGGTCGTGGACGGCACCTGGCCCTACTCCCACACCGACTGACCCGCCCACCGGCCCGCCGCCGCGCCCGCCCGGAACCCCCGCCGGGCGCGTGCCCCGGCGGCGACGCGGAAAGCCGCCAACGCCCAGGTGGCGGGCGTCTTCCGCATGCGCGGCGGGGCGCGGGGTAGCGGATGCGGGGTCCGTACCCCGAGTGGTGAAGGAGTCCGCCGTGCTCCGCCTGGTCCTCATCCTGCTGGCGATCTGGCTCGTCCTGGCGATCCTGGGCGCGGTCGTCCGGGGCCTCATCTGGCTGACCGTGCTGGCGGCCGTCCTCTTCGTCGTCACCGCCGCGTGGGGCTGGTGGCAGCGCCGCCGCGGCGCGGCCCGCTGACTCCCGGCCGGGCACCCGCCGGCGGCCGGCCGCGCGGGCAGCCGGCGGCGCCGGCGGCTAGTTGCGCAGGCCGATGGTGGCGCTGGCGCGGCGGCGGTCGGTGGGCAGCCACGGCAGCGGCACCAGGTCGGCCAGGAACCCGTAGTCGCGCGCCAGCCGCCGGTCGGCCTCGCCGCGACCGGCGTGGACGCTGCCCCACCAGGCGGCGATGTCGGCCCAGCCCGGCGCCGACAGCGAACCGCCGGTGTGCTGGAGCGACAGCGCCGCCGCCAGGTTGGCGAAGCGCAGCCGCCGTTCCAGCGGCCAGTTCGCCAGCGTGCCGACGATGAACGCCGCGCCGAACACGTCGCCGGCGCCGGTGGTGTCGATGGCCTCCAGCACCAGCCCCTCGACCTCGGCCGACTCCCCCGTGCACTGGTCCACCGCGAGCGCGCCGCGCGGGCCGTCGGTGACCACCGCCACCGGCACGTACTCCGCCAGCGCCGACAGCGCCGAGGCGGGGCTGCCGGTGCGGGTGTAGGACATCGCCTCGATCGCGTTGGGCATGAACGCGTGGCAGTGCCGCAGTTGCTCCAGCACCGAACCGCTCCAGGCCCCGCTGTCGTCCCAGCCGACGTCGGCGAAGATCCGCGCCCCGTGCTCGGCCTGCTCCCGCGCCCACGCCGGCACCCCGTGGTCCTCGTCCAGGCTGACGAAGGCCGCGCGCGCCCGGGGCAGCGCGCATGCCATCTCCTCCTGCGGCACCGGCGAGGGGTGCTCGTGGGTCACCATGCTGCGGTCGCCCCGGTAGGCCAGGGAGACGGTGAACGGCGAGTGCCAGTGCGGGATGCGCCGCGACGCCGACAGGTCCACCCGCTCCTGGGTCTCCAGGGTCTCCCACACGAAGTCGCCGTAGACGTCCTCGCCGAAGGCGGCGGCGACCGCCGTGCGCAGGCCCAGCCGCGAGGCCGCCACCGCGAGGTTGGCCACCCCGCCCGGGCAGGAGCCCATGCCCTCGGCGCCGACCTCGGTGCCCGAGGCGGGCGGCGCGGCCAGGCCGGTGAGCACGATGTCGAAGAAGACCGTGCCGCTGAGCGCGAGGTCGATCGCGGGGTCGTCGGCCTCGCGGTTGCCGGCGAGGACGTCGTGGGGCTTGCCCACCAGCGGCGTCGACTCCAGCTTGCCGCTGGCCTTCCCCGAGGGGTGCGGCTTGCCCGGCCGGTGCGCCGTGCCCGCCCGGCGGGCCCGGCCCGCCTCGCCGCCCGCCTGCCCGTCCACGGGTGTGTGCGCGTCCACCGCCATGGTCATCCCCGCAATCGCCGGCCCCGGTACCTGTGTCCAGGTGTGCAGGTTACGCAAGTCGGACCCTCCTGGCACACCCGCGCCGCCCGCACCCGTGGGCACACTACGGTGATCATGACGGCGCCACCGGCGGAAAGGAGACACGAAGGTGCGGCTGGCGATTCTGGGCGGCGGCGGGTTCCGGGTGCCCCTGGTGCACCGCGCGCTGCTGGCCGACACCCTGCGGGGCGGCGCCGTGGTGACCGAGGTGGTGCTGCACGACACCGACGGGCACCGGCTGCGCGGTATCGGCGCGGTGCTGGAGCGCCAGCGCGACGCGCACCGCGCCGCGCACGGCGAGCCGCCGCTGGCGGTGCGCGTCGAGACCGACCTGGGCCGGGCGGTCGAGGGCAGCGGGGTCGTCTTCTCGGCCGTGCGGGTGGGGGCGATGGCGGGCCGCGTCAGCGACGAGCGCGTGGCGCTGGCCGCCGGGGTGCTCGGGCAGGAGACGGTCGGGGCGGGCGGGATCAGCTACGGGCTGCGCACCGTGCCGGTGGCCGAGCGCATCGCCCGCACCGTCGCCGAGCGGGCGCCCGACGCGTGGGTCGTCAACTTCACCAACCCGGCCGGGCTGGTCACCGAGGCGATGTCGGCGGTGCTGGGCGACCGCGTCATCGGCATCTGCGACTCCCCGGTTGGCCTGGGCCGGCGGGCGGCCCGCGCGCTGGGGCTCGACCCCGCCCGGGTCGAACTGGACTACGCGGGCCTCAACCACCTGGGGTGGCTGCGCGGGCTGCGCAGCGGCGGGCGCGACCTGCTGCCCGACCTGCTGGCCGACACCGCCGCGCTGGAGTCGTTCGAGGAGGGGCGGCTGTTCGGCGCGGAGTGGCTGCGCGCGCTGGGCGCGCTGCCCAACGAGTACCTGCACTACTACTACTGGGCGCGCGAGGCGGCGGCGGAGGCGGCGGCCGGCGCGGAGCGCGGTCGCACGCGCGGCGAGGAGCTGGCAGAGCAGCAGCGCGGGTTCTACCGGGAGGCGGCCGAGCGGCCGGAGGCGGCGCTGGAGCTGTGGGAGCGGGCGCGGCTGGAGCGCGAGCGGGGCTACATGGCCGACAACCGGCGGACGGCGGGCGGCTTGCAGCGGGCCGAGGAGGACCTGGCGGGCGGCGGCTACGAGGAGGTCGCGCTGGCGGTGATGCGCGCGGTGGCGCTGGACGAAACCGCGCGGCTGGTGCTGGACGTGCGCAACCGGGGCGCGCTCGCCGGCCTGGACGACGACGCGGTGGTCGAGGTGCCCTGCGTGGTCGACGCCAACGGCGCGCGGCCGCTGACGGTGGCGCCGCTGAGCGGCCACCAGCTCGGCCTGGTCCAGACGGTGAAGGGGGTGGAGCGCGACGTGCTGGCGGCGGTGCGCACGGGGTCGCGGGCGCGGGCGCTGCGGGCGTTCGCCACCCACCCGCTGGTGGGGTCGGTAGGGACCGCGCGCACCCTGCTGGAGGGCTACCTGGCGGCGTTCCCCGGGCTGCGAGAGGTGCTCCACCGCCCCTGACCGGGAACGGCACAGGCGGCGGCCGCCCGGAGGGGGACCGGACGGCCGCCGGAACTGGGTGAGCGGTCAGCGCTCGCTGCCGCGGCCGCCGCCGCGCGGGCGGTCGAGTCGGTCGATCGCCGCGCGCAGCGCGCCCAACTCGTCCTGGCGGCGGCGTTCGACCGCCACGGCGGAGTCGACGCGCATGCGGTGCAGGATGAGCAGGTAGGCCGCCGCCGGGGCGGCGGCGATCAGCACCTCGGTCATCGTCGTCATGCCCATCACGCCCGTTCGTCGGCCGGGTGGGCGGCGGCGGCCGCGCGCGCCTGGCGCTCGATGTAGGACTGGAGGGCGCGCCATTCGATGCGGCGGTTGCGCCGGATCTTCACCGAGGCGAGGTCGCCGTCGGCGATCAGCTCGCGCACCGTGCGCACGGAGACGTTCAGCGCGCAGGCGGTGTCGGCGACGGTCAGCAGCCACTGCGGGTGCTCGCCGTCGCGGCAGACGTAGACGGGCGCGTTGGGGCCGGAGCCGAAGAAATGGTAGGAGCGGCCCCGCCCGGAATCCGCGGCGCCGGGGCCGTGACCAGCGCCGTCGGCGGGGTCGGCGGCATTCCGGTGCGCGGTTCGGGTTCCCTCGGACTGAGCGGGAATGTTATCCTGGTTGTCGAACGTGTTTGACATGTATCCTTTTCCGGGCATTCGTGTTGAACGGTTCACTCCCCGGCTCTGGTGTGCCAGCACCAAGGCCGGGGTTTTTTCGTTCTCGGGCAGAAGAGCGACGAAGGAACGTAGCTCATTCGTACTTGAGAAGGCGAAAACACCGGCGGGAAAATCCCGCGTTTCCTGAGGTGGGTCCGGGCGAGCGGGCGGGCGCCTGGGGCGCTGCGCGCGGCCGAGGAGTCGTGAATCGCGTGCTCCTCCAGCCCGGTACAGCGAGATTACAGGATGATCACCGGCGGAGCAATCCACCGTCTGCCGTACCCAGCAGGCATCTTGATCAACTCCGCTGAAACGCGCTTTCGTGCACGTCAGCGCACAATCCCGCCGTTTCAACGGCGCACCGACCCGGGGAAATTCCGGTTTGCGATGAAGATGCCCGAAGCTACTCCCACGTCACCACAAAAACGGACAGGGGAGGTGAAATTTTTTCGGTGAAATGAATTCAATTACCGCTGCGGACGGCGTGTCGCGGCGGTCGCGGTCGGCCCTCACCGTCGCGGGCGGCCCTCACGGGCGGCCGGTGGCACGGATCCGCCGCACGATCCGCTCGGCGCCCTCCTCGTCGGCGCCGGTGGCGTCGCGCACCGCGCCGACCGCCTCGTTGCCGCGCCCCTCGGCGAGCAGCGCGCGCACCCGCTCCAGCGCATCCGCCGACAGCGGCACCGCCGGCGCACCCGGCTCCTCCAGCAGGGTGTAGCCGCCCGGAGGCGGCACGGCCCCGGCCTCCACGGCCGGCGCGGCGGCCCCGCCCTCCTCGACCGCGGCGGCCGAGCCCCGCAGCCGAGCGGTCACCCAGGTCCCCAGCCCCAGCACGGCCACCGCGCCCAGCAGGGCCAGCAGCATCATCAGCAGGCTCATACCGGGCCTGTACCCACGTCGGCCCACATCAGCCCCGCCGAGCCCGGCGGACACACCACGGGCCGGACCCGCCCCAAGGATCGTCGGCCACCGCATTGGCCCCCCATGCAAAACGCCGCCCCCGTCGGGGGCGGCGTTTGCGCTGAGCCGCCTGTCGGAATCGAACCGACGACCTATTCATTACGAGTGAATCGCTCTACCGACTGAGCTAAGGCGGCACTGCCCCGACCAGCGGGGCGTGCCCAGTCTAACGTGTTCCGGCGGCGGGGCGGTACACGGATTCGTGGGCCGCAGGCCGGTGCGGGCACGGGTTATTCGGGGCAGACGGTGCCGTGCTCAGGCGGCTCGGCGTGGAGGAGGTAGGTGTCGACGGCGGAGTCGACGCAGGGGTTGCCTTGGAGGTAGGCGGTGTGGCCGTCGCCCTCGCGGGTGAGCAGGACGCCGGAGTCGAGGTCGTCGGCCAACGCCTCGGCCCAGGCGTGGGGGGTGGCGTTGTCGCGCGTGGTGCCCACCACCAGGATGGGCGCGGCCCCGGGGGCGTCCAGCGGCTCGGGGTCGGCCACGGCGTCGCGGGGCCAGTAGGCGCAGGTGAGGGCGCCCCAGGTGAGGCCGGCGCCGAAGACCGGCGCGGCGTCCTCGGCGGAGGCGGCGGCCTCGGTGTAGGCGTCGACGTCGCGCGGGGCGGGGCGGTCGGAGCAGTTCACCGCCACCAGCGCCGAGGTGTAGTTGGCGTAGTGGTCGGGGTCGTCGCGGTTGTAGAGGTCGCCGGCCAGCCGCAGGAGCGCGGTGCCGTCGCCGTCGAAGGCGTCGGCCAGGGCGGTGCTCAGCCGAGGCCAGTAGGACTCGCTGTAGAGCGCCGAGAGCACGCCCAGCTCCAGCCACGAGCGGCGGGCCTCCAGGCCGTCGCCGAGGTCGTTGCGCAGGGGGCTGCGCCCGGCGGTGGCGAGCAGGTCCTCGACGCGCTCGACGGCGTCGTCGACGGAGTCGCCGCGACCGCCCAGCGGGCAGTCGGGGAGGTCCAGGCAGTGGGCGGCGAACGCGCGCAGCGCGGTCTCGGAGCCCTCGGCCTGCTGCATGCCGAGGTCGACCACGTCCAGGGAGGGGTCCATGGCGCCGTCGAGGACCAGCGCCCGCACGCGGTCGGGGAACCGGTCGGCGTAGTGGGCGCCGAGGTAGGTGCCGTAGGACTTGCCGAGGTAGGTCAGGCGGTCGTCGCCCAGGGCGGAGCGCAGGACGTCCATGTCGCGGGCGACGGCGGCGGTGCCCATGTGGCCCATCAGGTCGCCGGCGCGGTCGCGGCAGCCGGCGACGAACCCGCGGTTGACGGCGACGAGTTCGGCCACCCCGGAGTCGGTGAGTTCGGCGGGGTCGGAGTCGCCGTCGCGGCTGAGGTAGTCGACGCCGAGGTAGTCGTCCATGCCCGAGGGGTCCAGGCAGGTGATCGGCGCGCTGCGGCCGACCCCGCGCGGGTCGAAGCCGACCACGTCGAAGCGGTCGCGGACCTCGGCGCTGATGGCGCGGGGCGCCGCGCCGGCGTAGTCGAAGCCCGAGCCGCCCGGCCCGCCCGGGTTCACGACCAGGGAGCCCTGGGGATCGCCCGAGGCGGCGGGCAGGCGGCGCACCGCGATGTCCAGCCGGGCGCCGCCGGGGTCGGAGTAGTCGAGCGGGACCTCGAAGGTGCCGCACTCGAAGCCGTCGCCGCAGTCGGACCAGGAGATCTCCTGGCCGTAGAAGGCGGACAGCCGGCCGCCGCCGGGGGTGTCCTCCGATGGGCCGGGGCGGTCGGGGCCGCCGCAGCCCGCCAGCGCCGTACCCAGCAGCACCGCCGACACCACCACCGCGGCGGCCGCACGCCGAACGCCCGCGCCGCGCGAGCCCCGCCGCGCCGCGGGTTTGACCGCCGTTCCCGTGTCCACGCCGCAACCCTAGCCGCGCCGCGCCGGCCCGTGCGCCGGTTGTCCACAGGCGGTGGAAACCGCCCGGCCCCGGCCGGGCGGGGGCCGGGGATCAGCCCTGGTACAGGGCTGCGGTCATGGCCTCCATGGCGATCTGCGGGTGCACGTTGGCCGCGATGCGGGCGCGGCAGGCCATGACGGCGTCGATGCGGCGCAGCGTGGACTCCGGGGTGGAGGCGCTCGCCACCCGCTGGAGGTCGGCCCGGTGCGCGGCGGTGGACAGCTCCACCCGCGCCCCCACCTGCACGGCCAGCACGTCGCGGTAGAACGCCGCGAGGTCCATCAGCGCGAGGTCGTAGGTGTCGCGCTTGATGCGCGTGGCCCGCCGCTTCTGCTGCTCCTCCAGATCCTTGAGCGCGCCCGCCGCGCCCCGCACGGCCTTGGCCACGCCCTTGCCGGTGGAGCCCTCGCCGAAGGCGGCCTTGAGGTCGGAGCGCTCCTGGTCGTCGAGGCCGGCGGTGGTGGCCTTGGCCTCGGCCTCGGCGAGTTCGTAGAGCCGGGCGGCGGCGGCCACGCACGCGCCGGTGCCGTCCAGCCGCGCCGGGATGCCCAGCACCTCGGCCCGGCGCTCGCGCGCGGCGGGGTCGGTGGCCAACTGCCGGGCGCGCTCGACGTTGCCGGCGGCCGCCCGCGCGGCCTCGGCCGCCTGGCCGGGGTCGACCCCGTGGCGGTTGACCAGCAGGTCCACGACCGCGCCGGTGGGCGGGGTGCGCAGGGTCACCAGGCGGCAGCGCGAGCGGATGGTGACCAGCAGGTCCTCGGCGGTGGGGGTGCACAGCAGCCACACCGTGCGCGGCGAGGGCTCCTCGACCGCCTTGAGCAGGGCGTTGGACGCGGCCTCGGTGGCGCGGTCGGCGTCCTCGAACAGCACGACGCGGAACCGGCCGCCGGTGGGCCGCGACGCGGCGCGCAGCACGAGTTCGCGGGTCTTGTCGACGCCGAAGCTCAGCCCGCTGGGCCGGACGTACAGGACGTCGGGGTGGGTGCCGGCCAGCACCTGGTGGCAGGAGCCGCACCGGCCGCAGCCGGTGTCGGGGGACTCGGGGCACTGGAGGGCGGCGGCGAAGGCGCGCGCGGCCTCGGCGCGGCCCGAGCCCGGCGGGCCGGTGAACAGCCAGGCGTGGGTCATGCCCTCGCCGGCGCCGCCGGCCAGCAGGTGGCCGGCGCCGCGCACGGCACCGCGGAGCTGGTCGACCACGGAGTCCTGGCCGACCAGGTCATCGAAGACGCTCACCCGACCCAGCATAGGCAGTGCCGCCGACACCCCCGCCCGGCGACACCGCGCACCCCCGCCGGCACCGCACGGGCCTCCCCGCTCTCCCCCGGCGCCCGCTCCGCGCCCGGCCCGGATCCGCCCGCCGTCAACGTTCCCGGAAAACGCGGCGGCCGCCGAGGGGCGCACCCCCCGGCGGCCGGTCGACCGCGGCGCTACTCCTTGATCGTGGGCAGCATCCCGGTGATCGCCTCGGCGTCCTTGGGCACCGGGTCGGGCAGGATCGGCCGCAGCCGCCGCTGGATCGCGCGGGTGATCTCCTCGGCCGGCTCGCGGGCGTCCAGCACCAGGTAGCGGGCGGGGTCGCGGTCGGCCAGGTCGCGGAAGCCCTTGCGCACCCGCGCGTGGAACTCCGCCGACTCCGCCTCGATGCGGTCGGTGCTGCCGCCCAGCCGGGCCAGCCCCTCATCCGGCGGGATGTCCAGCAGCACGGTCAGGTCGGGCGCCAGCTCGCCGGTGGCCCACTCGTTGACCCGCTCCACCTCGGCGCGCACCAGGTCGCGCCCGGCGCCCTGGTAGGCCAGCGTGGAGTCGATGTAGCGGTCGCTGATGACGATCGCGCCGCGCCGCAGCGCCGGCAGGATGACCTTGGAGACGTGCTCGGCCCGGTCGGCGGCGTACAGCAGCGCCTCGGCCCGCGCCGACATGCCGGTGTGCTCGCGGTCCAGCAGCAGCGCGCGCAGCCGCATGCCCAGCTTGGTGGAGCCGGGCTCGCGGGTCGAGACGACCTCGAAGCCCTCCTCGCGCAGCCACACCGAGAGCTGCCCCACCTGCGTGGACTTCCCGGCGCCCTCACCGCCCTCCAGGACGATGAACGTGCCCGGCAGCCGCTTCTCCTCGGCGGCGTCGGCCGAGGGCAGCGGCACGCCGCGCAGCGCGGCGAACAGCTCGCGGCGCAGCGGGACCTCGCCGCCGGTGTCCACCCTCCGGGCGCCGAGGAACCCGGCGACCAGGACCGCCACGGCGGCGATCAGCAGCACCGCGCCGGTGCCCAGGAACTCGTAGGTGAGCTCGCCCAGCCGCAGCGAGTGGTCGCCGATGGCGGCGGCCAGCAGCGGCGCGGCCACCATGACCAGCAGCAACTGGGTGCGCGCCACGGCGCTGAGGTAGCCCAGCGTGCGGGTGCGGACGTCGTCCTCCAGCTCCTGGGCCATGAGGGTGAGCCCGGTGACCCAGGAGACGCCGGCCGCCACGCCCGAGGCGGCCACCAGCACCGCCGCCAGGGCCATGTTGGGGATGAGCCCGGTGACCAGCAGCGCGATACCGGAGGCGGCGATGGCCACGCCGAACAGCCGCGCCCGGCTGAGGTGGCGCAGGATGCGCGGCCCGGCCATCATGCCCAGCGCCATGCCCGCGAACGCCGCGCCGAACAGCACGGCGAACCCGGCGTTGCCCGCGCCCAGGCCGTCGGCGTGCACGCGGCCCACGCCCGCCACGGCGGCGACGGCCGGGAACACCCCGGCCATGCCGGTGAGCAGCCCGCGCACCAGCGGCGTGGTGGCGGCGAACCGGCCGCCCTGCCACAGCGTGCGCAGCAGGTTCTCGGGCTGGAAGCGCTCCTTGGCCGGGCGCCGCTCGCCGGGGCCGGGCGGCATTTCGGGGCCCGGCGGGATCTCGGCGCCGGCCGGTACCAGCGGCGCGGTGCGGTCGTCGCCGCCGGCGGCCGGCTGCCCGCCGGTGGTGGCCAGGGGCGCGGTGCGCTCGTTGCTGTCGGCGGCGTGCTCGCCCGTGGTGGCCAGCGGGGCGGTGCGCTCGTTGGCCGCCTGGTCGGTGGTGCGCAGCGGCGTGGTGCGCTCGTTGTCGGGCGGGGGCGCCACCGGGACCTCCCGGGTGGGCGCCGACCCGCTCGGCTTGGGCGCGGCCGTGGGCGGGGTCTCCAGGCTCTCGCGGCGCGCGGCCGGCAGCAGCCACGCCGTCACGGCGGCGGCGACGAACACCACCCCGGCGGCGTACAGCGCGGCGTCGGCCTGCGGGTTGAGGAAGGCGTCGGCGGCGGAATCGGCGGCATCGGTGCTGCCGCCCTGCACCGCCGCGCCGATGAGCCAGCTCACCGATGCCAGCAGCGCGAACAGCGCGGCGGCCACCGGGGCGGCGCCGTAGGCGGTGAGCAGGCCCAGGCGCGCGGCCTGCGGCAGCTTCTTCTTGGGGACCAGGTCGGTGAGGGCGGCGTCCTTGGCCGGGGACCACGCCAGGGCGGCGATCTCGGCGAGGAAGCCGGCGATCAGCAGCCAGTCCAGCCGCCCGGCGATGGGGATGGACAGGTAGAGGAGGCCGCGCAGGGCGTCGGTGGCGACCATGGTCAGGCGCCGGTCGAACCGGTCGGCGAGCAGCCCGCTGAGCGGGCTCAGCAGGACCGGCGGGCCGAGCTTGACGGCGGCGGCGCCCGCGACGGCGAAGGACCGCGTCAGCGGGTCGAGGTCGCGGGTGAGGACCGCGGCCAGCGCGACAAGGGCGAGCAGGCCGAGCCAGTCGCCGAGACTGGAGAGCGACAGCGAGATCCACAGACGGCGGAACGGCTTGATCGCGAGGACACCGCGCGCTTCGCCCGGCGCTCCAAAGGGGGCAGATCTGCTCATAGCGGTGAGGGTATCGACTGTTCTGATACGGGGACGTGGGCTGTGCGACGGCCGAGGCCGGATGGTGCGGCGGCCCGACGGGGCCGGACGGTGCGGCGGCGCCGGGACTCCAGCGCCAGCCTAGTGCGAAACGTGAGGACGGCGGCAGCGCGCTCAGCACGGGCGCGCGGCGCTCGCGGGCGCGGCCGCCCGGATGCGGTACGGCGTTCGCGAACTGTACTGCCGGTGCGGTGCGGGCGCCACCCCACGGCCCGCCGGGCGGACTACGGAGCAGCCCGGCGCGACCCCGCGCGGCACGGGACCTTCGCCCCTGGCGCACGGATCGCCGAAGCGTGACACGGCAGGCTCGGTCGGCCGCCGAGGGCGGGCGGCCGAGCCCGTCCACAGGTGTCCGCACCCTTGACCCGGCCACTCGGCTACCCGGTGCGCGCGACGCACGCCGGGCGCCGCGTGAGGCCGTTGGCCCTGGCAGACGGACCGCCGAGGCGTGACACGGCGGGGACGGCCGGCCGCAGGCGGCGGCCGGCCGGTCACGTGCACAGGTGACCGCACCCCCGACCCGGCCACCCGGCCACCCGGTGCGCGGCGCGCACCCGGTGCGGCGGCGGGAGCCGGGCTCTAGGAGCCCGACCCGCCCTTGGGGGTGCCGTCCTTGGCGCCGGCGCCCGACCGGGCCTTGGCCGCCGGCTTCTTGGTGGTGGCGGCGGGCTTCTTGGCGGTGGTCCGCTTGGCGGGCGCCTTCTTGGCCGGGGCCTTGGCGCGGCGCTCGGCCAGCAGCTCGGCCGCGCGGGCGTCGGTGATCGACTCCACCTCGTCGCCCTTGCGCAGGGAGGCGTTGGTCTCGCCGTCGGTGACGTAGGGCCCGAACCGGCCGTCCTTGATCACCATCGGCTTGCCGGTCTCGGGGTCGTTGCCCAGCTCGCGCAGCGGAGCGGCGGCGGCCGCGCGCCGGCCGCGCTGCTTGGGCTTGGAGAACAGCTCCCGCGCCTCCTCGATGGTGACCGTGAACATCTGCTCCTCGGTCTCCAGCGAGCGGCTGTCGGCGCCCTTGCGCAGGTAGGGGCCGAAGCGGCCGTTCTGCGCGGTGACCTCATCGCCGTCGATCTCGCCGACCACGCGCGGCAGGGACAGCAGCCGCAGCGCGTCCTCCAGCGTGACCGTGTCCAGCGACATCGACTTCAGCAGCGAGGCGGTGCGCGGCTTGGCCTGCGCCTTGGCCTTGGACTTCGCCTTGGTGCCGCCGCCCGTGCCACCGGTGCCGCCCGCGCCGGCGGAGTCGTCGGGCTCCTCCAGCACCTCGGTGACGTAGGGGCCGAACCGCCCGTTGCGGGCGACCACCCGGCGCCCGGTGTCGGGGTCGGTGCCCAGCTCGCGGTCGCCGCTGGGCTGGGCGAACAGCTCCTCGGCCTTCTCGGGGGTCAGCTCGTCGGGCGCGATGTCCTCGGGGATGTTCACCCGCTGGCCGTCGGCCAGGCGCTCCATGTAGGGGCCGTAGCGGCCGACCCGGATGACGATGTCGGTGCCCGCCAGCGGGAAGGAGCTGACCTCCTTGGGGTCGATCTCGCTGAGCTGGTCGCCCACCAGCTCCTTGAGGCCGGTCTCCTCCTCGGCGCCGAAGTAGAAGCGGCGCAGCCAGGGCACGCTCTCGGTCTCGCCGCGCGCGATGTCGTCGAGCATGTCCTCCATGCGCGCGGTGAAGTCGTAGTCGACCAGGTTGCCGAAGTGCCGCTCCAGAAGCTGCACCACCGCGAATGCCAGGAAGGACGGCACCAGCGCCGAGCCCTTCTTGAACACGTAGCCGCGGTCGAGGATGGTGCCGATGATCGAGGCGTAGGTGGAGGGCCGGCCGATCTCGCGGTCCTCCAGCTCCTTGACCAGGCTGGCCTCGGTGTAGCGCGCCGGCGGGCGGGTGCTGTGGCCCTCGGCCTCCAGGCTCTCGGCCTTGAGGGGGTCGCCCTCCTCCACGGGGGGCAGGCGGCGCTCGCGGTCGTCCAGCTCGGCGTTGGGATCGTCGGACCCCTCCACGTACGCCTTGAGGAACCCGTGGAAGCTGATGACCTTGCCGGTGGCGGTGAACTCCGCCACCTCGCCGGCGCTGGAGGTGCCCTCGACCTTCACCGTCACCGACTCGCCCACGGCGTCCTTCATCTGCGAGGCGACGGTGCGCTTCCAGATCAGCTCGTAGAGGCGGAACTCCGCGCCGCTCAGGCCGGTCTCGGCGGGCGTGCGGAAGGAGTCGCCGGCGGGGCGGATGGCCTCGTGAGCCTCCTGGGCGTTCTTCACCTTGCTGGCGTAGACGCGCGGCTGGGCGGGGACGTAGTCGGCGCCGTAGAGCCGGGTGGCCTGGTCGCGGGCCGCGGCCACCGCGCTGTCCGACAGCGTGGTGCTGTCGGTGCGCATGTAGGTGATGAACCCGTTCTCGTACAGCCGCTGGGCCACCTGCATGGTCTGCTTGGAGGACAGGTTGAGCTTGCGCGACGCCTCCTGCTGGAGGGTGGTGGTGCGGAACGGCGCGTAGGGCGAGCGCTTGTAGGGCTTGCTCTCGACCGTGCGGACCGCGAAGTCGCTGCCGTCCAGGCGCCGGACCAGGCCGCGCGCCGCGTCCTCGTCCAGGTGCAGCACGCCCGAGGCCGAGCGCAGCTCGCCGGCGCTGGTGAAGTCGCGGCCCACGGCGACGCGGGCGCCGTCGACCGACACCAGGTGGGCGGCGAAGGCGGCGGGGTCGTCGCCGCTGCCCCGGCCCGACACGGAGTCGAAGACGGCCTTCACGCCCCAGTAGTCGGCGGGGACGAACGCGATCCGCTCGCGCTCGCGCTCCACCACCAGGCGGGTGGCCACCGACTGCACCCGGCCCGCCGACAGCTTGGGCATGACCTTCTTCCACAGGACCGGGGAGACCTCGTAGCCGTAGAGGCGGTCGAGGACGCGCCGGGTCTCCTGGGCGTTGACCAGCCGGAGGTTGAGGTCGCGGGTGTTCTCGGCGGCGCGGCGGATGGCGTCCTTGGTGATCTCGTTGAAGACCATGCGCCGCACGGGGACCTTGGGCTTCAGCTCCTCGCGCAGGTGCCAGGCGATGGCCTCGCCCTCGCGGTCCTCGTCCGTTGCGAGGAACAGCTCGTCGGCCTCGGCCAGAAGCTCCTTGAGGCGCTTGACCTGCGACTTCTTGTCGGAGTTGACGACGTAGAGGGGCTCGAAGTCGTGGTCCACGTCAACGCCGAGCCGCGCCCACGGCTCGCCTTTGTAGCGCGCCGGGATCTCGGCGGCCTTGGTGGGCAGGTCGCGGATGTGGCCGATGCTGGACTCCACGACGTATCCCCGGCCGAGGTAGCCGGCGATGGTCTTCGCCTTGGCGGGCGACTCCACGATGACGAGGCGGTTGCCGCCCCGCCGCTCTGTGTCGTTCGAGCCGTTCCCGCCGGCGCTGCCCTTCTTGGGTGGCACGCTTTTCCCCTACATCTCGCCTTGCGCTGTCTGTGTGCGACCGGTCAACGCGGATCGCCGGCCGATGGATTCCCAGCCACTGACGGTAACCGACGCCACCGCGCCGCGCCTCCCGCGTCGCCGCGGCCGGGCGCTCCCGCGCCGCGGCGGGCGGCGGCCGGCCGCGGCGTCGCGGCGCTCACGTGTACGAACGGTATGGCACGAACGCGCGTGGCGGTCGCAGAATAAGAATGATGCTTGAGTACGAATACCGGGAGATCCGCTTCCCGCGCGGCACGTCGCGTAACGCCACCCGACAGGCGCTGACCGACCAGGCCGAGTACGGGAAATGGGAACTTGCCCGGGTACGCCTGTTCCCCGACGGAAGCCGCAAGGTGACACTGCGCCGGAAGATCATCCGACAACTCCGCTTGTTGTGATTTCCGACACACTCGTCTCGACGTGCGGGGGCGGTGGCCGGATCCGGTCCGCCGCCCCGCACAGCGGCGAGCCCCCTCGGAGTGTCCGAGGGGGCTCGCCGTCGTTGGCGTCGCGGTCCGCCGCCGCACCCGCCCGCCGGTCCACCACGACCGTTGCGGCAGGAGAGCGCGGCGCCGACCGGACGCCCTCGCACCGGTGATGACGCGGCCGATGTCCGTTGGCCGCCCGCCGGTCCACCACGACCTTGTGCGGCGGGACGGCCGCGGCACCGGCCGCACAGCCGGTTCCTTCAATCTGGCGCGGCCGACCCGCCCGAGGGGCGGGGCACCGCGCGCCGGGCTACAGGCCCAGCGACTCGGTGGCCTGGCCGACCGCGTCGAGGCTCGGCGCCTCGCCGGCGGGGACCTCGGGCAGGCCCGACAGCTCGGGCGTCCGCGGCAGGTCCACGGGCACCTGCGACTCCACGGCCTGGCCGCCGGGGATCTCGGCGGGCACCTCGGCCTGGAGCGGCAGCACCTGGGTGGGGTCGGGCAGCTCGTTGCGCAGCGGCAGCGCGCCGGTGACCTGGCCGACGACGTCGCCGGGCGCGGGCAGGCCCGACTGCTCGGGGGCGGAGCGCTCGGCCGCGGGGGCCGCCTGCTCGTGGGAGGTGTGGTGCACCCCGCCGCCGGAGCCCTCGACCACCGCGGCGCCGGTGTCCTCGGAGGCCGCGCCGGCCACGCCCAGCACCGCCGAGACGGCGTTGCCGGAGATGTTGACCGGGATGTCGCCGTCGACCACGGCCTGGTTGCCGCCCAGGATCGACGCGTTGCCCGAGGTGGAGACGTCGTCGCCGCCCTTGTCCAGGACCGCCGCGCCGGTGTCGTGGGAGGCCGCGCCCGAGACGCCGCCGACGGCGCTCACCGCGTTGCCCGAGATGTTGACCGGGATGTCCAGGGGCACCACGAGCTGGTTGCCGCCCAGGATGGACCCGTTGCCCGAGGTGGAGACCTCGTCGCCGCCGTGGCCGGCGCGCTGGTGCACGACGTCGCCGCCGGCGGCGCGCTGGTGCAGGATCGGGCCGGCGTCGATGCTGCGCGAGCTGATGTGGATGGGCCGGCCGAGGTCGCTCAGGGAGTCCACCAGGAACCCGGCGCCGGGCGCGGGAGCGGTCTGGTGGGCGCGGTGGTAGCCGTCGGTGCGGGTGCCCTGCGCGCCGTGGCCGTGGTGGCCGTGGTGGCCGTGGCCGTTCTCCAGGATCAGCGCGCCGGTGTCCTCCGAGGCGGCGCCGGCCACGCCCGCGACGGCCGCGACGGCGTTGCCGGAGATGTTGACCGGGATGTCGCCGTCGATGACAGCCTGGTTGCCGCCCAGGATCGAGCCGTTCCCGCTGGTGGAGACGTCGTCGCTCTGGTGGTGGCGGTGGCCGTGCTCCAGGACGGCCGCGCCGGTGTCGTCGGTGGCGGCGCCGGCGGTGCTCAGGACGGCCGCGACCGCGTTGCCGGAGACGTTGACCGGCACCTCGCCGTCGACGACGGCCTGGTTGCCGCCCAGGATCGACCCGTTGCCCGTGGTGCTGGGGCCCTCGGCGGCGTGGTCGTGGATGACCGCGCCGGTGTCGTCGGAGCGGGCGCCGGAGACGCCGCCGACCGCGCTCACCGCGTTGCCCGAGATGTTGACCGGCACGTCGAGGTTCCCGACGAGCTGGTTGCCGCCGCCGATCGAGCCGTTGCCCGAGGTGGTCGCCTCGCTGTCGGCGAAGGAGACGCCGGTGCCGAAGGCGACGAACCCGGCCGCCAGCGCAGCGGCCGTGGCGGAGGTGCGAACCCACTTACGCATGTGGGGGTTCCTTTCGAAACGTAGATGCAGCTAAGAGTGAGATGGATCGTGTACGGCGGCGGCCGGCGCGCTCCTGGCGGGAGCGGCGCGCACCGCGCCGAAGACGTCGTCCCGTGGCCGCGCACCTGGGGGGTACGTGCCGTGTGGAACGGAGGGCGGGCCGCGGGCCGCCGCGCTGGTTCGCGCGGAGGCCGGTGGCGCGCACCCGGGCAGCTCCCCTCCGGCTGAGGAGAGGCTGACGTGAGCCCCGCGGCGTGGCCGCGTCGCGGGACTCGCGTCAGCCCCCGGTCCGGGCGGACCGGGGAGCCGATGCGGGTCAGGCCGAGCCGCGGGCCCGGCGGCGGACCAGCAGGAGGATCCCGGCGCCGGCCGCCACGGCGGCCAGGGCGCCGGCCACCAGCGGCAGCACGCCGGCGCCGGTGAGCGGGAGCGCGTCGCCGCCGGCGGCCGGGCCGCTCGCGGCGGGCGCGGCACCGTCGTCGTCGGCGGCGGGGTCGACGCGGGCGGCGGCGGGCGAGGCGGGGTCGGGGGCGCCGGCCTCCCCCTTGGCCTCGGGCGGCGCGCCGGCCGGACCGGACGGGCTGGGCGAGGGCGAGGCGGGCGAGTCCTGCGGGACCGTGGGGTCCTCGGGGCCGGCCTGCTCCTGGGCCGGGGGCTGCGCCGCGCCCGCCGCGCCGTCGGAGCATGAGGCGCCGGCGGTGCCCAGCACGGCCACCGCGTTGCCGCAGACGTTGACGGGGACGTCGCCGTCGACGACGGCCTGGTTGCCGCCCAGGATCGACCCGTTTCCGCTGGTGGTGGTGTCGCCGTCGCCCTCGTGGACGTGGGCTCCGGAGCCGGAGCCGTGGCCGGCGCCGCCGCCGGTGCCGTGGCCGCCGTAGCCGTCGGGGTGGCCGGACTGGCCGGAGCCGGTGGAGGCCCCGCCGCCCTGGCACTGGGCGCCGGCGGCGCCGAGCACGGCCACCGCGTTGCCGCAGATGTTCACCGGCACGTCGGCGTCGGCGCCGAGCTGGTTTCCCCCTCCGATGGAGCCGTTGCCGCTCGTGGTGGTGTCGGCGTGGCTGATGGGAGCCACGGAGAAGAGGCCGGCCGCGATGAGGGCGGCGAACATCGTCATGCTTTTCCGGGACATGTGACGAATCCTTGAAATAGGTCCGATACGAGGAAGACAGCAGCGAATGCGCAGAGCGTCGGGCGGCGGGAGCCCGCGGCGGTGAGTGTGCGCGGTCCGAGTGCGGGCACGCCGAAGCGCGCCGCGAATCAGGCGTGCGCGGTCAGCACGCCGGTGCGGCGCGGACTAGTCAGGCGAGAACGACGGGTCGTCCGCCGTGTAGCGGACGACCACGGACGGGTCGTCCGGCAGCGCGACACGCTGCGCGATGAGCCCCAGCGCGTGGGCGCGGGTCATCAGGAAGCCCGCGGGAGCCGCGGGGAACGGAGAGGACGACACCGCGCCGGTGGAGTCGGAGGTGTCGGGCCAGGCGGGGGTGTCAACCGGAGCCGCGCCGCCGGCGGAGTCGGCCGAGCGCGCGGCCGCGGCGGTGTCGGCCGAGCGCGCGGCCGCGGCGGTGTCGGCGACGTAGCCGAACCGGAGGTCGGCGGGGTCGACCGGTGCCGGGCGCGCGGAGGCGGGCCGGGCGTCGGGTTTGTCCGTGGCCTCGCGGGCCTCGGGGTGCGCGGGCCGCTCGGCGCCGAGGGCGGCGGGCGGATCGGCGGGCGGGAACAGGGTGGCGCCGACGGCGCCGAGGTCGACCCGGGGTGCGGTGCCGACCGCCTGGCCGAGCCGGTCGTTGAGCCGGGCCGTCTCGCCGGTGAGGCTCTGGTGGACGGGGCCGGTGAGCCGGGAGTCGCGCAGCGAGCGGTCGGCGAACCCGCCGACGCGGCTGCCCGCCTCGACGGTGCCGGTGAGGACCTCGCCGGTGCCGCGGGCGGCCCGCTGGACGACGTCGCGGGCGCCGGCGCCGGCGGCTTCGCCGGTGCGGGCCACGGTGTCGAGGACCGGGAGCCGGCCGCCGCGCTCGGAGCCGCCGGAGGCGTTCTCGGCCTCGCTGAGGGCGGCGCCGACGGCGGAGGGCAGCGGGCCGCCGAGCGGGCCGCTGCCGCCACCGCGCGCGGCGGTGCCGGCGCCCTCGGCCGCGCCGCCGCCGACCGGACCGCCTTCGGCGGAGGTCGCGGGGGCGGGCGCGGAACCGGAGGTCTGGGCCGCGGCCTCCGCCTGGGCGGACTCCGCGTGGTCGCGCGCGATGGCCGCGCCGACCTGCTGGACGGGGGCGGAGTCGGTGATCTCGGAGACCGATGCCAGGCCGGGGCCGGGGAGGTCGTCGGCCGCGGCGGCGACGCTGCCGAGCAGCCATCCCGCGGCCGCGATGCCGCTCAGCACCCCCAGGCGCAGAAGGGCGTCGCCCACGGGACGGCAGCCCGCGAGGACGGGACGGACCCGCCGCTTGCGCACTCCGAGCACCATGGATGCCTCTTCCGCCGAACACGATGACGATCAGGTCCAGGAGCACCACTCCTGCCAACCGAACGTCACCGTAGCATCACCCAACGCGATGCCGCGCGAGAAACGAAGGAACCCCGCGGAATTTCCCGCGAGGCTCCTTCGGTACCGCCGCAAAGGGGACGATCGCCAGGTCAGACGGCACATCACCGCGCATCGCCGCGCACCGGACACCCGACCGCAGACCCCCGCACACCGCGCACCCGCCGCGAACGGGTCGCGCGGGCCGGTCGCAGCGGGTGACCGCGCGGCCGACCTGCGGCCGGTCGGCGGCCCGCCGGTGGCCGGCCAGGGCCGGTCGGGGTCGGTCAGGGCCGGAGGAGGCCGAAAGGGGCGGGCGCGAACGGTGCCGGCCCGGTGCCTTACGGCCTCGGTTCCGGTCCGGCCCGCCCCTACCTCAAGCCTCAGCTCAGGTCGATGAAGCGGTCGAGCACCCGGACCCCGAACTGGAGGCCGTCCACCGGCACCCGCTCGTCCACCCCGTGGAACATGCCCGAGAAGTTCAGCTCCGGGGGCAGCCGCAGCGGGGCGAAGCCGTAGTTGCGGATGCCCAGGGTCTGGAAGCTCTTGGCGTCGGTGCCGCCCGAAAGGCAGTAGGGCACCGCCTTGGCGCCCTCGTCCTCGGCCATCAGCGCCTGCGACATCGCGCTGACGATCCCGCCGGCGAACTCGGTCTCCACGGCGGGCAGGTGGTGGATGAACTCGCGGGTCACCTTGGGGCCGAGCAGGCGGTCGACCTCGGCGAAGAACTCCTCCTCCAGGCCGGGCAGGAACCGGCCGTCGACCTCGGCGACGGCCGTGCCGGGGATGACGTTGGCCTTGTAGCCGCCGTTGAGCACCGTGGGGTTGACCGTGTGGCGCAGGGTGGCGCCGATCATGCTCGCGACCGTGCCCAGGCGGGCGACGGTGGACTCGACGTCGTCCTCGTCGAAGGGGATGCCGAACTCGGCGCAGATCTCCTCAAGGAAGGTGCGCACGGTCGTGGTGAGCTGGACGGGGAACCGGTGCCGGCCGAGGCGGGCGACGGCGTCGGCCAGCTCGGTCACGGCGTTGTCGTCGTTGACCATGGACCCGTGGCCGGCGGTGCCGCGCGCCGTGAGGCGCATCCAGGCGATGCCCTTCTCGGCGGTCTCGATGAGGTAGAGGCGCCGGTTCTCGCCCACGGTGACGCTGAAGCCGCCGACCTCGCTGATGGCCTCGCTGCAATCGGCGAACAGCTCGGGGTGCTGGTCCACGAGCCACTTGGCGCCCCACGTGCCGCCGGCCTCCTCGTCGGCGAGGAACGCCAGCACGATGTCGCGGGGCGGGGTGCGCTGCTCGCGCAGCCGCTGCCGCAGGACGGCCAGGACCATGGCGTCCATGTCCTTCATGTCCACGGCGCCCCGGCCCCAGACGCAGCCGTCGGCGAGTTCGCCGGAGAAGGGGTGGTGCGTCCAGTCGGCGGCGTCGGCCGGGACCACGTCCAGGTGCCCGTGGATCAGCAGCGGCGCCCGCCCGGGGTCGGCGCCGGGAATGCGCGCGACCACGCTGCTGCGCCCCGGGTGGGACTCGTAGACGGTCGGCTCGACGCCGACCTCGTCCAGCTTCTCGGCCACGTACTCGGCCGCCGCCCGCTCCCCGGGCCCGGAGTGGTCCCCGTAGTTGGACGTATCGATGGCGATCAGCTCCCGACACAGGTCGACGACCTCGTCCTCGGCCACAACCCCCCGGTCACGCACGTCCGCCATGCGCACCCCACCTCCTCTCGAACCGCACTGTCGACACCGACCCTGCCATCCTCCCGCACCGGGCGAAAACGATGTCCGAGCGCCCCCAGACCTTTGCTATGGTTAACCCAGCCCACGCACCACGCGCGGGGCTGCCACGTCCGGGTGGCGGAATAGGTAGACGCGCTAGCTTGAGGTGCTAGTGCCCGTTAAGGGCATGGGGGTTCAAGTCCCCCCTCGGACACCGTCTGTGGAGGCCAGTTCACCACTGGCCTCCACTTCGCGTTTCAGGACGGCCGAGTGGCCCGGGCCCCCTCTTCCGGCCGAGGTCCACCCGCCGCGCAGCGGTCCGGCAGATCACCGCCTCGGCGGTCCATCCCCCGCGTACGCGGGGCGTGGCAGGCCGTCGCCGCGGGCGCCGACGCCATCGCCGGTTCACTCACGGGGCGCGCGGCCTTCCCCCTGTCCCCGCCGCGCGGGGGCATCACGTCGGGTGGATGTCCCGCATCAGGGCGGCGTAGCCGTCCTCCAGGGTGGCGGCGACGGGGACCGCGCCCGGGGGCGGCTCGTCGGCGACCACCCGGTAGCGCATGCCCTCGGGGGTCGCGGCGGCGTTGGTGACCGCCGCTCCGGTGGGCTGGGGACCGTCGGTGTCGACAAGGTAGGTCCGGTCTTGGGCGTAAGCGGTGAGCCCGGATGTGGCGCCTGTGTAGACCACGCGGCCCGCCGCCAGTACGGCGACCCGAGGACAGGTCTGCGCCACGTCGTCCAGGACGTGTGTCGACAGCACCACGGTGCACCGCTCCCCCAACCCGGCGAGCAGCGAGCGGAACCGCATGCGCTCCTCCGGGTCCAGTCCGGCGGTGGGCTCGTCCACGATCACCAGCCGGGGATCACCCAGCAGAGCCTGGGCGATCCCCACCCGGCGCCGCATACCGCCGGAGAAGCCGCCGAGACGCAGATCGGCGCTGTCGGCCAGCCCGACCCGGTCGAGCAGGCGGGCCACGTCCGCGCGACGGGTCCGCGCGTCGTCGACGCCCTTGAGGAGGGCGATGTAGTCGAGGAACTCGCGGGCGCTGAGATCCGGGTACAGGTCGAGGTGCTGCGGGAGGTAGCCGAGGACCCGTCTGGTGAAAGCGCGTCCGGCGCGGGTGCGGAGATCGTGCCCGCCCACGACGAGGGCGCCCGACGACGGCCGCAGCACTCCCGCGAGCAGGCGCATGAGCGTGGTCTTGCCGGCCCCGTTCGGGCCGAGCAGGCCGGTCATGCCGGCGCCGAACTCCAGGTCCACCGCGTCCAGCACCGTGCGGCGGCCGAAGGTCTTGGTCAGACCGGTGATGGCGACGTCCATCCCGGGTCACCTCTTTCCCATCATGATCAGGCGCGCTCCGCCGATGAGCAGAGCGGTGGAAAGCAGTACACACGCGAGGTTCGCCAGCCCGGTCACCGTGCCGTCGGCGGCCGGGCTGAGCCAGCCGACCTGGCCGTTCCCCGCCCAGGACGGCGTGGTTCCGAACCACGCCTGGGCCGGGTACTCACCGGAGGGGACCAGGAGGGTGCCGACCGGCGTGGGCGCCCACAGCAGCCGGGGGTTCCACGCCACCGCCCAGAACCAGGCGGGCACCACGAAAGCCCGGGCCAGCGGTGCCGGGAGGACGAGTGCCAGCACCCCGGCGAGGGCGGTGATCCACGCGCATGCCGGGAGGAGTACGACCAGGAAGGCGAGCGCCGTCCACGGCAGCGCCGCGGCATCGCCGGTGCGGACAGCGGCGGCCGCCCCGAGGACCGCGGTCACCGGCAGGACGGGGAGGAGCGCCACGGCGAGCCCGCCGGCGAGGACCGCGCCTATCCGCGCCGCGCCCCGCAGCGGCACGCTGTCGAGGAGGTCGCCCAGACCGGCCGCCGTCCCGCGGCGCAGGCGGTCGGCCAGCACCACGCCCACCCCGACCGGGACGACGAGGGTCAACGCCTCGGCCACCGCTCCGGCGTTGAGCCGGGCGGACTCCGCGCCGTCCAGGCGCCCCATGCCGACGAGCAGGGCCAGCGCGGCCATAGGGACCATGCCGATCCACACGCCCCGGCCGCGCGCCGCCATACGGGCCTCGTAGCACGCGACCGCCAGCAGCGCCGCCACGCCCTTCACCGCCCCTCCTCGACAACGCGCTCGGGTACCGCCCGCGGACCCAGCGCCGTCGCGATCAGCACCACCCCGAGCGCGGCGGCCGCCGGCCGGGCGACGGCGGGGGGCACGTGGACCGCCCAGAACAGGGCGTAGCCGAGCCACACCGCGACCGCCGCCCCCGACGCCGCCGCGGGCGAGTGCCGGCGGGCCCACACCCGCAGCGCGACCCCGCTCAGCAGCGCGGCAGGACACAGCGCGGCGGCCGCGGAGGCCGCGGCCTCAGGCGATCCCGCGCCGAGGGCGAGCGCCGCACCCACGAGCGCGGCCGCGACCACGGCCAGCCGGCGCGCCAGCAGCACCGGGAAGGGCACCGGGAGGGACAGGTGGAGTTCGAGCGCGCGGGTCCGCGCGAGTACGGCGATGACCGCCAGGGACGCGAGCCCCGCCAGCCCCGTCGCCGCGGCGGCGGCCAGGGCCGGCTGCGCCGCCGGTGGCGAGCCGGCGGTCACCGCGCCCCCGGCGAGCCCGGCGGCGAGCAGGGCCGGGGCGGCCATGCCGCAGTGGCGCGCCTCGTACCGCAGCAGCGCCGGCGGGACCAAGGTGCGCGCGCTCATACACCGCCCCGGAGGACGCGCGCCGGATACCCGGTCAGCAGCGCGGCGCACCCGATCAGCAGGAGGGACGCCGCCAGCGTTCCGGCGTTCGTCGTCCACACCGCGGCGAGCACGGCGGTGAACCGCCCCGGGACGGGCAGGACGCCCCCGACGGCCACCACCGCCCCGATGACCCACCCGCATCCTCCCAGCACCGCCCCCGCCGCCGGGGACTGCCACACCGCGCCGAACGCGGCGAGTGCGGCCGTGAGCAGGGCCGGCCCCAGCCACGACGCGACAAGTTGGGGGGCGTCCGCAGCGCCCTCCGCCACCCGGCCGACGGCGGCCGTGAGCACCAGGGCGGCGGCCAGGTCGACGGCCACGACGAGCGCCAGCCGGCACAGCCACACCGCGACGGGCGGCACCGGCAGGGAGTGGAGCAGTTCGCTGCGGGGATCGCGGCGCGGTTCGCACACGGCGAGGACCCCGGCCGTCAGGAGCAGGGTGACGCCGGGCCCCAGCAGCGGCTCCGCGATCGGCTCCGCGCGCCAGGCCGCCGCCAGCAGCAGGACGAAGCCCAAGGCGGTCAGCGGCCACAGCGAGCGGGGCACCAGACGCGCCTGCCGCCACACCAGCGCGGCGGTCAGCCGCCAGGACGCCGAAGCGCTCCACGCCGCGACGGGAGCCGGATCGGCGGCGGGGCGGTGCAGCTCGGGCAGGACGAGGGCGTCGAAGGAGGGGACCGCCGCGGGGGCGTTCTCCGCGTCGAGTGCGGCCGCCGCACCGCGCAGCGCCGACGCCGCCGCCACCCGCCTCCGGCACCGCGCGCACCGCACGAGGTGCCGCGCCGCACGGGCGTCCGGGGGTGCGCCGGGGCGTCCGACCGCCATGATCCGCTCGTCATCGAGGTGTCCCATGCCCCTCCTCCTCTTCCTCCGTCAGCAGCCTGATCAGGCGGGCACGGGCGTGCGCCATCCTGCTCTTGACGGTGCCGACCGGCACACCGAGCACATCGGCGATGTCGCGGTAGGGCAGTTCGTCGACGAGCGCGAGCCCGAGCACCTCGCGCGAGCGCGCCGGTAGCCGGCGAACGGCGGCCAGGATCGCATCGTGCCCGATCGTCGCGAGGACCTGCTCCTCGACGTCGACGCCGCCGTCCACGGGCTCCGGCGCGTCGTCGAGGTCGACGGTCGGGCGGGCGACGCGGCGCAGCCGGTCGTGGGCACGACGCCGGGTGATTCCCAGCAGCCAGACCCGCACGGCGGACTCCCCCCGGTAGCCGGCCGCCGACCGCCAGGCCGCCAGCCACGCCTCCTGGAGGATCTCCTCGGCCGTGCCGGTGTCGGAGGTGAGCCGGCGCAGGAGCCGCAGCATGGCCGCGGCGTGGCGCCCGTACAGGACGCGCAGGGCGTGCTCGTCCCCGTCGGCGACACGGGCGAGCAGCACCCGGTCGTCGGCTTCCACCGCGGACTCCTCCCTTCGACGGTGCCGTGTCAGCGTGCCGCGTGCGGTGGTGTGGGCGGTCATCGGTGTCCGCCTGTTCAGCCGCGGTCCAGCAGCGCGAAGAACCCCTTCTCCAGGTCACCGTCCCAAGCGAGACCGTCCAGGGGGCCGGCGAAGCGCACGGTGCCTCCGACGAGGACGGTGACCTCGTCGCAGGTCTGCGCGATCTGGTCGAGGTGGTGGCTGGAGACCAGCACCGCCACCCCGTCGGCGGCGAGCCGGCGCAGCAGCGCCCTCATGTCGCGCATGCCCACCGGGTCGAGGCCGTTGGTGGGCTCGTCCAGGACGAGCAGCCGGGGCCGCGCCAGCAGGGTGATGGCGATCCCCAGGCGCCACCGCATTCCCAGCGAGTATGCCGACACCCGGCGGTCGGCGTGGTCGGCCATGCCGACGTCCGCCAGCAGGCGGGGGATCAGGGCCGGGTCGGCACCGCGCAGGCGGGCGTGCAGGCGCAGGTGTTCGACGGCGGTGTAGCGGGACCACAGCCCGGGTTGGGTGACCAGCGCTCCGACGTCGCGCAGGACGCCGCGGGTGAAGGGGGCTCCGAACAGCTCCAGGGAGCCCGAGTCGGGGCGCGACAGCCCGGTGATGGTCTTGAGCAGCGTGGTCTTACCGGCCCCGTTGGGCCCGAGGAGGCCGTGGACGCGGCCCGTCTCCACCCGCAGATCCACTCCGGCCAGGGCCTGGGTGCGACCCAGCCGCTTGGTGAGGCCGCTGACGCGTACGGCGGTGCCCATTCACAGCTCCTTGCGGTTGACGTGGCGGGCGCCGATGGCCAGCAGTACCGCGGTCGACGCCAGGGAGAGAGCGACGGCGAGGGGGATCACCCCGGTGTCGGCCAGCGGGTCGCCGGGGGGCAGGGGGACCCCGTTGGCGCGGATCCCGGCGAGGGGCACGACCACCGTCATGGGCCAGCCCATCGGCACCGCCCACCAGACGCTCTTGTCGGCGAGCAGGGCACCGAACATCATCCCGGCGACGCCGACGCACACCGCCGGGGCGAAGCCCCACACCTCGGCGACGAGCACGCACAGCGCCACCGACGCCGATGCGGAGGCCCAGGGGACCAGGACCGCCAGCGCGGTCGGCCCGACGGTGTGCGGCCCCTCCAGAGCCACCCCGATCGGGGCGAGCAGCGCCAGCAGCAGGACTGCCTGGGCGAGGCCGAGTACGGTCAGGGCGGCGAACCTGCCGACCAGGTAGCGGTGCCGGGGCACCGCGTATCCGTAGAGGACGGCCCGCGCGCTCTCGTCCTGGCGCACCGCCATCGACGCGTACAGCGCGGCCGCCATGGGCAAAAGGACGCCCCAGAACATCACGACGACCCGGAACCAGGTGCTCCACACCTGCCCCGCCTGCCCCTCAGGCGAGGCGACCGCGATCACGCCGAGCGGGAGCACCAGGGCGAACGGGAGCCCCACGGTGAACCAGGCCGGGAAGCCGCGTCGCAACCGGGCGAGTTCGGTTGCGGCGACCGCGGCAAGCGACGGATCGTCGCGACGCGGGCGCCGCGCCCGAGCGGAGGGTGGAACGGCCGTCATGAACTCTCCTCGGACCGGTGGGATCGGATGCCGAGGAGTACGTAGCGGTCGAGAGCCCGCCCGGTTCACTCCGCGGTCACGAATCCAGGGGTCCGCTCCGCCGGACGCGCCCTCGTCCGGTCGGCCGGCCGGGGCCGCCGCATCGTGTGCGGCAGGTGCCGGCCGGGTGGGGGTTGCTGGGGGGCGGGGGTCAGCCGTTGTAGGGGGGCCGCGGTCCGGCAGATCACCACCTCGGCGACCTGGACGCGGTCCCGGCGGACCGGAACCCGACCGCACGAGACCTCCGTCATCCGACAGGGGTCCGTCGGCCGCGCCGCAACCGCCGGCTGAGCCGCAGGCAGGCACGGCCGCACGTCACGGCCGGATGCGGGCGCGCGCGGCGGCCACGGCCGCGGCGACTCGTACCGCGCCCAGGACGGCGCAGGCGGCCGCGATTCCGAGGAGCAGGCACCCCACGTCGGGCGTCCACAGCAGCAGGTCCCCCAGATCGACCCCGGCGGCGGCGGGCAGCCCCACCACCGCCGCGCCGCCCACCACCGCGCATCCCGCCAGCCACAGCGCCGTCTCAGCGGCCGCGCGGGCGGGCCGGGCCGGGACCGGGCGGCGGGTGAGGATCCGCACGGCGGTTCTGAGGCTGAGTACCGCGACCGTGATGATCACCGCGCACAGGCCGGCCAGCAGAGCGGGGTAGCCCAGACCGTTCCCGGCCGGTGCGGGCTCCCCGCCGGCGAGGACACGGGCCGCGCCCAGCCCGGTGGCGAGCAAAGCGCCGTCCTGGAAGTATCCGTGGGCGTTCTGCACCAGCACCAGTCCGCGCTCGCGCTCGGGCAGCAGCACCACCATGGCTTGGTATCCGCTGACCGCGCCGCCGTGCCACACGGTGGTGGTGCCGAGGTCGGCGTTGCGCTCGTCGACCCGCCATCCCAGCCCGTAGGAGTAGGTCGGGCTCAGCCGCGCCTGCGCGGTGTGCATGCGCGCCAGGGTCTCCCGCTCCAGCGGCGCGGCACCGTCGCCGGCCCGGCCGTTGAGATGCAGGGCGGCGAAGCGCGCCAAGTCGGTGACCGGGCCGCCGATGTAGCCGTAGCTGGGGCCGGCGGGGTCGTAGGGGGCGTCGGTGAAGGCCGTGGGTTGGCCGAACACGTAGCGGTTGCCGGGTGGGACGGCGGCCGCCTGGGCGGGGGTGGTCACGGCGTCGGCCATGCCCAGGGGGCCGAGCACGCGCTCGTTCAGGACGTCGGTGAAGGTGCGGCCGGTGGCGGCCTCCACCACCGCGCCCAGCAGCAGGTAGTTGGCGCTGCTGTAGTGGTGGCGGGCGCCGGGGGGATCGATGGGGTGGACCTGGTCGAGGTCGGCCACCGCCTGGGTGTAGGCGTCGGCGGGCGGCGCGGTGCGGTCGGTGATGCCGGTGTCCTCGGGCAGGCCGCTGGTCTGGGCGAGCAGGTGGCGCAGGGTGATGCCGCCTCCGGAGCCGTCGGCCAGTTCGAAGTCGGGCAGGTGGCTGCGCACGGGCTCGTCCAGGTCCAGGACGCCCTCCTCGGCCAGGTCCATGACGAGGGTGGCGGTGATCGGTTTGGCCACCGAGCCCCACAGCAGCGGGGTGGCGGTCTCCATCGGAGCGCCGTCGCCGTCGCGGCCCAGGGCCGCCGTGTGCTCGGTGCCCTCCGGGCCGATCACGGCGTAGGCCAGACCGGGGACGCCGGTGTCGGCCATGCGTTGGCGCAGGTAGTCGGCGACCTCCTGATCGGGGGCGGCGGGCGGGGCGGCGGCGGCCGCGCCGGGCGCGGCGAGGACCACCGCGACGGCGGTGGCGGCGCGGAGCAGAAGGGGAAGCGGACGCACAGCGGTCTCCTCGGGAGCAGAGATAACCGTATGGACATACGGTTATGGCCGCTAACCATACATTGATACGGTTATGGGGTGCCACGGACCGCCGACCACGACGCCCGCCGCCGCCAGATCGCCGAGGGGGTGCGCACGATCGTCTCCGAGGCGGGCCTGGACGCCGCGACGGTGGCACGGGTGGCCCGCGCCAGCGGGATGTCGGTGGGGCTGGTCCAGCACTACTTCCCCAGCAAGGACGCCCTGCTGCTGTTCGCTTACCGGCACGTCATGGACCGCATCGGCACCCGGGTGGCCCAGCGGGTCGCCGAAGGCGAGGCGGCGCGGGGCACCATCGCCGCCTCCCTGCGGGCGGCCCTGCGCGAGATGCTGCCGCTGGACCACGAGCGCCGCTCGGAGTACCGGGTCGCCCAGGCGTTCGCCGGCCGCTCCCTGGACAGCGCCGAACTCGCCGAGGTCGGCGCGCAGACCTCTCGGCGCCTGCGGGACCAGATCGCGGTGGCGGTGGGCAACGGCAAGGAATGCGGCGAGGTGGAGCCGGAGGTGGACACCGGTCTCGCGGCGGCGCGCGTCCTGGCGGTGACGGAAGGGCTGGCCGTGCAACTGCACCGCGAACCCCACGGCCGGGCGGGCACGCACCCCCTCGCCGAAGCCGCCGACGCGGTTCTCCTGCCGACCCTGGAGTCGGTCTTCACCGGCACGTGCCGCCAGTACTCCCGGTGAGGAGCGGCTTCCCGCCCGTGCCTCCACGCGAGTCACGGCACATCGCCGAACCGGTGTCGGACGCCGGCATGGTCCCCCTACCCCCGACCTGGTGGCGAGCGCGGGAATGGCCTGCCCGGTCCGCTCTATGGCGAGCACGGCGGCTGTCGTCGGCCGCCGACGGCCGAGGCGATGCCGCGGGCCGGTGAGGCAGCTTCTCAGGCAGGGGTCCTCACCGGCACGCGCGGGTCAGGCCGCGGCGCGGGAATCCGGTGGGCGGCGGCGCGAGGACGGGGTGGTGAGGGAGGGGGGCGTGTAGGAGATGTCCAGGGGGCCGAGGTCGGTGCCCGGGGGGACGATGGCGTCGATGCGGTCGAGGATCTCGTCGTCGAGGGTGCGGGGGGCGCCCGCCAGCAGGTCGGCCAACTGCTCCTCGGTGCGCGGGCCGATGATCACCGACGTGACGTCCGGGTGGGTGGCGGCGAACGCCATGGCCAGGTGGGTGAGGGACATACCGGCCTCCTCGGCGACCGGGAGGAGGCGTTCCACGGCGTCCAGCTTGCCCTCGTCGGTGAGGTGCCGGGGGACCCACCGCATGCGGGCGTTGTCCGGCGGCGCGGTGCCCTTGCGGTAGCGGCCGGTGAGCAGCCCCATCGACAGCGGACCCCACACCAGCACGCCCATGCCGTAGCGGCGGCAGACCGGCAGAACCTCCCGCTCGATGCCGCGGTTGAGGATGGAGTAGGTGGGCTGCTCGGTGCGCAGCCGGTGCAGGCCGCGCTGCTGGGACACCCACTGGGCCTCGACGATCTGCGGGGCCGGCAGGTTGGAGGAGCCGATGGCGCGGACCTTGCCGTCGCGGACGAGGTCGGTGAGCGCGGACAGCGTCTCCTCGATGTCGGTGTCCGGGTCGGGGTGGTGGATCTGGTACAGGTCGAGGTGGTCGGTCCCCAGCCGCCGCAGCGAGCCCTCCACCGCCCGCATGATCCAGCGGCGGGAGCTTCCCCGGCGGTTGGGGCCCTCGCCCATCGGGCCGTTGAACTTGGAGGCCAGCACGACATCGTCGCGCCGGCCCTTGAGGGCCTTGCCGACGATCTCCTCGGTCTCGCTGTAGCCGTACACGTCGGCGGTGTCCACGAAGTTGACGCCCGCGTCCAGGGCGCGGTGCACCATGCGCACACACGCGTCGTGGTCCCGGTTGCCGTTGGCGCCGAACATCATGGTGCCCAGGCAGTAGGCGCTGACCTCGATGCCGGTGGCGCCCAGTTGTCGCGTTCGCACGGTGGTGCGTCTCCCTGTGTCCGGTCGGCCGGCCGGGACCGCCGCATCTTGTGCGGCAGGCCCCGGCCGGGTGGGGGTTGCTGGGCGGTGGGGGTCAGCCGTTGTAGGGGGCGGCCACGTCGAGGACCCAGGTGATGCCGAACCGGTCGGTGAGCATGCCGTACAGCGGGGCCCACTGGGACGGCTCCAGGGGCTGGATGACGGTCGAGCCCTTCGCCAGCTTCTCCCACAGGGCGCTGATCTCGTCGGTGTCGTCGCCGCGCACGGAGACGAAGAACGGGTTGCGGCCCTGGTCCCAGGGCTGCTGGGAGGGGACGTCGTAGGCCATGACGTGGAAGCCGTTGTCGGCGGCGACCTCGCCCCAGACCACCCAGTCCGACTCGGCCTCGTCGGGCGCGCCGCCCATGTCCTTGTAGGTGATGACGGTGACGCGCCCGCCGAAAACAGACTGGTAGTGCTCCAGCGCCGCCCGAGCGTCGCCGCGGAAGTTCAGGTGCGTGGTGGTGGTGACGGACATGGCGTTCTCCTTGCTCGAAAAAGTCGGTCGGGGGCGCGCCGCAGCGGAAATGGAACCCCGCGGGCGGCAACCCCGCAGCCAGGGGCAAGGGCCTCTCTGGCGGCTTGTGGTGCCCACCATTCCAGGCATAGTGGCCAGGATGTGTCCTGTACTCCGGGGGCGAGGGGATCTTTCGCCACCGGTCGAGCGAGGCATCAGCCATCCCCGCGTGGGCGGGGAGCACCACCCTCCATCCCGCAAACCCGCCGGCCACGGCCGCGAGGGGAAGAGAGCCGGGGCGCCACCGTCCGGGGGCTCGGAAGCAGTTGGGGGCGCGGGCCGTTGTCGGTGGGCGGGCCTAGCATCTCGGGGGTGACGCGACTTATATGTGCGGATGAGACGACCTCGGGCGGGCGCGAGGCTGCGCTGGTGCTCGACCTGGCCGGGGAGCGCGTGAGTGTGCGCGAGGTGATCCGGCGGAGGGTGTTCCAGGAGGCCGCGGAGTACAACGCGCGCGCGTCCTCGGGGCCGTTTCGGGGGCTGGTGCGGCCCACCGAGGCCGAGGCGGTGCTGAACGGGCCGCGTGGGCCGGTGCATCCGCCGGTGCGGGTGGATCCCGAGGAGCAGTTCGCGGCCGCGGTGGCGGCGTTCTCCCGCAACGGGTTCCTCGTCCTGACCGGGGAGCGCCAGCTCACCGACCTGGACGAGGAGATCGAGCTGACCCCCGGCCTGGAGGTCACCTTCCTCAAGCTCGTCCCCCTGGTGGGTGGCTGATGCCCGACTTCGACGCGTTCCACGACTTCGAGACCGCGCTGCTGGCCGCCGCCGAGGGCGGCGACCTCGACGCGGCCTGCGAGACGGTGGTGGCCGCCGACGACTTCCCGGGGGCGGTCCGGCGCATGCCCATGCTGCCCCTCGACCTGCGCCGGCGCATGGCCGGCGCCTGCGTGGAGCTGTACCGGGCGGCCGACGACCCCGGGCGGCGCGACCGGCTCCGCACCGTGCACGCCGCGCTGCTGGCCCGCCAGACCGACCTGCTGGACTCCGACGGGTTCGAGGCCGCCGTCCTGGCCGCCATGCACATCGGCCGCACCGCCGACGACGAGAAGCGGGCCGCGCTGGAGACCGCTTTGGCCTCCGGCGACGTCCCCCGCATGGCCGACCGCCTGCGCGCGTTCGAGCCCGAGTTCCGGCGCCGGCTAGCCGAGCACGTCCTGGTCCGGATGTGGGACACGGAGACGGATCCGGCCCGCCGCGAGGGCATCCTGTGGCTGCACACCGTGCTGGCGCCCCGGCAGGGCCGCGTGGCGGGCGACTCCGCGAAGGCGCTGCTGGGCGAACTCGCCGCCCTCGGGTTCCCCGACGAGGCGATCGCGGCCCTCGGCACCGACTCCTCCCTTGAGGTGGCGGCCCGGCCCCTGGCCGAGCTGCCCCGCGACCTCCGGCGCCGCGTCGACCGGCGCTGCGCCGACCTGTACGCGGCGGCCCCCTCACCGGAGCGGCGCGAGGCGCTGGTGTGGCTGCGCGCGCTGGTGTCGGCGCGCCCGCTGGAGCAGTTGGACTACACCGACCTGGAGCCCATGCTGCGGGCCGCCGTCGAACGCGGTGACGCCGCCGCCGCGTGCGCCATGGTGCTCGGCGACCACGCCTATTCCAGCACGTCGGACAAGGTCGCCCGGCTGCCCCGCGAGACCGTGCTCCCGATCGTGGAGGAGTGCGCCGCCCGGTTCGCCGGCACCCCCGCCGCCCAGCGCCTGAAGGTGCTGCGGCTGCACGCGCGGCTGTCGCTGGCGCTGGACCGCCCCGACGACCTGCTGGCCGCCCCGCGCCAGGAGGCCCTGGCCGGCGCCGACCCCGGCGACCTGGTGCAGATCCTGACCTACCTGGAGATCGCCTGGCTGGAGCTGGCCTCCGGCCGCGACATCCCGCTCGGGTTCGGCGCCCGCGTCCGGCACGAGAGCCACGGCAACCACCCCTTCGAGGCCGAGACCTCCCGCAAGATCACCCGGCTGCTCGCGGAGCGCCACCCCCCGCTCAACGCGGGCGAGCCCTGGACCGACCTCGCCCTCGCCGAACTCGCCGACCTGCCCTCCGCCTGGACCGGACTCGTCCGCCACGCCGCCACGGCCGTCAAGGCCAAACCCGACGCCGCCTGGCGGAAGAAGGCCGGGCCGCTGCTGGCCGGGGTCGACGAGTCCGAGTTCCGCGAACGCGTCCTGGGCTGGTTGGCGCTGGTGGGCGGCGGCCGCATGCCCCACCAGTTGGACAACTACAACTACGACGCCGCCCGCGGCCTGGTGTGGCTGCTGTCCCTGCTGCCCGAGCACCCCCGGACCGTGCGCGGCCTGGGCGCCCTGCTGGAGCGGGCGCTGCGCCGGATGCCGGGTGTGGGGCCGGGCATGCCCAAGCTCGCCGGCGCCTGCGCCAACGCGCTGAGCGCGATGGAGGGCGAGGCCGCCCTGGCGGAGCTGGCCCGGCTCACCACCCGGGTGACCTACAAGTCCACCCTCAAGCTGCTGGAGGCCGGGCTGGCCGCCCGCGCCCAGGCGCTCGGGCTGGGCCGCGACGAGATCGAGGAGCTGGCCGTGCCCGCCTACGGCCTCACCGAGGTCGGCCGGCGGGTCGAGGACTTCGGCGCGGCGCGGGCAGAACTCCTGGTCGACGGCCGCCGGGCCGAGCTGCGTTGGTACAGCGCCGCCGGCGCCGAGGTGAAGTCGGTGCCGGCCGCCGTGCGGCGCGACCACCCCGAGGCGCTGAAGGAGCTGAAGGCCCAGGCCAAGGACGCCGCCGCGATGCTGACGGCGGTCGCCAGGCGCCTGGACCGCGGTTTCCTCACCGACCGCTCGTGGCCGGCGGCGGCCTGGCGCGAGCGCTACCTCGACCACCCCCTCGTCGGCACGCTGGCCCGCCGCCTCATCTGGACGGTCGACGGCACCTCCTTCGCCTGCCTCGACGGCGCGCCGCGCGACCTGGCGGGCGATCCCGTGGAGGTGCGGGGCGAGGTCCGGCTGTGGCACCCGGCGGGCCGCCCGGTCGAGGAGGTGCTGGCCTGGCGCGAGCGGCTGGAGGAGCACCGGATCACCCAGCCGGTCAAGCAGGCCCACCGCGAGGTCTACCTGCTCACCGACGCCGAGCGGCGCACCCGCACCTACTCCAACCGGTTCGCCGGGCACATCCTGCGCCAGTACCCGTTCCGCTCGCTGGCCGCCGAGCGCGGCTGGCGCGACCCCCGGCTGCGCATCTGCCACCACGACCACGCCTACCCGCCCGCCATGCGCGACCTGCCCGAGTGGGGCATCCGCGCGGAGTACTGGGTGCGCGGCGACGGCGCGCTCGACACCGCCCTGACCACCGACTCCGGCGCCTACGCGCTGCTGGCCGCCGACCAGGTGCGGTTCTACCCCGCCGACGCGCCGGAGCACGAGTTCAGCACCATGGGCGGCGGCGGGTTCGCCGCGCCCTCGGGCGAGCCGGGTCCGCTGCCGCTGGAGGAGGTCCCGCCCCGGGTGTTCAGCGAGGTCATGCGCGACGTCGACCTGTTCGTCGGCGTGACCAGCGTGGGCAACGACCCCACCTGGCAGGACGGCGGCCCCGGCGGGCGCCACCGGGAGTACTGGTCGGCCTACAGCTTCGGCGAGCTGAGCGAGACCGCCCGCACCCGCCACGACCTGCTGGTGCGGCTGCTGCCCCGCCTGGCCGTGGGCGCCCGCTGCCGGGTCGAGGGCCGGTTCCTGCACGTCGCGGGCGACCTGCACACCTACCGGATCCACCTGGGCTCCGGCAACATCTTGATGGACCCCGGCGACCGCTACCTGTGCGTCGTCCCCGACAGCACGCCCGCCGCGCCCGACACCTACCTGCCGTTCGACGGCGACCGGATGCTGTCGCTCATCCTCAGCAAGGCGCTGCTGCTGGCCGACGACACCAAGATCACCGATCCCGCGATCCTCAGCCAACTCAAGTAGCCCCCCGCCTGGACCCCGCCCTGGCCGGCGCCGACCCGCGTCGGCGCCGGCCAGGGGCGCGGCGGGCTACGGCGCGGGGTCCATCAGCCGGTGCTCCCACGCCCACACGGCGACCTCGGTGCGGTTGCGCAGGCCGAGCTTGGCCTGGATGCCCGACAGGTGGCTCTTGACGGTGCTCAGCGAGATGAACAGCTCGGCGGCGATCTCCTGGTTGGTGCGGCCCCGCGCGATCGCCCGCACCACCTCGGTCTCCCGCTCCGACAGCGGCCGGGCGGGCTTTGGCTCGGGCGGCGCCCCGGCCGCGGCGAAGCGGCGCAGCAGCCGCATGGTGACCGACGGCGAGATCAGGGCGTCGCCGGCGCTCGCGGCGCGCACCGACTCCACGAGCAGCGCGGGGCCGGCGTCCTTGAGCAGGAACCCGACCGCGCCGCTGCGCAGCGCGCCGTAGACGTACTCGTCCAGGTCGAAGGAGGTCAGCACCACCACCCGCGGCGGTTCGGCCGCGCCGGGGCCGGCCAGCGCCCGGGTGACCGCGATGCCGTCGAGGCGGGGCATGCGGATGTCGACCAGGCAGACGTCGGGCCGCAGCCGCCGGGCCGCCTCGACCGCCGCGGCGCCGTCGGCGGCCTCGGCGACCACGCTGATGTCGGGCTGGTCCTCCAGGATGATCCGCAGGCTGGCGCGGATCAGCGCCTGGTCGTCGGCCAGCAGGACGCGGATCGTCATCGGCGGCCCCGCGCGGTCAGGGGCAGCGCGGCGCGCACCGCCCAGCCGCCGCCGGGGCGCGGCCCGGCGTGCACCTCGCCGCCCAGCGCCGCCACGCGTTCGCGCATGCCCGCCAGGCCGTACCCGGCGCGGCGGGGACGGCCGCCGGAGCGGGCGGGCGGGGCGTCGTCGATGACCTCGACGGTGACGGCCGATTCGTCCTGCTCGACGCCGACGTGGACGGTGGCGGCGTGCGGGGCGTGGCGGGCGATGTTGGTCAGCGCCTCCTGCACGACGCGGTAGACGGTGCTGGTGACCTCGGGCGCCCACGCGGCCTGCCCGCCGGGCAGCCGCAGGTGCACCCGCGGCCCCCGCACGCCGAAGCGTTCGACCAGGTCGGTGAGGCTTTCGGTGCCGCGGGTGAAGGGCTGGGCGTCGTCGGTGTCGCGCAGCAGCCCCACGACGCGGCGCGTGGCGTCGAGCGCCTCGGCGCCCACGGCCTCGATCTCGGCGAAGGAGCCGGCGGCGGTGGCGGGGTCGCGGCGCGCGGCGATCGGGCCGGCCTGGGCCAGCAGCACGATCCCGGCGATGTGGTGGGCGACCACGTCGTGCAGCTCCCGCGCCAGCTCCATGCGCACGTCGCGGCGCGCCTGCTCGGCGGCGGCCGCGTTGGCGGCGTCGAGCAGCCGCAGCCACAGCCCGGCCGCGAGGGCGGCGAGGTAGGCCGCGCCGTTGACCTGGGCCACGACCCCGGTGGAGTCCGACAGCAGCGCGGCCGCCAGCCCGCCGGCGGCCACGGCGAACCCGGCCGCGCCGACGGCCGCGGCCGGCCCGACCGGCAGCGTCCGCACCGCCGAGGCGACGAGGACGGCCAGGCCCAGGGCCGTGGCGGGGCTGGGCTCGGCGGGCAGGTCGGCCGCCCATGCGGCCACCACGGCGGCCGCCGCCACGGCCAGGCCGGCCAGCGCCGCCCGCGCCCGGCCGGGCCGGCGGACCAGGGCCAGCCCGCCGACCACGGCGCCGGCCGCCAGGCCGAGCCACCAGGAGCCGCCGCCCCAGGTCGCGGCGAGCGCCGCCGCCTGGAACGCGAGCGCCGCGGCGAGGAGGGCGCCGAGCCCGGCCTCGCGGGCGAGCGCGAGGCGCCCGGCCGTCCTTCCCGCACCGTCCATGCCGCTCAGGCTAGCGACGCCCGCCGTCGTTCCGGATCAGCCGAAAGTACGGTCGCGGCGGGGGTTAACCGGCTTTTCGGCCGATGCCGCCGCCGGGCGGGGTGCCCAGGATGGGCTCCCATGCGAAACGACACCTCACCGCCGCCGCCACCGCCGCCTCCGGGGCCGGTCGGCGGCACGCCCTCCGCTGCCCTCCCCCGGCCCGCCCGCCCCCGGATCGGGGCCCTCGACGTCCTGCGCGGGGTCGCGCTGTGCGCGATCCTCGTGGCCAACGTCCAGTTGATCGCCGGCGGTGGCACCGCCGTCGCGACGCCGACCCTGGGCAGCGCGCAGGGCTGGATCGGGCTGCCCGTGTTCTCCCTGCTGTTCGGCATCGGGTTCGCGCTGCTGCTGGAGTCGGCGACCGAAACGGCGCGGCGCCCCCGGCTGGTGCTGCTGCGCCGGCTGCTGGCGCTGCTGGCGTTCGGCCTCCTGCACCGGCTGCTGTGGCCGGGCGACATCCTCACCGTCTACGCGGCCGTGGGCCTGGTGGTGCTGCTGCCGTCGTCGTGGCTGCCGCGGTGGGCCGTGGCCGGCGGCGCCGCAGTGCTGGTCCCGGCCGCGCTGGTCTTCGGCGTGGGCGGCCCGCTGCTGATCGCCGGGCTGTTCCTGCTGGGCTCGGCCCTGGTCCGCTACGGCGTGGTCGCCGGGATCGAGCGGTCCACCTGGTGGCCGGCCGCGCTGGGACTGGCCTTCGCGGCGGCGTCGGCCGGCACCGTGTGGACGGCCGGGCAGGTGGGGATCACCGGGGAGGGGCCGTCGCCGGTGCTGGCAGCGGCCGACCTGCTGCGCACGGCGGCCTGCGTGTGCGGGCTGCTGGTGCTGCTGCGGACGCCGCTGCGGCCGGTGCTGGCGGCGGTCTTCGCGCCGCTGGGGCGGATGGCGCTGACCGTCTACCTGTCGGCGACGCTGCTGGTGCTGGGCGCCGCGCGCGTCCTGGGCCTGCCGATCGCCCAGGACGTGCGGACGGCGCTGCTGGTGACGGGGGCGGTCCTGCTGGTGCAGTGGCTGTTCTGCGCGCTGTGGCTGCGCCGCTGCCGCCAGGGCCCGCTGGAGTGGGTGTGGCGCTGGGCGACCTGGGCGCGGCGCCCGCCGCTGCGGGTGCGCGAGCCGGCGGCCGGTGCGGCGGCGGGTCAGGCGGCCGGGCGGTAGTCCTCCAGGCTGAGGGAGCCGCCGTAGTCCCAGGCTGCGGGCAGGGACAGGTTCATCCGCCGGGCGCGGTGGGCCACGGCGAAGAAGGCGCGGAGCTGCTGCTCGCGCGCCCACACCCCCCACCTGCCCGTGCGGGGCGCGGCGAACGCGGTGCTGAAGTCGGCCACCCCCTGGCTGAACGCGACGAACCGGCGCATCGCGGCGTCGTAGGCGGGCAGGGCCCGGGTGTGGTCGCCCTCGGCGGCCTTGAGTTCGGCGGCGAGGATGTAGGCGCCGACCAGCGCGAGGGTGGAGCCCTGGCCGGACATGGGGTCGGGGCAGTAGCCGGAGTCGCCGACCAGGGCCACCCGGCCGCGGGTCCAGGAGTCCATGCGGATCTGCGTGGAGGGCGTGAAGACGAAGTCGCGGGAGTCGCGCATCGCCCGCAGCAGCCCGGGGACCTCCCAGCCGGCGTCGGCGTAGATCTTGTCGACCAGGCGCATGCGCTGGTCCACGGTGAGGTCGCGGACGTTGAGCGGGGTGGTGCTGCGGAAGAGGAACAGCCCCTCGAGTTCGGTGTTGCCGGGGAACGTGGTGATGGCGCAGCCCCGGTAGGGCCACATGTGCCAGGACATGGAGTCGCGGTGGCCGAGGTAGTTGTCGACGGTGAAGATGACCAGGTTGGTGCCGAGGAACCGGGTGAAGCGGTCGGCCGGGCCGAACACCTGGGAGCGGACGTTGGAGTACAGGCCGTCGGCGCCCACGACGAGGTCCACGCGGCGGGGCGGGGAGTTCTCGAAGGAGACGTCGACGCCGTCGTCGGACTGGCGGATCTCGGTGATGGAGTCGTCGAACACGTACTCCACGCCGTCCCGGGCGTTCTCGTAGAGGACCGTGCCCAGGACGCCGCGCTTGACGGCGAAGGGGGCGCGCTCGTACCGGGTCTCCGAGGGCGGACTCCAGGACGGCATGTCGACGCGGCGGTCCGCGCGCCCCAGGTAGAAGACGCCCTCGGGCGGCTGCCCGGACTGGGCGCGGATCCGCTCCAGCAGCCCCATGCGGTGCAGGGCCTCGGCGCCCACGCCCGACATCTCGATGCGCTGGCCGCCGGTGCGAATCTGCGGCGCGCGCTCCACCACGACGGGGGTGAATCCGTAGGCGCGCAGCCAGTAGGCCAGCGCGGGGCCCGCGATACCGCCCCCGGAGATGAGAATGGTCTTGGTCGGCCGCACGCTGTCTCCCGTCCCGCGAATCCGTCGCCGTCGCCACAATCTAACGACGGCGGCCGCGGGGGTCAGGGGGTTTTCCGGGGGTTGGGGGGACAACCGGGGTGCGGGGTAAGGGGGCGCTCAGGGGGCCGGTGAGGGAGTGGTGCGGGGGCCGGCCGCCCGGACCGACCGCGACCTGCGGCGGGCCGTGGCCGGGCGGCCGGGCGCGGGACCGGGGGGAGGGGAGGTCCCGGTTTGTTCCGCCCTGTTCCGTCCGGTACCGGTCAGCGGGGCGGGGGCTGGAAAGCGTTATCGGGACCGGAGGGCATCCCGCAGGCGGTCGTAGGTGGGGGCCAGGGCGCGCAGGGCGGTGGCGGCCGTCCCGAAGTCGCCGGTGGCCAGCGGGTGCTGGAGGGAGCCCACCAGGCGGGCCTGCCCGGTCATCACGGCCGCCGCTTCGGGCCGGCCGGCGGCGCGCAGGCAGGCGGCCGCGTCCGCCAGGCGGCGGGCGCCGACGCGGACGGCGAAGTGGACGAGGTGGTCGCGGAGGCCGTCCGCGCCGCCGGCCTCCAGCAGGTCGGCGAGCGCGAGGGCCGCATCACCGTTGCCGAGGGTCCCCGGCGGCACGGGAGGGGCGGGGTCGGGGTCCACGGCGCCGGGCGCGGGAGCGGGGTCGCCAGGGGCAGGGTCACCGGGGACGGGGGCGGGGACGGCGGGCGCGGGGTTGCCGCTCAGGCGGTCGACGGCGCCGGGGATGGCGGCGGCCACGGCTTCCTCGGCGCGGACGTGCGCGGTCCGGCGGAAGTTCGCGCGCACGGTGAACGGCGCGCCGTAGTCTACGGTGCGGGCGCTCCACGCACTGGTGAAATCGGCGAGCGGCAGCCGGGCGTAGGGGTATCCCTGGGGGTCGTGCAGGACGACGTGGTCGTCGGCCGTTCCCCACGCCATTTCCAGGACGACGGCGTAGTGGTCCGCGCCGATCGGTCCGGCCATTCCCGGCTGGTGGCTGAAATAGCCCATCTCCACGGGGCCGACCATGACCGGGCCGTGCTTGAGCAGGGCGGCGAGCCGGTCCAGCGCCGCGCCCGCGTCGCCCCCGCTGAACGTGTCGGCGGCCCACCCGAAGGCGGCCAGCGCACTGTCCACGCCGATCTCGGGGTTCCAGCCGAACGCGTCGAAGAACGGCAGCGTGCCGCCGACCAACTGCATGCCGAAGGCGCTTCCGGTGGCGGTCTCGACGATCCCGATCGGCGGCGCGTCGGCGCCCATCATCATGGCCAGGCAACTGGAATAGCAGTACGGCCCGGACCCGTGGTAGGGGAATTCGATCACCGCGCCATGGTGCCGTTTTTCCGGGGAATTCGCCACAAGATCAGCCGCGGTGCGGGGCCGGCCTTTTCCTGACGGCCGGGTGCCGTCAGGCGTCGCGGATGTGGATCTCCTCCCCCTGCGGGCTGAAGAGGATGAGGATTTCGGCGGGGCGGGTGGATCCGCTGGCGATGCCGTGGGGCCGGCGGGTGTCGAACTCCGCCGCCTCGCCGTCCTCCAGGACGGTCAACTCCGCGCCGAGCTTGAGGTGGAGCGGGCCGGTGAGCACGTACAGCCACTCGTAGCCGCCGTGGACGCTCTGCCGGATCGGCGCCTGCGGGTCGCGGCCGGGCAGGATCAGCTTGAACGCCTGCACCGGGGCGCCGCGTCCGGTCGTCAGGGGGATGTAGATCATCCCGTCGCGGCGCACGGGCTTGGGGTGGATGCGCGGATCGCCGGTGGCGGGCGCGCCGACCAGTTCGTCCAGCGGCACGCGGTAGAGCTGGGCGAGCGGGATCAGTACGTCGAGGGAGGGGCGCCGCAGGCCCGACTCCAGACGCGAGAGCGTGCTCACCGACAGGCCCGTGCGCTCGGCCACGTCGGCGAGTTTGAGCTGCCGCCGGGTGCGGACCTCGCGCAGGCGCGGACCCACCGTTTCGAGGAGGGCGTCGACGCCGTCGCCCGGTACGCCGCCCGGGTCCGTGTTCGTTTGCATGTTCCGCAAGTGTATTTGCGGAATCGCGGGGGCGTGCGGAGAGTGGAAGCCGTCTCCGCACTCCATCCCCTCTCCTCTCCATCCCCCCTCACCGCAGAAGGAGCAGCACCATGACCACACCCAGCGAGGACTTCTGGGAGCGGCACTACCTCGGCTCCGACCCCGGGTGGGGCACCCGGCCCAACGCCGTCCTGGCCGACACCGTGCCCGCCCTGTGCCCGGTCCCGGGAACTGCGCTGGACCTGGGGTGCGGGCACGGCGGCGACGCCCGCTGGCTTGCGTCCCTCGGCTGGCGCGTCACGGCGGTCGACGTGTCGGCCACCGCGCTGGCCCGACTCGCCGAGGCGGCCGCCGCCGACGGCACGGCCGACCGCATCACGACCGAGCGGCACGACCTGGAGCACACCTTCCCCGAGGGCGCCTTCGACCTCGTGACCGCGAGCTACTTCCACACGCCCCTGGACTTCCCGCGCGAGCGGGTGCTGCGCCGCGCCGCCGCCGCGACCGCGCCCGGCGGGCTGCTCCTCATCGTCGACCACGCCTCGGTGGCCCCGTGGAGCTGGAACGCCGACAAGCACCACGTCTTCCCCACCCCGCAGGAGACCGCCGATTCCCTGTCCCTCGGCCCCGCCTGGCACCCCGAACGCCTGGAGGCCCCGCAACGCACCGCCACCGGCCCCAACGGCCGGCAGGCCGTGGTGACGGACAACGTGATCGCCCTCCGCCACACCGCCCCCTGACCCTCCCCACGCCGAACCACCGCTCTCTGCCCCCGCGCCGGTCGTGGGTCGTCGGATGGGGGGTGGGTGGGTAGAGGGGGTGTGGGGTTGGTGTTCGGGAGGTGGGCTGTGGGGGTTGTGCGGTTCAGTGGTGTGGTGGACGCGCCGATCGGTGAGGTGTTCGCGTGGTACGGGCGGCCGGGGGCGATACGGCGGTTGACGCCGCCCTGGCAGCCGGTGCGGGTGCGGTCCGAGGCGCGCTCGCTGCGGGACGGGCGGGCGGTGCTGGTGCTGCCCGGCGGCCTGCGGTGGGTCGCCGCGCATCAGGCATCCGGGTACCGGCCGCCGCACCGGTTCGTGGACGAACTCGTGTCGCGCCCGCTGGCCTCGGCGCTGACCTGGCGGCACACGCACGCGTTCGCGCCTGAGGGCGAGGACGCCACCCGGGTGATCGACGCCGTCGAGACCAACGCCCCCGCGCGGCTGCTGCGCGCGATGTTCACCTACCGCTACGCCCAGCTCGCCGACGACCTCGCCGCCCACGCCCGCGCCCGCGCGTGGGGCGACGCGCCGCTGACGGTGGCCGTCACCGGCGCCTCGGGCCTGGTGGGCGGAGCCGTCACCGCGCTGCTGTCCACCGGCGGCCACCGCGTGGTCCGGCTGGTGCGGCGCGCGCCCCGCACGCCCGACGAGCGCCGGTGGGTGCCCGACGCCCCCGCGCGCAACCTGCTGGCCGGGGTGGACGCCGTGGTCCACCTGGCCGGCGCCTCGATCGCCGGGCGCTTCACCGAGGCGCACAAGGCGCGGGTCCGCGACAGCCGCATCGGCCCCACGCGGCGGCTGGCCGAGGTCGCGGCGGCCGCGCCCGACGGGCCGCGCGTCTTCGTCGCCGCCTCCGCCATCGGCTACTACGGCCCCGACCGGGGCGAGGAGGTGCTGACCGAGGCCAGCCCGCGCGGGGAGGGCGTGCTCGCCGACCTCGTGGCCGACTGGGAGGGCGCGGCCGCCCCTGCGCGGGAGGCGGGCCTGCGCACGGTCCACGTGCGCACCGGGATCGTCCAGACGCCGCGCGGCGGGACGCTGCGGCTGCTGTACCCGCTGTTCGCCGCCGGGCTGGGCGGAGAGATCGGCGGCGGGCGGCCGTGGCTGTCGTGGATCGGGATCGACGACCTGGCCGACGTCTACCTGCGGGCCGTGCTCGACGCGGACCTGGCCGGCCCCGTCAACGCCGTGGCGCCCGAGCCGCAGCGCAACAGCGACTACACCCGCGTCCTGGCGCGGGTGCTGCACCGCCCCGCGCTGCTGCCCGTGCCCGACCTGGGCCCGCGCGTCCTCCTCGGCCGCGAGGGCACTCGCGAACTCGCCCTGGCCAACCAGCACGTCGTGCCCGCGCGGCTGCGCGAGGCCGGGCACCACTTCCGCCACCCGAGGCTGGAGCCCGCCCTGCGGCACGTGCTCGGCCGCGCGGGTACGGGCGGCACCGTCCCCGACGAGGCAGGGATGTAGGCCGGAGGGCCGTCTGAGACCGGATGTGGGAGGGGCGGCGCCCGGCGCCGCAGGTTGGGCGGGCCGGCGGCCCGACCCCCGAGCGGAGGAGAACCGGCGGCACAACCCCGGAGCACAGGCGGGGCGGCGCCGGCACCGATGTCTAGGGGTCGCGACGGCCCCATGCCCGCCCTGGGCGAGTCGGCGGCCCCGCGCTCCCCCGCTCAGGAGGGTCGACGCCCGGCGTCGGCGTGTAGGCGTCGCGACGGCCCCACGCCCGCCCTGGGCGAGTCGGCGACCCCGCGCTCCCCAGCTCAGGAGTGAAGGAATCCTCAGTCCTGGGGTGCGGGTCGACTATTCTCGAACCCATGGCGAGCGCGCAGTCGGCTGACGGGCACGGCGGCTCCCCGCAGGGGGCGGGTGCCGCGGTGCCGCGCACCGCGCGGCGCAAGGCGCGTACGCGGCAGGCGCTGATTAACGCCGGCCGGGCGCTCATCGCCCGCAAGGGCGACACCGGGTTCAGCGTGCAGGAGATCACCGACGAAGCCGACGTCGGGCTCGGGTCCTTCTACAACCACTTCGCCGACAAGCACGACCTGGTGCGGGCCGCCATCGAGGACGTGCTGGAGGAGCACGGCCGCCTGCTCGACTCCCTCACCGAGGGCAGTGAGGACCCCGCCGCCGCGTTCGCGCTGGCCGTGCGCGCCACCGCCCGGCTCGGCGCCACCCACCCCGAACTCGCCCGCATCCTGGTGCGCAACGGCATGGCCTACCTGTCGGCCGACCACGGCCTGGCGCCGCGCGCGCTGGCCGACATCCGGCGCGGGATCGAGGCCGGCCGGTTCACCCTGACCAACCCCGACCTGGGGCTGGCGATGGTCGGCGGCTCGCTGATCGCCCTCATCCACCTGCAACTGGAGGAGCCCGGGCGGCTGGCCGAGGACGCCTCGGACGATCTGGCCGAACACGTCCTGACCATGTTCGGCGTGCCCGCCGACCAGGCCCGGGACCTCGCGCACGCGCCGCTGCCCGCCCCGGCCGCCACCCCGGCGGGCTAGCCGACCTCCGCTCCTCCTTTTCCCTCTCCCTCCTCGGTTCCCTGCGCCGGGGCGGCTCCTGCGCGCGCCCTCGTCCCGCGTGCGGGCTTTTCCGCCGTGCTTTCCCCCACGCTTCCCGGTGGCCACCCGAAGGCGCCGCCCTCTCCGTCACGGACGGTGACGGCAAGTGGGGGACGCCACATACGCGCAGGTGAACGGCTCTTTGCCGGCCGACTTATAGTCTGTTTTGACAGTTACATCAGAAATGAAGACTTCATCAGTCTTGCACGATGCCCCTCACGGCACCGCCAACCTTCGGGGAAGCAACCATGGCAACGCTCCTGTACCGCCTGGGCAAGTTCGCCTACCGCCACCGCTGGCCGGTCATCGGCGCCTGGGTCCTCCTGCTCGTGGCGCTCATCGCGGCCGCCGCCGTGTTCCGCGTGCCCGTCAACGACTCCTTCTCCATCCCGGGCACGGAGTCCCAGGACACCGTGGACATGCTCCAGGAGCGCTTCCCCGAGCGCAGCGGCGGACGGGCCACCGTCGTGCTGGAGGCGCCGCACGGCCGCGACGTGACCGGTGACCGCTACCGCCCGGCCGTGGACGCCACCGCCGAGCGCATCGAGGGCATCGACGGCGTCGAGTCGGTCACCAACCCCTTCGACCTCTACGACGAGGGCTACGACCGCGCGCTGCACAGCGACGAGGTCCGCCAGACCCTGGTGGACGAGGGGATGAAGCAGGCGCGCGCCGACTACGAGTCGCAGGTCGCCGACGCCGAGGACGAGGCCCTCGACCAGGCCCGCCGTCAGGTCGACCGGCAGTACCCCGAGGGCACGCGCGGCCGCGAGCAGGCGCTGGCGCAGGCCGAGGACCAGGCGCGCGACCAGGTCCGCGCCCAGACCCCGCCCTTCGACGAGGATGCCGCCCGCGCCCAGGTCGAGCAGCGGGTGGACCGCGCCATCGCCGACGGCGACCTCCCCGACGAAGCGGTCGACCGGATCGACCAGCAGGTGAAGGACCAGATCCCGCTGTTCTCCGAGGACGGCACCACCGCCCTGCTCCAGGTGCAGTTCGCCGACCCCGACGGCAGCGTGCCCGCCGCGACGGTGGACGACCTCCTCGGCAGCGGCGGCCAGGCCGAGGACGCCGGCCTGACCGTGGAGTACAGCGGCCAGTCGATCTCCATCGCCGAGGTCTCGGGCCTCCAGGGCGGCGAGGGCGTCGGCCTGCTCGTCGCGCTGGCCATCCTGGTGCTCAACTTCGGCGCGCTCGTCGCCGCCGGCATCCCGATCCTCGCCGCGCTGGCGGGCACCGGCGCCGGCATGGCGCTCATCTACGCGCTGTCGGAGGTGCTGGACCTCACCAGCACCGCTCCCCTGCTGGCCATGATGCTGGGCCTGGCCGTCGGCATCGACTACAGCCTGTTCGTGCTCTCCCGGCACCGGCAGCAACTCTTCGCGGGCATGGACCCCCGGGAGTCGGCGGGCCGCGCGATCGGCACCGCCGGCAGCGCGGTCGTGTTCGCCGGCACCACCGTGGTCATCGCCCTGCTCGGCCTGGGCCTGGTGCGCATCCCCTTCCTCACCGTGATGGGCATCGCCGCCGCCATCACCGTCGTGTTCTCGGTGCTGGTGGCCGTCACCCTGCTGCCGGCGCTGCTGGGCCTGCTCGGCCGGCGCGTCGGCGCCGGCCGGCTCCCCGGGCTGGGCGCCCGCGCCGAGCGGGCGCTGACCTCCACCGCCACCCTGGGCGCGCGGTGGGCGCGGCTGGTCACCCGGCGGCCGTGGCTGCCCACCGTCGCGGTACTGGCCGTGCTCGCCGCCGCCCTGCTGCCGCTGCCCGCCATGCGGCTGGGCCTGCCCACCGACGCCTCCAGCGCCCCCGACAGCACCCAGCACCGGGCCTACGACATCGTGACGGAGAAGTTCGGCGCGGGGTTCAACGCGTCGCTGCTGGTCACCGTGGAGTCCGAGGACACCGGCGACGCCGAGGAGGTGCGCGCCGACCTCGCCGACTTCGACGAGGTGGACAGCGTGCAGGCGCCGGTCTACAACGACGCCGAGGACACCGCCATGGTCGTGGTCGTGCCCGAGCACGGCCCCTCAGCCGAGGAGACCGAGGGCCTGCTGCACGCCATCCGCGGCGCCCGCGTCGGCTGGGAGGCCGACACCGGCGCCGAGATCTCGGTGACGGGGGCGACCGCCAGCAGCATCGACACCTCCGAGCGCATCGCCGACGCCATGCCGCTGTTCCTCGCGGTGGTCGTGGGCCTGGCCCTGGTGCTGCTGATGGTGGTGTTCCGGTCGATCGTGGTGCCGGTCAAGGCGGCGCTGGGATTCGTGCTGAGCATGGGCGCCGCGCTGGGCGCCACGGTCGCGGTGTTCCAGTGGGGGTGGGGCGCCGGCCTGCTCGGCGTGACCCCCACCGAGACGCTGCTGTCGTTCCTGCCGATCGTGCTGATCGGCACCCTGTTCGGCCTGGCCATGGACTACGAGGTGTTCCTGGTCAGCCGGATGCGGGAGGACTTCGTGCACGGCGACGGCGCCCGCGAGGCGGTCGTCACCGGCTACCGCGCCAGCGCCCGCGTGGTCGTGTGCGCCGCCGCGATCATGATCGCGGTGTTCACCTCCTTCGTGTTCAACGACAACACCACCATCCAGCCGGTCGCCTTCGCGCTGGCGGTGGGGGTGCTGGTCGACGCGTTCCTGGTGCGGCTGACCCTGGTCCCGGCCGTGATGGCGCTGTTCGGCCGCGCCGCCTGGTGGTTCCCCCGGTGGCTGGACCGCGTCCTCCCCGACGTCGACATCGAGGGCGCCGGCCTGCGCGGGGGCGGCGACCTCGGGGGCGAGGAGCCCGGCGGCCGGACCGGCGGATCGCACCGGCGGGCGTGAGGCGCCCCCGGGACGGCGAGACTGCGGGACGGCCGGGGGCCGCCGCGCGCCGAGGGCGCGGGGCGGCCCCGGGGTGTGTCGGCGGTGCGGGCGCCGGAATCCTCACGTGGGGGTAGGGTCGGGGCGGAGGTGCCTCGATGGGGTGCGGAGCACCTGCGGATCGCCGAGGCGGCCGGGGCACCGGGCCGCCGCGCGGCGTCCGCCACCGCACAGCCATCAGCGACAGGTGAGGAACGGGCGGCAACGGTGAGCACGACGGCCGAAGAGACCAACGACAAGTCCACCCGCGAGGTCGTGGCGGAGGCGGGCAGGCGGCGCACCTTCGCGGTGATCTCCCACCCCGACGCCGGAAAGTCCACGCTGACCGAGGCGCTGGCCCTGCACGCCGCCGCGATCACCTCGGCCGGCGCGGTCCACGGCAAGGGCGAGCGGCGCGGGGTCACCTCCGACTGGATGGAGATGGAGCAGGCGCGCGGCATCTCCATCACCTCGGCGGCCCTGCGCATCGACTACGCCGACCGGGTGCTCAACCTGCTGGACACCCCCGGCCACGCCGACTTCTCCGAGGACACCTACCGGGTGCTCTCGGCCGTGGACTGCGCCGTGATGCTGCTGGACTCCGCCAAGGGCCTGGAGGCCCAGACCCTGAAGCTGTTCGATGTCTGCCGGGCGCGGCGCATGCCCGTCATCACGTTCGTCAACAAGTGGGACCGCCCCGGCCGCGAACCCCTGGAGCTGCTGGACGAGGTCGAGCAGCGCATCGGGCTGCGCCCCACCCCGCTGAACTGGCCGGTGGGCATCGCCGGCGACTTCCGCGGCCTGCTGGAGCGCGACGGCACCACCTACACCCGCTTCACCCGCACCCCCGGCGGCGCCACCCGCGCCATCGAGGAGACCCTGACCCCGGAGGAGGCCGCCGGGGCCGAGGGGGACGCCTGGACCCAGGCCGTGGAGGAACTGGAGCTGCTCGGCGAGATCGGCGCCGACTTCGACCCCGCCTCGTTCATGGCCGGGGAGTCCTCGCCGGTGCTGTTCGGCGCCGCGCTGCCCAACTTCGGGGTCTCCCAGCTTCTGCGGGCGCTGGTGGACCTCGCGCCCGCGCCGACCGGCCCCGTGGACGCACGGGGGGCCGAGCGCCCCATCGGCGCGCCGTTCTCGGGCCAGGTGTTCAAGATGCAGGCCAACATGGACAAGGCGCACCGCGACCGCATGGCGTTCGTGCGGGTGTCCACCGGCCGGTTCGAGCGCGGCATGGTCCTGACCCACGCCGCCACCGGCCGCCCCTTCGCCACCAAGTACACCCAGGCGGTGTTCGGCAGCGAGCGCACCACCATCGAGACCGCCTACCCCGGTGACGTGATCGCGCTGGTCAACGCCGCCGCGCTGAAGGTCGGCGACACCCTGTACGCCGGTCCGAAGGTGGAGTTCCCGCCGATCCCCAGCTTCGCCCCCGAGCACTTCGCGGTGGCCCGCGCCCTGGACGCCGGGCGCTACAAGCAGTTCCAGCGCGGGATCGCCCAGCTCGACGCCGAGGGCGTGGTGCAGGTGCTGACCTCCGACGTGCGCGGCGAGCAGGCGCCCGTGCTGGCGGCGGTGGGTCCGCTCCAGTTCGACGTGGTGTCGCACCGCATGGCCGAGGAGTTCCGCGCCCCCATCGAGCTGGCGCACCTGGACTACACCCTGGCCCGCCGCACCGACGCCGCCTCGGCGCCCACCGCCCACAGCCTGTCGGGCGCGGAGGTGCTGACCCGCCGCTCCGACGGCGAGCTGCTGGTCCTGGTCCACAACAAGTGGCGCCTGCGGGTGATCCAGCGCGACCACCCGGAACTGGTGTTGGAGCCGCTGCTGGCCGGCGGGGTCGAGCAGGAGGAGTAGCTTCCAGCCCGGGGCGCATCAGCCACCGGGGTGCGGCCCGTTGACCGCCCACCCCGGCCGCCCCCGGCCGTCGCCGGCCGTCGCCGCCGTCATCGCAGCACCGACCAGCCGTCCCGCGAACCGATCACGCCCGCCGCGTCTCCCCCTATTCCGCTTCCCCTCCCGCCACCTCAGCGGGGGTGACCTCGGCATGCCAGATGGCGGTGATCGCGTCGATCAGACCCGTGGCGGTGCCGTGCCAGTCGGGCTTGGCGGTGGGGGCGCCGCGTGCCAGGGCGCGTTCGCGTTCGGCGCACATGTGGACGAGGAGTTGGCCCGCCATCTCGGCGCGTTCGGCGTGGACCTCCAAGGGGAGGTCGGGCAGCCGCCGGTTGAGGCGGTCGACGACCTCCCGCAGCGACGGCGTGGTCAGCGCCTGGTCGGTGAGGATGCCGCGCAGCGCGGGGTCGGTGGCCAACTGGGCACCGAACCTGGCGTACCAGGAGGGCACTCCCAGGCTGCCGAGGTGCTCGGTGACCGGGCGCACCAGGCAGGCCACCCACTCGCGGACTCCGGCCGCCGGGTCGGTGCGGGCCAGCAGCAGCTTGCGGCGGCGTTCGATGTCATCGGCGTGCCTGCGGGCGATGGCCCGGACGAGGTCGGCCTTGGTGCCGAAGTGGTACCCCACGGCGGCGGTGTTGCCCTGCCCGGCGGCCTCGCTGATCTGGCGGTTGGACACCGCGACCACGCCGCGCTCGGCGAACAGCCGCTCGGCGGTGTCGAGGATGTGCTCGCGGGTGGCGGCGGCCCGGCGCAGGCGCCCGTCGACCGTGCTCACCACCGGACCGGGACCTCGCGCCGGCCGCCGACCGCCGGGTCCACGGCCGGCCCCACCGCCGGTCCCGCCCGGCGGGCGCCGACGCGGCCGGCACCGGCCCGGCGAGCGACCAGGCCACCCGCCGGGGCGTCGCCGAGCGGGGTGATGTACGCCACCGGGCGCCGCTCCCCCCGGCCGCCCCGCCCGGCGGGCGGAGTCGGCGGGACAGGCGCTGACGTGGGGCGACTCAGCGGGAAACCGGTTCTCCGCCGCTCCATGGCGACCTCCTCGGGTCAGGGGGACTGGACCGCACAGTCAACCCGCGTCGGCCGTTTTAAGTCAATCGACTGATTTAATGGGTGGCGTCTTCCCCCTTCCTCCCCCTTCCGCTCTCCCGGAGGTTCGCCGTGTCAAACGCCGCCGCCGCGCCGCCCTCAACCCCATCCTCGGTCCCGAACGCGCGGGCGCCGCGGACCGCCACCGTGGTGGGGGTGCTCGCCTTCGCGGGGATCGTGGTGTCGCTGATGCAGACGGTGGTCATCCCGCTGGTGCCCCGGCTTCCCGGGCTGCTGGGGGCGACGCCGGCCGACACGAACTGGGCGATCACCGCGACGCTGCTGGCCAGCGCCGTGGCCACGCCGGTGGTGGGCCGGTTGGGCGACATGTACGGCAAGCGCCGGATGCTGCTGGTCAGCCTGGCGCTGCTGGTGCTGGGGTCGGTGGTGTGCGCGCTCAGCGGCTCCCTGGCGCCCCTGGTCCTGGGCCGCGTGCTCCAGGGCCTGGCCGCCGGGGTCATTCCGCTGGGCATCAGCATCATGCGCGACGAACTGCCCGCCGACCGCCTGGGCTCGGCCATCGCGCTGATGAGCGCCTCCCTCGGCGTCGGCGGCGCCCTCGGCCTGCCCGCCGCGTCCTTCCTGGCCGAGCGCGCCGACTGGCACGTGCTGTTCTGGACCGCCGCCGCCTTCGGCGTGGCGGCGCTGGCGCTGGTCGCCGCGCTGGTGCCGGAGTCGTCGGTGCGCAGCGGCGGCCGGTTCGACCTGCTCGGCGCGGTCGGGCTCTCGGCCGTGCTGGTGTGCCTGCTGCTGGCGATCTCCAACGGCGCCGGCTGGGGCTGGGGCAGCGCCCTCACCGTGGGGCTGTTCGCCGGCGCCGCCGCCGCGCTGGCGCTGTGGGTGCTGTGGGAGCTGCGCGCCGCCCGCCCGCTGGTGGACCTGCGCACCACGGTGCGCCGGCAGGTGCTGCTGACCAACAGCGCCTCCGTCGTCTTCGGCTTCGCGATGTTCGCGATGTCGCTGGTGTTCCCGCAGCTCATCCAGCTTCCCGAGGCCACCGGCTACGGACTGGGGGCGTCCATGCTCACCGTCGGGCTGGTGATGGGGCCGTCGGGCCTGGTGATGGTGGCCATGGCGCCGGTGTCCTCGCGGATCTCCGCCGCGCGCGGCCCCCGGACCACGCTGATGCTGGGCGCGGTCGTGGTCGCGGCCGGCTACGGCCTGGGCATCGTGCTGATGTCGAGCGTGTGGCACCTGGTGGCGGTGTCCACCGTGATCGGCGCCGGGATCGGCCTGGCCTACGGCGCCATGCCCGCGCTGATCATGGCGGCGGTGCCGGTGTCGGAGACCGCCGCCGCCAACAGCCTCAACACGCTGATGCGCGCCATCGGCACCTCGGTGTCCAGCGCGGTGTCGGGCGCCGTGCTGACGCAGTTGACCATCGTGGTCGGCGGCGTGGACGTGCCCTCCCAGACCGGTTTCCGCGTGGTCATGGCCATCGGCGCCGCCGCCGCGCTCACCGCGCTGCTGGTGGCCGCGTTCCTGCCGCGCACCGGGCGGTCCGGGCGCGCCGGCGCGCCCGCCGCCGGCGGCCACGGCCGCTGATGCGGGGGCGCGCGGCCCTCACCAGGGGAGGCGCGCCACGAACGCCGGGCGCAGCGCGCCGGGCACGGGGTCGTAGTAGCGGTGGAACACGGCGGTGGCCGAGCCCGAGATCGGCGGCACCAGCCAGCTCCAGTCGGCCGGGACCGGGCGCCCCGCCCGGTCCTCGCGCTCGATGTGGGCGAGGAACCGGCGCGCCTCGGTGTGGTGGTCGGCCATGGTGACCCCGGCGCGGCGGAAGGAGTGCAGCACCGCGAGGTTCAGCTCGACCAGCGCTCGGTCGCGCCAGAGGCTGTCCTCGGCGGCGGTGTCGAGGCCCAGGCGGCGGGCGACCTCGGGCAGCAGGTCGTAGCGGCCGGTGTCGCCGAGGTTGCGGGCGCCGATCTCGGTGACCATGTACCAGCCGTTCTGCGGCGCCGAGGGGTAGCAGACGCCGCCGACCTCCAGCGCCAGGTGCGACACCGCCGGGACCGCGTGCCAGCGCAGCCCCAGCTCGGCGAACCACGGCAGGTGGGGGTGGGTGATGGCGACCTCGTGCACGGTGTCCTCGGGCAGCCGGAACCAGCGCGGCGCCCGGTCGGGGCGCTCCTGCACCACCAGCGGCAGCACGGTGAACTCGCCGACGGGGTCGCGCCAGCCCAGCCGCCGCGCCAGGGCGGTGGTGTCGGCGTTTTTGGGGTCGCCGACGCGGCCACCGGTGCCGCGCAACCCGGCGTAGGACACGAGCTGGCCGTTGCGCACGCGCGGCCCGGGGCACCCGGGCCGGTCGGGCGCGAAGACCGACACCACCGGGCGGATCCGCCCGCCGTTGTGGCCCTGGCGCAGGTGCTCGAAGCAGGCCGCCGCGATCCCCTCGGCCGAGGACACGTGCCGCAGGTCGCGCACGGTGAGGCTCTGCCAGTACAGCCGGCCCAGGCAGCGCCCGGCGTTGCGCCAGGCGACCTTGGCGCCGAAGACGAGTTCGGCGCGGGTGTGGGTGTAGGTGCCGGTGGCGGCGATCTCGGCGAGCGCCTGGCGCAGGCGCGGCTCCACCGGTCCGGCCTCGGGCCGCTCGCGGTGGTACTGGCGCAGGAACGCCTCGGCCTCGCGGGGGTCGGCCCGGCCGTCGCGGACCCGCTGCACGGGCTCCTCGCCGGGCGCCAGGACGGCCCGTTCCGGGGCGACCGGGTCAGGTGCGGCTGTGTGGTGGGGGCAGCCGGGGTGGGCGCCGGTCAGGGGGTGAGCTGTCATGGGGAGCGCCGTTCGTCGCGAGCGAGCCCACGGTGCCGTGGCGAGGCCGGGGGGAGCCTCCGGAAAGCAGAGTAAGACATCAACGGGAATTGTTCTATAATCCAGAGGGGTAATCGGTTCTGGAGTTTCCCGTGTGGTTTCCGGTCGGTAATAACACGATCCAGTCGGATATTCCGCACCCGTTTCCGCCTACCGGACCACCGTCGATTCGACTGCCGGTTCCCCCTGTGTACTGGGCGTTCCCCGCATCGATCGGCCTGCGCGCGGACACCTAGACCAGCGCGTGGCCGTATTTATCGATAAACGGCGTGAGATCCGGTTCGCCGAACCGCTCGCGCATTGCGGCGAACTTCGAGACCTTGTCCTTGCCGAACCTGCGCAGCGTCGCGGCATAGGCGGCCGGGGTCAGGAAGACCGGCGGGTCGGTCTTGCTGTGGAACTTGTCGGCGTACATCACCAGCGCCTCCTCCTCCGACTCCGCGAGGTAGTCCCCCACCGGGATCGGCAGGTGCTGGCGCAGCACGTCCCGGCTGGTCAGGCCCATCCCGGTGTGGCAGGAGCAGAACCGGCACAGCGCCTGCGGCAGCCCGTCCTCCTCCAGCAGGGCGTGGCCGAGCACGCCGTGGGCCACGTAGCGGGAGTGGTCCAGCCGGCCCTCGGCGTCGTAGAGCCGGTAGACGCCGATGTCGTGCAGCAGGCTTCCGGCGCGCACCAGGTCGCGGTCGAGGCCGAACCCGCCGGTGTCGAGCAGTTGCTCGGCGATCCCGCACACGATCTCGCAGTGGGTGTAGACCAGTTCCAGCGCCTCGGGCGTGGGCGCGTGGCGCACGTGCAGGGCGCGGATCTCCTCGTCGGTGGGCAGGCGCATGGGCCGGACCCTACCGCCCGGCGCGCCCGGCCGCAGTGCGTGCCGCGCGCCCCGCCCACGACCATGCCGCCGGCCGCGCGCACCCCCGCCCGCGTCCGCGCCGCCGTAGGCTGGTGCCCGGCGCGGCGGCGCGCCGCCGGGCCGTAGCACCGCACCACCGTCGGCGGAAAGGGGCCGGTCATGGCGATGGCGTACTGGGAGGGGCCGGGCGCCGGCAAGACCTTCACCCACCCGGTGCCGCTGGACCTGATCGCGCGCCACGTCGACACCGGCGCCCGCATCCTGGACTTCGGCTGCGGCTACGGCCGGGTGCTGCGCGCCCTGGCCGACGCCGGGTACCGCAACACCGTGGGCACCGACCCCTCGGCCGCGCTGATCGCGCGCGGCCGCCGGGAGTCCCCCGACCTCGACCTGCGCCACGCCCCCGCGCTGCCGCTGGCCGAGCCCGACGGCGCCTTCGACGCGGTCCTGCTCGTCTCGGTCCTCACCGTGATCCCCGACGAGCGCGACCAGCGCGCCGTGACCGAGGAGGTGGAGCGCTTGTGCGCCCCCGGCGGGGCGGTGGTGCTGTGCGACTTCCCGCTCCAGGACTCCGCCCACTACCGCGCCACCTACGCCGCCTCCCCCCACCCGGTGCACGGCGTGTTCACCCGCCCCGACGGCGGGGTGTTCCGCCACCACGACCCCGCCCACCTGGAAGCGCTGTTCCCCCGGTGCGCCCTGGAGCACGCCGAGCCGGCCGACATGACCAGCCTCAACGGCCACGCCATGCGCGGCCTCCAGTGGGTGCTGCGCCGCCGCTGACGCGCCGGCACCGTGCCCGGAGCCGGCTCCGGCCCCACCCCCGGAGCCGACCCCGGCGCCTCACCGCACCGCCCCCGCCGACAGCCCCGACACGAGGTGCCGCTGGACCAGCAGGAACGCCACCAGCACCGGCAGCGAGACCGTCAGCGAGGCGGCCAGCAACTCGTTCCACCGGGTGTCCACCTGGCTGGTGTAGAGCTTGAGCCCGATGGACAGCGTGCGCGTCCGGTCGTCGGTGAGCACCGAGGCGAACAGCACCTCGCCCCAGGCCGTGACGAACGCGAACACCCCCACCGCCACGATCCCGGGCCGGGCCACCGGCAGCACCACCCGCACCAGGGCGCCCAGGCGGCCGGTGCCGTCGATCATCGCGGCCTCCTCCAGCCCCTCGGGGATCGCGCTGAAGTGGCTGGCCAGCATCCAGATCGAGAACGGCAGCGCGAACGTCAGGTAGGTGAGGATCAGCCCGTGGTAGGTGCCGGTCAACTCCACCCCCAGCAGGTCCTCGGTGCGCACGTAGAGCAGGAACAGCGGCAGCAGGAACAGGATGCCGGGGAACATCTGGGTGGACAGCACGGTCATGGCGAACACCCGCTCGCCGCGGAACCGCAGCCGCGCCAGCGGGTAGGCCGCCAGGATCGCCACCGCCAGCGCCAGCGCCGTGGCCGACACGGTCACCACCAGGCTGTTGGCCAGGAAGCGGGCGAGCGGGATGGTCGACCACATGTCCACGTAGGGCGCCAGCGTGACGCGCTCGGGCACCCAGGTGAACAGGCCCCGCACGTCCTCCAGCGGCTTGACCGAGGTGGTCACCAGCACGTACAGCGGCAGCAGGGTGAAGGCCGCCAGGAACCCCAGCGTCAGCCGGCGGAACCAGCGGAACCCGGTCGTCTCGGTCATGCGCGCCTCCGGGGCAGCACCGCGCGGATGTAGAGGGCCGAGGCCGCCACCAGCGCCACCAGCAGCAGCGCGCTCATGGCGGCGCCCAGCCCGAAGTTCCAGTTGACGAAGGAGTGCTCGTAGACGAGCGGGGACACCAGCCGCGCGCTCTCCGGCGAGGTCTCGCCGAACAGCAGGTAGGGCAGGTCGAACTCGTTGAACGTCCACAGCCCCATCACCAGCAGCACCACCCCGTTGGCGGGGCGCACCACGGGCAGGGTGACGGCGGTGAACCGCTTCCAGTTGGAGGCGCCGTCGATCGCGGCGGCCTCGTACACCTCGTCGGGCACGCTTTGCAGCGCCGCCAGCAGCATCAGGAACGCGAACGGCCACAGCCGCCACACCGACACCACCACCAGCACCCAGAACGCGTTCTCGCCGATGAGCCAGAACGGCCGCTCCTCCAGCAGGCCCAGGTCCGCCACCAGCAGCCGGTTCACCACGCCGTCGCGCTGGTTGACCATGAACGTCCACACGATGGCGGTCACATACACCGGCAGGGCGTAGGGCACCAGGAACAGCGTGCGCAGCAGGCCCCGGCCGCGGAACCGGGAGTTCAGCGCCACGGCGGCGGCCATGCCCAGCGCCCACGACAGCCCCACCACGCACACCGTGTAGACGACGGTGCGCCACAGGCTCTGGTAGAGCGCGGCGCCCAGCGCGCCGCCGGGGTCCAGTCCTTCGGCGAAGTTCTCCCAGCCCACGAACGGCGCGGTGGTCCAGCGCCGGATGGTGAGCTGGGTCAGCGAGGTGAAGGCGATGTAGATCCCCAGGGCCATGGGGATGATGTGGATGAGCAGTTCCAGCAGGGCCGCGGGCGCGACCATGCCGTAGGGCAGCAGCGAGCGGCGGCGGCGCTCGGCGCCCCGGCGCGCCGCCGGGGGCCGGGCCGGGGGCGGCGGTGCGGCGCCCGGCCCGGGGGGCGGTGCGGCGCCCGCCGGGCGGGCGGGCCGGGCGGGCCGGTCGGGGCCGGTGGACATGGCGGCGCCTCCAGGGGGATCGCCGCCCCCGCCCGGCAAAGAGGGCGGGGGCGGGGGGCGTGGCTGGACGTTGGTGGCCGGCGCGCGCCGCTAGTCGGCGGCGTTCATCTGGGTCTCGGCGTCCTCCAGCGCGGCGCGCACCGCGTCCTCGCTGACATCGCCGCCGGTGGCGGCCTCGGCGAACAGGCCCGCCACGGCCTCGCCGAGCACGGTCTCCATCTGGCCCTCCTCGGGGATCTGCGGCATCGGCTCGGCGTGCTCGGCCAGGATGGTGCGGAAGGTCTCCATGTGCTCGTCGGCACCCAGCGCCTCGTCGTCGTAGGCGGCCCGGGCCACGGGCAGGGTCTGGAACTCCTGGCTGAGGTAGACCTGCTCCTCGGGGCTGGTCAGGTGCTCCACCAGGGCCAGCGCGCCCTCGCGGTCGCCGGTGTCGGTGAAGACGCTGATGTTGATGCCGGCGGCGATGCTCTGCACCGGCTCGCCGGGCAGCGGGTCGAGCACGGGCACCTCGGCGATCTCGTAGTCGCTGAACCCGCGCTCGGCCATGCTGGTGCGGGTGCTGCCCTGCACGATGACCATGGCGGCGCGGCCGTCCACGAAGTCGCCCACGGCCTGGGTGCCGTCGCTGAACTCGGCGTTGCCCGGGTCGACCACCCCGTGCTCGGCCATGAGGTCGACCCACATCTTCACCGCGTCGACCTGCTCGGGCGAGGCGAAGGTGGGGCCGTCGTCCCACAGTCGCCCGCCGTGCTGGCGGCCGAGGACGAACGCCATGTGGGAGTTCTGCCGCTCGCTGCCGCCCTCCAGGGCGAACCCGTACTGGTCGGTCTCGCCGTCGCCGTCGGTGTCGCGGGTCAGCTCCTCGGCGGTGGCGACGAACTCCTCCCAGGTGGCGGGCGGCTCCTCGATCCCGGCCTCCTCGAACATCGCGGGGTTGTAGAACAGCGCGTAGGACAGGCCGTAGAGCGGCACCGAGGTCGGCGGCTCGCCGGGCGCGCCGCCGGTGGCGTAGCTGGTCTCCACGAACCGGTCCTGACCGCCCACCGCGTCGAGGTCGGCGCCCTCGAACGGCACGAACGCCCCGGTCTCCTGGAGGCTCGCCGCCCAGGTGTTGCCGATGTTGAGGACGTCGGGGGCGTCGCCGCTGCTCACGGCGGTGAGGATGCGGTTGTACAGCTCGCTCCAGGGGATCACCTCCAGTTCGACCTCGATACCGGTCTCCTCGGTGAAGCGGTCCAGCGCGGGCCGCAGGACCTCCTCGTCCTCGGCCACGCTGGCGCCCTGGTTGCTGGCCCAGTAGGTGAGGGTGCGGTTGTCGCCGGAGCCGTCGCCGCCGCACGCGGTCAGGGCCGCGGCGAGGGCGAGGGCGGTGCAGGCGCCGGCCGCCGGCTTGAGGGGGACGTGCACGACCTTCTCCGATCTGGTTGAGGTCAGGGGTGCCGGCGCCGGCCGCCGGACGCGGCGGGCGAACGGCCGAGGGGGAGGGCGCCTGCCCGGTGGCGCGCGGGGGCACGGGGCGCACAGGCGGCGCGGGGGCACGAGGAGGGGGATGCGGACGCGGGTCGAAGGGGCGCGCCGGGCGGTGGCCGGGCGCGCGCGGTAGGTCGACTGAACCGGTTTGCCGCGCGTGAGTGTAACCCCGGCCGGCCCTCGAAGGCCACCATCGGTGATCAGGCCCGTGCCGTCGGAGACCGACCGCGCGGTCGGCGCGGCCCGGGGCGGCGGCGGAAAACCGGGCGTGCGGGGGAGTCGGACCGTGCGCGGCGGGTAGCGGCGCCCTCACGCTGCCCCCGCGTTCCCCAGCGGCTCAGGTGGAGCCCTGCGCGGCGCCCGGCAGCCCACGGCAAGGAGAGCAGATGTTCCGCCACACCAAGCACTTGCAGTTCGAGGCCAAGCCGGAGAAGCCCGACGCGCTCTACGCCATGAAGCTCCAGGAGCTGATCGGCGGCGCGTTCGGCGAGATGACCGTGACCATGCAGTACCTCTTCCAGGGCTGGAACTGCCGCATGGAGGGGAAGTACAAGGACATGATCATGGACGTCGCCACCGAGGAGATCGGGCACGTGGAGATGCTGGCCACGATGGTCGCCCGCCTCCTGGAGGGCGCCCCCGACGACGTCACCGCCGAGGCCGTGAAGGACCCGGCCGTGGCGGCCGTGGTGGGCGGGATGAACCCGCAGCACGCCATCGTGGGCGGCGGGGGCGCGCTGCCCGCCGACTCCGCCGGCACCCCGTGGAACGGCAAGTACATCGTCGCCAGCGGCAACCTGATGGCCGACTTCCGGGCCAACGTGGCCGCCGAGGCGCAGGGCCGGCTCCAGACCGCGCGGCTCTACCACATGACCGACGACCCCGGCGTCAAGGCCATGCTCAAGTTCAACCTGGCCCGCGACACCTACCACCAGAACCTGTGGCTGGCGGCGATCCAGCAGCTTCAGGAGGACGGCGTGGAGGGGCCCGTGGTGCCCTCCGACCTGTTCGACGAGGAGAACCAGGAGCACGCGGGAACGTTGTGGCACCTGTCCGACGGCACGGAGTCCGACCAGGGCGCGTGGGCGTCGGGGCCGGCACCTGACGGCCGCCACACGTTCGAGTACCTGGCCGACCCGGCCGCGCTGGGCGGCCCGGCGTCGGGGCCGGCGCCCAAGCCGACCCAGTACGTGACCTCGCACGTCGACTCCTCGGGCAAGCCCAAGCAGCCGCCGCAGGCCAAGGGGCCGGGCGAGCGGATCAAGGACGCGTTCCAGTAGCCGGACGGACGCCGCGGGTTTCCGGCGCCCGCGCCCCCACGGGGGTGCGGGCGCCGCGCTTGTGCGGGGGGCCGGGTCCGCGCCGCCGTCCCGCGCGGACCCGGAGCCGGGAGGGACCCCGGGACGGGGCTCACCGGCGGAGCGCGGCCCACAGCCGCGCGGTGGCGGCGCGGGAGACACGGCGGACGCGGGGGGATGCGGGGGCACAGGAGGCGCGGCGGCCGGGCCGAGCACCCGGGGCGCGGGGCGCGCCGCCATCGGCGAACAGCGCGGTGATTAGCCTGTATGCCGTGGTCAGACCAGATATCGCCGCCGTCACCGCCGCCGCGGACCCGCCCGCCGCCCGGTACGCGCGCACCGGCGCCGACCGCCGCCGGCTGCCGCGCTACGCCGCCGGCGAGATCGAGGTGCCCTTCGTCATCGCCACCCGCGCCGAGGCCATCGACCGCGACACCTTCTGGGAGGAGCATTCCCACCCCACCCACGAGCTGCTGTGGAACGAGCGGGGGGCGTCGTGGGCGCGGATCGGCGGCCGGGTCTGGACGGTGACCCCGGCGGTGGCCCTGTGGATCCCGGCCGGCGTGGCGCACTCGGGGTGGGCGCCGGCGGGCACGCTGCACCGCGCGGCGCAGTTCGGGATCCACGCGGTGCCGCTGGTCTCCGACCGGCCCGCCGCCATCGCGACCACGCCGCTGCTGCGGCTGCTGCTGGACCGGCTGGAGTCCCCCGGCCTGGCCGCGCCGGCGCGGGCCCGCACCGAGGCGATGGTGCTGGACCTGCTGGCGCCCGCCGAGCACGAACTGAGCCTGCGCATCCCCGACTCCCCGCTGCTGGCGCCCATCGTCGCCGCCGTGCGCGCCGACCCCGCCGACACCACCACACTGGCGGCCTGGGCGGCGCGGCTGGGGGTGAGCACCCGCACCATCACCCGCGCGTTCCTGGCCGAGACCGGCACCGGGTTCAGCCGGTGGCTGGCCACCGCGCGGGTGCAGCACGCCATGGCGCTGCTGGCGCGCGGCGAGGAGATCGACGAGGTCGCGCTGCGCGTGGGGTACCACTCGGCGAGCGCGTTCGGCGCGGCCTTCCGGCGGATCACCGGGGTGAGCCCGGGGCGGTTCCGGGCGCAGCGGTAGGTCCACCGGGGACGGGCGTTCCGGCGCACCGGTGTCCGTTTCGCTAGAAAGAATGTCTTATACGCGGTATTGCGCACTTTTGGGCGCTCTTCTAAATTCGGTTAGGCAAACCTAACCACCTGCCACGGCTGCGGCGGCGTACGCCCCCGCGCCCCGCACGCGGCGCTCCGGCCGCCGTCCCCTCCGCCCCCTCGGGCGGCGCACCGCGCCGCCGCCCGACGCAACGGGCGGTCCGGCACCGGAGCCCCGCCCCCGCCGTGGCGGCGGCCGCACCCCCGGCCACAACCGGAAGGAAACCATGCCCCGCGCTTCACGGCTGGTCGCGCTGTCCACGGCCGCACTGCTCGCCTGCGGGCTCGCCGCCTGCTCCTCCCCCTCCTCCGACGGCGGCGGCGAGGGCTCCGGCGACTGGGAGCCCATCACCATCGAGCACGCGCTGGGCACGACGACCATCGACGCCAAGCCCGAGCGCGTCGCCACCGTCAACTGGGCCAACCACGAGGTCCCGCTGGCCCTGGGGGTCGTGCCGGTCGGCATGGCCTCCGCCGACTTCGGCGACGACGACGGCGACGGCGTGCTGCCCTGGGTCGAGGAGCGGCTCACCGAACTGGACGCCGAGACCCCGACGCTGTTCGACGAGACCGACGGCATCGACTTCGAGGCGGTCGCCGACACCCGGCCCGACGTCATCCTCGCCGCCTACTCCGGGCTGACGCAGGAGGACTACGACACCCTCAGCGAGATCGCGCCCGTCGTGGCCTACCCCGAGACCGCCTGGGGCACGCCCTGGCGGGAGATGATCGAGCTGAACAGCCGGGCGCTGGGCATGGCCGACGAGGGCGCGCAACTCATCTCCGACCTGGAGGGCGAGATCGCGGACTCCGTGGCCGAGTACCCCGAGATCGAGGGCCGGTCGGCGATGTTCCTCACCCACGTGGACTCCTCCGACCTCAGCGAGGTCAGCTTCTACACCACCCACGACACCCGCGCCCAGTTCTTCGCCGACCTCGGCCTGGAGACGCCGGAGAGCATCGCGACCGCCTCGGAGGAGACCGACCAGTTCTCCCTGACGCGCAGCGCCGAGCGGGCCGACGCGTTCAACGACGTCGACATCATCGTGACCTACGGCGGCGACGACCTCGTGCGCAGCCTGGAGGAGGACCCGCTGCTGTCGCAGATGCCGGCGGTGGCCGACGGCGCGGTCGTCAACCTGCCCGGCGAGGAGCCGCTGGGCACCGCCGCCAACCCCACGCCGCTGTCGATCTCCTGGGTGCTGGAGGACTACCTGGAGCTGCTGTCCGCGGCCGCCGGCGAGGCGTAGTGGCGGCGGCAACCGCCCCGCCCGCGTCCTGTGGCTGGCCGGCCTGGTCGCCGCCCTCGCCGCGCTCATGTTCACCTCGGTCGCCGTGGGCTCGCGCACCGTGCCCTGGGCGGAGGTCGTGGCGGCCCTGGGCGGCTCGGCCGAGGGCTTCGACCAGGCGGCGGTGGCCAAGCGCGTGCCCCGCACCCTGCTCGCGGTGCTGGCGGGCGCGGCGCTGGGGCTGTCGGGCGCGGCCATGCAGGGGGTAACCCGCAACCCGCTGGCCGACCCCGGGATCCTGGGCGTCAACATGGGCGCCTCGCTCGCCGTGGTGGTCGGCCTGTCCTACTTCGGGCTGTCCTCGGCGACCGCCACCATCTGGACGGCGATCGCCGGCGCCGCCGCCACGGCGGTGTTCGTCCACGTCATCGGGTCGCTGGGGCGGGGCGGCGCGACACCGCTCAAGCTCGCCCTGGCCGGCGCGGCGACCTCCGTCGCGCTGTCGGCGTTCATCAGCGCCGTGGTGCTGCCGCGCGCCGACATCGCCGACCGGGTGCGGTCCTGGCAGATCGGCGGGGTGGGCGGCGGCACCTACGAGGCCATCGGGTACGTGCTGCCGTTCCTGGCGGTGGGCGCGGCCGTGTGCCTGCTGTCGGCCGCCGGGCTGGACCTGCTGGCCCTCGGCGACGAACTCGCCGCCGGGCTGGGCACGCGGGTGGCGCTCGTGCGCACGGCGGCCTCGGTGGGCGCGGTCGTGCTGTGCGGGGCCACCACCGCCGTGTGCGGGCCGATCGGGTTCGTCGGGCTGGTCGTGCCGCACATGTGCCGGCTCCTCGTGGGGGTGGGCCACCGCTGGCTGCTGCCGTTCTCCGTGCTGGCCGGCGCGGCGCTGCTGACGGCCGCCGACGTGGTCGGCCGCCTGGTGGCCCGGCCCGCGGAGATCGACGTGGGGATCGTGACCGCCCTGCTCGGCGCCCCGTTCTTCGTCTACATCGTCCGCCGCCAGAAGGTGCGCTCGCTGTGAACCTCTCCACCGCCCCCTCCATCGGCCGCGACCGGGCGCGGCGCGCGCTCCGGCGCCGCGCCGTCATCGGGGTGCTCGCCGCCCTGATCGTGGTGGCCTTCGCCGTCAGCCTGATGGTGGGGCAGACGTTCTACCCGCCCGGCGACGTGCTGGGGGTGCTGCTGGGGCAGAACGTGCCCGGCGCGTCGTTCACCGTGGGGCGGCTGCGGCTGCCGCGCGCGGTGCTGGCGCTGGTGGCCGGGCTGTGCTTCGGGCTGGCCGGGGTGACGTTCCAGACGCTGCTGCGCAACCCGCTGGCCAGCCCCGACATCATCGGCATCAACTGGGCGGCCGGGGCGGCGGCGACCTTCGCGATCATCGTGCTGTCGCTCGACGGGATCGGGGTGTCGGTGTTCGCGATCACCGCCGGGCTGCTGGTGGCGGGGGCGGTGTACCTGCTGTCGTTCAAGAACGGGGTGTCGGGCACCCGGCTGATCCTGATCGGGATCGGGATCTCGGCCATGCTGGAGAGCGCGACCTCCTACATCCTGGACCAGGCGGCGTCCTGGGACCTCCAGGAGGCCATGCGGTGGCTGACCGGCAGCCTCAACGGCACCACGTGGGCGGAGACCCTGCCGGTGGTGGTGGCGCTGCTGGTCATCGGGCCGCTGCTGCTGGCGCAGTCCACGCGCCTGTCGATCATCCAACTGGGCGACGAGACGGCGGCGGCGCTGGGCGTGCGGGTGGAGCTGGTGCGGCTGGTGGCCGTCATCGGGTCGGTGGGGCTCATCGCGTTCGCCACGGCGGCGGCCGGGCCGATCGCGTTCGTCGCGTTCCTGTCCGGGCCGATCGCGGCGCGCGTGGTGGGGCGCGACGGGTCGCTGCTGCTGCCGGCGGCCCTGGTGGGGGCGCTGCTGGTGCTGGTGGCCGACTTCTGCGGCCAGTTCGCGTTCGGCACCCGCTACCCGGTGGGGGTGATCACCGGCGCCCTGGGCGCGCCCTTCCTCGTCTACCTGATCGTGCGCACCAACCGGGCGGGCGGCTCGCTGTAGCCGCCGGGCGCTCAGGCCAGGCCGGCGGGCGTCAGGCCAGGCCGGCGTCGTGGGCCAGCAGGGCGATCTGGGTGCGGTTGTCCAGGCCGAGCTTGGTGAGGACGCTGGAGACGTGGGCCTTGACCGTGGCCACGCTCATGTACAGCTCGGCGGCGATCTCGGCGTTGGTGCGGCCTTGGGCCACCGCCAGGACCACGTCGTTCTCGCGGGGGCTCAGCGCGGCGAGGGCGCGGCGGGCGCGGTCGAGGGCGTCGGCCTGGACGGCGGCACGGTCCATGAGGCGGCGGGTGACGCGCGGCGACAGGATCGGCTCGCCTGCCGCGACCCGGTGGACGGCGGCGACGATGCGCGGCGGCGGGGTGTCCTTGAGCAGGAATCCGGCGGCGCCGGCGCGCAGCGCGCGCAGGATGTTCTCGTCGGTGTCGAACGTGGTGAGCACGACGACCTCGGGCGGGTGGGGGCGGGCGCGCAGGCGGCGGGTGGCGGTGATGCCGTCGACGCGGGGCATGCGCAGGTCCATCAGCACGACGTGGGGGCGGTGGGCGTCGACGGCGGCGAGGACCTCGTCGCCGTCGGCGGCCTCGCCGACCACGCGGATGCCGTCGCCGCCGTCGAGCATCATGGCCAGGCCGCCGCGGACCAGGGCGTCGTCGTCCACGACGAGGACGCGCAGCTCACCGGGCATGGCGGTCATGCCGGCCATGGTAGCCATGCGCGCAGCGCGAACTCCCCGCCGGCGGCGCCGTGGTCCAGCCGGCCGCCGGCCAGGCGCACCCGCTCGGTGAGGCCGACGAGCCCGGTCCCGGTCCCGGGCGGCGGAGGGGGAGCGGGTTCGCGAGGGGAGTCGGGGTCGCGGGGGTGGGGGTCGCCGGGGTGGGGGTCGCCGGGGCGGAGGCCACCGTGGCCGCCGCGCCCACCGACCGGACGAGGAGCGAGGTCGCCGGGGTCATCGGGACGGGGGCCGTCGGCGCCGGCCAGCGGGTTGGCGAGGGAGACCGTAAGTCCCTCTCCCGGGGCGCCGTGCACGGTGACGGCGACGGGGCTGCCCGGGGCGTGCTTGCGGGCGTTGGTCAGGCCCTCCTGGACGACGCGGTACAGCGCGCGGGCGGTGCCGGCGGGGAGGGTGTCCAGCCGGTCGTCCTCGACGCGCAGGCGCAGGTGGACCTGCGTCCCGGCCGCACGTGTCTCCGCCACCAGCCCGGCGAGGGCGGCCGAGGGCGGGCGCGCCGCCTCGGGGGCGTCGAGGTCGTCGTCGGCGGCGCCGTCGTCGGCGCGCAGCAGCACGATGACCTCGCGCAGCTCCTCCAGCGCCTGGTGCACCCCCTCGCGCACGACGCCGGCGGCCGCGGCCAGCCGCTCGGGCGCGGAGTCGGGGCGGTACTCCAGCGCGCCGGCGTAGGTGGCCAGCAGGGACAGCCGGTGCGCGAGGACGTCGTGCATCTCGCGGGCCAGCCGGGTGCGCTCGGCCATGCGCGCCTCGGCCACGCGGCGACCCTGCTCGGCCTCGGCGCGCCGGGCGCGCTCGCGCAGCGAGCCCACGAGCGCGCGGTGCGCGCGCAGCAGGGCGCCCCAGCCGACCATCGCGCCGTACCCGGCGGCGACCAGCAGCAGCCACCAGCCGTAGGAGATGCCGCCGCTGGGCTGCCACAGGCCCTGGAGGGCGTGGGCCGCCAGGCCCGCGGCGGCCACGGTGACGGCGACGGGGAGGCGGTGGCGCTGGGCGGTGAACAGCGCGGCCATGGTCGCGACGGGGGTGGCGGCGGGCGAGAGCAGCGCCAGGACGGCCAGCGCCAGGGCGACGGGCACCGGGCGCCACAGCAGCGCGGGTGCGGCGACCCAGGCCAGCAGGCCCACGGCGATGTCCAGCGCGGGGACGGCCCCGGGCGGGCCATCGGCCAGGCGCACCCACACGGTGGCCGCGACCAGCGGCAGCACGGCGGCGGCGACGGCCACGGCGGCGACGGGCGTGGGCCGCCAGGGGTCACCGCCGTCGCCGGCGGGGAGCGCGGTGGGGAACGCGCTGACCTCGGATTTCATCGGGCCAGGGTAGCCCCGGCGGGCGTCGGGCCGACACCGACCAAAGTCGGGGCCAGGGGGTCCGTAGGAGGGAACGCGAAGGGCCGGCCGCCCGATGCGCGACGCCCCGCCCCGAGGCGAGGGTGAGGTGGCCGGAAGCGCAGGGGGCGGCCCACCGCCCGAACCCAGCGCCACAGACCACCGCCAGAAAGAAGGCGAACCGCCCATGAGCAGCCACAGCAGCCAGAAGACCCCCCACGCGCCCAAGCCCGCCAAGCCCGCGAAGCCCGCCGAGTGGCCCGAGTCGTCGCCGGAGTCGGGGGAGTCGCCAGGGGCGCCCGTAGGGACGGCCACCGAGGCGGCCACCGGCACGGCCACCACTCCCACCACCAGACCCGGCGTGGTGGCCATCGCCGCCACGGCGGGCCGCAGGCGCGTGCGCCGGGCCCTCGCCGTGGGCGGCGCGGTCGCGGCGTCGCTGGGGGTGTGGGCGGCGGCCGTCGCGGTGGGCGTCGAGGTGGAGGCCCTCCAGGGCAACACCGTCCAGCCGGTGGGTCCGGTGCCGGTGGCGGTCGCGAGCCTGGCCGCCGGCCTGGCGGGCTGGGCGCTGCTCGCCGTCCTGGAACGCACGATGAAGCGGCGCAACCCCTACCGCCTCTGGACGGCGACGGCGGCCGCGGTGCTCCTCCTGTCCCTGGTCGGCCCCCTGACATCAGGCACCGCCCCGGCAACCACCTGGACCCTCGTCCTCCTCCACACCACCCCCGCCGCCATCCTCATCCCCCTCCTCCCCCGAGCCGCCTGCCGATGACTCCGGCTCCCCCGGAGCACGGCGGGGCGGGGAGTGCCCACCGGAACCGCTCGAAGAGCGGAAAACACGGAAGACACGACCGGGGGCGGGCCGATGATCGGCCCGCCCCCGGATGGGTGGTTGTCAGCGGTCAGACGCGGCGGTCGGGGCCGGGGCCCTCACCTCGGCGGTGGGGGTCGTCGTCGCGCATACCCTCGACGAAGCCGCTCACGGCACCCTTGGCGTCTTCCTTGGTCTCGCGGACGTTGCCCTTCACCTGCTCGCCGCGACCCTCGTTCTTCAGCCGCTCGTTGGCGGTGAGCTTGCCCGCGGCCTCCTTGATCTTGCCGCTGATCTGCTCACCCTTGCTCTGGCCCTTCTCGCCGGCGCTCATGTCAGCCTCCAGACCGGCCGGATCACCACGACCCGACCGCGATAGCGGTTTGGCCTCACTCCTCCACTTCCGCGTCCTCGACGTTCTATGCGTCCCAGATCGCGTCATTACGTAGACGCCTAGGTCAGAACGGCTCTGGCCCTGCTGACGTGCCGCGCTAAGTCGCCGCGTACCTGGCCACTTGCGGCCTAGGGGGCGGCTATCCAGGTCAGTATCGACTGCTTATGATCTCGAATCACCTGACTCTGAACTGCCACCTAACAACACAGCAATAGAAAAATATTTTCGAAAACCCAAATCGGGAGAGTATGTGAAACTTCGAGATTATCTCATGTCCATCGCCGAAAATTATGACCGCGATCACCCCATGAGTTCTCCCGTGCAAATTCTACTCAGACAAGCAAGTCGCCATTTAGCGGACATAACCCCAGCCGGACTCATTGTACGCGGCAGCGGAGGACAGGGAAAGGGAACATATACGCCTTGGATCGGATTTTTCGATCCAGACGAAACAAGCAACCCTGGCCATGGTTTGTATGTGGTCTACATTTTTTCCGCGGACCTGAAAAGCGTCACACTCATGCTCAACCATGGCGTCACCGAACTCCGCAAGCAACTTAAGGAAGCATCCCAAGGGAGCCAAAATGAACTACACGAACGACTTCGACTATCGTCAAAGAAATTGATTGGCCGAATACCAGAATCGATGTTGGATCACTGGTCGGATCCTGTCGATCTGAAATCAGATGGGTGGCGACAGAACGCGTATCAGGCTGGTTGCGTAGCCGCCCGAAGGTACGATGCGATGCAACTCCCCGACGAGGACTCCCTTCGCACTGACCTATGGCACATGACCGGGATCTATCAGGAAGCCATAATCGCTCGCCACAACTTGGCTGCAAGCGGCCAAGACCCCATGACCCCAGGCGATACCCCATCCGACCTTAAGGCACCTATCCCGAGTAACGCTCTCATTGAGTTCCGACCGAAGAGCGACTCCGACTATATCGCCCACATGAAAGGGCACAGGATTGTCAAGAAACGCCGACACGAGACTTTAATCGCCGAGTACGGAACCCAGATACAAAAACATGGATTCCAAGCGGCTACGAATGTCCATCCGCGCGACCTTCTTCTCCACCACGGAAGCAAGGTTTGGCTAGTGGAAGCCAAAGTCGTGTATCAAGGAAACGCGACAAACGCAGTGCGCGATGCGATCGGCCAATTGTTCACTTATCGGCACTTTCTTCACAGCACCCCTCCCGAGCCCCACATGGTCGCACTTTTCACCGAATCCATTGGACAGGGATACGTCGACCTACTCGAGAGTTTGTCCATAGCCTCTGTCTGGAAAACGAGGAACGGGTGGCACGGATCACCATCGGCCGAGAACGATTCCCTGATCCCCGGATAGAGCGCGGTTCGTGTTCAGTAGTCGAAGTCCATCCAGGCGGGGGAGGACGCGGGCGGTCGCGTCCTCCCCTTTTTCGGGTGGGTGTCCTGTCGCTTCGGGGGTGGGGCCGGGCCTATTGCTGGCCGGGGAGGCGGACTTGGGTGAGGGTGGTGGTGGGGCGGGCGTCCCGGGGGAAGCGGGTGGGGCGGAAAGCTTCCAGCAATGGGATCTCCGTGGGGGTGTGGACCTCCTCCGTGACCCAGCCCGCCAGTGCGGGGGCCAGGGTGATGCCGCTGTGGGTGGCGACCACGTACAGGCGGCGGTGGGTGTCGGCGTCGGCGAAGCCGCAGACCGTCAGGCCGTCGGCGGGCAGGGCGCGGCGGCCCACTCTCACCTCCGCCACCCGGGTGTGTTCGCCGCCCGTCATAACCTCCGCCAGGCGGGCCGTCAGCTCCCTGGCCACCCGGGAGTCCGGGCCGAGGGGCGGGGCGGCGGGGTCGGCCTCGGCGTCGAGGTCGAGGCCCTGGAGGACCAGGCGGCCGCCGCCCTCCGGGCGGGCGTTGATGCGCGAGGTCGTCAGCACCCGCTCCAGCCGCACCGGGGTGGGCTCGGTGTAGGCCAGGTACCCCACGGTCGCCGAGCCCACGCCCTCCGGGTCGGCCATCGGGATCGTGACCCCCGCCGTGGCCGCCAGTTCCTCGGTCCAGCGCCCCACCGCGCTGATCACGGTGTCAGCGGTCTCCACCGCGCCGTCCTCCAGAGTGATGCGGGCGCCCTCGGCGTCGGCCGCCACGGCGCGCACCGGGGCCGGGCAGCGCAGCCGCACGCCGCGCGCGAGCGCGTCGGTGAGCAGCCGGGCGAGGTACTCCCCCGGCAGGACGTAGCCCTCGTCCGGGAACAGCACCGCCCCCGCCACGCCGTCCGGGATGCGCGCCCCCGGCTCCAGGGTCCGCGCGTCGTCGGCCCCGATCCACTCGGCGGCGTATCCGCGGTCGCGCAGCCGCTCGACCGACGCCTTCAGTGCCGCCTCGTGCTCCGGGGTCGAGGCCCACTCCAGGTTCCCGGTGGGGTGGAACCAGCGCGGCCCGTCGGCGAGTTCGGCGTGCAGGGCGTGGTGGGCGCGCACGCCCGCCAGGTTCAGCTCGTGGTAGGCCATCGGCTCCTTGGCGTGGGAGTTGACCCAGGCGAAGCTGGTGGAGCTGGTCCCCGCGCCGGGCCGGACCGCCTCGTAGACGGTCACGTCGTCGCCGCGCCCGGCCAGTTCGCGGGCGATGGACAGCCCGACCACACCGGCTCCGATGATGGCGATCCGCACGTTGTTCCTCCTGTGATGCTCTTGCTGTGATGCTCTGGGCCTGTGGCGGTCTTGGTGATCTTGGCGATGTTGGTGATCTTGGTGATGGCGGGGGGCGATGGCTTGACGGGCGATGGGGCCGGGGCGCCGACCGGCGATCCCGGCCCCACCCTTTCCCCGCTCAGGCTGTGGGCGCCGGCGTGCGGTCGCCGCCCCTGGCTCCGCGTTGGACGGCCACGGCCACCAGCATGCCGACCAGCGACACGACGATGCCGTACACCGCGTACGGCACCTCGGTTCCGATGATGTGGGCGGCGGCGCAGCCCACCAGGCCGCTGCCCATCGCCGTCAGGGCGATGCCCGGCGTCAGCCGCACCCGGTTGCGCAGGGCGAACCCGACGAAGATCGGCACCGCCAGGGTGGCCGCCGAGTACGCGTAGGTCGCCACCAGCCAGTCCAGCGCCCGGGGGAACGCGATCGCCAGCAGTGCGGCCGTCACCGTCACGCCCACCGTGATGAGCTGCGACATCCGCACCAGCTCCCGCTCGGGCCGGTCGCCCCCGCGGATGTTCTGGTAGAGGTCGCGCACCAGGTTGGTCGTGACCGAGTGCAGCGCGCTGGAGGTCGTCGACACGATGGTGGCGACCAGGAACCCGCTGAAGATCGCCATCACCCACAGCGGCAACTGCCCGATGAACCACCCCGCCGCCAGCTCACGCTCGGCCACGCTGAAGTCCGCGCCCATCGCGCGCACCGCCAGCCCCAGCACGCCGGCGTAGACCCCGGCGATCAGCATCATCACCCCGCTGACGACCAGGCTGCGGCGCACGTTGGACATGTCCTTGGTGGCGAAGATCCGCTGGTAGTAGAGCTGGTTGGTGAGGGTGCCCGGCACGATCGCGAAGACCCACAGCAGGATCGTCGGCCAACCCACCAGGGTGATGGAGGACGGCGACCACAGCTCCTCGGGCACGGTGGTGGTGATCGCGCCGACCCCGCCGGCGGCGTAGACGGCGTAGCCCACCACGAACACCGTCACCACCAGCATGAACACGCCGAAGATGTAGTCCGACCAGGCCACCGACAGCAGCCCGCCCGGCAGCACGAACAGCAGCGACGCCACCGCCATCACGGCGATCAGCACCGGCAGCGACATCCCGGTGAGCTGAGAGAACAGCCGGGCGAACGCCACGAACTGGGTGGCCAGCCAGCCGAAGGGCACCACGATGCTGCACAGCGCCGCGATGGCCACCACCTTGGTATCGCGGCCGAACAGCCGGCTGAGGACCTGCGGGACGGTGTCGAACTCCTGGCTGCGCAGCCACTTGGCCAGCAGCACCAGCAGCAGGAACCCGGCCGTGCACGCCAGTTCGTACACCAGCACCGACCAGCCCCAGGCGTAGCCGATACCGACGTGGGCGACGAGCACGCCGCCACCCGAGGCCGTGGCGAACTGGCTGAACACGACCACGCGCAGCGGAAGCGAGCGCCCGCCCACGATCCAGTCGTCGGAGGTGGCCGCGCGGCGGCCGTAGTAGAACGCGATCAGGGCGCCGGCGGCCATCACGATCAGGGCCGAGGCGACGACGACGGCGGTGGAGACAGTGGATTCAGGCATGGGTTCATCCCCGTTTCGGGCATGCCGATGACACGGCAGAGGTGTGCGGCGGATGGCGACGGAGGGGCGGGCGGCGCGGAGCCCTCGGGCGCGCGTCGGTGCGCGGACGCGGGGGTTCCGGTCGGCGCGGCGCCGCCGGTCCGGTGCCGCGCGGGACGGGTCGGAGTCCGCGCGGCCGCGATGGCGGGATGGTGGACGACGTGATGCGTGGATGCGTCCGGTGGTCGGACGTTCCGGCATGCCTCCGCTGGGTGTGCGGGGAGGGTTCCGGGGTGCCGGTCCCGGGTGGCCGCACCGGGGGTCTCCCGGTGCGCGGCCCGGACCGGCCGCTCGTGTGAGTACGCGGTTCCGCTACGCTGCGGCTCCGCTGCGCTGAGGTGCCGCTACGCTGCGGCGCCCAGGAGGCGGGCGGGATCGAGGTGGCCGATGTCGTACGCGGTCTCCCCGTCGATCGCGAGGTCCGCGATGACCTCGCCGAACAGCGGGGAGAGCTTGAAGCCGTGCCCGGAGAACCCGGTGGCCAGGACCACCCCGGGGCTTCCGGGCAGCGGACCCAGCAGCGCGTGGCCGTCCGGGCTGAACAGGTCGGCGTAGACGGCGGTGCGGCTGGGGTCGGGGTGCAGCCCCGGCAGGTGGCGGCGCACGGTCTCGCGCGCCGTGGCGACCACGTCGGGGGCCGCGCGCGGCGGCAGCTCGCCCGGGTGGCCGACGGCGGGCCGGGGCGCGCTGTGCGGGCTGACCTTGACCGAAACCCCGTCCATGACGGGGAAGCAGGAGTAGCCGTAGTCCCCCACCCGGATGGCGACCGGGTTGGGTCCGGGTATCAGGGCGTCGGGCTCGCGGGCCGGGAACCAGGTCATGGGGATCTGCCGCGCCTGGAGCCCTGCCGAGGCGAGGAGTCCGTGGGCGAAGGTGCCGGGTGCGGCGCTCCACGGCCCCAGGGCCAGGACCAGGCGGTCGAGGTCGTGGCGGCGCCCTCCGGCGGTCACCGACCATCCGGCACCGCGCCGCTCCACCCCCTCCACCTCGGTGTAGCGGTGGATGCGCGCGCCCAACTCCTCGGCCCGCGCCGCCGCCGCGAGCAGCGCGGCGTCGGGCCGCACCACTCCGGCGCGCGGGTCCAGCACGGCGGTCTCGCCCGCCCCCACCGGGTGCTGCGGGAAGCGCTTGGCCGCCTCCTCGGGGGTGAGGACGCGGTGGTCCAGCCCGTACTCTTCGGCGCCCTCCACGATCTCGCGCATGCGGGGGTCGTCGGTCGGCCCGATGGACAGCCCGCCGCACAGGTCGAGCAGGCGGTGGCCGGTGCGGTCCTCCAGTTCGCGCCAGAGTCCTTCGGCGCGCTGGAGGAGCGGGATGTAGCGCCGCCCCTCCAGGTAGGCGGTGCGGAAGATGCGGGACTCGCCCCCGGCCGCGCCCCGGTCGTGCCCGGGTGCGTCGCGGTCGAAGGCCACGACCTCGGCGCCGCGCTCGGCCGCGCGCCAGGCCGCCATGGTGCCGATGGTTCCGGTGCCGATGACGCCGATGCGGGGCCGGGGGCGGGCGCCGGGCCGGGGGCCGGGGCCGGCGCTGGGGCTGGGGTGCGGGCTGGTCATGGCGACTCCTCTGCGGTGGGCGGGGCCGGTGCGAGGGACTGCTCGATGTAGAACGGGCTCTGGTCGGGCAGCAGGTGGGCCTGGAACACCTCGGCGAGCGCGCCGTCGGCCAGCCAGATGGCGCGGCGCAGCCGGAACACCGGCCGCCCCGGCGCGGTGCGCAACTGCTCGGCCTCGGCCTCGGGCAGCGCCACCGGCTCCACGTACAGCCGCGACCGGTGGATCGGCACGCCCGTGGCGCGGAAGTAGGCCACCGTGGTGAGGTCCTCCAGCGGCTCCTCCAGCAGGCGCGGGGCCAGCGCGAAGGGGATGACCGCCCGCTCGGTGGCGATGGGGTTCTCGGCGGCGTCGAGCTTGACGCGGCGCAGCAGCACCACGGGGGTGTCGGGCGCGAACCCGGCCGCCGGTCCGGCGGCGCCGGACCCGGCCGCGCCCGCGTCCTCGGCGGTGGCCACGCGCGCCTCGGCGACCAGGTGGCGCCCTTCGATGTCGGGCCCGGCGCCGTGGGGGTTGACCAGCCGCAGCAGGTCGCGTTCGGGTTCGGCGCTGGCGACGAACGTGCCGCGTCGCCGGTAGCGCACCACCAGGCCGCGCCGCACGAGTTCCTGCACCGCCCGCTGCACGGTGACCCGGCTGACGCCGTGGGCGCGCGCCAGCTCGGCCTCGGTGGGCACCCGGGTGCCGGGCGGCCACTCTCCCGAGGTGATCCGGGCCTCCAGCTCGGCCCGGATGCGGTCGTACCGTGCGGTCATTTTTTGAGTTAACCAATCGGGCATTTGATAAGTCAATACCCGTTCCCTGGAGTTTCCGCCGGTGAAACACGTGCACGTCGGTGAAACACCCGCGCCCCGGGCGGCCGGCGGCCGTCCGGGGCGCGCGGGGCGGGGCGCGGGGCGCCTGCCCGCCCGGCTACCGGAACTCGCGCAGCGCGGCCCGCAGGTCGCCCACGAGCAGGTCGGGCTCCTCCAGCGCCGCGAAGTGCCCGCCCCGGTCGAACTCGGTCCAGCGCACGATCGGGTTGTTGCGCTCGGCCAGCCGCCGCACCGGCAGCATGATGTCCTCGGGGAACACCGCCACCGCCGTGGGCACCGCCGACTCCGGCTCCGGCTCGCCCCAGGTCTCCACGCCCTCCTTGTAGTAGCGCGCCGAGGACCCGGCCGTGCGGGTGAACCAGTACAGCGACACGTTGGTCAGCAGCGCGTCGCGGTCCACCGCGTCCTCGGGGACGTCGGTGCAGTCCGTCCACGCCTTGAACCCGTCGGCGATCCAGGCGAGCTGGGCCACCGGCGAGTCGGTCAGCGCGTAGGCCATGAGCTGCGGCTTGGTGCTCTGGATCGCCGCGTAGCCGCTCAGCTCGTACTCGTAGCGGTAGTGCTTCTCCAGGCTGCGCTTCTCCGCCTCCACCGCGACGTCGGCGGTCTCAGGCGTGGCCCCCGCCGAGAACACCTGGGTCAGGTGCAGCGCCGCCATGTGCTCGGCGTCGATGAGCGCCAGTTCCCGCGACACCAGCGCGCCGAAGTCCTGCCCGTGCGCGGCGTAGCGGGTGTAGCCCAGGCGGCGCATCAGCTCCCGCCACGCCCGCGCCACCCGCGCCACCGTCCACCCGGTCTCGCGGGTGGGTCCCGACAGCGTGAAGCCCGGCGGCGAGGGCACCACCACGTGGAACGCGTCGCCCGGGTCGCCGCCGTGCGCGCGCGGGTCGGCCAGCGGCCCCACCAGCTCGGCGAACTCCGCGAACGACCCCGGCCACCCGTGGGTGAGCAGCAGCGGCAGCGCGCCGGGCTCGGGCGAGCGCACGTGCACGAAGTGCACCGGGTGCCCCTCCAGCTCGGTGGTGAAGTGCGGCAGCTCGTTGAGCCGCGCCTCCTGCGCCCGCCAGTCGAAGCCGGTGCGCCAGTACTCCGCCAGTTCCCGCAGGTAGCCCAGCGGCACGCCGTAGGACCAGTCCTCGGCGGGGTCGTCGGGCCAGCGGGTGCCCGCCAGGCGGCGGGCGAGGTCGTCGAGGTCGTCCTGGGGGATGTCGATGCGCAGCGGCGTGATCGTCTCGGTCATGGCGGGCACGCTAGGCGGGGTGGCGGACGACCTCCGTCCGCCATTCCTGCCAGACTCCCGCCCATGATCGAGACCTCGGCCCGGCTGCTGCGGCTGCTGGGCCTGTTGCAGTCCCGCACGGAGTGGTCGGGCGCCGAACTCGCCGAGCGGCTGGGGGTCAGCACCCGCACCGTCCGGCGCGACGTCGACCGCCTGCGCGGCCTGGACTACCCGGTGGAGGTCGATCTGGGACCCTCCGGCGGCTACCGGCTGGGCGCGGGCGGGCGCCTGCCGCCGCTGCTGCTGGACGACGAGGAGGCGGTGGCCGCCGCCGTCGCCCTGCGCACCGCCGCCGGAAGCAACGTCGCCGGGATCGGCGAGGCGGCGCTGCGCGCCCTGGTCAAGCTGCGCCAGGTGCTGCCGCCGCGCCTGCGCGGCCGGGTGGGCGCCCTGGACATCGCCATGGTGCGCGTCCCCGGCATGCCCTCGGTCGACGCCGGGGAGCTGGCCGCCATCGCCACCGCCTGCCGCGACCGGCGCGGCCTGCGGTTCGACTACCGCAGCCGCCCCGGCCGGGAGAGCGTGCGGCGGGTCGAGCCGCACCAGGTGGTGGTGTGGGGCGACCGCTGGTACCTGGTCGCCTGGGACCTCGACCGGGTCGACTGGCGCACGTTCCGGGTGGACCGCATGCGCCTGCGGCCCGGCACCGGCGCCCGGTTCGCCGCGCGCGAGGTGCCCGGCGGCGACGCGGCGGCGTTCGTCACCGCCAGCCTCGACCGCGCCTGGCCCCACCAGGCCACGGTGCGGCTGCACGCCCCGGCGGACTCCCCCACGGCCCGCCGCGCGCGGACCTACGGGCGCGTCGAGCCGGTGGACGAGCGCACCTGCCTGCTGCACTTCGGCGCCGACACCCTCCACTCCCTGGCCTTCCTGCTCGGCACGCTGGAGGAGGAGTTCGAGGTGGTGCGCCCGCCGGAGCTGGCCGCCGAACTCCGCCGCCTGGCCGCGCGCCTGGTGCGCGGCGCCGAGGCCGCGGAGGAGGAGGCGGTGGTGGAGGTGGAGAGGCGGGCGGACGCCCCGGCGGAACCGGGGTAGGGCGCCGTCCCGGCTAGCGCCCCTTGCCGCGCCCCTTGCCGCGCCCCCTGTCCGGATCGCGGCGGACGGCATTGCGCAGGCCGCGCCCGCCGTGCCGGGCGGCGCCCTTCCGCAGGTCGCGCAGGCCCGGCGCGCGGGCGGCGGTCGGGCCGGCGCCCGCGCCCTCGGTCGCGGGCGGCCGGGAAAGGCCCAGGAATTTCAGCACGTACCCGGTCTCGACCTCGCGGACGGCCTCGGCCACCTCCTTCGGGCGCCGGTCGGGGTTGTGGCCGTCGGCGAAGTCGGTGAAGGAGATGTTGTCCTTGCCGCGCTCGCGGACCGCGTCCTCGAACGCCTTGGCCTGGCGGAAGCCGTAGCGGGTGTCCAGGGTGTAGCGGAGGACGTGCATCCTGCCGGTGATGCCGTCGCTGTTGAGCCGCGCCGAGGCCCGCTCCCATGCCTCGGGCGAGGCGTCCGGCGGCCCGCCGAAGTGGGTCTCGTGGGTGATGCGCATGGACAGCGCCGCCTTGGGGTCGGCGTGGTTGATCTCGGGGGCGAGCAGCGGGCCGCCGCAGACCCCGTTGGGAAAGCCCCGCGTCATGAGCAGTGCGACCAGGAATCCGCCGTAGGAGAACCCGTAGCCGGTCATGTGGTCGGGGTTGACCGCCCGTTCCGGGTTGGCCCGGCCCCGGGCCACGACGGCCTCGACGGCGGCTTGCAGGTGGTCCACCTCGGTGGTGCCCGCCCTGCCGTAGATGCTGGTGCGCCAGGCGCGGCCGTACCCGCCCGACCCCGCGTAGTCCGGCATCACCAGCACCGCGCCCGCCTTGACCGCCGTCTGGGAGACCTCCGAGGGCGGCGCGTTGGGGATGCTGGAGACCGGCCCGCCGTGCACGTCGAGCAGCAGCGGGTAGCCGCCCGGCGGCGGTGGGGCGGTGGGGGTCACCACCACGACCGACAGGCGGCCGTTCTCGGGTACCGCAACATCCACCCACATGCGCTGCACGCGGGCCTCGCCGGGTCCCAGCAGCGGCGGCTTGGACGGGGCGAACGGGAAGACCGCGCCGGAGGTGGAGCGGTACTCCCCCGCGCTGAACATGTTCTGCCACCGGTACTCGACGCTGCCGTCGGGGCGGGCGGCCACGTCCTTCAGCGTGCCGGGCTCGGTGGGCACCAGGGTGGGCGGGGCATCGGGCCGGGTGGTGTCGAACCTGTAGACGCGCTGGTCGAAGCCGTCGTTGAACACCGCCAGCGCGGTCCACCCGTCGGGCGCGTAGCGCGCCTCGGTCAGCCACCACGAGGTCCAGCGCTGGTACAGCTCCCCGACGACGCCTTCCCTGGAGAGGCGGCGCTCGTCGGCGGGGTCGTCGGCGTCGGCCACCACCAGGCTCCGCAGGTCGTCGTCGGGGCCTTCGCGGAACAGCAGGAGTTCGTGGGAGGCGGGGTCCGTGCTGAACTGGATCGGGACGACCGACACGCCCTCGCGGTCGCCCACCCGCCGGACGGGGGAGCCGTCGGCGGTGCGGCGGACGTCGGCCCACGCGCCGCCGATGACGCCGTTGACGAAGGCGACGAGCGTGCCGTCGGCCGACAGCATCGGCCCGTTGAGGAGCGCGGTGTCGTCGGCCGCGATCTCGCGCACGGTGCCCTCCGTGCTCTCCGTGCCCTCCCGTTCGGCCACGTAGACCCCGAACCGCTTCCCGCCGGGCGGGAGTTCGCCGTCGAACTCCATGCAGAACGCGAACTTCCCGGCACGGGCCGAGCCGCCGAGGTAGCGGCCGGGCGGGAGGCCGGGCGCGACGGGGGCCTCGTCACCGGGGGCGCTGGCGAAGGGCTGGCTCACCCAGGTCCCGTCCTCGGAACCGGGGTGGGTGGGCTTGAACCAGTACACGGTCTCGCCGTCCGCCGAGATGACGGCGTCCGCGGCGTTGTGCTCCAGGTCGGTCAGCCGACGCCGCTCGCCGGTGGTCCGGTCCCAGGAGTAGACCGCCCACTTGCCGGGCTCGTCGTCCGGCGGTTCCTCGCGGTAGCAGTAGATGCTCCGGTCGGGCCGCCGCTCCGCGGTCCTCAGCTCCGCCGTGTCGCCCTGTTCGCGGGGCGCCCCCAGCGCCGTCGCCGCGTCGTCCATGGCACACCCCTCTCCCCGCCGCGCGCGGACCGCCTCGGCCGGGTGTCGACTCCGTTGTCGTCAGGCGGATCCTACGGGAGGCGGATCCACGGGAGTCGGCGTCCCGGCCCTTCTCAGCGCGGGTGCGGGGTGGAGGGGGTGGGGTGGTGGGGGTGGGGGTGCGGGCGGACCGAAGGATCGGGGGATCAGGGGATCGGGGGATCGGGGGCGAGGGCCGGGGCGATCAGGAGCGGGGCGCGTCACCCGCGCCGGCCGCGCTCGGTGGTCTCGTCGTGCTCGTCGTGCTCGCCGGGCTCACTGCCCGCCTCGCGTTCGACCGTCCGCCGCAGGACGTCGCACGTGTACTGGAACTCCTCCTGGAGCCGGGTGGCGTCCACCAGCAGGGTGGCGTACGGGCTGGTGCGGTCGGTCAGCGGCAGGTCGGCCTGCGAGACGTGGTCGGCCAGCCCCTGGGCGTACTCCTCGACCTGGTCCACCTTGCGGCACAGGTCCTCGGTCTGCTCGGCCAGCCGCTCCTCCTCCACCTCGCCAAGGTCGCGGGTGACCTCGGCGGCCGAGGCGAGGAAGTCGGCGTAGCGCCCCAGGAACTCCGTCCGGTCGGGACCGGCCTCGGTCTGGGCGACCGACACGTCCAGGGTGCGGGCCACCGACGCCAACTGGTAGCCGACCCGGTCGAGGGCGTCGACCACCTCCGCGTAGCCCGTGAACGACGTGTGCCCCCGGTTGCGCCGCAGCAGGCGGCGCGGGTTGTAGTACACGCTCTCCTCGGCCGTCCGCACCGCCGACCTGGCCTGGTCCACCTGGCGGCCGAGGTTGTTGGCGCGGCTGCGCCACTGCGCGGTCCGCTCCTCGTCCAGGGAGCCCTCGCGCAGCGGCGGGTGCATGTCGGAGATCAGGTCGCACATGACGTGCGCGAGCGCGCGCACGCCGTATTCCGCGCTGCGGAACCGCATCGGCGGCAGCACCAGCAGGTTCACCAGCACGCCGACCCCGCACCCCACGCACACCAGCAGCACGATCTGGCCCAACTGCGCCAGCCGGTCCAGCGGCGTGGTGGCCGTGACGTACATGGAGAACGCGAAGAACGCCGCCGTGGCCACCTGCGAGCCCTGCGAGCCCAGCCGGGGCCACCGCCCGATGACCAGCGCCCCCAACGCGACCAGCGCGAACGTCAGCACGTCCGACCCCGCCAGGAACCCGAACACCCCTTGGAGGGCCACCCCCAGCACCACCGCGCCCAGGTAGCGCAGCGACTGCGCCACCGACTGGTACACCGTCACCTGCATCATCAGCACCGCCGAGAACGGCGCGAACGCCGGTGCCTGGGCGCGCATGCCGTAGTAGGCGATGGCCCAGGCGATGGTAGCGGCCAGCGTGCTCTTGGCGATCATCAGCAGGACGTTGCGCTCGTGGCCGTCGGACCGCGCGCGGTGCAGCCACTGCCGGGCGCGCGACCACCGGTCGATGGACGCGGGCGCCAGTCCGGTCCGCTCCGAGGGGCGCCGCGACCGGCGCGGCGACCCCGACGACTGCGACGACTGCGACGACCCCGATGAACCCATGCTCCGCTGCCTCCTGCCTCTGCCCTGCGCTCCCGTGCCGCCGCGCGGGACCGGCGGCCGGGCCGCGCGCTCACGTCGGCTCCCGCCCTCCTCCGGATAACCGCGAACGCCGCGAACATGTCGCATTCGGTGCGTGTCGGCGGCAACGGCCTGTCGGTCGTGGCCCCGCCGCGCCCGGTGGCCGAGACTGAGGCGGGGGTGGTGGGGGCGATGGCGGACGGCGAATCGGAGACGGCCGTGGCCGGGCTGCGGCTGCTGGCCGAGGTCAGCACGGTGGTGGGCAGCAGTCTGGACGGCGAGGACGTACTGCGCCGCCTCGCCCGCCTGGTGGTGCCCGAACTCGCCGACTGGTGCGTGGTGGACCTCATCGGCGAGGAGATGCGCCGGGTGGCGCTGGTGCACCGCGACCCCGACGTGCGCCCCGCCCCCTACACCGCCGGAATGACGCTGCCCGCGCCCGACCCGGTGGCCGCCAGCCCGGTCGAGCGGGTCCTGGCCGGTGAGGGGCCGCTGGTCGTCACCGACTTCCCCGCCGCCCGGAGCCCGCTGGGCCGCGAGCACCGGCAGCTCATCGACGCCTTCGGCGCCCACACCGAGGTGCTGGTGCCGCTGCGCGTGCGCGGCCGGGTGCTGGGGGTGCTGGGGCTGGTGCGGACCTCGCCCGAGCGCCCGGTGACGGACGAGGATCTGGGGCTGATTCAGGACATCGCCCACCGCGCCGCGATCGCGCTGGACAACGCCCGCCTGTACGCGTCGGTGCGCGGCGCCGCCCAGGACTTCCAGCGCGCGCTGCTGCCCCACCTGCCGGACCTGGGACCGCTGGAACTCGCCGCGCGCTACCTGCCCGCGCAGGACGAGGTGGAGGTGGGCGGCGACTGGTACGACGCGTTCGTGCTGCCCGACGGCGCCGCCGCGCTGGCCGTGGGCGACGTCTGCGGCCACGACCAGACCGCCGCCGTGGATATGTCCAAGCTCCAGAACATGCTGCGCGCGCTGGCCTGGGACCGCGCGGAGCCGCCGAGCGGGATCGTGCGGCGGCTGGACGTGCTCATGGACCTGCTGGGGGCCAAGACCGCGACGGCCGTGTTCGGCCGCCTCCACGGCCCCGACGGGGGGCCGTGGTCCTGGACGTGGAGCAACGCCGGGCATCTGCCGCCGCTGCTGCTGACCCCCGACGCCCGCACCCGCTACCTCGGCGGCGACCCCGACCTCATGCTGGGCACCGGGGTGCCGATGCCGCGCACCGATCGCACCGAGACCCTGCGGCCGGGGTGCACCCTGCTGCTCTACAGCGACGGGCTGGTCGAGCGGCGCGGGGAGTCCCTGTCGCGGGGGATGGTCCGGCTGCGCCAGCAGCTCGCGCTGCGCGCCCGCGAGCCGGTGGAGACGCTGTGCGACGCGCTGCTGGAGAGCATGGTCCCGCAGCGCGGCGACGACGTGGTCCTGCTGGCCCTGCGGGTGCCCGAGGGCGGGTGAGGGCGTGTGGGCGGTTTACAGTTCGGCGGCGCGAGCGGCGGCGAGGAAGGCGTCCCATTCGGCGGCGGGGAAGGCGAGGTGGCCGCGCTCGGGGTGCTTGGAGTCGCGAATGGCGGCCCCGGCGGGGAGGTCCGCGACCTCGACACAGTCGCCATTCACACCGCTGTGGCTGCTCTTGCGGAAGGACGGCGGCAGCGTGGCGACCTCGACGCAGTTTACATCGCGGCCACTGTAGCTACTCTTCCGGAATACCAATTCCTTCATCGCTGTCAGTTACTTTCTAGATGATCGATGTGAGCTTTGATAAAGGCAGCCGATTCAGATGAACTGCTAGCCGAACCCTGAATGTCGCCAAAGGTCGCCGAGTACGACTCGACCACGTCTGGTTCCTCAAGATAGAGGGCGTCGGTCAACGTAGGAACACACACGATCGTCGGATCGAGGGGACTGGGGAAGCTCATGATGACGAACGGTGCAGTCAGCCCCGCATGCGCTCCCTTGCTGAAGGGAAGCACTTGGACGTCGATGTGAGGCATCTGCGCCATGTGTAACAGGTACCTCAACTGCTGGAGCATGACTTCCTTGCCACCGATAAGGCGATGGAACGCCGCCTCATCGATAACCGCTCGCAGGTGCACGGGATCGAACCGCGTGAGAATGTCCCGGCGTGCCATACGGGCATCGACTTGACGCTTGACCTCTTCCTGGTTGGCATACCGGGCGCCGTGAAAGATCGCTTCGGTGTACTCAGGGATCTGTAGCAGTCCAGGAATCACCTGCGCCTCGTACGTGCGCAGGTTCGATGCTTCGGCCTCGAAGTCGGGAAGCGTCTCGTTGCGGAAGACGTCTTTGTACTTGGCCCACCAACCGCGCTCCTTGGCGTCGCGAGCGAGTTGGTGGAGGGCTCCCCGCTTCTCGGCGTCGTCCACCTTGTACAGATCCAGCAGCTTATCGAGATCTGCGGGCTTTACCGACTTCGTCTCAGCATTCTCAATCATGCTGAGCTTCCCGACCGCCCAGCCGAGTTCCCTGGCGGCCTGGACCGCCGTGAGAGGCACCTCGATCCGAGCGCGGCGCAGCTCCGCCGAGAGTCGGCGACGCCGGAGGGAGGGACTGCGGGGGTGCTGCTGCATGATCATGAGCCTATCGCGATACGAAAAGTATGAAGTTCATAAGTTCTGCTTGACTTGCATGAGCTTCAAGATGACCATGGCAAGTGAGACCAGTCACTGTGGTTCCGCCCAGCGGTACTACGCACCGTCTCAGCCACACGCTCGTCCTCATGCTTGAAGGAGTCGCCGTGCCCGTCCCTCCTGCCCTCAATCAGCTACCGTCCGTGACGATACCGCTCGGCCTACTGGTCCCCTGGCAGAAAGAGCATTACTTCGACCCCACCGCACCCCGCATCAACTTCCGCTGCCGGGCCCACACCTTCTGGGGCGACACCGCCCTCTTCCCGCTCGTCCACGCCTTCCTCGACGCCTGCGCATCCGACCAGCCCGACGACTACCGCTACGTCTTCAACCTCCTCGGCAGCGAACTGGCCGCCAACGCCATCCGGCACTCCCTCTCGGGCGACCCCGGCGGCACCTACACCCTGCGCGTGGACCGCTCCGCCACCGGCATGACCGTGACCTGCCGCGACGCCGGAATACCCGTGGACCGCCCGTGGGACATCCGCAACCGCCGCTACCTCTCCCCCGACCCCAACGCCCTCAACCCCGAGGTCGACGCCGGGCGGGGCCTGGCCCTGATCGACCTCCTGTCCACCTCCTGGGGCGACAACGGCATGGTCACCCACCGCCATGTCTGGTTCCACCTGGACTACGACATGTCCGACAACGCCTGGTCCACCGCCTGAAGCGGACCGGGGGCCGGGGCCAGGGGCGGGCGGGCAGCGCTCAAGGGCGCCCGAGGGTGCTCTCGCGGGGGATCAGGGCGAACCCGGGCCGGATGTGGCGCGGGGGCTCGGGAGACACGGGAGACACGGACGACTCGGGGGTCGCGGCGGGGCCGGGGCGCAGGCGGGCGAGGAGGGCGTCCACCGCCTCCCGGGCGATCGCCTGCTTGTGGGGAGCGATGGTGGTCAGGGTGGCCGCGCAGTAGCGGCCGTCCTCGATGTCGTCAAACCCCACCACCGCCACGTCCTCGGGCACGCGCAGCCCGCGTTCGCCCAGCGTGCGCATGGCCCCGATCGCGACCAGGTCGTTGTAGCAGAACACCGCGTCGGGCGCGGCCCCCGAATCCAGCAGGCGGGCCATCGCCCGCGCCCCGTCGGCGCGGGTGTAGCCGTCCGTGGTGGCCACCAGGTCCTCCCCGGCCGCCGCGCCCGCCGCCGACACCTCCTCCCGCCAGCCGCGCAGCCGCAGGTGCGCGGGCTGGCGGGTGCGGCCGTGGCGGGCGCCAAGGAACGCGATACGCCGCCGCCCCAGCTCCAGCAGGTGCCGCGTCGCCGCGCGGGCGGCGGCCACGTTGTCGATGGCGATGTGGTCGTAGGGCGCCTCGTACTCCCGCTCGCCCAGCAGCACCAGCGGCGCGTCGGAGCCGCGCGCGGCCAGGTCCTCGTTCTCCAGCTCGATCGGGCTCAGGATCAGCCCGTCGATCAACCCGGCGCGCACGCCCCGGATGAACAGCACCTCCTGGTCGCGCCGCCCGTGGGTGTGGTCCAGCAGCACGGTGTAGTCCCGGCCGGCCGCGTAGGCGATGACCTCCTCGGCCAGCTCGGCGAAGTAGGGGTTGCCCAGCTCGGGCAGCGCGAGCGCGATGATGCCGGTGCGCCCGGCGCGCAGGTGGCGGGCGGTGAGGTTGGGGCGGTAGCCGAGTTCGTCAATGGCCTGCTGCACGCGCCGCCGCGTGGCCGGGGTGACGTGGCGGTAGCCGTTGACGACGTTGGACACCGTCTTGGCCGAGACCCCGGCGCGCTCCGCGACGTCCTTGAGACCGACCACACCGCCCCCTTCGCCCGTGGAGCCGCCGCCGGGCGCGTCAGGGGCGGCGGCGCCGCCCGCTCCGGCTGTGCTCGCTCCGGCTGTGCTCGCTCCGGCTGCCCGCTCCGGCTCTGCCCGGATTTCCATCGTTATACAGCACGGCCCAGCCCGCCACCCCGGCTTGCCAACCCCGCCCCGCCACCCCGACCTTCAACCCGACTCCGCAGCTCGGCGCCGCACCCGGCGCCCGCGCGCGGGAGGGCGGGGCGGCGGCGGACGGGCCGGACCCCGTCCGCGACTCTGGACAGCGGACGGTGACTGTGCTCTCATCGTGGGTGAACCCGGGTTTTCCACGTTGTAAAAGCGCGACGCAGGCCGGAGCGAGTGGCGGACACGACCCGCTCCCGCTCCGGCCGTCCCCCCGTTCCGGAGGCCCCCCATGAGACTCCGCCCCTCCGATCCCCCGGCCCCTCCCCCCGCCCGCATCCGCACCGCCGCACCGGCCGCCGTCCTCGCGGCGGCCCTCTCCGCCGCCCTGCTGGCCCCCGCCACACCCGCAGCCGCCGCCGAATGGCAGCCGCTGGAGCCCCCGCTCACCACCCCGTGGACCGACGACGTCTCGCCCGACAACGCCCTGCCCGAGTACCCGCGCCCGCAACTGGAGCGGCCCGACTGGCGGAACCTGAACGGCGTGTGGCAGTGGGCGCCCGCCGCCGAGGGCGAGGCGCCGCCGATCGGCGAGGAACTGGACCGCGACATCCTCGTGCCCTACCCGGTGGAGTCGGCGCTGTCGGGCGTCGGCGAGGACACCGACCGCATGTGGTACCGCCGCACCTTCACCGTGCCCGACTCCTGGGACGGCCGCCGCGTGCTGCTCCATTTCGACGCCGTGGACTGGCGCGCCGACGTCTGGGTGAACGGCACCGAGGTGGGCGGCCACTCCGGCGGCTACGACCGGTTCTCCCTCGACGTCACCGACGCCCTGCGCGAGGGCGACAACGAGGTGGTCGTGGGCGTGCACGACCCCACCGACGCCGGGTCCCAGCCGGTCGGCAAGCAGCGCGACGAGCCCGGCGGGATCTTCTACACCTCCTACACCGGCATCTGGCAGACGGTGTGGCTGGAACCGGTCGCCCCCGCCCACGTCACCCGGGTGGACCTCACCCCCGACGTGCCCGGGGAGCGGCTGGACGCGGTGGTCCACGCCGAGCGCGCGGGCGGCACCACCGCCCGCGTGACCGTGCGCGACGGCGACACCGTGGTAGGCAGCGCGCGCGGGCGCCCCGGCGCCGAGATCTCTGTGCCGGTGCCCGACCCGCACCTGTGGTCGCCCGGCGACCCGTTCCTCTACGACGTGGAGGTCACCCTGGAGCGGCGGGGCCGGGTGGTGGACCGCGTGGCGAGCTACGCGGGCATGCGCTCGATCGACACCGCCGAGGTGGACGGCGTGGTGCGCCCGGTCCTCAACGGCGAGTACGTGTTCCAGATGGGCACGCTCGACCAGGGGTACTGGCCCGACGGCATCGCGACCGCGCCCACCGACGAGGCGCTGCGCTTCGACATCCAGGCGCACAAGGAGCTGGGCTACAACACCATCCGCAAGCACGTGAAGGTGGAGCCCGACCGCTGGTACTACTGGGCCGACCGGCTGGGCGTGCTGGTCTGGCAGGACATGCCCTCCATGGCCGAGGTGCCCGACGCCGCCGGGCGCGAGCAGTTCGAGACCGAGCTGCGCGAGATGATCGACCAGCACCGCAGCTCCCCCGCCATCACCCACTGGATCCCGTTCAACGAGGGGTGGGGGCAGTACGACGGCGCCCGCATCGCCGACGAGGTGGCGGCCATGGACCCCTCGCGCCTGGTCACCGGCGCTTCGGGCTGGCACGACACCGGCAACGGCGACGTGATCGACTCCCACATCTACACCGGGCCGGGCGACCCGGCCCCGGCCACCGGCACGCGCGCCTCGGTGCTGGGCGAGTACGGCGGCCTGGGGCTGCGGGTGGAGGGCCATGAGTGGAGCCCCGGCAACGGGTTCGGCTACGAGATGGTGTCCGACGGCGCGTCGCTCACCCACCGCTACACCGGCATGCTCGCCGGGCTCCAGCGGCTGGAGCGCACCAACGGGCTGTCGGGCGCGATCTACACCGAGATCACCGACGTGGAGAACGAGCTGAACGGGCTCTACACCTACGACCGCCGCGAACTGAAGGTGGACCCGGAGGCGGTGCGGGCCGCGCACGAGGACCTGATCGCGGGGCGGCCGGTGAGCGAGGCGGCCGACCTGCCCGCCGGGGAGTGGCGCTCGCTGCGGGTCACCACGCCGGGGCACACCGACCGCTACATCCGCCACGCGGACGGGCTGGGGTTCACCGCCGTGGTGGACGGGTCCGGGTCCGACCTGCTGAAGGCCGACGCCACGTGGAAGATGGTGCCCGGCCTGGCCGACGACGCCTGCTATTCGCTGGAGTCGCGCAACTACCCCGGCGAGTACCTGCGCCACCGCGAGGACCGGGTGCGGCGCGACGCCGACGACGGGACGCGGCTGTTCGACCAGGACGCCACGTGGTGCGCGGTGCCGGGGCTGTCGGGCACCGGGGTGTCGCTGCGGTCCTACAACTACCCCGACCATTTCCTGCGGCACTACGACTCCGAGCTGTGGCTGGCCGGGATGGGCGGGCCGCAGCCCTACGACACCGCCGAACTGTTCGCCGAGGACGCGAGCTGGGCGGTGGCCGACCCGTGGGCGCCGTGACGGCCGTGGCGGTCGTGACGGCCGCGCGCCCCTGAAGGACCGGCGTCGGCGGTTCGCCCCGCCGCCGGCGCCGCCCCGCCGCCCGCTCGCACCCGTCCGGCGAGCGGGCGGCGGACTGCGGAGGGCCGGACGCGGGTGTCGGGCCGGGCAAGCGGGTGTCAGGCAGGCGGTAAGGGTCAGGCCGGGCAGCGGGAGCGGAGTTCAGCGACGCCCTCGCCGGTGAGGTCGTCGCAGAACGCGGCGCGGCCGGTCATGGCCATGATGAGGGCGATCGTGGGACCCGACACCAGCAGGCCGTCGCCGCCGCTGAAGTCGGTGTCGGTGGCCTCCAGCCGCAGGCCCTTCACACGGGACTTGGCCTCCACCACGAAGTCGCTGCCGTGGTAGTAGGCGGCCAGGCGGGTGAGGACCTCGGGCGGGTGGTCGCGGCGCAGGCCCAGCGGGCGGCGGATGTCCTCGCCGTGGACCACGGCCTCGCCCAGGTTGGCGATGGGCGGCAGCGGCGAGGTGGTGCTGGTGACCACGCGGCGGAAGCGGTCGAGGGTGTCGGCCGGTGAGGAGCCCAGGTGCTCCCGCAGCCGCATGGCGACCATGGCGTCGAAGTCGAACCGGCAGCGCAGCACGCCCACCAGCCAGCGCGCCATGTTCAGACTGGCCCCGGCGGTGAGGTGGGCCAGGACCTCGCGCACCGACAGGCCCGCGCACAGCGAGGGCGTGGCCCAGTCGGCATCGCTGAGACCGCCGAGGTCGGCGGCCAGCGCGGCGCGCTCGGAGTGGACCAGGGGCCAGAGTTCGTTCATACGTACGACCCTACTGACCGGGTACGACAACGGCCGGGTACGACAAGCGGGTGCGGCGGGTGCGGCGGTGCGCGCCGAGCCGCGTCGGCCCCCGGCCGCCTCCGTACTGAACCCTCCGGCCCACCCCCATCGCCGGCCGCGTTTCCGTTCCCCGGCCGCGTCCCGGATCCCGGGCCGCGCGGGCGCACCGGTAGCCTTTCCGGGCGGCTCCCCCGGCCGCGCACCGACGACCCCCCGCAGATCCCGCAGAAGGGTGGCGACCATGGCCGACTCCACCGAGCACGCCGAGTACGCCGAGACGTTCGCGCTTGTCGACGGCGACGACGACGGCCTGATCTCCGCCGACGAGTTCGCCGACCTGCTGGCCCGCCTGGGCCAGGGCCGCGACACCGAGCGGGCCGCCGCCGCCGTGGCGGTGCTGGACTCCGACGGCGACGGCCGGGTCTCCCTGGCGGAGTTCACCCGCTACATGGCCCAGGGCGGCTGATTCCGCCGCCCCCGGGGCACCCGGGCGCGGCGCGTCCTCACCGGCGGAACCGCCCGGAGGGGCCGAAGTAGTCGTCGTAGAGGTCGCCGCCGCGCCGGACCCCCACCACCGTCAGCACCGCCAGCAGGATCACGCCTCCGGCGATCGGCAGCAGCGACGCCCGGAAGTTCGCCGCCCGCTGCTCCTCCACGGTCTCGAAGCACACCCACCGGTCGGTCGTGACGCAGTGCGGCTCGAAGGCGGCGATGAGGTAGCCGCCGAGCGCGATCAGCCCGAACGCCGCCGCCACCCCCGCGAACCAGGCCAGGACCAGCGCGGCGTCGGTGGCCGCGAAGCTGCGCGGCACCAGCCAACCGCCCACCACGCACCCGGCCATGATCAGCGGGAAGCCGACGGCCGGGATCAGCCACGTCTGGAAGCCCACGGCGGCCGGGACGAGCACCATCGCGGCGGGCACCGACACGTACAGCCCCAGCCGGACGCTCTCCCAGAAACCCAGGTGGCGCTCCACCGGCGTCCTCCTTCGCTCGTGGCGTTCAGGCGTGCGGGCGGGCGCCCGCGTGCGCCCGGTGACAGCATGCCCGTTTTCCCGCGCCGCCGCCGCGCCGCGCGCCCGCGTCGCCGCAGTTGGCGGCCGGGTTTCCGCCCTCTCCGCTCTTGACACGACCGTGACCGATGGTTTACCCCACCGTTGCCGGGTAGGCGCTCCGACACAGCCTTACGGGGTCCGCGCCGCGGATCCCGACCAGGGAACGAGGAGGCCGAAGAACGATATGAGCACCGGCCTGATCATCGCGATCGTCGTGATCGTGCTGCTGGTCGCCGCGGTGGCGGTCGCGGTGGCGGTCATCCTGCCCCGGCAGCGCACCCGGCACCTGCGCCAGCGGTTCGGCCCCGAGTACGACCGGGCCGTCCAGGAGCACGGCAGCCGCGCCGCCGCCGAGCGGGAGCTGGCCGCGCGCGAGAAGAAGCACGCGCAACTCGACCTGAAACCCCTCTCCGAGCCGTCCCGGCGGGGGTACGAGACCGGCTGGGCGCGCATCCAGGAGCAGTTCGTGGACACCCCGGCGGAGTCCGTCCGCGAGGCGCACGACCTGCTCACCCGCCTCATGACCGAGCGCGGCTACCCCACCGAGGACGACGACCGGCGGATCGCGGCGCTGTCCGTGGAGCACGCGGGCACCCTGGACCGGTACCGCGAGGCCCGCGCGATCAGCCGCCGCACCGGCAGCGGCGAGGCGTCCACCGAGGACATGCGCAACGCGATGGTGCACTACCGGGCGCTGTTCACCGAACTGCTGGCCAACGGCACCACCGGCAGCACCCCCGCCGACGCGGCGGGCCGCTCCGCCCACGACCGGCCGGGGCACGGCACCGGCCACCATGCCGGACACGACGCCGGGCACAGCCCTGGGCACGACGCCGGGCACGACCGCACCGGCCGGACCGACCACGGCACCGCGCCGCCTGCCCCGCGCACCGGTGAGCAGGCCGCGCCGGGCGTGACCGCCGCCTCCGGCACCGCCCCCGGCGCCCACGCCCGCCCGTCGGGCGCCCCGGCGGAGTCCGACGAGCACCGCCGCCACGGCCCCGCGCACTAGCCGGTGCCGCGCGGCGCGCTCCGGCCGGAGCCGCACCGACCTCCCGGCGCGCCCCGCGCGCGCCGCCCCGAGCGAAGGGAGACCCCTCCCATGAGCAGTCCCACACCGAGTTCCAGCCCCCGTCCCGGCGGCCCGCTGAACCACCCGCACGACCCGGCCGCCCCCGGCGTGCCCGGTGCCGCAGGCGCCCGCGACGACGTCCACGCCGTGGGCTCCGACGGCACGGTGACCCCGGGCGGCACCGGCCAGACCGGCGACGCCGCGAGGCACCGCGCGGAGGACCGCTACGCGGCCGAGACCGGCACCCGCACCCCGCCCACCCGGGCCACGACCATCGGCAGCGCCGAACGGCGCGGGTCCGCCCGCTCCGGATCCGGCCCGCAGAGCACGCCCGCCGGGGGCGGCGCCACCGGTTCCCCGCCGCACGGCTCCCCGGCGGGCGCCGAGGCCGCCTCCGACGGCCACACGGCCGCACCGGTGGCCTCCGACCGGGCGGCGAGCACCGCGCCGCGCGGCGACGGCGCCGACGTCCTCACGCTGTTCTCCGAGGAGGACCGCAAGCGGTTCCAGGACAAGTGGCGCGACGCCCAGGGCGACTTCGTGGACGACCCGCGCGCGGCCGTGCACACCGCCGACGAACTCGTGGACGAGGTGCTGCGCACGCTCACCGCGAAGTTCACCGACCACAAGCGCACCCTTGAGGCGCAGTGGTCGCACCAGGGCGAGGCCGACACCGAGACCCTGCGCACGGCGATGCGCAGCTACCGGACGTTCTTCCAGCAGTTGCTCCAGACCCGCAACTGACCCGCTCCCCCTCCGCCCGCCCCGGCCGTGGCCGGGGCGGGCTTCGGCTGTCGGGGCGCGGGCGCGGAGTGCCGGGGGCGCGCCGCGAAGCGGCGGCCCTCAGCGCCGAAGGCCGCCGGGCTACTCGGCGGCGCCCGGCGCCCCCGCCTCCGCAGCCGCCGGGGCGGGGGCGGGGGCGGCGGAGTCGTCCACCCGGTGCACGCCCAGCCCGGTGCGGCCCGGCTCAAGGTCGGGCCGCAGCACCAGTTCGCCGTCGTAGTCGGCGCTGTTCTCGTAGCGGTAGGCGATGGGCCGCTGGGTGGGCAGTTCGGCCAGGCGGGCGCGCAGCCGCGCGGCGGCGTCGGCGGCGGCCTTGGCGTCGGCCCGGTCGGCGCCGTAGACGACGAAGGGCGGCAGCGCCGCCGCGCCGGTGTACCAGAACGTGCCGTGCAGCAGCGGGAACAGCACCTCGTCCACGTGCCCGTGGATCCCGCGCGGGCCGAAACTGGCCTCGCGCGCCCCCACCGAGGTCACGATCAGCGCGCGCTTGCCCACCAGGCCGCCGTCGCCGTAGCGGCGGGTGCGGCCCTGGTCGTCCTTGAGCCCGAACGCGAACCCCTGCACCAGCACGCGGTCCAGCCAGCCCTTGAGGATGGCGGGCGGGCCGAACCACCAGAGGGGGAAGTGCAGGACGATGGCGTCGGCCCAGTCGATCTTCTCCTGCTCGGCCAGGACGTCGGGGCTGAGGCGACGCTCGCGGTAGCCGCGCTCCTGGGCCTCGCCCACCACCAGCCGGTCGCCCTCGGCGCTGCACGCGTCCGTGCCCGTGCCCGCGCCCGCACCCGCACCCGGGAAGTCCGCCGCGTCCACGACCGGTTTCCAGCCCATCGCGTATAGGTCGGACACGCGGACGTCGTGCCCGCGCTCCGCGAGTTCCGCGAGCCCCGCCTCCATGAGGGAGCCGTTCAGCGAGCGCCGTTCGGGGTGGGCGAACACCCAAAGGATCTTCATCCAGACGATGGTGCCTTAAAGCTCGTAACACGATCGTGTTGAGGTGTGCTGGTCGTGTTCTGACAGGGGTGACGATTCGGCCGTTCCGCAGGGTAAACACCTGGCGGAGATCTTCATCCTGCCAAGGGGCAGGGTCACCGGTTGAGCAGCGACTCCGCGATCGCGACGGAGGACGAGGCGAGAGCGGTCTCACCGTCGCCGATGTCCCAAAGCGAGTTCTGCAACAGCCGCCCGAGCGTCCAGCCGGTAGCGCGTGCGCGGTCCAGGCCGAGGACCTCGGTGAGCAGATCGAAGCGGCGCCGCACTACGCGCACGGCATCGTTCTTCGTAACGACATCGTCCCACCTGCTGTCCAGGGCGGGCCAAAGGTCGAAACCGGGGTCCCCGGCGAGCGGCTCGGGATCGATGGCGAGCCACGGCTCACGCTGCGCGGCGAGGACGTTGTCGTAGTGCAGATCCCAATGCAGCATCCGGTCTCCGGGCTCGCCGACCAACTCGGCCACCGCCGACGCCCAGCCGCGCAGGAGTTGCCGGTCGGCCGGGTCAGCCAGAGCCGCGACCGCCTTGGGAACCTGCTCCAGCATCTCAGTGGCGATGTCGCCGAGGCTGCGCAGTCCCTGCGGAGCAGGGACGCAGACCAGCCGAGCCTGAAGCTCGGCGAGGATACCCATCGCAACGTCGTCGTCCTCGATCGAGGTCAGCGTGCGGGCAGCGTCCAGCCGCTCCAGGAGCATGGTGCTGCTTTGAGGATCGTGGTCGAGCAGCCGCACCATCCCATCGCCGTTCCAGGTTCGCAGTCCGATGAGTGCGGCGGTGGTCTCCTCTCTGGGCATCTGCAGTTTGAGGACCGCGCGCGTGCCGTGCTTGCGCAGCACCGGCAGCACCAGCGAGGCTTCCCCGGCTTCGACCGCCCCGTCCCGTTTCAGCTCCCAGCGGTCCAGGAATTCCGCAGCGAGGGCCGGCAGTCCGGCGATCCAGGCCCTCCCTTCCTCGCCGAAGGCGCTGGCGTACGACGCCGCCAGTGACTGCGGGACCTCGGCCGCTTCTAACATGCTCAGATCGTGTGCCCTTCAACGGGAATCGTGTTTCCCGCTGCAACTTACCGGAGCGCAGCGGAGGGCCCTACCGTCACCGACCTTCACCAGCCATCTTCGGCTATCGCTCACACACGATCACGATGGGCTTTCTTGAAGCGTGTCCAGCAGATGAGACCGCGGGCGAGGGAGACGAGGGCGCTGTGCAGGTCGAGGCGCCGAAGGCAGACGTTTTCGCCCCAAGAAGGCAACCGGAAAGCGCCTTCGCGCGTCTTAGCTAATCACCATCGAGTGGAAGGGCGTAGGCGAAAAGCGCCGGGCGCGAAAACCACTACGGGCCGCACCGCACCGGTGGCGCGGCGTCGCCGCCGGGGGGCACCGGTGCCCTCCGGGAACCGCCGTGTGGACGGCGCCGACTCGGGCCACGACCGGAAGAGGACACCGAAACACCGATTTCCCTGCTGGTTCCGTGATTGTTGGCCGCATTCGCACCTTTAACCGGCGTTGCCAGGCGGGTACTATCGCTGCTGCGGCAACTCCGTACGTGGATTTCCCGCCGAACCGACGATTCTTCGCCATGGCGCCGCGACACCTCCCGCCCGGGTGCCCCGCCCCCCGCGCCACGGCGCCCACGCCCTCCCGGTTCCGGCGCGGCCGTCCCAGGCTGCGGCGGGGCCGCCGGGCCTTGAACCGCCGTTCTTCACCCCCAGGAGCGACAGGAGTTCGGTTACCTTGCGGCACCAGTCCAGAACGGCACGCGGACGCCTCGGCAAAGGCACGACCGTGGGCGCCGTGACGGTCCTGGCCACAGGACTCGTCGGCACCGCGATCTTCGGCGTCGGCGCCTACAACCACTGGGACGACATCTCCAGCGGCAGTGTGTGGCTGTGGAGCAGCGTCACCGGTGAACTCATCCGCGTGAACGCCAATAACGGCCAGGTCGACCTCGTCCAGGAGGTCGAGGACTCCGAGAACCACCCGGTGCGCCTGGCGCAGAACAACCGGTACCTGGTCGTGCACGACCTCGACACCGGCGCGCTGTCCTCGGTCGACCTCGCTCGCATGGACTTCACCGGGCAGACCGACGTCGGCACCGCCGGCGACAACCACTTCGTGCTCGGCAACGACACCGCCGTCATCATCGACAAGGCGCGGGGCGAGGTCCGCCGCGTCAACCCCGAGACCCTGGAGTCGGTGGGCGAGCCGCTGCGGCTCGTCGGGCCGCTGGTCGGCGGGGAGTTCGACCGCGACGGCACGCTGTGGGTGGCCTCGCGCTCCCAGGGCACGGTCGTGGCCATCGACACCGCGCGCGACCAGCCCGAGGTCATCGACAGCGTCGCCGTGAGCGACCCCGGTGCCGACCTGGTCATGACCGTGCTGGACTCTGGCGCGCTGGCCGTCAACCGCGACACCGGAGAACTGAGCGTCGTCGGCAGCGGGTCGGCCACCACGGTGGACTCCCCCATCGACCTCAAGGGCGCCAAGGTCCCCGACCGCACGGTCGGCAACCTCGCCTCGGTCACCGTGCCGGGGTCCTCCTCGCTGGTGGCGCTGGCCAACCTCACCGGCGACCCCGAGGCGTCGTCCTTCGAGATCCACGGCACCAAGCCCGAGACCGCGCTGCCCTTCGCCCAGGACATCTTCGTGCCCTACAGCGAGGAAGGCCTGGTCCGCAGCTTCCGCCCCGACGGCTCGCAGAAGAACACCATCCGCGTGCCCGACGCCGGCGACAGCCCGCTGGAGCTGGAGGTCCGCGACGACCACCTGTTCATCAACGCCCCGGAGTCGGAGTCGGCGCTGGTCATCGACCCCGACGGCCGCGTGCGCAAGGTCGACAAGTACGACCCCGAGGGCGAGGGCGACGGCGAGGGCGGCACCAGCCAGGAGGAGCAGGAGGAGGAGGCCGACCCCTACGTCGAGGGGCCGGACAGCGACTACGAGCCGCCGCAGCTCGACCTGCCCGACGCCAGCAACCAGGAGGACCTGCCGCCGGACGTCCCGGTGGTGCAGGCCGACCAGGAGAACGGCCGCAACGAGGACGACGAGAACGACCCGCCCGGCCGCCCCGAGGACGAGTACTCCCGGCCGCCGAACGACGGGCCCCGGTTCCCCACGCCCGACGAGTGGACCCCGCCGCTGCCCGACCTCGACGACGATGACGACGAGGACAACGGCGAGAACCAGACGCCGCTGGAGCCGCCCGGCTGGGACAACGGCAACGGCAATGGGAACGGCAACGGCAACGGCGGCAACGACGACGATGACGACGACAACGGCGGCATCTTCGATCCCCCGGACTGGGGCGACGACGATGACGACGAGGACGACGACAACGGGAACGGGAACGGCAACGGGAACGACGACGAGGAGGAGCCCGCTCCCGGCTGGCCCGGCCTGCCCGACGAGGAGGAGCCGGAACCCGAGCCGGAGCCGGAGCCGGAACCCGAGCCCCAGGAACCGCCGACCGACCCCGTCGAGCCGCCGACCGATCCGGTAGAGCCGCCGCCGGACCCCGTCGAACCGCCGGTCGACCCGGTGGAGCCGCCGCCGGCCCCCGTCGAACCGCCGCCGGTGGATCCGGCGCCCGTTGACCCGGCACCGGTGGACCCCGCCCCCGTGGACCCCGCGCCGGTGGATCCGGCGCCGGTGGACCCCGCCCCCGTGGAGCCCGCCCCCGAGACGGGCACCACGCCGCCGCCCGCGGCCTAGCCCGGCGGCGCCGCGCGGGCGACGACCCCGTCCCGTCCCGCCTCCGCGCCCGGATCCCCGGGCGCGGGGGCGGGCACCCGCCGGCGGCCCGTCGCGGGCCGCCCCGCACCGACCTTTCAGAGAAGAGACCGTGACCACTCCGGACCCGCAGGCCGAGTCGGGCGCCGACACCGCCCCGGCCCTCGACGCCGACGCCGCCCCCGCCGCCGCCGAGGCAACCGCCGAGACGGCCGCCCCCGCACCGCAGGCCGACCCGGGCACCGTCGCACCCGCACCGCTCACCGCGGAGGAGGCCGGTGAGCACGCCGAGCGCTTCGCCCGCCTCTCCGCCGAGATCGAGTCGGCGGTGCTGGGCAAGCGGGAGATGGTCCGCCTGGCGCTCGTGGCCATGCTCAGCGAGGGCCACGTGCTGCTGGAGGACGTTCCCGGCGTCGGCAAGACCACCCTGGCCCGCGCCATCGCCGCGGCCACCGACGGCGAGTGGCAGCGCATCCAGTTCACCCCGGACCTGCTGCCCTCCGACGTCACCGGCGCGCCCGTCTACAACCAGGACACCCGCGAGTTCCAGTTCCACCCCGGGCCGGTGTTCAGCAACGTCGTCATCGCCGACGAGATCAACCGCGCCTCGCCCAAGGCGCAGTCGGCGCTGCTGGAGGTCATGGAGGAGCGCCAGGTCACCGTCGACGGCCGGCGCCACCCGGTGCCGCGCCCGTTCCTGGTGGTGGCCACGCAGAACCCGGTCGAGATGGACGGCACCTACCGGCTGCCCGAGGCCCAGCTCGACCGGTTCCTGGTGCGGCTGTCCATGGGCTACCCCGACACCGAGTCGGAGCTGGCGATCATGCGCGGCGACCGCCTGAAGGACACCGAGGAGCTGAAGACGGTGGTGGACGGCGCCCAGCTCGCCGAGATGTCGGCCGCCGCCCGGCGCGTGCACATCCACGACGCCATCTACTCCTACGCCCTGGGCATCGCCCACACCACGCGCGACCACGAGGAGATCCACGTCGGGGTGTCGCCCCGGGCCACCGCCGCGCTGATGCGGGCGCTGCGCATGTACGTGCTGAGCGAGGGCCGCCACTACGCCACCCCCGAGGACGTCAAGGCGCTGGCCGTGCCGGTGTGGGCGCACCGGCTCGTGCTGGCCGCCGGGTCGGCCGTCAGCGGGCGCACCCCCGGCGAGGTGCTGGCCGACATCGTGGACCGCGCGCCCACGCCCCAGCCGGTCCGGCTCGGCGGCGAGTGATGGCCGGCGACGCGCGTCCGGACTCCGTGGACGCCGCCGGCGCGGCTCCGGCGGTGGCCGGCCCGTCGCCCTGGGCGCCCGAGAGCACCGCCGCACCGGCTGCCGCAGCGGCCCCCGCGTCCGCACCCGCCGCGCCGCGACCGCGCTCCGCCACGGCCGACACCGGGTCGGACTCCGGGTCGGACGCTGCGGCCTCCGGCGGCCCGGCGAAGGCCGAGCGGCGCCGCGCCCGGCGCGGCCGCACGGACCCCGACACGGAGACCGGCGGGAACGCCGGCAAGAAGACCGGAAAGAAGACCGGCGGGAAGCGCCGCCCGGCCAAGCGCGCGGACGCGTCCGCCGCCACCGGCACGCCCGACGCGGCTGAGGCGTCCGCGTCGGGCCGCGCCGGCGCCGGGCTGCCCGGACCCGCCGTCAGCGGCCCCGCGCCGCGCCCCGCCGGCACGCGCACCGCCGCCCCCGACACCTCCGCCACCGCCGCCGACCGCCCCGCCGCCGCCGAGGACGCGCGCGAGGACGTCCGCCGGGGCGCCGCCGCCCTGCCCACCCCGCGCGGCTGGTTCGTCCTGGCCGGCGGCGCGGCGCTGCTGGGCGCCGGCGTGGCCTTCGGCTACCGCGAACTGGTGGTGCTGGGCTCGGTGCCGTTCGCCGTCGTGCTGCTGTCGGTCGTGCTGGTCGGCCGGCTGCGCCCCATGACCGTCTGGCGCAGCGTCGCCACCCCTCGCGTCTCCCCCGGCGACGAGGTCGAGGTTCTGCTGGGCACCACCGAGGACGGGCGCGGCCGGGGCGCCCACCTGCTCACCGACCGGGTGGCCGGCCCCACCGGCACCCGCACCGTGGAGCTGCCCGCCCGCCGCTCCAGCGAGACCGGCCCCGTGGGCTACCGGCTGCGCGCCGAGCGGCGCGGGGTGCTGGACCTGGGCCCGCTGGAGTCGCGGCGCAGCGACCCGCTGGGCCTCATCGCCACCCGGCGCAGCTCCGGCGGCACCGAGCGGGTGTGGGTGCACCCCCGCTTCGAGCCGCTGCCCTCCATGCCGGTGGGCCGCACCGACGACCCCCAGGGGGTGTTCGACGGCGGACGCGCGGGCAGCGTCAGCTTCCACTCCCTGCGCGACTACGTGCCCGGCGACGACGTGCGGCACATCCATTGGCGCAGCTCCGCCCGGCACAACAAGCTGCTGGTGCGCGAGCACCTCGACACCTCCCACACCCGGCTCAGCGTCGTGGCCGACGACCGGGGAGGCGCGGCCGGCGACGAACTCGCGGCGCTGGACGAGGTCGCGGGCGCGGCGGCGGCCGTGGTGGCCGCCTCGGTCAACGGCCGCTGGGCCTGCGAGCTGCGGCTGGTCAGCGGGCGCAGCCTGGAGAGCACCGGCCGGATGGCGCCCATGCTCGACCTGCTCGCCGAGGCGCGCGTCAACAGCGGCGCCGACTTCACCGAGGAGCTGTGGCGGCTGCGCAACCGCCCCTTCGGCGACACCCTGGTGCTGGTCAGCGCCTCGATCACCAGCGGCGAGGCGCGGCTGTTCGCGCGGCTGCGCGACGTCTACCCGCGCCTGGTGCTGATCGTGCTGCGCCGGTTCGGCCAGCCGCTGGGCGCGATCCCCGGCGTGACCGTCGTCAACGCCGCCGACGCCCACGACCTGGCGACCCGCTGGGAGAGCGAGCGGTGGTCGGCATGAGCCGTGCCGCCGCCCGGGTCGCCGACACCGCCGGCCTCGCGGCCCTCGTCGCCGCCAGTGCCGCGCCCGGCCTGGCGCTCGCGCCCGCCTACGTCGACCAGATCCTGGTGGGCGGCCTGCTCGCCGGCTGGGCGGCGGCGGCCGTGCTGCTCACCACCGCGCTGCGCCGCACGCTGAGCGCGCCCGCCACCCTGCTGGCCGGGGTGGTGGTGGCGCTGAGCGGCGTGGCGGTGCTGGCGTCGTTCTTCCCCGGCCCCGAGCGCGACCTGGCGCGCGCCGTGCTCGACGCGGTCGTGAACTCCGGCGCCCGCATCCTGACCACCTCCCTGCCGACCGAGATGGCGGTGGACACCCTGGCGCTGCCCGCGCTGGCGGTGTGGCTGTCGGGCGCCGCCGCCGCGCTGGCGGTGCGCGCGGGCTACCCGCTCGCGGGGATGCTGTGCCCGCTGCTGGCGCTGGCCGGCGCGGCGGTGCTCAACGGCCCCGAACTCTCCCCCGCCTACTTCCCCGCCGCGCTGTTCGCGCTCTCGGCGGTGGTGGTGCTCGCCGTCGCGGCGCGGACTCCCTCCCCCGAGGAGCTGGCGGTGGACGTGGGGCCGGGCACGGTGGTGCCGATCGCCGCGCCCGACCGCGCCGGCCGGATCGCCCGCGCGCTGCCGCGCGCGCTCAGCCTGGGCGGGGTGCTGGCGCTGGTGGCCGCGCTGACCACCTACCTGGGACCGCTGGCGCTGTACGGCACGCCGATCCGCCCGGCCGACCCGCGCGCGGCGGTGTCGCCGCCCGAGGAGGAGACCCAGGTCGTCAGCCCGCTGAGCTACCTGGCGGGCTGGACCGAGGAGCCCGGCCACCGGCTGATGACGGTCACCTCGCCCGAGCCCACCGAGCTGCGCTGGGTCACCCTGTCGCACTTCGACGGGGTCACCTGGCAGCCCGAGGGGCGCTACCGCCCCTCCTCGGAGGTGCTGCCCGACCCCGAGCAGGACGTGCCCGACGGCCCCGAGCGCACCGTCGAGGTCGACGTGGAGGAACTGCCGGGGCACTGGCTGCCCACGGCCGGGATCCCCGATCGGGTCACCGGCACGCCGGTGGCGGTCCAGCCCGTCTCGGCGACCCTGCGCACCCGCCAGGGCGACGCCGCCGGGCTGGCCTACCGGGTGCGGGGCCACGTGCCCGAGTACGACCGGGAGTCCCTGCGCGGCGCCACCGAGGCCGACCGCGCGGAGTTCGCCGACTACCTCGCGCTGCCCGAGGGCACGCCGCCGGAGATCCACGCCATCGCCGACGCGTTCGCCGACGGCAGCCCGTACGAGCGCGCCAACTGGCTGGCCGCGCACCTGCGCGCCAACTACGGCGTGGACCCCGAGGCGCCCGGCGGGCACGGCTACGCCAACCTGGAGGAGCTGCTGGTGCCGCCCGACGAGAAGGGCGGCGGCGGGACCTCCGGGCAGTTCGCGAGCGCGTTCGCGCTGCTGGCGCGGGCCTCGGGGCTGCCCAGCCGGGTCGTGGTGGGGTTCGGCCCCGGCACCCCGGCGGGCGACGGCGGCGACGAGCGGATCATCCGCTCCGGCGACGCGCTGGCCTGGGGCGAGGTCTACCTGGAGGGCGTGGGCTGGGCGCCGTTCGACGTGCAGCCCGGCGACCCCAAGCGCAACGGCCTGGACCAGGGCGGCGAAGGCGGCGAGGACGGCGGCACCGCCGGGCAGGCCGCCGGCGGCACGGAGTCCGAGGAGGACCGCGGGTTCTTCCGGGTCGGCGGCGCCCCGCTGGATGTGGGCTACGCGTGGTCGATGGCCGGGCGGTCGTCGGCGGGGATCGTGGCGGCGCTGGTGCTGGCCGCGCTGCTCAGTGGGGCGGTGCGGGGCGCGCGGCGCGGGCTGCGGCTGGGCGCGCGCGACCCCCGGCGTCGGTTGGCGGGCGCGTGGTGGGAGCTGCGCGACGGGCTGCGGCAGGCCGGCGCGCCGCCGCGCCCCTCCGACACCGTGACCGACGTGCTGGTCCGCTCCGACGGCCTGCTGCCGCCCGAGGGCGGCGGCCGGCGCGACTGGACGCTGGGCCGCACGCTGAACGCGCTGGCGTTCGTGCCGGCCGAGGAGCGCGCGGCCGCGCTGGACGCGGAGTCGGCCCGCCGCGCGGCCGAGGAGGTGCGCGCCTACACGGCCGCGCTGCGGCGGCGGCTGCCGCGCGCGCGGCGGGTGCTGTGGTGGCTGGACCCGCGTCCACTGTTCTGGAGGCGGCGGTGAGCGCGGCGGGGACGCCGCGCCCGGGGACGGGAGTGTACCGATGAGCTCGGGCAGGATCGCAGCGCGGCCGGAGCCGTGGCTGGTGCCGGGTGTGCACTCGGCGGAGCTGCTGCACAGCGGCGCCCAGTCGGTCGTCTACCGCGCGCGGCGCGCGCCCGCCGACACGGTGGTGGTGGTCAAGGTGCTGCGCGCGGCCGGGCCGGAGGGCCGCCGCGACGAGATCGAGCTGTGGCGCATGCACTCCTCGATCCGGGGCGTGCACTCGCTGCTGGACGACGGCGTGACCGAGAAGGGGCGCCGCTCCTACGCGGTGATGGAGGACTGCCCCGAGGGCGACTACGAGTGGATCTCGGTGCGGCGCGGCCCCCTGCCGGTGGAGGAGGTCCGCGCGGTGGGCACGGCGGTCGCCGACGCGCTGGCGGGCGTGCACGCGCGCGGGCTGCTGCACCACGCGGTGGAGCCGGCGAACGTGCTGAAGGCGCGGTTCGGGCCGGCGCTGATCGACTTCGGGTCGGCGCTGCCGCAGGACGCGCCGTTCGCACCGGTGTACCACTCGCGGGAGTCGGTGCGGTTCGCCCCGCCGGAGGAGCTCGCGGGCGGGGTGCCGTCGCCCGCGTCGGACGTGTACCGCCTGGCGGCGACGCTGTGGACGCTGCTTGTGGGCCGCGCGCCGTTCGAGGACGCGCCGGGCGAGCCGGAGTCGGTGGAACACTACCGCGCGCGCGTGCTGGGCGGTGAGGTCCCGGCCCTGCCGCGGGAGGACGTGCCGGAGTGGCTGGCCGCCGCCCTGACGGCGGCCCTGGCGCCCGACCCGGCGTACCGGGTGCCCACGGCGGAGGAGTTCGGCCGCCTGCTGCGTGAGGAGGCGGCCCCGCAGGTCCCGGTGGCGGGGGCGGGTCCGGGGATGGACGCGGCGCAGGTGGCGGCCGGCGGCCTCGCGGCAGGGGCGGCGGGCGCCGTCGGTGCGGCGGGCGCGGCCGGAATTCCAGCGTTCGGCGCGGAGGCGCCGGACGAGCGCGCGTTCGACGCGCCCGCCGAGGTGGACACGGCCGGCGCCGCCGCACCGGAACCGCAGGAGTCGGCGGAGCCGCAGGAGTGGCCGGAGCCGCAGGAGACGCAGCGGCTGGAGCCGCCGGTGGAGGCGGAGCCCTCGTTCCCGGTGGACCCGGTGGCCCCGGCGGACCTGGCGGCCGAGGCCACCGCCGTCCTCAACCCCGGCCCGCAGCCCGCCGAGCCGGTCGCGGACGACGCCCCCGCCTTCGGCGCGGAGGCGGCACCCTACGCCGACACGACCGGGAACACCGGTCCCGCTGAGGCCGCCGACTTCACCGGTCCTGTCCCCCCTGCGGAGACGACCGCGTTCGGCTCGGCCGCCGGTCCGGCGCTGCCGCCCTGGGAGACCGGCCCCGCCGAGCACCCGGCGGCCGATGCCCTGCCGCCGCTCCCCCCGATCCCCGCCGCGCCCTACTCCGTGCCGTCGGCGCCGCCTGGGCCGTCAGCGCCCTCGGTGCCGCCGGCGCCGCCGTCCGTTCCCGACCCGGCGCACGGCGCGGGCACGCCCGCGCACGGCGTCGCACCGGCCGCACACGGCGGCGGGTCCGCCGGCACCGGCCCGCACGCGTTCACGCACCACACCCCGCCCCGGGGAGCGCCCGCGCCCGGGTCCCCGGCGACGCCCCGGGACGCCGCCCACCACGCCGCCCCCGCCGCGCCGTGGCCGGAGGCCGACGAGGCGGCGCAGCCGCCCGTGCCTCCGCCGCCGGCGCCGCTGCCCGACTCGGCCGCTCAGGCCGCTCCGACCGCTCCGGCGCAGCCCCCGCACGCCCTTCCGGAGTCTTCGCACGCCCTGCCTGAGCCCCCGCACGCCTTTTCGGCCCCGTCGCCGCACGCCCCCGGAGGGGATTTCGGCGCGGACGCGGTCCCGCCGCCGCCCTACGGGATGGCCCCCGCTGTTTCCGGTCCGTTCACCGGCCCCCAGGGCCGCCCCCAAACGCCGTATTCCGGTGTTTCCCCTGATCAGGGCATTGCAGCGGACCCGGCCAAGCGGGATCTGCACGCCCGCGTGCTGGAAAGGCGCAGGCAGGCGGAAAGCCTTAACCAGGCGGGGATGACATCTTCGCAAACGAATCGTAATCGCCCTCTGAAGACAAAACGGCGCCCCGCGTTGTACGCTCTCGCTGCTGTGGCCTGCGTGGTTGTGGTCACGGCGGTGGGCTTGGGGGCCGCTTCCCTGCTCTCGAACGACTCCCCTCAGCCGCCTCAGGCGGGCGAGGCATCGCCGGTCGAGGACGGCGAAAGCATCGCTGAGGACGCGGCCGGCTCCGCGGACTCCGCGGAGGAGTCCAGCGCCCCCACTCCCTCAGCCTCAGCACCGGACATCACCCCGACGGGGGTGGCGCTACGCGACGGAAACATCACCGTGGCACTGTCGTGGGAGCAAGGGACCGGTGAGGAAGCCGTCCACTACGTGGTGGGCGGTCCCACGGGGGGAGAGGAGTCGACCATGGCGAGCGTGCCCGCCGGCGAGAGCCGCGTTGAGATCACCGGTCTGAATCCGGACGTGGAGTACTGCTTCCGCGTCGTTGCCGTCCAGTCGACCGAGGTGTCGGCGGCATCCGAGCGCGTCTGCACCGAACGCACCGAAAACTGACCCCACCGACCGGTTTCGCACGCCTACGGGGAACCCGCGCCCTATCGCGCGACCATACCGCTCCGGCGCGCCTACCCCATAGGCGTATTCGCATGCGATCAGGAGGGAGGGGATAATGCTAAGCGATTTGGCAGAATTGTTCTTTGGCGGCGGCGCGCCTGCCGTCACCGGGTGGGTTATCGCCCTCAACGTCGCGATCAACGGCGTGGTTTTCGGTTCCTACCTCGGAATCAGGAAACTCGCCAACCATCGCCGAAACATCCAAGACAAATTCCAGGGCGCCCTGCTCAGGCCGGCCGAGAGAGCGATCAAGGAGCGGGAAGCGTGGAACAAACTGGAAAAGCTGGTGGAGGACGACCACAAAGAAATCTACAATGACATTGCGGAAAACGTGCCCAACCAACTGAAGACGTCTATTATTCACTCGTCGCAGGTACTTGGGAAATGGTATCAAACCATTCCCATGGCGCGGGCCGCAATGGACAAGCACAGCGGGACGCGATTCATGCGGCCCGCCGCGAAAAACGCGGAGCTTTCGCGCCGCGGTGTGGATCTGGGAACAGCCACTCTGTACAACATCGGAGGCCGGACGCCAGGCCGGTAGCCACAAGCGCAACCTTGTTCTCCATCGCCACATCCAGAAGGGGGTGAGGGAAGTGGAACAAATCGTCACCATCATCATACTCGTATTTTCAGCCGCCCTGGTGGTTCGCATGACCGTGGTCGTCATGCTGATTAAAAAAGGCGTCTACATGCGGAATTTCAAGGCACGAAACCGCATCACCGACCAGATCGACGTCATTGAGCAATCCAGTTCCGCTCTCACTGATGCAGAGGTTGCCCTGTTCGAGAAGAACAGAATCGTCCTTCACCTTTTGGACCTCGCCGAGTCGGCCCGCACGAGTCCGGACCCGGACGCCGTGGACCATGCCAGGAGTCGGTTGGCGGTGTACGAGGAGAGGCTACGCGAACTGGACGCCATCGCGGAGACCGCCCACAGAAGGGAACCCGCGTGAGCCTCTTTGAACTGACGGTGGCGATGCTCGGGAGCATGGCCGCAATGGTCGGAGTCAGTGAAATACTGGCGCACCGGTTGACAAGGAAGTACACGGACCACGCGACTCACGAAAACCGCCTGGACCGCGTCACCGACACCCTGCTCAAAATCTTCGGCCTCAACTCTAAGAACTGGTACAAGGACGTCAACAAGTTCCTTGTCCTCAACCAGTTGCTTAAGGGGAAGGACGCCTTCAACGATGCGAACCGCCTTCTACCGGTTCGCCACGAGCAGTACCTCGAATTCAATGCGGTCGTTGAGCACCTACGCAGCGTCGGCCTGGCGGACAAGTCACTGGACGAGATGCTCTCCTCGGATTCTCCCATCGAGATCCGGTCGCGGGAGAAGCGCCCGTGGCGCCGCGCCCACGAAAGCCTGAGCGCAGAGCACGCGGCCACTCTCAGCAAGGACCTCGAGACGTTCCGGGCGCAGGTGAACGACCTTGGTGAGCGCGTGCTGCTGTGGGAGACGGTAGCCCGGCAGTTGACCGACCGGGCAGCGCCCCTTGAAAAGGCACACACGTTGGGGCTGAGCACCATCAAGCGCAACGAGATGACCAACTACGACAGCACGATGCGCGCGATCCACGCGGGCTACGCCAGAACCCCCGAGGAAGTGGCCGCGAATGTGGGGATGACCACGGAACTCCTCATCGCCAAGACCCTCTCCGATATCGCGGAAGGAAAAGGGCTTGGGTACATCAGGAAGTTCACGATGCGCAAGGAGATCAGGAAGGCAAGAGAGTTCGATGCACGGGTTCGCTCGACCAAGGGGCTTCCCTACGACAAGCACCACGGCCCGCACCTGTGAACGTGGCCGTGGCACGGCTTCCGCCGCGCCCACTCCTCTTATGGTAATTCCGCCCGGATATTGAGGGAGGTCACTATTTTTCCGATAGGATTGGCCCTGGTTTTCCTCGTCGCCTTCACGGCTTCGGCTGCTTCCGTGTTCCGTCTCTACGAGTCCTACGTCGACTTCCCGTTGCAGTCGGTCCGCAACACAACGGACGAGCGGATCCTCGGGGTTCAGCGCTCCATCCTGGCAAGGAAGAGCGTTCTCATCGAAGAGAAGACGCGGATCGCCAAGCAGCACCTCGTGGAGGTGCTGTCGGGGTCGGGCGGTCCGCTGCCCAAGGACCAGCAGGCGCAACTGGAGTCACTGGACCGCCAGCTTCAGCAGACCTCGGAGACCGAATACGCACAGGTCCGGCAGGAAGAGCGCGAAGGCGCCGGTACTCTCGACCAGCTCAACCACCTCCGCCAACTCGCGATCCGCGGCGAGGCGGTGTTCCTCGCCGTGTCGCTCATCTGCACCGTGGCAACGGGCATCCCGCTCTTCGGCATGATCACGGTGTGATGCCATCGCGATCCCTACCCGGCATGCGGCACCGACTCCACCGGTCTCTACGACGGCCGCCTGCTGATCCCCGGCCTTGGCAGGGAACCAGCAGGCGGTTTTTGCTGTGCCCGCCTTCTCCGGGCTTCTAGGTCCAGCGGTTGGTGATCGGGAGGCGGCGGTCGCGGCCCAGGTTGCGTTTGCTGATCTTGGGGCCCGGCGGGTACTGGCGGCGTTTGAACTCCGCGCGGTCGACCAGGCTGACGATGTTCTTGACCAGGTCGGCGTCGAACCCGGCCGCGATCAGCTCGGCCTGGCCCCGGTCGGTGCCGATGTAGGCGTCCAGCAGGCTGTCCACCACGTCGGGGTCGGGCAGGTCGGGCCAGTCGCCCTCGACGGCGCGGTCGAAGGAGTTCGCCGGGATGGGCGGGGTCGTGCCCTCCTTGGCGGCCGCGCCGTTGCGCCAGCGGGCGAGGTCGCGGACCTGGGTCTTCCAGCAGTCCTTCAGCGGGGCGTAGCCGCCCACCGAGTCGCCGTAGAGGCTGCCCTCGCCGGTGGCCAGCTCGGTCTTGTCGCCCGTGGCCAGGACCAGGTGCCCCTCCTCGTTGGACAGCGCCATCAGCAGGTTGCCGCGCACGCGCGACTCCAGGTCGCGCTCGCCGGCCCGGCCCAGGCCGGCCGCCGACTCGTAGGCGTCGACCATCGGCTTGACCGACACGGTGCGGCCGTTGATCCCCTGGCGCCGGACCAGGTCCTCGGCGTCCTCGATCTCCTGGGCGGTGGTGGTCCGCCCCGGCATGACCACGCCGTGGACGTGCTCGGCCCCCAGCGCGTCGACCGCGATGGTCGCGGTCAGCGCGGAGTCGATCCCCCCGGAGAGCCCCACCATGACCGAGGTGAAGCCGTTCTTGCGGGCGTAGTCGCGCAGGCCCGTGACCAGGGCGGTGTAGACCTCCGCCCGGTCGTCGGTGGGGTTCCTGCGCGGTGTCAGCACCGGGGTGAGCGGCTCGTAGGCGGCCGGCGGCTCGTCCGAGACCGTGTGGCGCACGATCCGGAACCCCTTGGCCTCGGCCGGCAGCACGGCCGGGTCCTTGGCGCGGGGCAGCTCGACGTCGGTCACCAGCAGCGCGTCATCGAACTGCGGCGCCCGCGCGACAAGCTCGCCGTCGGAGTCCACGATGAAGGAGTCGCCCTCGAAGACCAGTTCGTCCTGGCCGCCGGTCATGTTGACGTACCCCACGGCCGCCCCGGTCTCGCGGGCGCGGCGCTGGCACAGCTCCAGGCGGACGTCGTCCTTGGCCCGCTCGTAGGGGGAGCCGTTGAGGGTGATCAGCATGCCGGCGCCCGCCCCGCGCACCGCCGACACCGGGCCGCCCTCCTGCCAGAGGTCCTCGCAGATGGCGAAGGCGATGTCGGCGCCGTGCAGGCGGACGACGGGCAGGGTGTCGCCCGGCACGAAGTAGCGCGCCTCGTCGAAGACGCCGTAGTTGGGCAGATGGTATTTGGCCGAGACGAGCCGCAGCTCGCCGTGGTGCAGCAGGGCGAGGGAGTTCTGCGGCGCGCCCGGAGGCTGCCCGAACCGCTCGCCCAGCCCCTCACGCCGGCTGAGGTAGCCGACGATGACGGGCAGATGCCCCAGCCCCTCCGCCTCCAGCCGCCGCGCAAGGCCGTGGGTGGCCTTGATCGACGCCGAGACGAACCCGTTTCTCAGGGCAAGGTCCTCGACCGAGTATCCAGTGACGACCATCTCAGGGAATACCGCGAGATGGGCGCCGGCGTCGTTCGCTCGACGGGAGTAAGCGACGACGCTGTCGCAATTACCTTCCAGGTCGCCCACAGTGGGATTGACCTGGGCCAGAGCTATCCGAAGTTGTACCACACAGGGGAGGGTAGCGAACTCGTTAACACAACGGAAATATGTCACGGAAATATAACGAGGAGGACAACAATTGATTGTCATCCCATCTATCGACACTGTCCGAAAACCCGCTAACGGGAGCGTTAAATCACGTGATGATCATCACACAAGATGACACCGCGAGGCATCACACCAGGTCACCGCACGGTTCTGCCACGATGAACACCCTTCGCCCATTCACTGGAGAAACCACAGCTCACAGGCATTTCCCGGCATGTGCCGCAAAGGGGCGCGCACTGACCCAGCGCGACCGAGGGCGACCGCCCCGCGACACAAGGCGACCCCCCACCGGTGCGGCCGCCCCTTGACGCGGAGGGGCGTCTTGCGGTTCACGGAGTTTTCCCGTTACGTTGTCGCGGCCCTAACACCCTGGGGTTGCCAACACCACACTTCGAATCCGACACACCGGCGACGACCTCGCCGCCGTTCACCGTGCGTGCACCGATCCGCGCACACCGACCGCACCCCCCATCGCGGTGATCCCGCGTCAGACGCAAGTTGATGTCGCGGAGCGAGACAGCGCCGTCTCCGCCGACGACGAAGGGAACGATCCCCCCGTGGACGCCTTGAACAACGGCATCTTGGCCTTCAACGATGCCTTTTGGGCTTATCTGCTCATCCCACTCCTGACCATCCTGGCCATCTACTTCACGATCCGCTCCAAAGCGGTGCAGATCCGGCTGATCCCGGAGATGTTGCGGGCTCTGACGAGCGACCCGGGCATGTCCGAGGACGGCAAGAAGCCGATCTCCTCCTTCCAGGCGTTCGCGGTCTCGGCCGCCGCCCGCATCGGCACCGGCAACATCGCCGGTGTGGCCACGGCCATCGCCCTCGGCGGCCCCGGCGCGGTGTTCTGGATGTGGGTCATGGGCCTGCTGGTCGGCTCGGCCTCCTTCGTGGAGTCCACGCTGGCCCAGCTCTACAAGGTCCGCGGCGGCACCGGCGGCTTCCGCGGCGGCCCGGCCTACTACATGAAGTTCGGCCTCAAGGCTCCGTGGATGGGCGTCCTCTTCGCCATCACGATCACGCTGACCTTCGCGTTCGTCTTCACGGCGGTGCAGAGCAACACCATCTCCGGCGCCCTGGCGCAGTCCGTGGAGACCGTCAGCGGCTCGGCCCCCGCCCCGTGGTTCGCCTACGCCGTCGGCATCGTGCTGGCCGCCGTCACCGCCCTGATCATCCTGGGCGGCGCCAAGCGGATCGCGCAGGTCGCCACCGCGCTGGTGCCGCTCATGGCCGGCATCTACATCCTGCTCGGCCTGGTCATCATCGTGATGAACATCGGCGAGATCCCGGGCGTGATCGCCAGCATCGTCTCCCACGCGTTCGGCATCCAGGAGATCGCCGCCGGCGGTGTCGGCACCGCGATCATCCAGGGCGTCCGCCGCGGCATGTTCTCCAACGAGGCCGGCCTGGGCTCCGCCCCCAACGCCGGTGCCAGCGCCGCCGTCACCCACCCGGTCAAGCAGGGCCTGGTGCAGACCCTCGGCGTCTACCTCGACACCCTCATCGTCTGCTCCACCACCGCGTTCATCGTGCTGCTGTCCAACCCGGTCTTCGACGAGACCCGCGGTGCCACGATGACCCAGGACGCGGTCGCGGCCAACCTCGGCTCGTGGACGATCCACCTGATGAGCCTGATCATCCTGCTGGTCGCCTACACCTCGGTGCTGGGCAACACCTTCTACGGCGAGTCCAACGTCGGCTACCTCACCCAGAGCCCGACCGTGATGACGGTCTTCCGCTGGCTGGTCGTCGTGGTGGTCTTCCTCGGCTCCATCGGCTCGGTGGACCTCATCTGGAACCTGGCCGACGCGACCATGGGCATCATGGCCCTGATCAACCTGGCGGCCATCGCGCCGCTCGCCGGGGTCGCCATCCGGCTGCTGAACGACTACGTCGCCCAGCGCAAGGAGGGCAGGGACCCGGTCTTCACCAAGGACCGGATGCCCGACCTGGTCAACGTGCAGTGCTGGGACGCCTCGGACCTGCCGAGCGCCGGCCCGGCCTCCGCGACGGGGAGCACCGCTCGGGACTGACCGTCCCGGTCCCGGTTGCCTCCCCCCGGAAGGCGCGGTCACCGCTCCCTCGTGCCGCGCCTTCCGGCCCCCGGGACCCGGCGGGCCGACCCCCGGGTCCCGGCCTCCCCGAGAACACGCCGCGAGCCCGCGGCCGACGCCTCTCACCACGAGAGGCGACCGGCCGCGGGCTCGCGGCGTTGCGGGGGATGGAGGTCCGGGTGAACGTGCGGTGGGGGTGCGAACGGGGTTCCGGTGGCTCCGGGAGGCGCTGGAACGGCCCGGCACACTCCCGGCGGCCCTCCGGCCGCGCGGGCGCGGCTCCGGGCCTCAGAGCACCAGCAGGAGGACCGCCACAAGGGCGACCAGGGCCGCCGCCGTGCTCGCCGCGACGAGCGCGATGTCCATGCCCCGGGCCAGCCGCCGTCCCGCCTCCGCGCGGTCGCGGGCGGCGGCGGTCGCCGCCGCGACCTCCGCCAGGCGGTCCTCGACCTCGCCGTCCAGCAGCGCGAGGTCGGAGTCGAGCCGGGCGACCGCCTCGCCGGCGCCGGGCGCGCCCGAGAGCACCTTCGCCTCCGCCGCCTCCAGCAGCTCCCCGCGCCGCCGCAGCCCCTCGGCCCGCACCCGCTGCCCCTCGCGGATCTCGTCGCCGCGCAGGAGCAGCGGCGGGTAGTCCAGCCCGTTGTCGGCGAGCCGGGCCGCCGACCGGGCGCACACCCAGCCGCAGACCGCCAGGGTGCCCGCCGCCAGCGGCAGGGTCAGCAGGACGTCGCTCATCGGCGCCACTGTGTGTCTCCTCTCGTCGCCGCCGGGGCCTAGCGGCCCCGCCGGGTCTGGCGCTCCGACCGCAGTCGCGCGGCGTCGAACCGCCGCATCGCGGTGGCGCGGCCGCCGGTGAGTCCCTGGAACACCGCCGACTCGGTCATCCGGGCGGTGCGCTGCCGCGACTCCAGCGCCAGCCGGTCCCTGACGCGCTGGATCCGCTCCTGGGGGCGCTCCTGGAAGGCGAGGGCCTTCTCGGTCTCGGTGATCGCCAGCTCGTCCACCCCGAGGTTGTCCGGGTGGACCCGCTGCTGGAAGTTGGCCACGTCCTCCGTGGTGACCGGGTTGATGTCGAGGTCGCGCCCGAACCCCTTCAGGGGCGCCTCGCGCGCCAGCTCCGCCCGTCCCACCAGCACGCTGTCGAGGAAGGCGGCGTCATCGCCGCCCCGGGCCAAAATCTCCGGGCGGACGCGGGGCACACCGTCACGCACTTCCGCGATTCCCTCGGCGACCAGGGCGTCGACCTCCCGCCGCGCCTGGTACTCGTAGGAGTGGTAGGACTTCTCCGAGCGCTTGAGGCTCTCCTGGACCTCGTCCCACCTCTTCTTGAGGTTGGCCATCCCCCGGCGCAGCGTGCCCGCCTTCTTCGCCGAGAGCACCTTCGCACCGGACCCGTAGCTCTCGATCTGCGCGTCGCGGAAGAGCCGGTCGGCGCGCTCGACAATGGCATCGGCCTGGGAGCGGCCCGATTCCACGACCGCGCGGGCACCGCGGAAGACCGCGGAGATGCTGGCGACCATGAATCCCATGGAGCCCAGGGCCAGTCCCCACAGCCCCACGGCGGCGAGCGTCGACAACGCGAACCCTCCTCTTCATGCCGCGCACGAGCGCGGAAGCGGACCTCAGTCGCCCAGTCCGTCGACTTCGGACCGGAACTGGGCTCGGATCCGCTGGGCGGACTCCCGAACCTGGGGGGCGGCGGGGCCGGGGGCGCCGGCGCGCTCGCGGGCGGCGTCGGACAGCAGGTCCCGCCAGGCCGTGGCGTGGCCGAGGGCCGCGCCCAGGCGCCGCTCGGCCTCGATCGCGCGGTCGCTCCGGTCGGTGAGTACCGCCGTGGTCTCGCCGGGACGGCGGTAGACGCGCAGCCGGGTGAAGCGGCGGCCGCTCCACCAGCTCAGGGCGGCCAGCACGGCGGCGAGCACGGCCGCCGCCGATGCGACGAGTACGGGAGTCATCGGCGCCTCCCCGTCCGGGCGGGAACGGGAGCGGTGTTGCGGCGGCGCGTCCCCTCGCCGGTGAGGCGGGCGCGGACGCCGTCGAGCAGGCCGCGCCTCGGGGGCCGGTCCTTCAGTGTCTGGCGCAGGTTGCCCGCGGCCAACTTGAGGTCGCTGAGGTTCTCGAACTGCCGCTGGTTGAACCGCCGCCGCTCCTCGGCCAGGGTCACCACGTCCCTCAGTTGCTGCTCGCGGGTCTTCAGCTCCTCGCGGCCGAACGTCTGAGCGGACTCGTAGGCGGCGACGAGCGCGTCGTTCTGGGCGATCTTCAGGACCTCGGGCGACTGCTTGACGGAGAGTTCGTAGCGCTCCGCGCGGGCCACGAGCATGCGGGCGCGGGCGCGGCCGGCCCAGCGCAGGCCCACGGCCGCTATCGCCGTGAGGAGGCTGGCCGAGCCCAGCACGATCGGGAAGTTGGCCAGGATCTGGTCCACACTCGCCCCCGTCCCCCTGTGTGCGGCGCGCACCGCGCCCCCGTGCTGACGGGACATTTGTAGTGGCGGGGGGATGCCAGCTTCATCATGGCGGGTTTCACCGGGCCGACGGCCGGGTGAACAAACGGTATGCGCACGCCCGGACCTGCGGCGGAGTGTGATCCGGGCCGCCGCGCGCGCTGTTCAGCCCGGTGTCACCTGAGGGCCTACCACTCGTCCTCGAACCAGCCCTCGGGCGAGGGGTCGGCCGGCAGCGGGCGCGGCTCCTGGTGGCGGCGCGAGGTGCACTCGCGGAACGGCCCGGTGTCGCCCAGCAGGATGCCCATCTGGAAGTCGAGGTGGTCGCGGTACCACACGGCCATGCCGGTGCCCGGCTCCCAGCGCAGGACCTCCCAGGCGTGCCACAGCGCCTGGAACCGCGACACCGCCTCGGCGTGCCGCCACCACTCCTTGCACCAGCGGAACTGGCCGCCCTCGGGGCGGACGTAGACCGGCAGGAACCGGTGCCGCACGAACTCCTCGACGTTCTTGAACACCGGCTCGGGCGCGGGCTCCTCGGCGTCCTCGGGGGGCGCCTCGGCGTTCTCGTCCACGCGGGACACCGCCGTGCCCACGCTGGGGGCCTCACCGGCCAGGGAGTACCCCGGGCCGACGCCGTCCTCGGGCTCGAACGTCGCCACGGTCTCGGGCTGAGCCCCTTCGTCCGCCCATCCCGGCTCAGCGCTGCTCATCGCCGCCGCTTCCTCTCCTGTTGACTCCTGTTGACGCTGTGGTGCCGCCGCCGCCCGGTGCGGCGCGCGGCCGCGCCCGCCCGGCCGCACAGGTGCGGTCGGGCGCCGCGCGGGTGCCTCATCGGCGGGCGGTGGTCGTCCTGCGCTCGCGCTGCGCCAGGACGGCGTTGCGGGTGCGCGCCGTCGTCTGGTGCTTGCTCAGCCGCGCGAGGGCCGCCCGCTTCTGCACGGCGCTGCGCGGCAGCCGGGAGTCGCCCCGCACCGCGCCGACCCGGTCGCCGCCGCTGTGGCGCGCCCGGACGTCGCTGGAGCGCACCCCGCCCGCCGTGCCGTGGATCCGGCCGACGCGCACGTTGCTGCCCTCGCCCACGGCGGCGCCCCGAGCCGCCGCGCGCCGGTCGGCCTCGGCGCGCCCCTGGCGCACACCGCTCCCCTGCCCGAGGTCGCGGCCCTGCTCCCGGGCCCGCTGGTTCAGCCAGTCGGTGCCGCTCTGGCGGGCGTCGGCTTCGACCATCTCGCGGACGGGCCGGCGCAGCCCCGAGCCGGAGGCGTTGTGCGCGCGCACGGCGTCGGCTATGTTGCCCGGCAGGACGGAGTCGGCCGCCTGGCGCGGGTCGGCCGCCCGGATCTCGGTGCCCGACGCGGCGGCCTGCTCGCGGTAGGCGGCGGCCTGGGCGTTGAGCGCCGTGACCCGGTCGGCGGGGGTGGCCCGGGCGAGGTCGTCGGCGGGCACGCCCCGGAGCTGGTCGGCGGTGGTCAGGGCGGCGTCGGCCGCCGGGTAGCCGTTGCCGGTGCCGCGCTCGGCCCGCTGCTCCTCGCGCTGGAGGTTCTCGCGGTAGCGGTCTGCGAACCCGGCGATCTTCTCCTTGGCGTGGTTGAGCCGGTTGACCAGGCTCTCCCAGGCGGCCTTGCCGCCCACCACACCGGCGGCCAGCGACTCGAACCTGTCGCGCCAGGCGTCCAGGTCCACGCGGTCGCGCCGGGCGTCGTAGCCGGTGGCGGCCTGGTTCCACTCCTGCTCGGGGGTGCGGGCCGAGGAGTCGTCCAGCCGCACCGAGGAGCGGGCCGCGATGGCGGGCCAGTTGAGGTCCTTGGAGGTGTTGCTGTCGCGCCAGTTGGGGTCGGAGGCCATGGCGCGGCCCAGGGAGTCGGCCAGCAGCGGGTGCTCGCCGTCGATCCGCTCGTTGACGCGCTCCAGCGCCTCGCGCGCCTCGGCCTCCTGCGCCATCGCCGCGCTGAGCTGGGCCTGGATCAGGTGGCGGGGGTCCATCTTGTTGAGGGTGCGGTCGTCCAGGGCCAGCCGCCACACCTGCTCGGGCGGGGTGGAGCCGGTGATCCGGTCGCGCAGCCCCTCGGCCGCCGCCCGCTCCAGCCGCTCGGCGCGGTCGTCGTCGCCGTAGAGGACCTCGCCCACGTCGGAGTAGGTCAGGCCGCGCTGGACCTGGCGCAGGTACTCCGGATTGAGGCCGCTCGCCTGGGCGGCGGTGTTGGGGTCGGCGCTGCGGGCCAGGTGCACGTTGGCCTGGATGACCTCGGGCGAGCGCCGCAGGTTCTCCTCGGGGGTGTCGAACTGGCCCTCGCGGACCTGGCGGCGCTTGCGGGTCTCGTAGTAGGTCGCCGCCGTCGCCGCCTTGTCGCGGTTGGTCGCGGCGCCGGGGCCGCGGCCGACCGCCGCCCGGTACTGGGCGGCCAGCAGGGCCTCCACGGCGTCCTTGCCGCCGCCCGAGGACCCGGACTCACCGTCGGCCCCGGCCTGGCGCGCGCGGGCGTCGAGCAGGTTGCGGGTACGGCGGCGGTCCTCCGCTTCCTTGCCGAGGAGCGGATTGCGGTTGCCTGGCTCCTGGTCGGCCATGGGTCCCTCCGTGACGAAACGGGCGTGGCGGGCGCCGCGCGTTCGGCGCCCGCCGCGCTGGTGCGGCCGGTGCTAGGGGGTCGGCCCGCGCCCGCCTCCGGGCGTGGGGCCGGAGTGCCGGGTGCGAGCGGCCCGCCGCGCCGCCGCGTTCCGCCCGATGCGCACGTTCGGCTGAGTGCGCCCGTGAGGGAGCGTCGCCGTTCCGTGGGGATTGTTGCGGAGGGCGTGCGGCGCTGCCGGGGCCGGGGCCGGGGCGGGCGCCGCGGCGGGGTTTCCGGCCGCGGCGGGTGCGCCGGTCGCGGCGGGCGCGGCCGGAGCGGCGGCCGCGGCGTTCGTCGGCGCCGTCGTGGGAGGCGGCGGGGCGCCGTGGCGGGCCGCCTCGAACGTGTCGCGCATCCGCTGCCGCTCCGCGCGCATCTGGGGCAGGTAGGTGTTCTGGACCTCTTGGGGCAGGATGTCGTTCTTGCGGACCTGGCGGTCCAGATCGCGCAGCTCGCGCACGTGCCGCCGGTGCTCGGTGCGGTAGTCGGAGTACGCCGCGTTGGCTCGCGCGCGGTCGCGCAGGGTCTCGGTGAGGCGGACGTTGGTGGGGTGCGAGATGTGGTCGAAGGCCCTGTTTCGGCGCTCGATCTCGGCGCGGACCCTCCGGGTGTACAGCTCGCGCCCGCCCCGGGCGTCGAAGCGGTTCAGCCTGTCGGCGCGCGCTCCCACGGCCTCCCGGTTGCGCTCGTTGCGCGCCTCGATGATCTGCCGGCGATGCTCGCGGTCCCGTGTGCCGCGCAGCAGTTCGCGCGCCGCGCGGTTGTTCTCGCGCCGCTGGGCGTTGAGCCGCCGCGTGGCCCTGAGGAACACCCGCAGCCGGACCATGCGCGCCCCGAGCATGCGCCGGAGGTTGCCCGCCCGGAGGCGCAGGCGGCTGAGGAACCGCCGCACGCGGGCGTAGAACACGCGGCGGCGGGCGCGGTTGCGCACCCGGCGCACCTGCCGGCGCTGCCGGTTGGCCGCCCGCCGCTCCTTCTTGATGTCGATGCGCGCCTTGCCCTCGGGGGTGGCCCGCTCGCGGCGGCGTTCCTGGCGGCGCCTGCGCAGCCGCCGCACCGCCTGGAGCAGAAAGCCAATATAGCCCAGCAGGGCACCCGTCACTCCGCGCGAGAACGACTCCAGGAACTGGCCGATCCACTTGCGCAGGCCCTCGATGCCGCGCAGACCCGAGATCGTCCCGTTGGCGGGATCCTCTCCCGGCCCTCCGTTCAGATTGGGGTCGCCCGGCCCGCCGCCGTGGGCCATCTTGGCCCGCATGTTGTGCGCCGCCATCTCGGCCGCTGACGGCCCTCTGGCTCCCGCGTCGTCCATGTCCCGCGCTCCTAACCCACAAGCTGGGACGCGACGTCACCGGCTCCGGAGCCCTGGGCCGGACGGCCCTGCTCCCGGCGCCTCGCCCCTGCGGTGATCTGTTCCTCGGCCTCGGCGATCGCCTTGCCGATGAGCTTGGCCTTGCTGGTCTTGTACCAGGGCAGCATGCGCAGGATCGTGGGCCGGGCCGCCGTCGCGAACAGCAGGCACTCCCCCTTCTCGATCTGGCGGATGTCCGAGCCCTGCATGATCTCCTGGCGGCGCAACTGCACCGACTGGTTGCCCTTGCCGTCGCCGTAGCTGAACGACGTGGTGGACACGTCGTGCTGGCCGATCAGCTTCGACAGCGCGTCGACGATCTTGTGGTCGTCAAGGCCGGCGCCGAACACCTTGACCGTGGCCGCCGACCACATCGCCTCCATGCCGTTCTCCGTCCACACCCGCACCCCCTGCCGGTAGCTCTGGAGGATCGTGACGGGCACGATACCGCGCGACCCCAGGTGCGAGTACATGTCGGGCAGGTCGGCGATCTTGCAGATGTTGGCGGCCTCGTCCAGCACCGCCACCAGCGGCGGGTCGAGCCGGCCGCCCTGGCCCTCGGCGGCCTCCTCACCCGCGAGGAAGATCGCGTCGGTCATGGCCGCGATGAGGGGGGCCGCCGCCGCGCGGGACTTGCTGAGCAGGTGCAGGGTCTCGCGGCTGCGCACGAACGTGCGCGGGTTGAACTCCGGCAGCGTGGGGTCGTCGGGACGGGTCACCCACGACATGATCGCGGGGTCGTCCAGGCACCGCGCGGCGGTGCGCGCGGTGGTGTAGATGCCGTCGCGGGTCTCGGCGACGATGTTCTGCGTCTGGCGCAGCGCCTCGGCGTAGGCGGTGAACCCGTGGTCGAACAGCAGGTCCACCGGCATCGGCAGCTTGGTGTCGTTGAGCCACTCCCCGACCCGGTCCAGCCCCAGGCCGCCCACGGAGGCCGCGAGGATGAGCTGGGAGAGCAGGGCGCGCGCCGCCGGGCCCCACATGTCCTTCTTGGAGTCGTCGTCGATGGTGAGCACGAAGTGCCCGGCCACGCGGTACGCGTCCTCCACCGTGTTGACGTTGGCCAGCGGGTTCCACCAGAACGTCTGCTCCTGGTGGGTGACGTGCTGGGGGTCGAACAGCCACACCCGCTCGCCGGTCATGCGCTCGCGCAGGCTGGCGGTGGCCGCCCACACGTCGGCCTTGTTGCTGGTGGCCAGCGCCGGGCCGGGCGCGTCCATCACGTAGGGGATCGCCAGCGCGGTGGTCTTGCCGGCGCGGGGCGCCATGTAGGCGAGGATGGTGTCCTCCCAGGAGGCGAACAGCCGGGGTCCCGCCTTCTTCCCGTTGCCCTTGATGTCGCCGATGATCAGGCCCACCTCGGCGTCGGGCAGCAGCTTGGGCTTGCGCTTGGCCAGGGAGCGCTTGCGCAGCCGGACCGCCTTCTCGGCCGCCTGGGGCCGCGCCAGCTCGGCCACGGTCTCGTTGTCGCGGTTCAGGGCGTCGATCGCGTCGGGCTGGGCGTAGAGCCGGCGGCGCACCAGGCTCAGCACCCGCCAGGTGCCCAGCACCGCGCCGCTGAGCAGCACCGCGAACACCAGCAGCACCGGCAGGGTGGGGGTGCCCGGCCAGGTGGTGGCGGTGTCGCCCATCAGCAGGGAGTAGGCCCAGAACGCGCTGAAGCCGCCCACGCCCCCGCCGGTGACCGCGGCCACCAGCCAGGCCGCCACCCAGAACAGGAAGAACAGGCCCACCACGCCCCACAGGGAGAGCAGGATCAGCAGGGGCGGGGCGCCGGCCGCCGCCGCGCCGCCCTTGACCTGGTAGGTGGGCTTCTTGTTCCGCGCCATGGCGCCTCAGTCCCTCCGGATCGCCTGGTCGGTGTCGTAGAGGACCATCTCGTCGCGGGTCAGCGACATCTGCACCGGGATGCCGAGCCGCTCCGCGCCGGTCTTGATCAGGTACTTGCCGCGGCCGGGGTGGCGCGCGCCGGGCTGCCAGGAGTCCGGCGAGGACCACGAGGACACCAGCCCCTGCTCGGGCGCGGTCAGCGGGGTGATGCGGTTGACCCACGCCAGCTCGCGCGGCGGCAGGCCGGCCAGCACCGTGATGGCGGAGCGGTCCACGAACCCGCGCGCCTTGGCGCGGTCCTCCTCGGTGGACAGCGCCTCCAGGTCGCTCAGGGAGTGCGTGACCATCACCGACGCCATGCCCTTGGAGCGGTTGAGGCGGGTGAGGGAGTCGGCGAAGTCGACCAGGCCGGGGGCGCCGCGCAGCGCCCGCCACAGCTCGTCCATGACGCCGATGTAGGAGCGGCGGCGGATCAGGCCGTGCTCGGCCAGCACCGAGGCGGCGTCCACCATGCCGAAGCCGTAGCTCCAGGTGCACAGCATCGCCGCGGTGAGCAGCTTGTCGCCGGCGGCGCCGACCCGGGAGATGTCGACGCTGACCCCGGGCGCCTCCATGTCCAGTGCGCGGGTGGTGGCTCCGTCGAATACGCCGGCCAGCGACCCCGTGCACAGCAGCCGCAGCGTGAAGACGAGGTTGTCGACCCGCTGGTCGTAGGTGCGGGCGTCGGCGCGGGCGTAGGAGCGCAGCGCGTCGGGGCCCTCCTCGACCACTTGCAGGACGTCCACGACCGTGGGTTCGCGGCTGCCGGCCAGGCGCTCGTCCAGCAGGTCCACGGCCGCGCCCAGCACGACCTCCTCGGCGTTGCTGATGCGGTCCTCGCGGATCAGCGTGCACAGCGCCATCAGCAGGGAGATGCGGCGGGAGCGGACCTCCCAGCGCAGCTTGTCGCGCTCGACCTGGCTGAGCCGGCTCATCACGCCGCCCAGCGGCCCGGCGTCCAGCGGGTTGATGCGGTCCAGGCCGCGCCCGATGCGCACCACCTGGCCGCCCAGGTGGCGGATCAGCTCGGTGTAGTCGGGCTTGGTGTCGCCCAGGATGATCGCCTGGGAGCCGAACGCCACCGCGCCGGTCACCAGCCGCTTGACGAACGTGGACTTGCCGGTGCCGGGCTGGCCCAGCACGAAGCAGCCGGGGTTGGTGACCAGGCCGGCGCGCAGCCAGCCCATGGGGTCCATGCACACGACCTCGCCGGAGAGCAGGTCGCGGCCGATGGGCGTGCCGATGGACGGCGGCTTGGAGGAGGTCACGAACGGGTACAGGCCGCACGCCTGGGCGGTGGTGGCCTGGTACTCGGGCGCCTGGGGGACGTTGACGGCCGCGCCGCCCCCTCGGTGGCGCCAGCCGCGCAGCGGCGCGATCACCTCGCGCCGGTCGCCGGCCTGCTGGCCGCCGCCGCGGCGGCGCCCGCCCAGCTCGCCGCCCTGGTCCTGGGCCTCGCGGCCCTGCTGCCCCTTCCTGCCCGCCTGCTTCTGGAGCTTGCGCTCGGCCTTCTGCTGCCGGCGCTCCTCGCGCCGGCTCTGGCGCTGCACGATGGCCATGTGTGTCCGCTCTCTCCCCTAGCCCATTCCGCGCTGCACGAGGAACGGCGGGCACACGCCCAGCGGCAGGGTCGTCGCGAAGGCGACGTCCTGGCTGCCCCATGCCCGGCGCAGCCGGATCTTGGAGGTCTCGGCCGCCGACTCGGTGTGGGCGACCGCACGCTTGAGCTGCTCGGGGTCCTCCACCGTGACGCTGGCGTACAGGCTCATCTGCACCAGCCCGGCGCCGCGGGTCTCCTCGCGGGCGGCCTGGCGGGCGTAGGCGAGGTCCTGGTTGTCGCGGGCGCTGACCCTGCGGCGCACCCGCCACGACAGCTCGCTCTTGTACTGCGCGGCGGAGTTCTGCGACTCCAGCGCGCGGGCTGCGGCGGCGGCCGGCCACGGGCGGAACAGCAGCGTGGTGCGCTTGGTGTAGCGGGTGGGCGCCAGCAGCTCGGCCAGCACGGTGCTGGTGACGTGGGTGCGCGGCGCCTCCTGCCAGATCCAGGCGACGCTGTGCCCGCTGTCGTGGACGTAGCGGTCGTGGAAGGTCTCGGCCTCCACGGGGGTGGCGTCGGTCCAGTCGCCGGTCTCGATGCCGGCGGGGTTGGTCCGCAGCAGCGTGTTGAACTCGTTGAGCGCCGCCGGGTCGTAGGCGGTGCGCACCATGGCGACGAGCTGCTGGGGGGTGGCCCGGCCCAGGACGGTGACGCCGGCGCTGCCCAGGCTGGACTCGATGGTGTTCAGGTAGTTGCTGATCTCGGCCGCCGCCTCCAGGCGGTCCTTGGGGTTGGCCGGGAACTTGCGCGGGTCGAAGGTGATGGACACCCGGGTCTCGATCTGGGCGCTGATGGCCGGGGCCTGCTCCACCAGGTCGCTGACGATCTTGCGGGCGGCCTCGGGCGAGAACGGGTCGACCTGGGAGGCCACCCCCTCGCGCAGGGCCGCGCCGGGATCGGGCCGCGACTCCACGGTCACCGTGATCCACTGGACCCACGGCATGTGCCCGAAGGACGCCAGCCAGGAGTGCCAGTTGGCGACCCAGCCGTCGACGTCGCCGGGTTCGGCCAGCCACACCGAGTTGGACGACACCAGCACGGTGGCGGTCATGTGTCCCAGGCGGCGGTTCCAGGCGATGCCGAACCGCCCGCCGCGACCGTCCTCGCACGACAGCAGGGTGATCGGGGCGAGGATCCCGGGGAGCTGGAAGGCGCGCGGGTGCTCCACGAGCACGCCGGCGCGGTAGCGGGTGTGGCCCAGGACCGAGGCCCACCACCAGCGCAGCCGGGTCAGCAGGAAGCTGAGCAGCGACTCCCCCTGCACGGGCACGGCCGCCAGCGCGAACACGGCGGCCATGACCGGCAGCAGGTAGAGGAACAGCGCCGGCGCGTACAGGCCGGAGAACATGAGCACGATCAGGCCGGCCAGCAGGCCCAGCGTCGCGTTGAAGCTCAGCCCGAACAGGCCGATGCTGCGGCGCCGGCGCCAGCCCCCGTAGGTGCGGGCCATCAGATGAGCCTCCCTTCAGAACCGTCGGGCAGCGGCGGCGAGGACGACGCCGGGGTGGCGGCACCGGGCTCGGCCGCGGGGGAACCGGTGGCCAGGGCGCCCTCGGCGCCGGGTCCGGGGTCGCCGCCGGCCGCGCCGGGGGCTTCGGCGGCGCCGCCGGGGGTGTCGACCGCGGCGGTGCCCGCACCGGTGGTGGCGGTGGACTCCGAGGCGCCCGAGGCGGTCTCGTAGCCGGCGGTGGTGGCGGTGGTGGCCGATCCCGACTGGTCGGTGGCCTCGGTGGCGCCGGTGGAGAGCGCGCCGGAGTCCTCGCTGATGAACGACCCGCCCTCGCCGCCGAGCGCGCCGCCGCTCATGTTGCCGGCGCCGCTGAAGGAGCCGGCGGAGAACCCGCCGCCCTGGGTGCCCAGGGCCGAGACGGTCTGGGCGCCGCTCGTGGGGTCGCCGGCGCTGCCGGGCATGGAGCCGTCGCCCAGGCTGTTGTTGAGCGAGTTGGCGTGACCGATGGCGCCGCTGGCCGCGCTCGCCGGCTGGACGTCGCCGGAGCCCGAACCGGAGCCGGAGTAGGAGGAGGGCTGGGCGTCGGCCGCGCCGGAGCCCTCACCGCCGCCGCCTCCACCGCCGCCACCGCCCCCGCCGCCGCCTCCGCCGCCGAGGAGGCCCATGGAGCTGGCGCCGCCGGCGGCCAGCGCCATCATCCACACGCCGGAGGAGCTCATCAGCCGCATGAGGACCGGGAGCGCCCCGGTGGCCAGCAGCAGGATGGCGGCCCCCAGCAGGTAGCGGAACAGGTCCTGGCTCTCGTCGCCGCCGGAGCCCTCCGACGCCTGCTGGGCGCTGCCCAGGATGATCAGGCCGGCGAGGTAGATCAGTAAGACGAGCGGCTTGTAGAGCATGCAGGCCACCAGCCACCCGATGACCTTGGGGAAGATCTTCAGGTTGGGCACCATGGTGCTGGCGGCGGCCAGCGGCAGCACGCAGGCGATGATGTAGATGACGCCCTGGAGCAGGGTCACCACGATGATCTGGGTGATCATGCCGAGGATGACCGCCAGGCCGATCATGTAGGTGAGGGCCTGCGTGGCGGCCTCGTTTTCGATGCCCAGGCCGTTGCCGCCCTCCTCCAGCGCCACGCGGAAGACGCTGGGGTAGACCTCCTTGGCGGTGGGGATGAACCCCTCGGAGTCGCGGTCCATGCCGGTGGTCATGACCATGATGCCGAGGTTGCGGCTGAGGTCCATCAGCATCGAGACCAGGAAGATTCCGAAGAAGGTCGCGCCGATCACCGTGAGCAGGCCGCGGACCATGTCCATCATGGGGTCCAGGCGGCGGTGCCACAGCAGCCGGATGCACGCGAACAGGATCCCCAGCGTGGCCAGGAACAGCACGAACGGGCTGAGCACGTTCTGGAGGTGCAGCATGCCCTGGTCCAGCTCGGGCGGCACGGGCTGGCCCGTCGAGGTCGTCACGTTGCCCGTGTTGCCGGAGATCAGGAACGGGTCGTAGAGCAGGCGGTCGAAGAGGGTCGCGATCAGGCCCTCGATGCTCTCGGTGATCCAGTCACCGGACTCTTCCTCGTTCACCGCCGCCCTCCTTTCTGGATTCCGGCCGACCGGGGTGGGGATCGGCGGCCCGCCGGCGCGGCCTCGGCCGCGCTAGCGGTACTGCTCGTCGGTGTTGGGGTCGCAGTAGCGGTCCGGGTCCTCCCGCTGGTCGTTCACCCACTCGCGGTAGTGCTCGCACGCGTACTGGCGGTAGGCCCACTCGGTGGTCCAGGCGACGTCCTCGGGCGCGTCGTCGGGCATGGGGCCGTCGGGGCAGTTGGGCGCCTCCGAGCGGGGCTCGGGGTCCAGCACCGGGCAGGCGTAGTCGGCCCAGATCCAGTCCTCGGAGCGGAAGTCCTGGCTCAGGCACGGGGAGTGCTGGATGGGCGACATCGGCTGGACGTAGCAGTACTCGTAGCAGTTGACCTGCTCGTCGTCGTCGTTGCGGCAGCGGGGGTCGTTGTCGCCCTGGACCGGGATGGTGGTCGACAGGTCCTCCCAGTCGTCGTCGTCGGGGCAGACGAAGGGGTCATCGGCCTCGTCGTCCTCGGGCCGGGGCAGGCAGCCGGGGCGGGTCTCCTGCTCGATGTCGCGCTGGCCCTCGCCGGCCTGGTCGATGACCTCGCTGATGTCCTGGTCGGTCTGGTGGATCGAGCCCTGGAGCAGGTTGGCCGCCAGGGTGCCCGAGCCGATCAGCAGCACCACGCCGAGCACGACGTAGGGCAGGTCGGCCATGCCGCGCGCCGCGATCCAGGGGTCGCCGGTGAAGTTGGCGTGGATCATGCGCCCGCCGATGATCACCAGGGCGAGGACGCCCACCAGCACGCCCAGGCCGGCGACGTAGCCGAGCAGTTCGTTGCCGCGCCCGATGAACTCGGCGCGGCCCAGCATCACCAGCACCGTCCCCGCCTCCTGCCGTCCGCGGCCGTGCGCATCAGACCCCCGCGATCGTGGTGGCGACCGGGATGGCCACGAGCATCAGCGAGACGCCCATGATCGTCCAGACCACGCCGCCCACGCCCTCGGCGGCCACCTCGGAGCGGCCGAGCCGCCCCACCACCATCTTTCCGGCGGAGTAGAGGATGCCCAGGACGCCCAGGACGACGATCACCCCCTGGGCGTAGTTGAGGAACCGCTGGATGGGGTTCTGCTCGGGCGCCTGGCTGTCGCCGAACCCGTAGTCGGGCAGGCGGGGAGTGGTGTCCCACTCCACTACGTTGGCGATCGGGATCGAAACCGTGTCCGCGAGCGCGGCGAGCATCTCGACTCCCGCGTGCATGACCGTCATGTGGCACCCCCTCTGCCGCGGAGATCGATACGGGTCCGCGCCGTCCGGCACTGCCCGCCGCGAAGCGCGGGGGCGGGCCGGGCCGGCGCGGCGGTTCAGGCGACGCTGGCGACCGTGCGGATGACCGGGATGGCCACGAGCATCAGCGAGATGCCCATGACGGTCCACACCAGCCCGCCGACACCGTCGGCGGCGAGGTCGGAGCGGCCGAACTTGCCGATCGCCATCTTGCCCGCGGCGAACAGGATGCCGATGATGCCGATGACGACGATGATGCCCTGGCCCCAGTTGATGACCTGCTCGATGGGGTTGGTGCTGCCGTTGAAGTCGGGCAACTCCGGGTTGTTCGACCAGTTGAAGCTCATGGGCACGAGGGCGAGGTGGTCGACGAGACCACCGGCGAGGTACAGCAGACCGTCCACAGTTCTCAACTCTCCTCAACCTGGCGCGCCAGAGCGCCCCGCGCGGCGCTGAAGCACGCGTTCCTGATCTCGTCCAATGCCTGCTGCGCCTTCTTCGGCAGCTTCACCTGGCCCACCTCGGCGACGTCCACGAAGCGCAGCCCCGCGACGAAGGGGAAGCGGATGAGCCGGCCCACCCGCGCCTCCACCAGGCGCAGCCGGGTCGTGGCCTCGGGCGGCTCGGGTCCCGAGCCGTCGGCCACGACCACCATGGCCGCCGGGACGAGCCCGCCGGCCTCGATGTTGTTCACGACCTCGGCGGCGCGCGCCGTGGCGGCCGCGTTGTCGCGGGTGACCAGGACGAGCGGACGGCCGAAGGTGGCGATCTCCCGGCGGTCTGCGGAGTAGGCCCCGAACTCCCACGGCGTGTTCAGCAGGACGCGCAGCGTGGTGGTGCCGGCGCCGCCGTGGCAGCCCAGCAGCACCATCTCGCGCGCCCATTCGGGCAGGGTGGCGGCCAACTGGAGGGTCTGGGCCGCGTCCTGCTCACCGCGTCGGCGCGCCATGGCGACCCCCGTTGTCCGACGTCCCGTCCGACGTCCCGCCCGGCGTGCGCACCGCGCCGCGAGCGGCCGCGCTCATCGCGCACCGCGCCGCGAGCGGAATTCGCCGCCCCGCGCCCCTGCTCCCGCGAACGGAATCAGGATCGCCACTGAATCCGCGCATTCCAGAGCCCTTAAGTTCGTGATTCCAGATAACGAAGACAACGGTCGCCGGACGCGCCTGCGGGCGCGATGGTCAAGGGCGACACAACGGGGCATATCTATCGCACCCGGGGCATGCATTGCAAGTGTCGCAGATCACAGCGCTCACCCAGCGCGTTCCCCGTCTGCCGGGGGAATCGCGAAAGGTGAGAATCGCATGGAACAATTCACATTTCCGCGCGGAATTTCCGCGGCGCCCGGGAACGGGAAGCCGCGCCCCGCACCGCCGCGCCGGCAATCGGCCCGATTCGGCCAATGCGGGCGCCGCACCGCTCAATACCCGCCCGCAGCACCGGGAAAACCCCGAAAAACCACGAAGCGTAGCCGGAATCCCGGGTGAAAGGGATTGCGCGCGACCACGGTTCTTCGGTATCAAGGGACGTCCTTTCCGCACGAATCGACGGTGAGGTGTGCCCATGTCCAGAACGGCCGGTCAGGGACCCTCATGAGTGAGTTCACCGGCGGCTCGTCGCGCGAGCGGGTCCTCGTGACCGCGATCATCGTGACGCTGGTCGCGGCGGCGGTGTTCCTCTACCTCCAGTTCACCGGCGGCGGAGAGCCCGACGAAGGCGCCGGCGGCACCGGCGCGGCCGGCGAGTCCGGCACCTCCGGCGGCGCCGCCGACCAGGACCGCCCCGTCGGCGACGTCATGGCGCTGCTGCCCCACTCCGAGGACGAGCTGTCCGCCGGCGCCGCCGTGGCCCGCGACTTCGTGGCCGCCTACGCCACCTTCGACCCCGACGAGGACCCCCAGGAGCGCATGGACCGCCTGGAGCCGCTGACCGGCGACGACTTCGTGGGACAGTTGGAGACGCTGCTGCTGAACCCGCCGACCGCCGGGTCGCGCCAGGGCGCGCCCGCCACCACCGCCTCCGCCGAGGTCGTCGAGATCCGCAACGTCGGCACCGACTCCGTCATCTTCGTCGTGGACGCCAACCTGTCGGCCGAGACCGGCGGCGCCGGCGAGACCCAGTCGGCCAGCTACGCGGTCACGGTCGTGCCCGAGGCCGGGGAGTGGCGGGTCTACGGCTTCCAGGACGCCTCGCTCGGCGACCCGGGGATGCCGTGAGCGCCCGGGGGCGCGCCGGCGCCTGGGGCGAGCGCCTGGCGGCATGGGTGCGCGGGCTGGGCGGCCGGCTGCGCGCCGCCGGCGACCGCGGCGAGGTGGTGCCCCGGGTGGCCGGCGGGCTGTCGGCGCTGCTGGTGGCCGGGACGGTCACCTACGTGGCCACCGCGTGCGGGGCCGACCCCACGGCCTCCACCGCGAGCACGGCCGGGACCGGCCAGGCGGTCAACGCCTCCGTCTCGGGCGGCACCATCACGTTCGACGCCCACGAGGAGGGCGGCATGGACACCACCAGCGTGCCGCGCAACATCCCCGCGGACATCCTGGAGATCCAGGAGAAGGCCGCGGAAAAGTACGACTTCCCGTGGGCGATCATCGCCGCGATCTCCCAGAAGGAGACCCACAGCGGCCAGTACGTCGACAGCGGAGACCCCAACTGGGACACCGGTGTGCTGCCGGGCACCCGCAACCCCTACGGCGCGGCCGGCATCATGCAGTTCGGCGTGCTCGATCCCGTGACGGGGCAGGAGGGCGGCCGGCTCGGCAACGCGGGCAACGCCTGGGGCGGCATGCCCAAGGAGCACGTCTCCGAGCGCGCGAACGACTGGGAGCCCGGCGAGATGCCGCCCAACCCGGGCGGGTTCGGCATCGACGGCAACAACGACGACTGGGTCGACGTCTGGGACCCCTGGGACAACATCATGTCGGGGGCGTTCCGGCTGGCCTGGGTCGCCAAGAACGTCGAGGAGAACCCCGGCGGCTCCTACGCCCGGAAATGCCGCAACAAGGAGCGGCCCATCACCGACCCCCTCGAGTGCACGATCTTCATCCACAACAACGCCGACTGGTACGTGTTCCAGATCCTCGACCTGGCCGAGATCCTGGACCGGGAGTACGAGGTGGGGCCCGCGCTCAACCTCACACCGGCCTCCTACACGCCCGCCGGCGACTCCGCCGACTGCGAGCCGGGCCAGGGCGGTGTGTTCGGCGCCTCCTACGGGATCCCCGCCGGGGTCACCGACGAGCACCGCGCCTTCCTGGAGTTCATCCACGCCCAGGTCGGCAAACCGTACGTGTGGGGCGCCACCGGGCCCAGCAGCTTCGACTGCTCGGGGCTGGTGATGACGGGCTTATCGAAGATCGGCGTGACATCACCACGGGTCTCCCAGGACCAGTGGCGAAATATCGACGGCTACAGCGGCAACGGCGTCACGGCGCACCGGGTGCAGACCGGCACGCTCGACGTCTCCAAGCTCCAGGCCGGTGACATCGTGTTCTTCGGCGGCTCCGCCCCCACGCACGTGGGCGTCTACATCGGCAACGGCGAGATGATCGACGCCGGCAACCCGCGCGTGGGCGTGCGGCGCGGCCCGCTCGACACCGGCTACTGGCGGGGGGAGTACACCGGCGCGGTGCGGCTCTCCTTCGGCGGAGGCGGCGACGACGGCGGCGCGATCCAGGCGTGACGGGCGCCGCGGCGCCTCCCCGGCCCCGGTCCCCCCGAAACCCACCCGACCACGGCACCGACACCGACCACCCGACGACGACCGACCGCCGCGGCCCCGCCCCCGCCGAGGCCACACCGGAAAGGACGAATGACAATGGTTCTACCCGCGGTACTCGCCGTCGGAGGGGCGGCACTGCGCGTGGCCGGCCCCTGGATCGCCCGCACGGCGCTGCCCTGGCTCGGCCGCCAGGCCATGAGCAAGGTCATCACACCACTTGCCACCCGGTTCGGCCCCCGCATCACCGGCTGGCTCGCCCAGCGCGGCTGGGGCCGGGCCCTGATGAGCTTCGCCGGCAGGGTCGGGCCCAAGCTCGGCGGCGCGTTCAGCTTCCTCGGCGGCGCGCTCAGCGTCGTCGGCAAGGGGCTGGGCCTGTTCGGCAAGGCCGCCGCCGCTCTCGCCCCCGGAGCCATGTCCGTCGCAGGAGACATCGCCGGCGCGGGCGCCGCCGGACTCCAAAGCGGCGGCGGGCTCTTCAGCCTGGCGGGGCAGTTCGAGGCGGCGGTCGCCGGGGGCGGCGCGTCGCAGTCCGGTATGGGCACCACCGTCGCCGACGGCCTGCGCAAGAGCAGGGGCCAGTTCGGCCTGGCCGCCTGACCGGCACGTCCCGGGCGGTCCGGGGCCGGAGGCGCCGCGCACCCGCGCTGCCCCCGGCCCCGGCCGCCCTCCGCACCACCTCGGCAAGGACATGAGAGACTCGCTCTTCCCGCAGCGCACGACCATCGTGTTCGTCGTGGTCATCGGCGGCCTCATCGGCGCGCTGATCGCCCTCGCCGTGGCCATGATCGACGGCGGGTCGCCCGGGGCGGACAGCGGCCCCAGCGACCGGTCGAGCTACCCGCCCTTCAGCGACGCCCTCCCGGCCGACGCCGACGACTACGCCGACGCGGCGGAGGTGGCACTGGCCCACGCCGAGAGCTACGGCACCTACACGCCCGGCCAGAGCGCCGAGGAGCACCTGGCGGCGGTGCGCGAGGCCGCGCCGCTGGCCGACGTCCCCGACGGCGTGGATCTGGCGGGCGCCACCGCCGCCCACACCGCCCTGGATGAGCGGGGCGCGGCCACGGCGGGCGCCGCCGAAGTGGTGGGCATCGAGTACCTGGGCGCGGAGTCCATGGAGCTGTCGGTCGACGTCACGGCGCGGCCCGAGGACGCCGGGAACTCCGAGGACACCGCAACCGCCGAGGACGCCGATGACATCGAACTGGGCCGCTACACCCTGCTGCTGATGCGCGAGGCCGACGCGTGGGTGGTGGCCGGCGCGGTGCCCGCCGCACCCGAGGACGGCGGCGACGGTGGTGTCGGCGGCGACGAACCGGCGGCGGACCTGTGAAGTACCCGAGGAGGTGGGCGATGTTCAGACGACGCGGCGGCACCGCTTCCCGCATCGCGCGCCGATGGCGGCGGGGTGAGCGGGGCAAGCGGAGCGACCGGGGCGAGCGGGGGGAGATCCGCTCCGACTACTCCATCGCCGGGGCGTCGCTGTCGGTCAGCGGCATCCTGAGCTTCGTGGTCGTCCAGGCCATGACCGGCTCCACCCCCTTCTCCGAGGACCAGCAGGCCGGGACCGACCAGGTGAACTACAGCACCGCGGCGGCCGGCGACTGCGACCGCGGCACCGTGCAGCAGGCCGAGGAGTACGAGAACGGCCGCATCCCCACCGAGGCGCTGTGCGAACTGACCGAGGAGGGCCAGTTCCTGCGGGCGGACGCGGCGGTGGCGTTCCTGGCGATGAACGAGCGCTACCGCGAGGAGTTCGACGAGGACATCTGCATCACCGACGCCTACCGCAGCTTCGCCGACCAGGAGCGCCTCTACGACGCCTACGTCAGCGGAGAGGGCAACCTCGCGGCGCGGCCGGGCACCAGCAACCACGGCGAGGGCCTGGCGGTGGACCTGTGCGGCGGCGTGCAGAACTTCGGCACCCCGCAGCACGAGTGGATGCGCGCCAACGCCAACGACTTCAACTGGTTCCACCCCGTCTGGGCCCAGGAGGGCAAAAGCACCTCCGAGGCGTGGCACTGGGAGTTCACCAACGCCATAGAGGCGTAACCACCGGCCCACGGCCATGCCCGGGGTCTGGGTTTGGGGCCGCGACCACCGACCGGCCACGCCTTGCCTCGGTACCCCGCCGCCCGCCGCCATCGCCGCTCCGGCCGCCGGCGGTGGCCGCCGCCAGAACGGCAATCCCCCGTCAGCGATGGCGGTCCGCCTACTCGGGCCGCTCCTCCCCGTCGAAGCGGTTGGTGCAGACCTCCTCCGAGGACTCCGTCTCCTCGCCGCTGACGACCGCGACCACGGTGAAGCAGTAGTCCACGTCCGGGTTGAGGCCGACCAGCTCGACCTCCTCGGCCGGGGGCCGGGTGTCGGCGAGGAGCACGGAGGGCTCGCCCTCGGGGCCGCCCATGATGTTGTAGACGTCGTCCGCGTCGTGGCCGCGCCAGGTGAGCAGCACCGACACCTCGGTGTCTTCGGCGATCTCCACGTCGGCCGGGGGGCGGGGTGCTCCGCCCTGGTCCTGCGGGCGGTCGGGCTCCGCCGAGCCGTCCGACTCCCCCGCGTTCCCCGACTCTCCCGCATCCCCTTCCCCGCCCGCGTCGCCCGACCCCTGCGGCCGGTCGGTGCCCGCGGAGGAGTCGGCCTGCTGCGACGCCTCGGCGCCGCCGCCCGCGCTCCCGCCCTCGCCGCTCTCCTCGTCGTCGCCGAGCACCAGCACGACGGCGGCGACCGCCAGGGCGACGGCGGCCGCGGCGACCGCGACCGCCAGTGCCGCGACGAGGACGACGCGGTCGGCCGGGCCGCGCGCGGGCTCGGTCGGTGAGGCGAGCGGCAGCGGGGCGCCGTGCGCCGCGCCGGGCAGGGCGCGGTAGCCCAGGAAGGGCTCATCAGGCGAGAGCTGCGCGGTGTCGCCGCGGCCGTCCCCTACTCCGCCGTCACCGCCGTCGCGGTCGTCGGCGGCCCGGTCGGCACGGCCGTCGCGGCCGTCCTCGTCCTCGCCCTCGGCCCGCTCCTCCGCCGCGCGTTCGGCCGCCCACTGCGCCCGGCGCACGGCGGCCGCCGCCGTGGGGTCGGGGCGGGCCTGCTGCGGGGCGCCGCCCCAGACGTTGTCCGCGCGGGCCGGCGGGGTGCCGCCGCCTTCCCCGGACCAGCGCGTCCAGACGGGCGCGGTCCAGTTGCCGGCCGCCCGCTCGCTCTCCTCCTCGAAGTAGACGACCCGCTCGGACTTCTCCGACCCGGGCTCGGCGAAGGCGCCGCCAGGGGTGTCGGGCTCGGCCGCCTCCTCACCGGCGGGCGGGGCCGGGTCCGGCGGGGAGTAGACGCCGGTCTCCTCGCCCTCGCCCTCGCCCTCGTCCTCCGCGTCAGCGGTCCCGTCCGCGCCGGCGCCCGCGCGGCGGCGGTGGGCGGCGGTCTCGGCCGCGCGGGGCGAGTACACGCCCGGCTCGGCCGCGTCCGCCGCCGTGTCCGCCGCCGGGGGCGGCGGCGCGGTCCCGGCCGCCGCCGAGGCGGCCGCACCGGCGGCCGGACCGCCCGCGCCGGGGCGAGGGGCCGAGGCTGAAGGCGGGGCTGAGGGCGCGCCGCCGGCCGCCGCCTCAGCGCTCTCGGCCGCTCCGCCTCCCTCGGTCCCCTCGTCCCCCTCGGCCGCCTCCGGCGCCCAGCCGTGCGCCCGCGCGACGGCGGTCAGGGCCTCGGCCAGCGCCCCCGCGTGGGCGGGGCGCCGGGCCGGGTCGGGGTCCAGTGCCCGGTACAGCACCTCGGCGAGGTCGGCGGGCACGTCGGGGCCGAGCGGGTCGCCCGCCTCCTCCGCCGCACCCCGGGGCTCCGCCGCCGGCGGCACCCGGCCGGTCAGCAGCGCCCACAGGACCGCCGCCACCCGGTAGACGTCGGCGGCGGGCGTGGCGGGCCGTCCCGCCCACGCCTCGGGCGGAAGGTGGTCGCGCAGGTCGCGGTCGAGGGCGCGCGGCGGGAACGGCACCCCGGCGGGCAGCGGCGGGTCGGCGTCGGGATCCAACCGGGCGCCCGGCCCGCTCAGCAGCACGGTGCGCGGGTGGATGCCGTGGTGCACCCAGCCGGCGGCGTGCAGCGGCGCGAGCCCGGACGCCAGCGCCGCGCCGGCGCGGACGGCGTCGGCGGCGCCGAGCCGTTCGCCGCGCGCCAGGAGCGCGGCGGCCGAGCCCGGTGGGGCCTGCGGCGAGACGGCGAAGGGGGCGCCCGGCCCGCCGGCGGAGCCGCCGAAGATCCCGCCGGGGCCGGGGGCGCCGCTGAGCACCCGCACCAGCACCGGCAGGCCGTCCCGCGCGCGGAGCGCCCGGAAGGTGCGGCCGGCGCCGGCGGACCGCACCGGCCCGGTGATCCGGTAGCCCGGCACCTTCGGCGCGTCGGCGTCGGTTGTCATCGCGTGGCCCTCCGAGGTCGGCCGGTCAGCACAGACGGCGCCGGCCCGTGGCCGCCGCCGACCGGTCGGGGCGCGGACGCGGTTGCCGGGTGGCCGGGTGGCCGAGCGCCCGGCGCGTCCGGCCTCCCGACGCGCTCGCTCGGCCTTCCGACGCGACCGCCGCTCGGGGGGCCGTTCCCAGGCGGGGCGACCGGTGATGGGGCGGTGCGCGACAGGCGCCGGCGGCGGAGCCGATCGAACATGGGCGGACCCGCGACGAGTGCGGGGCGGATCCGCTGCGGGAACCGACGCCGGGGTAGCGGCCCGAACCGGGACACACCGGCCCACGAATCTTGCCGCCGCCGACTGCGCCACGTCAAGTGCGCTCGGCGCGGGATGGCCCTACCGCACGGGCGTCGCGGCACGGCCGTCCCCGAGCGCGGGCACGGGCATCGCGGCATGGATGGCACGGCGCAGGGGTCGCGGCACGGGCGTCAGGTCGCAGGGGGCAAAGGGGCAAGGGGCACTGCGGGGCGTAGCGGCAAGCGCGTCCCGGCGAGGCGCGGCAGCACGGACCGCGCGGCACGGGGATCCCGGAGCGGGGCACGGGGGTAGCAGCGCGAGTGTCCCGGCACAGACGCGGTGGGCGGGCGTAGCAGTGCGAGCAACGGACACGAGCGGCACGGCATGAGGGGCCCCGCGCGGGCGTAGCGGCGCGGGGGCACGGCGCGGGCATCTGGGTGCGGGGCGGCCCGGCGGATGCGTGGCGGCGCAGACATAGAGGACAGGCGCCGCGCAGGCACAGCGGCACGGGCGGCACGGCACGACGGTCTCTCCGCACGGGCGGCACGGCACCGGCTTCGCGCCGGGGTTGCGTCCGCGCGGGCGGCACGGCACGGGCGGCCTCGGCGGGAGCGTCATGGCCCGAGCGGCACGGCATGAGCATCGTGGCACGCGCGTCACGGCTTGGGGGATTACGCGGCAGGGCGGCGGCGCGCGTCACCGCCCTGCGGCGGCCAAGGCGCGACCGTCACCGGGCGGGGTGGTGGCACGAGCGGCACAGCGGCGTCTCGGCGAGGGCGTCTCGGCGGGGGCCTCGCGGCCGAGGCTCCGCGCGGTGCGCGGGGCGGACGCCGTTGTGGCGGCCTTGGCGGGCTTGGCGGCCTCCGCCTCCACCACCTGCCGGCGCGTCCCCCGCGCGCGGGGCTCGTGTGCCGGGCCGCTACGGTTACATACCGAGCGGTATGCACAGGCGCCGCCGGGCGCCCCGCACGACACGGAGGTGGACGGTTGAACGCGGCCGACCAGGACCCCGGCCGGGGCACGGCGCCCCGGCCCGCCGACGCGGCGCCCGCACCGCCCGACCACGCGCACTGGCAGGAGATCCCCACCCGCTGGGCCGACAACGACGCCTACGGCCACATGAACAACACCGTGCACTACGCGTTCATGGACACCGCCATCAACACCTGGCTGGTGGAGCAGGGCGGCCTGGACTACCGGGAGGGCCCGGTGATCGGCATGTGCGTGGAGTCCCACTGCGTCTACACCGCCGAGGCCGGGTTCCCCGAGACGCTGGCGGTCGGGCTGTCCGTGGGCCACCTGGGCACCTCGTCGGTGCGCTACGAACTGGGCCTGTACCGGAGCGACCGGCGCACCCGCGTGGCCGAGGGCTACTTCGTGCACGTCTTCTGCGACCGCCGCACCCGGCGGCCGGTCCCCATCGAGGGCCGGCTGCGCACCGCCCTGGAGAAGCTGCGGAGGAACGACGGATGAGCGCACCAGCACCCGCATCCCGCTCCGGCGCCGACGGCATGTCCGTGCGGGCCGCCGTGCTGCACGAGATCGGGGCGCCCGCCCCCTACGCCGAGTCGCGCCCCCTGCGCGTGCGCGAACTCGCCCTGCGCCCGCCCGGCCCCGGCGAACTGCTGGTCCGCGTCCGCGCGGCGGGGCTGTGCCACTCCGACCTGTCGGTGGTCAACGGCGACCGGCCCCGCCCGGTGCCGATGGTGCTGGGCCACGAGGCCGCCGGCGAGGTCGCCGCCCTGGGGCCGGGCGCCGAGTCGCGGTTCGCGGTCGGCGACCACGTGGTGCTGTACTTCGTGGCCCCGTGCGGCACCTGCCCGCGCTGCCTGGAGGGCCGCCCGGCGCTGTGCGTGCGCGGAGCCGCCGCCAACAACGCCGGCGACCTGGTCGGCGGCGGGCGGCGCTGGCGCGCCGAGGACGGCTCGGAGCCGGCCCACCACCTCGGCGTCTCGGCGTTCGCCGAGTACACGGTCGTCTCGGCCGACTCCGCCGTGCGGGTCGACCCCGACCTGCCGTTCGAGACGGCCGCGCTCTTCGGCTGCGCGGTGCTGACCGGTGTGGGCGCCGCACTGCGGGCCGCCGAGATCCGGCCGGGCGAGCGGGTGGCGGTGTTCGGGCTGGGCGGCGTGGGCCTGTCGGCGCTGCTGGGCGCCCGGGTGGCGGGGGCCGCCCAGATCGTGGGGGTGGACCCGGTGGCCGGCAAGCGGGAGCTGGCCGGTCGGCTGGGCGCCACCGACCGCCTGCCCGGCGGCGCCGAGGTGGTCGCGGCCGTGCACCACCTCACCGGCGGGGGCGCCGACAAGGTCATCGACACCACCGGCAGCGCCGAGGTCCTGGCCCAGGCGTACCTGGCGGCCCGGCCCGGCGGCACCACGGTGACGGTGGGGCTGCCCCACCCGGACCGGACGGTGGCGATCCCCGCCGTGACCCTGGCCGCCCAGGAGCGGACCCTGCGCGGCAGCTACCTGGGCTCGGGCGTGCCCGCCCGGGACATCCCCGCCTACATCGCGCTGTACCGGCGGGGGCTGCTGCCGGTGACCGAGCTGCTGTCGGGCCGGTTGGAGCTGTCGGAGGTCAACGCGGGCTTCGACCGCCTCGCGTCGGGCGAGGCGGTGCGCCAGGTGGTGCTGTTGTAGCCGGTGGAGGAGTTGCCCGCTGCTGAGCGGCTGTAGGCGGCGGCAGGTGAGGAGGTAAGGGGGGTTCGGCGGGCGGTCACCGGACCGCCCGCCGGTGGTCGGCGCGAGCGACGGGGCGCCGGCGGCGGCGGGTGGTCGGTGCGGGCGGGAACGACTCGGCGTGGGGGCTGCCTCGGTGGCGCGCCGCTGCCTCGGCCGTCCGGGCCGCTGGTCGATGACCGCGCGCCCGGACCTTCGTCCTCGTCCGCTTGCTCTTTCCGCGCCGATGGTGAACCAGGAGCCCCGCGCGGGCGGTCAAAGGGGGGCAGGCTTCACCAGGGTGGCCGTTGGCGGCCGCCCTCCTGGCCGACCCCCTGGAGGCACCCGTGTTCCACGCCGTCAGCGCCTGGCTGTCCGACGCGTTCCCCTACCTCCTGCTCCTCGGCTCGGGTACCGCGTTCACGTGGGTGGGCGGGGCGATGCTGCGCCGGATCCTGTGGCTGCGCTCCAAGGGTGTGCGGGTGCCCGGGGCGGTCGTGGAGCGCGCCGTCGACCAGGACCCCGGTGAAGCGCCCACCTACGCCGCCGTCTTCCACTTCACCACCCGCGAGGGCCGGATGATGCGCGTGCGCCAGTCGGTGTCCAGCAGCTCCAACCGGCTGCGGGTCGGGCAGCGGGTGACGGTGGCCTACGACCCGCGCGACCCGGCCCGCGCCGACATCGTGGAGGCCGGGAGCCAGCTCACCGGCGCGGTGCTCTTCACCGTGGCCGGCGTGGCCTCAGTGGTGGGCGGCGCGGTGCTGGTGGTGCGGGACCTGCTGTGATCGGGCTGATCCGGCCTGCTCCGCGCTGACTCCGCACGTGACCTGCTCTGACACGGGTGTGGGGCCGGGCCCCGGACCGGCCCCACACCCGGACCGGCTCCCCGGCCCCCTCCTCAGCCGATCAGCTCGGCCTCGGGGTACTCCGGTGACGGCCCGTCGAGCAACGGCTGCTCCTCACCCCGCAGGTGCTCGGTGAAGAACGCCGCCAGGTAGGCCCGCTGCGCCGCGACACTGCGCTCGGCGTCGATCGTGCCCACCGACTCGGTGCGGGTCGTCTCCCAGGCCGGGCTGTCGGGGTGCAGCCGCTCCTCGATCCGCGCCAGGACCCACTGGTGGTCCGTGAAGCTCATGTGCTCGGCCTCGGCGAGGTACACCTCGGTGAACTCCCCTGTCGAGGCGGCGCGGAACCTGCTCCAGTCCGGGGCGTGCTCGCTGGTGTGCGGCAGCCCCTCCCGACCCGAGCTTCCGCCGCCCATGAGGAGGAAGGGCCGGGGCGCGCCCGCGAGGGTGGCCCGGGTCCAGTCCTCGTTGCCGACGTGGTAGGCCATGCTGCCGTCGAGGTTGGCGGCGGCGTCCACGCGGTCGTCCACCAGCATGGTCTCGGCCGCCGTTATCCCGCCCGCCGAGTGGCCGAACACGCCGGTGTGCGCCGGGTCCAGCGCCGCGCCCAGGCCGCGCGGCAGCGTCCGCCCGTCGTCGCCGGCGCCGGCGTCGGGGTTGCGCCCGGCGGCCAGCTCTGCCACGGCGTCGAGCGCGAGCCGGGTGTCGGCCACCCGGACCGCGATGGCCTCGCGCATCGTCTCGGGGTCGGAACCGGCGGCGGTGTCGCGCACGATCCGGCCGTCGGGGAACTCCACCGCCGCCGACTCGTAGGGGTGGTCCAGGGCGACCACGGCGAACCCCCGGCTCGCCAGGTCGGCGAGCTGGGCGGCGGCCTGGTAGCGCGTCTGGCGGAACCCGTGGGAGTACACCAGCACCGGCAGCCGCCCCGCCTCCGCGGCCACGGGGGCGCCCACCACGGCGCCGGCGCGGGCGCCGGCGAAGTCGACGGCGTCGCGCGCCAGCCCCACCTGCTCCAGTTCGTCGGCGAGGCGGCCGGCCGCGGCCGGGGAGGCGTAGGGTGCCGGGTCGCCGTCGGCGCCCTCGGCGGCCGGGTACCACACGGTCGCCATCAGCTCGCGCCGCTCGGAGCCCTCCACCCAGGGGTGGCCCCGCGTGGGGTCGACCAGGTGCAGGTCCACCTGGCCCACGGCGTAGGGGCCGGTGGGCGCGGGCGGGCGCAGCCGGACGGGATCGGGGTCGGCCACCGCCGAGACGACGGAGGGCAGGGCGCAGCAGGCGGCGAGCACCGCCGCTGCGGCGGTGTAGGCGAGCGCGCGGACGCGGCCGGGCGAGCGGCGGCGGTCGGCGGCCGCCGAGCCGCGTGCGGTGGAGTCGGGGGCCGTGGGGTCGGGGATCGTGGTCATGGTGCCATCGTCGCGCCGCCGCCCCGCCCCCCACATGACCCGGACGTCGCCGCCCCGCTATCCCGATCGGCATATCCGGGCGGAAGACAGGCGCAGGAGGGAACGCCGACTAGGCAGGCGGGCACGCCGGCCGACCCGCGGCGGAGAAGCGTAGGCAGAGGCAGTGCCAACCGGTCAGGCGGACACGCGACAGCCAGGCTGCGGCGGCGGGGCCGCCTGGGTACCGGCCGCCCCCTCGGCCGGTCCGGCAACGGATGCGCCCGCCCGACCACCGACGGACACGGAGCCGACCGGGGCCAGGACCGGGCCGCCGCCCGGCGGACACACGCCCACCGGGCAGTGACGGACGTATGCCGACTGAACCACCGGGTCGCCGGTCGGCCCGGTCGCGCCGACGGCGGGCGGGCGGCGTCCACTCGGCGGCCTGCCCGGTCTGCTCGGCCGCCGCCAGTGGACAGGCCCCGAGCGGGCAGGCAGCGCCCGCGCGCGCCCGACCGCCCACCTGTCACCGTCCGCACGCTCACCGGTCCCCCGGCGGCGCCTGGCCGGGCACTACCCCGCACCCGCAGCCACGCCTACGCCCTCGGCCATGCCCACGGCCGCATCCGCAGTCGCTCCGCGTCAGTGCGGGTCAGTGCGGGTCAGTGCGGGTCAGTACTTGACGTGCTTGCCGCCGTCGATGATGAGGGTCTCTCCGGTGACCGCGTCCATTTCCAGCATGGCCAGCAGGGCGTTCGCCACCTGCTCCGGCTGGGTGGTGGCGCGCAGGGGGATGGACTCCCGCTCCTGGCGGGCGAACTCGGCGAAGCCCTCCTCTCCGCGCAGCCCGGTCTGCCAGCGGGTGGCCACCGTGCCCGGGGCCACCGCGTTGACCCGCACCTCCGGGGCCAGGACGGCCGCCAAGGACCGGGTGAGCTGCTGGAGGGCGGCCTTGCTGACCCCGTAGGCGATGGAGGAGCCCCCGGCGCGGAACGCCGAGATGGACGAGGTGTTGACGATCGCGCCGCGCGCCTCCCGCAGCGGGCGCTCCAGGGCGCGGGCGCAGCGGAACGCGCCCACCACGTTGACGTCGAGGATCTCGTGCCAGATGTCGTCGGTGAGGGCGCCGAGGTCGCCGGGCGGCACCGCGCGGGTGGTGGCGGCGTTGTTGACCAGGGCGTCGACCCGCCCGAACCGCTCCACCGCCCGCTCGGCCAGCGCCTCCACCTGGGCCGTGTCGGCGACGTCGGCCCGCACCGCCAGCGCGGGGGTGCCCAGCCGCTCCGCCTCGGCGGCGGTGGCCTCGGCCTCGGCGGCCGAGCGGGAGTAGGTCAGCACCACCCCGGCCGCGCCCCGGCGGGCCGCCTCCAGGCTCACCGCCCGTCCGATCCCGGTGCCGCCGCCCGTCACGACCAGCACGGATCCCTTGATGCGCATGGCGCGTCCTCCTTGTTCGTCGTCGCTCAACGGTGCGGCCGAGCGGTCGCGGCCGCGCGGTCACTGCGGCCCCGCCATTGCCGCGCGGTCACGGCGCCGCCGCGCGCAGCGCCCCTTCGACGCCCTCGCGCTCCAGTTCGGCCAGCGCGTCGGCCACCCGGTCGCCCAGGTCGCGCCCGCTCCCCCCGCACAGCGCGGGCACCGGCCCGCGCAGCAGGTCCACCGCCTCGCGCGGCCCGCGCGCGGCCGCCAGTCCGGCGGCGACGCGCTCGGAGCCGGGGTCCAGGGCGGGACGTTCGTCCGGCGGCGTGCGCAGCAGGCGCGCCCACGCCGCCACCGCCAGGCACGCCAGCCGGGGCTCGCGCCCGGCCGCCAGGTGCTCGGCGGCCGGGGCCAGCAGCCGCTGCGGCAGCTTCTCGGCGCCCTGGAGGGCGATCTGGGCCAGCCGGTGGCGCAGGCGCGGGTTGCCCAGGCGTCCCAGCAGCGCCTCGACGCCGGGCGGCTCGCCGCCGTGGGCGGCCGCGCTGGGCGCCAGCTCCCGCTCGTAGAGGGCCGCCAGGAACGGCCGCAGCACGGGGTGGCCCACGGCGTCGGCGACCGTCGCGGCGCCCAGCGGGAGGCCGAGGTAGGCCGCCGCCGAGTGCACGGCGTTGACGCAGCGCAGCTTGACCGTCTCGTAGGGGGCGAGGTCGCCGACCAGGCGGGCGCCCACCCGGTCCCAGGCCGGGCGGGGCCCGGCGAAGGCGTCCTCGATGATCCAGGAGCGGTACGCCTCGCCGACCACGGCCGCGTCGTCGCGGTAGCCCAGCGCGGCGGCGACCCGCTCGGCGTCGCCCGGCTCGGCGGCGGGCACCACCTGGTCGACCACGGTGCCGCAGAACGCGGTGCGGGCGCTGATCCACTCCCACAGCGGACCGCCTTCGCGCTCGGGCAGCAGCGCGCAGAACGACTCCACCAGGTCGCGCAGCAGCCGGCCGTTGGCCGGCAGGTTGTCGCAGCTCAGCACCGTCAGCGGCGGGCCGTCCAGGCGGCTGCGGACCTGGAGGCCGCGCACCAACTGCCCCACGGCGGTGCGCGGCGGGCGCCCGGCGGCGTCGGCGGCGGTCTCGGGGTCGTCCGGCGCCAGCCGGCCGGTGGCCGGGTCGTGGCGGTACCCGGCCTCGGTCACGGTGAGGGTGACGACGTGGGTGGTGGACGCGGCCACCGCCACCGCGAACCGCTCGGGCTCGTCGCGGGCCGAGACGGTGTCCGCGATCGCGCCCACCACGCGCAGCCGGTCGGCGCCGTCGGCCGCCCGGTCGGTGACCGTGTACAGCCCGTCCTGGGCGCGCAGCGCGTCGACCACGGAGCGGCCCCGGCCGGCCGCCGCGCAGATCGACCAGTCGCCGCCCTCGGCGGCCATGGCCTCCTGGGTGAGGACCGCCTGGTGGGCGCGGTGGAAGGCGCCCGGCCCCAGGTGCACGATCCCCACCCCCGCCCCCTCGGGCGGCAGGCCGCGGACGGCCTCGGCGGGCAGGTGCGCCCGCGCGGCCCGGGACAGGCGCGGCGGGTGGTCCATGGCGTGGCCTCCCCTCGTTGGGTCTCGTCTCGTCTGGGTGCGCGGCGGGCGGGTGGGCGGGGTCAGTCGGTCCCGCCGGCCGGGGTCCCACCGGCGGGGGTGCCGCCGGCGGGGGTGCCCTCGGTGCTGCCAGTGCCACCGGTGCCACGGGTGCTCCCGCCGCGTCCCGTCCCCACGATGCTGCCCTGGCTGGTCTCGAACGCGGTGATGTCGATCTCGCGTGTCTCGCGGGAGAACAGGAACGCCACCAGCGAGACCGCGCAGGCGCCCACCATCATCAGCGCCACCAGCCACGGGTCGCCGCCGGAGTACTCCAGCAGGAACGACGCCACCACCGGCGAGAAGCCGGCGATCGCCGCGCCGATCTCGCGCGAGGCCGCGAACCCGGTGTAGCGCACGCCCGCGCCGAACAGCTCGGCGTAGAACGCGGGCTGCACCGCGATCATCGGCGCCAGGCCCAGGGTGGTGGCCACCAGCAGCGCCAGCCAGATCACCACCGGCTCACCGGTGTTGAGCAGGAAGAAGAAGGGGTAGGCGAACAGCGCCGTGAACACCACGCTGAAGATGTTCACCGGCCGCCGCCCGATGCGGTCCGACAGCGCGCCGTAGACCGGCTGGAGCAGGATGACCGCCACGCCGAAGGCGATCACACCGGTCAGCGCCACCCAGCGCGGCTGGTCCAGGGTGGCGGTCAGGTAGGACACGCTGAACGTGGCGTAGATGTAGACGACGGCGGTGTCGGCGATGTGCGCGCCGATCCCCACCAGGAAGCTGCCGGGGTAGCGGGTGAGCGCCCGCAGGATCGGCACCTTGACGGTGGTGCGGTTGGCCGCCGCGCGCAGGAACACCGGCGACTCCGCCACCCGCAGCCGCAGGTACAGCGACACCCCGATGAGCAGGAAGCTCAGCAGGAACGGCAGCCGCCAGCCCCAGGAGTACAGCGCCTCGTCGGGCAGGAAGCCCACCAGCAGGAACACCACCGTGCCCATGACCAGGCCGATCTGCACGCCGGTCTGGGCGTAGGAGCCGTAGTAGCCGCGCCGGGCGGGCGGGGCGTGCTCCGACAGCAGTGTGGAGGCGCCGCCGAACTCCGCGCCGGCGCCCAGGCCCTGGCAGACCCGCAGCAGGGTCAGCAGCACGGGCGCCCAGATCCCGATCACCGGGTAGGTCGGCAGCAGGCCGATGAGCCCGGTGGAGACGCCCATGATCAGGGTGGTGATCACCAGCGTGGTGCGCCGGCCGAAGCGGTCGCCGATGTGGCCGAACACGAAGCCGCCCAGCGGGCGGAACACGAACCCCACCGCGAAGCTGGCGAAGGCCACCAGGGTGCCCACGGCCGGGTCGGCGTCGGTGAAGAACAGCGTGTTGAAGACGAGGGCGGCGGCCGTGCCGTAGATGAAGAAGTCGTACCACTCCAGCGCGGTGCCCACGAGCGAGGCCAGCACGACGCGGCGCATCTGGTCGGGTGGGGTGGGTCCGGCGGGTCCGGTGCTGCCGGGGGCGGGCGCCCCCTCGTGTGCGGTCATGGCGGTGTACTCCGTCTCTCCCCCGTCTAAGGTCAGCGGTCGGTCCGGGCGGCGGCTCGGGCGGCCCCGCGCGCGGGCGGGCCGTGGTGCCAGCGGTCCCGGAAGCGGTGGTGCGGTGTCAGTTGTGCGGGCGCGGCTCCTCCGGCGGGGACGGCCGCGCGCCGCCGTCCCCGCCGCCCCCGGTGCCGGCGGCGCGGTCGGCGCCCCGTGCGTCCGCTCCGCCGGGGGGCAGCAGGTCGAGCAGGTCGTTCCAGGTGGCGGCCGGCACCGGGATCCCGGCGGCGGTGCGCTCGGCGCGCGCCCGCCGCTCGACGTCGCCGGGCACCAGGACCTCGGTGTGGCCCTGCGCGGCGGGGGTGCGCCGCAGCTCGTCGGTGAAGTCCTCGACCTGGGCGCGGAACACCGCGGGCGGCAGGAACCGGGCGGGGTCGACGCCCATCAGCACCGTGCCGTTGCCGCCGTCGTAGTCGGGCAGGCAGGAGATCCCGCCGCCGGACAGCAGCCCGCCCACCGCCTCGATCATCACGCTGAGGCCGTAGCCCTTGTGGCCGGCGAAGGGCAGCAGCGCGCCGCCGCCGTAGAAGTCGCCGGGCTCGGTGGAGACGCGGCCGGCGGGGTCGAGCAGCACGCCGTCGGGCGCCGGCTCGCCCCGGGCGCGCAGCATGGCGAGCTTGCCCTCGGCGATGGCGGAGGTGGCCCAGTCCATGACGACCGGCTCGCCGCCCCCGGGGTCGCCGGGTGCGGCGGGGCCGCAGGGCAGCGCCCAGGCCAGCGGGTTGGTGCCCAGCCGGCGTTCGCGCCCGCCGAAGGGCGCCACGGTGGGATCGACGTTGCACAGTGCGATCCCGATGTGCCCGGCGCGCGCCATGGCCTCGACGTACTCGCCCAGGCGGCCGATGTGGTTGCACTCGCGGACGGCGGCCACGCCGATCCCGTGGGAGCGCACCGCCTCCTCCAGCGCCTCGACGGCCGCCGCGGCGGCGATCTGCCCGAAGGCGCGGTGCCCCCGGACGGTGACGACCGCGCCGTCGCGGCCGGTGACCTCGGGCCGGGCGGCGGGGTCGATGCGGCCCAGGCGCACCGCCCGCGCGTAGACGGGCAGCCGGCGCACGCCGTGGGAGTCGTGGCCGACCAGGTTGGCGCCCACCAGGGAGGCCGCCACCGCACGGGCGGTGTCGGGCGGCGCGCCCATGTGCGCCAGCGCCGACTCCGCCATGGCGGTCAACTCGTCGGCGGACACCACACGCGGCGCGGCCTCGGCGTCGAGCCCGCCCTGCCCGCCGGTGTCCATCCATCCGTCGCCGCCAACCGGCGCCCGCCCCCCGTTGTGCACGGATCCTCCCCTGGTCCAGCGCGTGCGTTTCATTGAATGAAACGCCATTCCATTGCGTTGCCCTGCATGGTGGCACAGATGTGAGGACATGTGAAGGGGGTCACAGCAATGGGTGCGCAACGCCGCCCACGGAACCGACTGAGGTACGGATCCCGAGGTCAGGGACGGGCGATCACCCGGAGGAGGCCGGGGCGGACACCGGCGCGAAGCCCGGGAAGCAGTGCGCAGAAACCGGAGGGCGGGGCGCGGAGCCGGAGGGCCGGGGCGCGATGACCGGGAAGAGGGGCGCGGCGACCGGGGAACGGGCCGGGCGCCTGAATCGGGGCCGGAACGGGACTTGGCGCCCGGAAAGAGCGGTGCAGCGGGCGCGGGTGCAGCGGGGCGCGGCGACCGGGGAACGGGCCGGGCGCCTGAATCGGGGCCGGTGACCGCAGAGCCGGGCGCGAGGCCGGACACGGCGGCCCGGACGTGCGTGGCGGGCGGGGCACAGGGCGGGTGCGAAGCCGAAGGGCGGGCGGCGGGCGCGGCCCTGTCGGATGCCCCGGCCCGTGGCCGGGGGCGGGGCGGACGGCCGCTCTCCGGGCCGCAACAGGCCGGAGGACAGGACAGATCCCCGGGCTTGGCCCCGCCTGTGCGGAGCCTGCCGGCTGGACAAGGTCCGGCGCCCGGGGATCCGGGTGTCCGTTGTGGATTCGCTAGGGCGAATCGATCACTCGTGCCGTCCTAGCGGACGGACACCTCGCTAGTCCCAAGCTTCATCACTGTCAGGACCACCTCCTTTCCTGCGTGGCTCCGACAGTACGACCCGCGTGCCGAACGGGGCAAATGTTTTTTCGGTGCCCTGCCCCACGTCCTTCGGGAGGCCCCGGCGGCCCTCTTCGGCGAGGTCCGCCGCCCGCCCCGCGCCGCCCGGCGGCGCGGGGCGGGCGCATACCATCGGGAGTATGACTTCGCCGCTGTTGACGCGCCCCGGCGCCGTGGCCGCCGCCTCCCCCGACTCCGACGTCGCCGCGCACTACGGCGAACCCGCGCAGGAGGGCCGCGCGCTCGACCGCGCGGCCGCCTGGGTCGACCGGAGCAACCGCGGCGTCGTGCGCGTCTCCGGCCCCGACCGCCTGAGCTGGCTGCACAGCCTCACCAGCCAGGCCCTCACCGGCGCCGCGCCCGGCACCGCCACCGAGGCCCTGGTCCTGGACACCCGGGGGCACATCCGCTTCCACCTGTCGATCGTCGAGGACGGCGCCGCCGTGTGGGCGCACACCGAGCCCGGCGCCGCCGCCGAACTCGCCGCGTTCCTGGACTCCATGCGGTTCCTGCTGCGGGTCGAGGTCGAGGACCTCACCGACTCCCGCGCGGTGCTCACCCTGGCCGGCCCCGACCGGGAGTCCGCGCTGGCCGGCGTCCCCGACCTCGGCGCCGACGTGCCGGTGCGCCGCGCCGGCGACGAGATCGACCTGTTCCTGCCCGCCGAGTCCCTGGCCCCCGTCGCCGCCGCCCTCAGCGACGCCGGCGTGCGCGGCGCGGGCCTGTGGGCCTACGAGGCCGCGCGCATCGCCGCGCACCGCCCCCGCCTGGGCCTCGACACCGACCACCGCGCCATCCCCCACGAGACCGGCTGGGTCGGCTCGGCGGTGCACCTGGACAAGGGCTGCTACCCCGGCCAGGAGACCGTGGCGCGCGTGCACAACCTGGGCCGCCCCCCGCGCCGGCTGGTGATGCTGCACCTGGACGGCATGGCCGAGCGCCTGCCCGAGCGCGGCGCGGCCATCGAACTGGACGGCCGCCAGGTGGGCGTGGCCGGGTCCTCGGCGCGCCACCACGAACTCGGGCCGATCGCGCTGGGGCTGGTCAAGCGCACCGTGCCGGTCGACGCCCAGTTCAGCGTCGACGGCATCGCCGCCGGCCAGGAGGTCGTCGTGCCGCCCGACACCGGCGCCAACGCCGACATCCCCCTGCGCCGGCGCGGCGGCTGATGGGCTCGCCGCGCCCGCGCGGGTGTGATCTCACAGGCGCGACCGCGCGGGTGTGACCGCCGACAGGGCGGGTAGTCCCCCTACTCGCGTCCGGCGCCCCGTCCCCCCGACCGGACCGGGTGCGCGTCCGGGCCAGGGCGTTCAGTAGCCTTGCCCAGGTCCGTCCGCGTGCGGTGCCCCGTCCCCGGGGCACGGCGGGCGTCGGCGGGCGTCCCACCCCTCGACCGATAGCGGAAGCGGCATGAACAACATGGCGGTAACCCTCCAGCTCCTCGCGCTGATCCTGGTCGGTCTCGGCTGCTGGCTGTGGCTGCGCGCCATGAAGGCGCGGGCGCACCGGCTCAGCCTCCAGACCACCCCCAACTTCACCCTGGGCAGCCTCGCCGAGGCGGCCGACCCGCCCGAGACCGCCGAGGTCCTGGCCCAGGCGTGGGCCGGTCCCGACGGCCAGCTCACCGCGCCCTACTCCCAGACGCCGTGCGTGTGGTTCCGCGTCGAGGTGGTCCACCACCACTGGGAGGAGGAGGCCGGTGACCGGATCGAGCTGACCCCTGTCTTCGACCTGCACTCCCACGAGCCGTTCGCGCTGCGCGACTCCGGGACCGAGGCCGTGTGCCGCCCGCACTGGATCACCGTGGACGACGCCGAACTCGTCCACGACCGGTTCGAGGCCGACGCCGTCCCGCCCCGCGACCCGCTGTCCCCGCCGCACCTGAGCATCGAGGAGCGCGCCGAGCGCACGGCCAGCACGGCGGTGGCCGGTCCCGCCGCGCTCCAGCCCGGCTGCACCTACCGCGAGTGGGTCATCCGCCCGGGCACGACCGTGTTCGTGCGCGCCCACCCCAAGCGCACCGAGGACGGCGCGCTCATGCTGATCGGCGACGAGGACGCGCCCATGGTCGTCTCCACCCACACCGAGCGGGAGCTGATCGCCGAGGACCGCACCAAGGAGTTCGTCGGGTTCTCCGTGCTGCCGGTGGCGGTCATCCTGCTGCTGCTCGCCCTCACCCTGGGCTAGCGGGGAAGGAGGTCCGGGCGCCCGCCGCGACGGCGGCGTGCCCGGACCGCGCCTCGCCCCGGCGCCCCCGTCTCCGCCGCAACCGTCCGTCCCGCAGGCCGACGACCGCGCGGCCGCCCGGGGCGGCACTCCTCCCGGACGGCATGCGCCCGCCGGGCAGCGGCTACAGGGCGGCCGCCAGGCGCTCCTGGTGCAGGGTCTCGCCCCACGACGGCGGCAGCGGCGGGATCTCGCCCACGCGCATCCGCAGCAGCAGATCGGCCAGGTGCGGGTTGCGCGGCAGCGCCGGGCCGTGCAGGTAGGTGCCGATGACCTGGCCCTGGTAGGCGCCCTCGGTGTGGCCGTCGTTGCCCACCCCGGTGACCGTCCGCGACAGCGGCACGGCCGAGGGGCCGACGGCGGTGCGGCCCTGGTGGTTCTCGAACCCGGTGATGCGCCCGCCGCCCAGCTCCGGTGCGATGTCGGCGACGATCTCGCCGACCGCCCGGGTCTCGCCGCGTCCGCTGCGGACGTCGAGGATCCCCACGCCCGGCAGCGGGTTGTCGGCGTCGTCGCCGTAGCTCTCGCCGATGATCTGGTACCCGGCGCACACCGCGAACACGGCGGCGCCGCGCTCGGCGGCCCGCTTCAGGCCGCCGTCGGAGCGCAGCCGGTCGGCCGCGAGGATCTGCGGGCGGTCCTCGCCGCCGCCCAGCAGGTAGACGTCGCCCTCCACCGGCACGGGGTCGCTGGAGAGCACCCGCACGAGTTCGGTCTTGATGCCGCGCAGCTCGGCGCGGCGGCGCAGGATCAGCGCGTTGCCCTGGTCGCCGTAGGTGCTGAGCAGGTCGGGGTAGATCCAGACGATGCGCAGGACGCTGCTGGTGTCGCTCATAACGCTCCTCGCTACTGGACGCGGCCGTAGGCGGCGCGGATCTGCTGGAAGGCCGTGTAGTTGGCGATGACGTCCACCTTGGTGATGTCGGGCTGCTCGGCCTTGAGCCGGGTGATGACGTCGCTCACCTTGTCGGCGACCTCGAAGGGGACCTCGTCGGTCTCCAGCCGCAGCGCGAGGTCGGTGCGCCGCTCGCCCATCACGAACACCCGCCGCCCGCGCAGCACGGTGTAGTCGACGTCCCACAGCCAGGAGGTGTCCTTGCCGTCGGGGATCTGGGCGTTGACCGACAGGATCACCGGCACCCGGGGCGGGTCGAGCACCGCGAAGGACTCCAGCCAGCCCGCCGGGTTCTTGGCCAGCAGCAGCCGGACCTCGACGCCGTCGGTGACGACGGAGGTGTAGCGGCCCGCGACCGACCGGATCTCCTGGAGGCGCGGCAGCGACCGCTCCGGCGGGATCCCGTAGGCGGCGGCGGTGGCCATGGCGATCGCGGCGTTGGCGCGGTTGGCGTCGCCGGGGAGGTTGAGCCGCAGCGGCCAGCGCTGCTCGTAGGGGTCGACCACCGCGTCGGTGCGGTTGTCGACCGCCCAGGTGGTCTCGGGGCGGCGCATGCCGCACTCGGGGCACTCCCAGTGGGGCTCGGGCTCGCGCTTGAGGTGGCCCCCGCACTCGGGGCAGCACCAGGAGTCCTCCTTCCAGCGCTGGCCCGCCGAGACCCAGGTGGCGTAGTGGGCGCCCATGCCCGCCCAGGCGACGAGGGGGTCGTCGGCGTTGGCGACCACGTGGGTCTCGCTCAGCGCCAGCGCCTCGCGCCACTTCTTGGCGAGGAGGTTGATCTCGGAGGCGCGGTCCATCTGGTCGCGGCTGAGGTTCATCAGCACGACCACGGCCGGGTTGGTGTCGCGCAGGACCCGCGGCAGGTACTTCTCGTCGACCTCCAGCACGCCGTTGCGGGCGTCGGGGGCGTTGGACAGCGCGGTGATGTGCCCGGTGGGCATGTTCGCGCCGTGCTCGTTGGTGGCGACGGGTCCCAGCTCGCGCAGCGCGGCCGCGATCAGCCGGGTCGTGGTGGTCTTGCCGTTGGTCGCGCTGACGAGGGCGAGGCGGCGACCGCGGGCCAGCTTCGCGAGCAGGTCGGGCTCGACCTTGAGCGCGATGCGCCCGCCGATGACGGAGCCGTCGCCGCGCCCGGTGGCCCGGGACAGCGAGGCCGCGCCCTTGCCCAGAACCGCGGCCAGTTGGGCGCGCAAGGGAAGTTCGCTCATGATCCCCACAACGTTCGATACGGGTGGATTGCCTACGCAACAGGCGGTGGGACCAGCCTATTGCCCTGTCCGAGCGCGGAACCCGCCTCGGCGGGCGGGCGGCGCCATCGGGGACGGGCCGGGCGGAGTCCGGCGAACGACCGAGGGGGCGACATACCGGCCACCGGGGGCGATACCGGACCGTCGGAACGTCGGGAGCGCGGGGCCTCGCGGCACCCTCGCGGGCCGCGCGAGGACGCGGGGAGGTCGGTCGCGCGGCGACCCCCGCGGGCTTCGCCGCCCGCGCCCGGTTCCGTCGACCGGTGTCCGGCCGCACCCGCCTCCCCGGCGCCCCCGGCCCTCCCCCGCCCGCCCCGGCCCTATGCCGCCCTCCGGCTACCCCTCCGGCACCGCGCGCCAGTCCAGGCGCTCGGGCGGAGGCCCCAGGTTGGGCGGCGGGCCGCCGTCGTCGCCGACCGGGGCGGCATCCGCCGGTGCGGACGCCTCCGGGGCCTCCTCCACCGTGCCCAGCGTGGCCGTGGGCAGGGTGAGGATGCCGGGGTTGGCGTCGGCCAGCACCGGCCCGCCGGGGCCGGGCAGCACCATCGCCGAGTGCGGCAGCGTGCGCAGCCCGTGGGTGTCGAGCCGGTGGTCGCCCAGCACGTCGCCGGTGCCCGGCCCGCCGCCGTCGAGCCCGGCCGCCTGGGCGGTGGTGCGCCCCCAGGCGGTGGCGGCGCGCACGTGGCGCACCAGGTCCAGCGGCGGCACCGAGGTGGCGGCGTTGCGCATGGTCACCGGCGCGGTGACGCCCTCGGCGCTGTCCTCGACGTAGCTGTCGGCCACCGACCCGCTCAGCGCCTCGGCGATCACCTCGGTCAGCCGGTGCACCTTCACCACGGGCGCCCGGGTGTCGGCGCCCGGCCCGCCCGCGCCCCGCGCGCCCCCCGCACGCAGCGCCGGCAGCACCCGCGCGGCGGCGCGGCTGCCCGGCTGGCGCATCACGACCGGGAAGCACCCCTCGCCCGCCAGCCAGTGCGCGGTGTCCTCGCCGACCTCCCGGAACATCAGCACCAGGCCCGCGCCGGCGAAGCTCGCGGTCTCGGCCAGGCGCTCCAGGTCGTGCTCGGGCACGGAGTCGGCGCCGCACACCACCACCGTGTGCCGCCAGGGCGGTGCGGCGGCGCCGGCGGCGCGGGTCGTGCGGGTGGCGCGCAGCTCCAGCAGTTCGCTGAGCGCGGCCACGGTGTAGGTGCCGTAGGCGCGCGCCGCGACGTCGCCCAGGGTGCGGTCGGTGGCGATGACCTTGATCTGGGCGTAGGGCTCCTCGGCCGCGCGCCGCCCCACGCCCTCGAACGGGGCCAGGTGGTGCTCCAGCTCCCAGGCCCGCTCGCGCACGGCGCGGTCGCGACCGCAGCGGGCGCGCAGCTCGGCGCGCTGGGCGGCGGTGAGCTGCCGCAGCACGGCGTCGCCCTCGGTGCCGGGGTCGTCGGCGGGGGTGCTCAGCGCCCGCAGCCCGCCGATGAGCACCGCGATGCTGATCTGGGGGCCCAGCACCTCGAAGATCCGCAGCAGCAGGGTCTCGTCGGCGTCGATGTCGGCCTTGGCGTCGGAGGCGCAGGCCAGCGAGGCGAGGATGCGGGCGCGCGGCCCGGCGCCCAGGTTGGTGCCCAGGGTCATGCGCGGCAGGTCGGCCGGCAGCACCCAGATGCGCGGGTTCACCGCCGAGCGCTTCACCAGCGAGCACAGCTCGCCGGCCACCGCGCGGCCCGACAGGTCCACCACGGTGAGGTCGCCGCCCACGCGCAGCACCGAGGTGCCGACCGTGGCCAGCAGCGCCGACCAGCCGACCTCGGTGCCCCCGGCCACCACCACGGTGTGGGCGTCCTCGGGCGGGCGCACGGTGTACCACCGGGGCTGGGCGTCGTAGGCGCGCTTGCGCCGCTGCCACTCGGTGTAGGCGCGGGCGTGGTCCTCCTGGCGCTCGCGCAGGTCGCGCTCGCGCTCGGCGCTCTCGGCGGCCAGCCGCTCCTCCTCGCGGCGCAGCCGCTCGCGCATGGCCTGGCGGCTCTGGAGGAGGGCCACGCCGACCGGCAGGGCCACCACGACCGAGGCCAGGCACACCCCCAGCGCGAACACCCCGGGCAGGACGCGCACGGGCCACAGCAGCACGCTGAGCAGCGACAGCCCGGCCAGGGCGGCGAGCATGAGGTGGAGGGGGCGGTTGGTGCGCTTCTCGCCGGCCCGCTGCGCGGCGATCCACTCCTGGGTGACCCGGATCCGGTCGGGCGGCGCCGGGCGGTGCGGGGGCGGCCCGGGGTCGGGCACCAGGATCTCGTACCGCCATCCGAGGGAGGTCGGATTCGCCTGCGTTCCCGCTGCGGGGTCGGCCACCTCGAAGCACCTCCTGCCCGGCCTGCTGGGGGCGTCCGGGTCGCATCGCGTTGCATGCGGAGATCTGGGGAGACTACCTGGAGATGTTGTCAGGCGGTTGCCGAGTTGTCACGGCTTTGCCGCAAAGTGCGCCGACCGCTCCGCCACCGGCGCCGCGCACGGGTCCCGGGGGCCACCCGCGCCGCACGCGCCACCCCCGTCACCGCGCGGGCACCCGGCCCGGTGCGGGCGCCCCGGAACGCGCGAACGCCGGCGCGGGCGGGGGTCGCCCCCCGCCCGCGCCGGCGCGCGGACCCGGCCCGGCGGTCGGGTCAGGCGTCGACCGGGAGGGCGATGACCGTGCCGACCACGGCGGGGATGTCGTACTCGGCGGTGAAGCCCTTCGAGGCGAGCACCCGGACCTTCCACGCGCCGTCGGCGGCGAAGAACCGGAAGGTGCCCTCCTCACCGGTGGCGACCTCGCCGACGAAGTCGCCCGAGGCGTCCAGCAGCCGGGCGTAGGCGCCGCTGAGCGGCACGCCGCCGCGCCGCACGACCCCCTGGATCACCGCCTGGCCCTTGGCGTCGACGTCGGCCAGGGCCACGCCCCCGACGGGTGCGCCGCATCCGTTGTCGCTCACAGCGTTCCTCCTAGTCAGTGCGGTTGGCGTGCGCGGGCGAGCGGCCGGGGCCTACTTCGCCTCGCCCAGCTCGACCGGCACGCCCACCAGGGAGCCGTACTCGGTCCAGGAGCCGTCGTAGTTCTTGACGTTGGGCAGGCCCAGCAGCTCGTGCAGCGCGAACCAGGTGTGCGAGGAGCGCTCGCCGATGCGGCAGTAGGCGATGATGTCCTTGTCGAGGTCCACGCCGGCCTCGGTGTACAGCTCCCGCAGCTCCTCGTCGGACTTGAAGGTGCCATCCTCGTTGGCGGTCTTGGACCACGGGATGTTGCGCGCGGTGGGGATGTGCCCCGGGCGCTGCGAGGTCTCCTGCGGCAGGTGCGCGGGCGCCAGCAGCTTGCCCACGAACTCGTCGGGCGAGCGGACGTCGACCAGGTCCTTGGTGCCGATGGCCTCCACGACCTCGTCGCGGAACGCGCGGATCGAGGTGTCCTGCTCCTTGGCGGTGTAGGTGGTGGCGGGGCGCTCGGGCACCGCCTCGACCAGCTCGCGGGAGTCCAGCTCCCACTTCTTGCGGCCGCCGTCGAGGAGCTTGACGTCCTGGTGGCCGTAGAGGCGGAAGTACCAGTAGGCGTAGGCCGCGAACCAGTTGTTGTTGCCGCCGTAGAGGACCACGGTGTGGTCGTTGGCGATGCCGCGCTCCGACAGCAGCTTCTCGAAGCCGGTGCGGTCGATGAAGTCGCGGCGGACGGGGTCCTGGAGGTCCTGCTTCCAGTCGATCTTGACGGCGTTGCGAATGTGGCCCTTGTCGTAGGCCGAGGTGTCCTCGTCCACCTCGACCAGCACCACGTTCGGGTCGTCCAGGTGAGCCTCCACCCAGTCGGCGTCCACCAGGACGTCGGAGCGGCTCATGGGAACCTCCTTGGTTCGTCGGTTGATCTCGTTGTCCGCCGCGCGGGCGGGGTGTGCGGCTGGTCGGGGCGCGCCCTCACCCGGCGCGGTCCACGGCGGCACCGCCGCGAACCGGCGGCGGTGCCGGTCGGTGCGGCGGCGGTGCAGGACGGGAAAGGCAGGCGGGCGCGCCGGAGGAGGCTGCGGAGGGTGCGGGCACGGCAGCGGTGCGCTGCCCTCGCGGGTCGACCGGCATAGGGGCTTCCCACCTGGGTGAGTGTGTGCTGGAGGAGTCGAAGGGGCCGGGCGCCGGTGAAGAAGGGGCGCGGCCGGGATCCGGGCGGGGGTGGACCCCCGCGGGGTTCGGCTCTAGCGGGCAGCGCGACAGAGCGCGGTGGCGACGTGGCAGAAGTCCACGGCGCGCCGCTTCGTCAGGAAGGGCTCTGTCGGAGAACTCACGACCCTGATGGTACGGGCTGGCGCGGCGGATGTCACGAGTGGGTTCGTTCACTCCCCCCGCACGGCCTGCGGTTTGGCCGCTTTCCCCGAACATGCCGCACTTGGTGTGGCAGAATGTGCTGCATGGATGCGAAGACCCGGAAGTCAGTGCCCGTGCGGGCGGAGTCGGCGCGGGTGGCCAACAGCCTCCGGCGCCCGGGCAGCCCGGAGCGCCGGGCGCTGCTGCGGATGGGCGTCAGCCTGCCTGAGGGCGAGGTCTCGGAGAGCGCGGCGCTGGCTGCCCTCGTGGAGGCCGGCCGCGCGGCGCTGGCCGACGAACTGCTCGCCGACGAGTACGCCGCCATGGCGGTCGAGCGCACGGATGAGGACTCGGCGGCGCGGGCGGCCATGCGCGGGCGCGTCTCCCGGCGGGCCGACTGATGGCCGCACTCCTGCCGGTGCGCGGCCGCGTCTACGCCGCCGACATCGGTTTCGGCCGCAAGCCGTGGCTGGTGGTGTCCAACAACCACCGCAACCGCGCCTTCGACGACTGCCTGGCCGTGCGGCTGACCACGACCCCGCGCCAGACCCGGAGCACGATCGTGCCGCTGGGACCGGCGGACTCCCCGCTCGTGGGGAGGGTGATGTGCGACGACATCACTCTCCTGTACCGCGAGGACCTTCTCGAAGACCTCGGGGCGGTGTCGTTCGCGACCATGACGCTGGTCGCGGGCGGCCTGCGCGCCGCGCTCGACCTCCAGTAGGCCGCAGCGGGCCGGGGGTCAGCGCTGGGGGTTCTCGCCGACGAGGACCACGTCGGTGGCCTCGGCGGTGACCTCGACGCCGTTGGGCTGGGCCTGGATGTCGCTGACCCGCAGGCCGAACGGCATCTCGGGTACCGGCACCGACAGCGCCAGCAGGTCCTCGACCAGGCCGAGGTCGCCGAACTGGCTCTGCCCGACCTCGATGTTGGAGGGGGTCACCACGATGGTGCCCTGCTCGACCGCCACGCCCAGGTCGGCCGAGACCGGCACGCTGTACTGGCCCAGGGCGAGGTCGCCCGACATCCGGGGGCTGCCGTTCTCGTTCTCGATGACGATCCCCTCGGGCAGCCGCTTCTGGAGTTCGCTGTAGGGCAGCATCACCCGGGCGTCGGCGCTGCCCGCCACCACGCTGGGCTCGGTCAGCAGGTCGCCGATGGGCGCGCGGACGTCGCGCGCGGTGACGTCGACCCGCTCCAACTGGACGTCGTCCACCACCACCGCGCCGGTGACGATGTGGATCTCGTCGTACTCCCCGCCGATCGCCTGGGTGAGGAAGGGGAAGCCGCCGATGGTGACCTCGGGCTCGGAGGTCATCTCATACTGCTGCTCCACGCGCGAGGCGATCTCGCTCTCCGCGGCGTAGTGCAGACCGCGATCGGCCACGGCGAGCACGATCAGCACGAATATGAGGAAGACGAGGAACTTACGCATCGGGCTTCCAGCACGCTCCTGGTTGGTTCCGGCGCGGCGTCCGGACGGGGGATACGGTTCGGCGGGGGACGCCTGGTGCGGCGTCGCGGGACGCCCAGACTCAGCACGAAGGTTACTTCACCCGATTCGCCCCGCAGCGCTCCGGTGCGATATCTCAGCAAACTCCAATGAACCCGCGGGCCTGGTGCGGCGGCCGGGACGGCCCCCCGCGCGGGCGGGGTCAGCGCGGCATCAGCATGCCGGCGAGGTTGTCGGTGGCCGACGCCCCCGACAGCGCGAGTTCGATCACGTTGGTCGCCACCACCGTGTTGGCGCTGCGCCGGGCGAACTCCAGCACGTGCGGCTGCTGCTCGTGCTCCTCGAACGCCAACTGGTCGCGGTAGATGGCGTAGACGATCCGCTGGAGCGGCGCGCTGGGCACCGTGTGGCAGGCGAACAGCAGGGTGTCGGGCTCGTGCCGGGCCACCTGCTCGACCACCGCGTCGGCGTAGTCGTCGAAGGCGTCGGCGCGCCCGTCCATCAGCGTGTAGATGGTGATGATGCCGCGCAGCCGCTGCCGGCGCTGCGCGCCGCCGCCGGGCTCGCCGCCGTCGGTGCCGTCGGCGTCGCGGTCGTCGCCGTAGTCGTCGTCGTACTCGTCGTCAAAGTCGTCGTAGTCGTCCCGCTTGCGGCGCCTGCCCCACACACCGTCCTCCTCGTCGTCGGGTCCGTCCTCGTCCTCGGAGCCGCCCCGCCCCCTGCGCCGGCCGCCCCGGCCCGCGCGCCGGTTCGGGCGCTCCCGGGGCGGGTTCAGCGCCCGCAGGAAGCCCGTCCACAGCGCGGCGATGGCGCCGAGCATCAGCAACTGGCCGAGGATGCCCAGCCCGAAGCGGCTGACGATCACCTCAAGGAGCACCGTGAGCGCGAGCAGGCCCAGCACCGTCAACTCGTGCTGGGATCCGCGCGGCCGCTCGCCCAGGCGGCGGGCGGCCGCCCCGGCGGCCACGGCCAGCGCCACGAAGGCGAACGTGTGCACCAGGCCCAGCGCGATGCCGGGCAGGAAGTCGTAGTGCTCGCGCATGGCGGGGTAGCCGTTGCCGAACTGCCCGCGCAGCCGGTCCATGGTGAGCACCACCAGCGGCACGATGCCCAGGGTGGTCACCACCAGGCGGGTGCCGAACCGGGTGCGCGGCTCGCGCACGGCGTACTCCACGGCGCCCCAGCCCAGCAGCAGCGGGCCCAGCAGGCCCACACCGATCTGGAACATGCGGAAGGTGGCGGCGGAGAAGCCCAGGAGCGCGCCCGGGAACGCGGCGCTGAGGGCGATCGCGAGGGCGACCGCCGAGGCCACCCAGGCAGCCATGAAGAGCCGCGGGTCCCGGATCCCGCGGGCGATCAGCGCGGCGGTCGCGCTCCACGCCACCAGGGCGCAGATGAATGCCAGTCCTACCTCGACCATCCCGCTAATCATGCTGCACTTGAGGCGCGGGCGTGAACGGAGTAGGACATTCGCCGCACCGTTTTGCCTGCTAATTGCCCTTTTGAGCGGAATAAGTCGGTTAACTTGTGAGTTACCTCACCGGTCACGGCCTGTTCCCGGCTCGATGTACACCTGTGTTCCGGATAGCTCTAGGCTCGAACCATGTGGCGCTATCTCCGTCGAGACGACCGTGGCCGCGCCGCCCTCGCCGGGGAAGCGTCGGCCGCCGCCGCCGAGGCCCTGCGCGGCGCGGGCCGGCCGAGCGGCGCGTACGTCCCGCCCCTGCCGGCGGGCGCTCCGCCCGCGCGCCGGCCTGAGCCGCCCACGGCTCCCCCCATCGCGTTCTTCGACGTCGACAACACCCTGATGCGCGGCGCGTCGATCTACCACTTCGCGCGCGGCCTGGCCTCCCGCGACCTGTTCACCACCCGCGACCTGCTGCGGTTCGGCTGGGGCCAGATGCGGTTCCGCATCAGCGGCACCGAGCAGGCACAGCAGATCAACGCCGCGCGCGAGGCCGCCCTGGCGTTCGTGGCCGGGCACGACGTCAACGACCTGGTCACCCTGTGCGAGCAGATCTACGACGATTCGATGGCCGACCGGATCTGGGAGGGCACGCACCGGCTGATCCACCGCCACCTGCGCGAGGGGCAGCGGGTGTGGCTGGTCACCGCCACCCCGGTAGAGTTGGCCGACATCATCAAGCGTCGGCTGGGCCTGGACGGCGCGCTGGGCACGGTCGCCGAGACCGTCGACGGCGTGTACACCGGCCGCCTGGTCGGCGACCTGCTGCACGGCCCGGCCAAGGCGGCGGCGATCGAGGCGCTGGCCCGCCACGAGAACGTCGACCTCGCCGAGTGCACGGCCTACAGCGACTCCAGCAACGACCTGCCGCTGCTGAACGCGGTGGGCCACCCCAACGCCGTCAACCCCGACACCGCGCTGCGCGACCACGCCATCGAGCGGGGCTGGCCGGTGCACGAGTTCCGCCGGCACCGCGCGGCCCTGCGGGTCGGCGTGCCGGCCGCGATCGCCGGTGCGGTGGCCGGGGGCGTGGCGATGAGCGTGCTGCGCCGCAGGGCGCGGCACTGAGCGGCTGAGACCGCAGGAACCGTGAGGCCGGCGGGCCGCTTCGGCGGCCCGCCGGCCTTGTTTCTGCGGAGGGTCCCGGTCGGTCTTCGGAGGGTTTTGGCGGCGGCCGCTTGCGGCCGGTAGGACCCGGCGGCGGGCACCCGGCGGCAACGGCGGACAGGGGGGTTGGGGCACCGCGCGCACGCAGGCGCGCGGCGCGTGGGAGTACACGTCCGGCCCGCGCCCGGTCGGGGCGGGCTCAGGCAGGGGCGGGATCGGGCAGAGTCCGGCTCAGGCCGAGCCGGGACGGCCGGCCTCAGGCGGGCAGTGCCGGGCGGGTGCTGTGGGCGCGCGGCCCGGCCGCTCCGGCGCCGCGCCGGCGCAGCGGGCGCCCGCGCTCGCTCGCGTAGCTCTCGAACGCCTCCTGCGAGGTGTAGGCCGGCGACCAGCCCAGCGCCCGTTCGAGCTTGCTGAAGTCCAGGACGCGGTCGTAGCACAGCACGCGCAACTGCTCGGGCGTGTAGTCCAGTTCGCTGCGGCGCGCCAGGCCGCCGAGCATCCGCAGGCCGGGCTCGGGCACCGCGAAGCGGCGCCGGCCCACCCGGCGCAGGCACAGCGACAGCGGCAGCGAGCCGGACCCGGCGACGTTGAACACGCCCTGCCCGTCGCTCAGCGCCATGCGGCGCACCGCCTCGATGCCGTCGTCCTCGTGGATGAACTGCATCAGCGGGTCGTAGCCGCGCACCGTGGGCACCAGGCGCAGCCCGAAGTAGCGCGTGAGCGGGGTGTCGACCGAGGGGCCGATGAAGTTGGCGAAGCGCAGCACCGCCACGGCGAGGTCGGGGCGCCGGCGGGCCAGCCCGCGGGTGTGCTTCTCGACCTCGGCCGCGCTGTTGGCGTAGACCGAGCGCGGCAGCGCGCGCTCGGCGCGGTCCTCGGTGCACAGCAGCGGGTCCTGGGCCGACTGGTTGTAGACGGCGGCGCTGGAGCGCACCACCAGGCGCCGGAGGGTGTCCGAGCGCTGGCAGGCGTCGAGGAGCTGCATCGTGCCCAGGACGTTGGCGTGCGCCGCCGCGGCGCGGCCGCCGGCGTGCCGCGCCGACGGCGTGAGGCCCAGGTGGACCACGGTGTCGGCGCCGGACTCCAGCACGGCGCGCCCGATCCCGCCGTCGTGGAGGTCGGCCTGGATGTAGTCGGTGCCGCCCAGCGGGTGCCGGGGGGCGACGGGGTCGAGCCCGACCACCCGGTCGACTCCGGGTTCGGTCCGCACGGCCTCGGCCACCCGGGCGCCCAGGTAGCGGGAGACTCCGGTGATCAGTACGACGCGGCCCATGCCACACGCCTCCACGAGTCGGGGGGGATTCGCTGGATGGGGCGGGAGGTGTCTCCGCGTCGACCGTGCCGCCGCGGACCGAGCGGGCCGGGACCGCCGCGGTCGGTGTCGGCGGAGAGACTGCCCCACCCGATGCCGAAGGCTCGGCTACTTCTTGTTGCGGCGCGCGACGCGGGTCCTCTTGAGCAGCTTGCGGTGCTTCTTCTTCGCCATGCGCTTGCGGCGCTTCTTGATGACGGAACCCATACGGTTCACCTCTCGCCTACGTTTGGATCACATGACACGACGGCACACCCGATTCGGGCGCGCGAGGCGCGGCCCGTGAGGTGAACCGACGGAGGGAGTGCGGCGAACGCAGTCGCCCGGGGGCGGACACGCGGCGGCCGCGTGCCGATGAAAACGCCGCACCCGTTGGACCAGCCTACCTCCTCGCACAAGGGGCGGCCGCACACCGGTGGGTCGCGGGTGCGGGGCGGAGGGGGAGGCGGCGGGGAGGCGGGGGCGAACCGGGGGCGCGGCGGGCGCGGAAGGGGCGAAGGCGGGGGACGCCCCTCGGGAGGCCGGGGAGGAGGTGCCGGTGTGCCGCAAGGCCCGGGCGGCGGGGCTGGGCCGGCCCAGGGCGTGCGCGGCCGGCGGGAGCCGGGCGGCGGGTGCGGCGGCGCTCGGCGGTGCGGGCCGCCGGGCGTCGACGCGGGTCAGGCGCCGGGCGTCGCCGGCGCGGTGCGCGGGTCAGGCGCCGGGCATCGCCGGGCCCTTGCGGTACAGCTCGGCCGCCGGCTCGGTGTAGCCGACGCTGACCAGCCGGTGGTCCTCGAACGTCAGCGAGGTGATGCTGGCGAGGTTGCACTGCCGCCGGTCGGGGCGGTGCCACAGCCGCTTGCGCTCGGCCGCGCGGCGCGCCATCCAGATGGGGAGCTGGTGGCTGACGCACACGGCCTCGCGGCCCCACGCCTCCTTGCGCACCACCTTGATGATGTCGACCATGCGGGCGACGATGCGGGAGTAGGGCTCGCCCCACGAGGGCCGGAACGGGTTGTAGAGCCGGCGCAGCACCTCGGGGTCGCGCATGGAGCGGGTGGACAGCGCCATGCCCTGGAACGTGTTGCCGGCCTCGATCAGCCGCTCGTCGAGCCGGATGGCCACGCCGAACTCGTCGGCGACGGGCTGCGCGGTCTCCTTGGCGCGGTCCAGCGGCGAGGAGTACAGCGCGGCGATGTCGCGCCCGGTGAACCACTCCGCGGCGAGGCCCGCCATGCGGCAGCCGTTCTCGCTGAGGTGGAACTCCGGCAGGCGGCCGTAGAGGATCCCCTTGGGGTTGTGCACCTCGCCGTGCCGGAGGAGGTGGACCACGGTGGTCGTACTCATGTTCGCGCGACCGATTCCTTCCGTACGTTTCGCTGGACGGCGCGGACCGGGCGGCGTGTGCCGCCTAGACGGGCGCTGACGTGGCGTCCAAGCTCCGCGTGCCGTCATCCAACTTATCGACCGTGGACCGCAGCGCCGCCACGGCGGCGCGCACGGCGGGGCGGCGCCCGGCCTCGCGGCGCAGCAGCACGTAGACGCTGCGCACGAGCACCGGCCGCAGCGGAACCGTGCGCACGCCCGGCGGCAGCAGTCCGCGGCCCAGGCGCGGCAGGACCGCCAGCCCGAGGCCGGCGGCCACCAGCGCGATCTGTGTGGGGTACTCGGTCGCGTAGTGTGCCACGCGCGGCTCCACGCCCGCACGGCGGAGGGTGTCGCACAGCCACTCGAAGCAGATGGTGCCCTGCGGCGCGACGATCCAGTCCTCGTCCACGAGTTCGCCCGCCGCGAGTTCGTCGCGGTCGGCGAGGGGGTGGTCGGCGGGCAGCACGATCTCGGCGGGGTCGTCGAACAGGTGCAGGCGCTCGGTGCCCTCCAGCACGGGCAGCGGGGAGTTCACCCAGTCCTGGACGAGCGCGAGGTCGTAGTCGCCGCGCTGGACCAGGGTCTGGGAGACGCCCGGGTCGGCCTCGAACATCTGGACGTTGAGGTTGGGGTAGCGCAGGGCGAGGTCGCGCAGCGCGGGGGGCAGGACGCTGCGCGCGGCGGTGGCGAAGGCGGCGATGCTCAGCCGTCCCGCGACGCTGCCGAGCTGGGCTTCCAGGTCGGCCTCGGCCTCGGCGATCATCGCGAGGATGCGCTCGGAGTGCCGCACGAGGAGCTGCGCCGCGTCGGTCAGCCGCACACCGCGCCCGCTGCGCTCCAGCAGGCGCGCGGAGGTCTCGCGCTCCAGCTTGGCGATCTGCTGGGAGACGGCGGAGGTGGTGATTCCGAGGACGTCGGCGGCGGCGCTGACCGACCCGTACTCGGAGATGGCGTTGAGCGCCCGAAGGCGGTCGATGTCGAGCACGCGGCAATCATAAAGCGCTGTTTAACGTCCGAAGCAGGTAATTGAAAGATGAACTTCCCATTGAGGGACGGTTCCCCCCAAACAAGCACATAGGGGAACGAAGTCAGGCGTGCGGCCATCGGCCAGGGGGGCGGATGGCCGAGGTGGCGACGGGGCGCCAAAACCGGGACAGCCCTTCCGCCGACGGCGGGCCACCGGCCGACCGCACCGCCAACCCGCCGGAAGAGCGCGCCTAGGACCGCTGGTGCGCCTTCCACGCCCGGTGGAGTTCTCGCCGACGCTCGTACTCCCGCTTCGTGCGGAGCAGCGGATCGGTTTCGGGGGTCAGGGCCGCCGGTCCCATGACGTGGAGGAGCGCGTAGTTGATACGGAACCCCACCCTGTACGGCAACGAGAACGAGTCTTTCCCGCGCGGCTTCTCCACGGCCGTCCCCTCTCCCTTTCGCCGACATGCGGATGCCCGCGAGCGCCGTCGAAGCAGATTCCATCGCCGGAGAACCCCCGGCTTTCCCGCCCGCAGCGTATCCGCCCTGCTTTCGCCGCCCCGACCGGCCCCGCCCCGTGACCTGGGCTGTCACCGGGGCCAGGGACGGGTGATCGCGGTTCGGTCCCGGTCGAGGGCCGGGCGGTGCCGCCAGGCCCCCGGGCCGCTAGACCTCGGCGGCCGCGCGGGCGGCGCGCGGAAGGGCGCTGATCACGCGGTCAATGGCGGCGTCGTCGTGGGCCGCCGAGAAGAACCACGCCTCGAAGGCCGCCGGGGGCAGGTACACGCCCTGCTCCAGCATGGCGTGGAAGAACGCGGCGAAGCGGGCGGTGTTCTGCGCGCGGGCGCCGTCGAAGTCGGTGACCTCGGCGTCGGTGAAGAACACCGTGAAGAGGTTGCCGCCGCGCTGCACGCGGTGCGGGACCCCCACCGCCGACAGTTCGCGCTCGACCGCGTCGGCGACCTGCGCCGACACCGCGTCGATGCGGGCGTACACGTCGTCGGTGGCGTTGCGCAGCGTGGCCAGCCCGGCGGCCGTGGCCAGCGGGTTCCCCGACAGCGTGCCCGCCTGGTAGACGGCTCCGCCGGGGGTGAGGTGGGCCATCAGGTCGGCGCGCCCGCCGAACGCGGCGGCGGGCAGGCCGCCGCCCATGACCTTGCCGAAGGTGACCAGGTCGGCGGCGACGCCTTCGAGCCCGTACCAGCCCGAGCGGCTGACCCGGAAGCCGGTCAGCACCTCGTCGAGGATCAGCAGCGCGCCGTGGGCCGCCGTCAGCTCCTTCAGCCGGGCGTTGAACCCGTCGCGCGGCGGGACCACGCCCATGTTGGCCGGGCACGCCTCCACGATGACGCACGCGATGTCGGGGCCGGACTCGGCGAACACCCGCTCCACGGCCTCGATGTCGTTGTAGGGCAGCACGATGGTGTCGGCCGCGCCGGCCCGGGTGACGCCCGGGGTGTCGGGCACCGCGAACGTGGCCACGCCCGAACCGGCGGCGGCCAGCAGGGAGTCGACGTGCCCGTGGTAGTTGCCCGCGAACTTCACGATGCGCCCGCGCCCGGTGGCGCCGCGCGCAAGGCGGATCGCCGACATCGTCGCCTCGGTGCCGGAGTTGACCAGGCGGACCTGCTCCACCGCCGTGCGGGCGATGATCTCCTCGGCCAGCTCCACCTCGCCGGGGGTGGGCGCGCCGAAGGACGTGCCCTTGGCGGCGGCCTCGGCCAGCGCCTCCACGACGGCGGGGTGCGCGTGGCCCAGGATCAGCGGACCCCACGAGCACACCAGGTCGACGTAGGTGTTGCCGTCGACGTCGGTGAGGTAGGGGCCAGATCCCGAGGCCATGAACGGCGGCGTGCCGCCCACGGCGCCGAACGCCCGGACCGGGGAGTTCACCCCTCCGGGGACGACGGCGCTGGCACGCTGGAACAGCTCGGCGGAAGTCTTGTCGTTACCCACGCCTCCAGTGTGGCAGCGGTGGCGCGCGGCGCGCGCCGACCCCGCCGAAGGGCGCGCCGGGCCTCTCTGCGGGGACCGGACCGCTCGCACACACCCCGCGCCCGCCCCGGTCGCCGCCCGCCGGGGCACCTCCCGCGTTACCGCCGCGCGGTCGGCATCAGTAGGTTGAGACGGCACCACGTCCTGGGACGCACGACACCCCCGCGACCGCACCCGACAGCATGAGACCGCACGAGGCCGGTGCCTGGCAGCCGGGCCTCCGCACGCAAAGGACACTCCCATGCCCGAGGTCTTCGCCACCGCCGACCTGATCGACGCCCACGGCGACGCCCTGGCGAGCTGCGAGACGCAGTTCCGCCAGTACGGAGCACGCAGCGCCTTCCACGGCCCCATCGCCACCGTCAAGTGCCACGAGGACAACGCGCTGGTCAAGGAGCAACTGAACCAGCCGGGCGAGGGCTGGGTGCTGGTGGTGGACGGCGGCGGGTCGCTGCGCACGGCGCTGATGGGCGACCTCATCGCCAAGGCCGCCCAGGAGAACGGCTGGGCCGGGGTCGTCATCAACGGCGCGGTCCGCGACGTCGCCGAACTCGCCAAGGTGGACCTGGGCATCAAGGCGCTGGGCTCCAACCCGCGCAAGTCGGCGAAGACCGGCGCCGGGGTCCTCGACGCCCCGGTGGCCTTCGGCAACGTGGTCTTCACCCCCGAGGCGTGGCTGTACAGCGACGACGACGGGATCGTCGTCAGCGAGGAGAAGCTGGACCTGCCGGGGTAGGGAGGGGCACAGGTGAGCGGGTTGAACGGCGGCGGCGATGACGGCGGCAACGACGTGCGGGACGGAACCGGGGGTCACGTGACGGGCGCGGCGCAGGTGCCAGTGCTGGGCGTGGACGTGGGCGGGGTGATCATCCGCCGCAGCGACGGCGACCAGGACACGTCCTTCTTCGGCGAGCACCCGATGCGCACCCCGGCCGTCGAGGGCGCCTTCGAGGCCCTGGCCGAGCTGGCGGCCGGGCCGTTCGCGGGCCGGGTCTACGTGATCTCCAAGGCCAAGCCCGAGACCGCGCACCGCACCGTCGAGTGGCTGCGCCACCACGACTTCGAGCGGCGCACCGGCATCACCCGCGACCACATGCACTTCGTGCTCAACCGGGGCGACAAGGCGCCCGTGTGCGAGCGCCTGGGTGTCACGCACTTCGTGGACGACCGGGTGGACGTGCTGCGCCACCTGACCATGGTGGCGCACCGGTACCTGTTCACCGGCGGCCTCGGCGACGAGCCGCCGCCCGGCGTGATCCCGCCCTGGGCCGAGCACACCGACGACTGGAAGACCCTGGCGGAGTCCATCCGCCGCTCGGTGGAGGGGGACCACCGCCCGACCGCCTAGCGACCGGCCTCGTCCCGGCCGCGCCCACCGGCCACGGGAGCCGGTGACCGCCTGGCTGTCTACCCACCTCCCCCGCTCCTCCCGCTATCCCTGGAACTCCTCGCACGCGTCCGCCAGGATGTCCAGCACCGCGATGGGGTCCGGCAGGTCGGCCGGGGTGGGGGTGTCGAGCGGGGCGCGGATCCAGGTGATCGGGTTGCCCGACGGCAGGAGCGAGGGGGCCGCAGGCACGTAGCTGTCGCGGCAGTGCCAGCGCAGCCCGGGGGTCTCGGCGACGCTCTCCGGCACGCAGTCCAGATGGCAGGACCACCACTCGTCCTCGTCGGCGGGCGAGCGGGTGGCCACGAAGAACAGGTACCGGCGGGCGTCGACCGCCGCCACCGGCCCGGTGTGCACGCCCGAGCGGCCCATGCGGGCCAGCGCCATCACGCCCGCCGCCGCCGGGACGTCGAAGACGTCGAACACCCGCCCCGTGGGCAGGATGACGTTGGCCTCGGGCGTGGCGGTCCACCAGCGGGTGATCGTGTCGGGGTCGGTGGTGGCCTCCAGGCCCCACGTCGCGGCGACCGGGTGCGCGCCCGGGTCGGGACAGCCGATCCGGTCGCAGCCGCAGGCGCGCCCGTTGGCGCTCAGCGGGCTCGCGCCCCGGCACACCGGCCAGCCCAGGGCCGCGTAGCGCAGGGCCGCGTTGAGCATGCTGTCGTGAGTGCCGCGCCGGCGCTTGCGCCGTTGCAGGACCTCGGCCATGGGTGCCTCCCCGTTCGTCGTGTCGCGGGGGGGGGCGGGGGGGGGGGGGCCCCCCCCCCCCCCGGGGCGCGGGGGGGGGGGCGGGGGGGGGCCGGGGGGGGGCCCCCCCCCGCCCCCCACCGCGAGCCGACGGGGAAGCGGGTGTTCCCCGGTTACCGGAGCAGTCGCGCCGCCTCGGTGGCCCAGTAGGTGAGGATCTGGGCGGCCCCGGCCCTCCGGAAGGAGAGCAGGGTCTCCAAGATGACCCTCTCGCGGTCCAGCCACCCCTTCTCGGCGGCGGCCTCGACCATCGCGTACTCGCCGCTGACCTGGTAGGCCGATACGGGCACGGTGACCGCGTCGGCGACCTTGGCGAGGATGTCCAGGTAGGCCAGGCCCGGTTTGACCATGACCATGTCGGCGCCCTCGGCCAGGTCCAGCTCGACCTCGCGCAGCGCCTCGCGGGCGTTGGCCGGGTCCTGCTGGTAGCCGGAGCGGTCGCCGAACTGCGGGGCGCCCTCGGCGGCCTCGCGGAAGGGGCCGTAGAACGCCGAGGCGTACTTGGCGGCGTAGGCCAGGATCGCCGTCTGGGAGTGCCCGGCCTCGTCCAGGGCCGCGCGGATCGCCGCGACCTGGCCGTCCATCATGCCGCTGGGCGCCACCACGGCCACCCCCGCCTCGGCCTGGGCGCGGGCGATGGAGGCGTAGCGCTCCAGGGTGGCGTCGTTGTCGACCTCGCCCTCGGGGGTGATCAGGCCGCAGTGCCCGTGGGAGGTGTACTCGTCCAGGCACAGGTCGGCCATGAGCACGATGTCGTCGCCGACCTCGGCGGCCAGGTCGCGCAGCGCCACCTGCACGATCCCCTCGGGGTCGTCGGCCGCCGAGCCGCGCTCGTCCTTGGCCGCCGGGATCCCGAACAGGATCAGCCCGCCGACACCGGCCTCGACCGCCTCCACCGCCGCCTTGCGCAGGCTGTCGCGGGTGTGCTGGACGACCCCGGGCATGGAGCCGACCGGGTTGGGCTCGGTGATGCCCTCCTTGACGAAGACCGGCAGGATCAGGTCCTCGGGCCGCAGGCGGGTCTCGGCGACCAGCCGGCGCAGGGCCGGGGTGCGGCGCAGCCGGCGGGGCCGGGCCACGGGGTAACGGGCGCTCATGGGAGTCTCCGGATCAGGCGGTCACATCGGTCGGCGGGCGGTCTGCGGTCGGCCGACCCGCCGCGGGTCGGGTCGGGTGTCACACGGTCTTGCGGCGCCGCCCCCGGCGCTTCTGGCTGGGCTTGAGGGCCGGCTTGCCCGCCGCCACGGCTTCGGCCCGCTGTGCGGCACCGTACTCCGACAGCGCCTGGGCGAGGGCCGAAACCGATGTGGTGGGCGCCACGACGTCCACCCGCAGCCCGAACTCGGCGGCGGTCTTGGCGGTCTCGGGGCCGATCACCGCGATGACGGTGGTGTTGTGCGGCTTGCCGGCGATCCCCACGAGGTTGCGGACGGTGGAGGAGGACGTGAACAGCACGGCGTCGAACCCGCCGCCCTTGATGGCCTCGCGCACCGGCGCGGGCGGCGGCGCGGCCCGCACGGTGCGGTAGGCGGTGACGTCGTCGACCTCCCAGCCGAGGTCGGTGAGGCCCTTGGCGAGGGTCTCGGTGGCGATGTCGGCGCGCGGCAGCAGCACCCGCTCGATGGGGTCCAGTTCGGCGTCGTAGGGCGGCCACACCTCCACCAGCCCGGCACCGGACTGGCGGTCCGGCGGCGGGGTGAGGTCGGGCTGGATGCCGAAGGCGCGCAGCGCGGCGGCGGTCTGCTCGCCGACGGCGGCGACCTTGACCCCGGCGAACGCGCGGGCGTCCAGGCCGTACTCCTCGAACCGCTCCCGGATGGCCTTCACCGCGTTGACCGAGGTGAACGCCACCCACTGGTAGCGGCCGGTGACCAGGCCGCGCACCGCGCGCTCCATCTGCTGGGGCGTGCGCGGGGGCTCCACCGAGATGGTGGGGACCTCCTCGGGCACGGCGCCGTAGCCGCGCAACTGCTCCGACAGGCTGGCCGCCTGCTCCTTGGTGCGCGGCACCAGCACCCGCCAGCCGAACAGCGGCCGGTTCTCAAACCAGGACTGCTCCTTGTCGGCGGTGACGCCCTTGCCCATCAGCAGCATCGCCGGTGAGGTGACGTTGTGGCCCTTGGCGTCGGCGGCCTTGAGGTCGGCGGCCAGCCGGGAGAGGGTCGAGCGCACGGTGGTCTGCTCGGTGGTGGAGCCCATGCGCACCACCGCCACGGGGGTGGTGCCGGGCCGCCCGGCGGCGATCAGCGCCTTGCACAGCCGGTCGAAGCCGGGGCCGCCGCGCGGGGCGCCGTCGTCGGGCAGGTCGGGGAAGAGCACCGCCAGCGACGCGTGCCCCTCGGGGACGCCCTCCGACAGCCGCGCCCAGTCCAGGTCGGGTTCCAGCGCGCTGACCACGCGGACCTCGCCCACGCCCTCGGGCATCAGCGGCACCCCCGCGTAGGCGGGCACGGCGGTCACCGCCGACAGGCCGGGGATGACCTCGTACTCCACCCCGGCGGCGCGGCAGGCGGCGGCGAGTTCGGCGCCCCGGCAGCCCAGCAGCGGGTCGCCGCTGTAGAGGCGCACCACGCGGCGGCCCTCCCGGGCGTGGCCCACGGCCAGGGCGTTGATCTCGGCGCCGCTCTCGGCGGGCTCGATGACCGTGACGTCCTCGCGGCAGTGGCGCAGCAGCCCGGTGCGGTAGGCGGCGAGTTCGGGGCCGGGCTCGCGCAGCGTGATGACCACGTCGGCCTTGGCGAGCGCGTCGGCGCCGCGCAGAGTCAGCAGCTCGGCGTCGCCGGGTCCGGCGCCCACCAGGGCCACGTGGCCGCCGCGGGTCGCGCCGGGCTCCTCCGGCCGCGGCTCCTGGGTCTCACTCTGCGGATTCACTCTGCGCTCCTTGACTGTCGGCTCGGACCCCCGCCCCCGGCCCGGGTGTCCGCGGCACCGCCGCACGGCACCGGCCGGCCGCGCCCGGGTCGGCGGCGCGGTGGCGGCGGACGCCGCGCGCCGCGCGTCCCGGTCCTGCTCCTGGTCCTGCTTGTCTCAATCGCCCTTGCCTCATGCCGTGCCGCTCGCCCGCTACGCCGCTCCCCCCGCGGCGTCGGCGACGATGCGGTCGGCCCCTTCCCCGATCATCTCGCGTGCCAGCTCCCGTCCGAGGGAGGCAGCGGTGTCGACGGGGTCGGTGTCCTGGGTGAGCGCCGCGCTGCGCTCGCGCCGCACGGCCCGGGTGCCGTCGGGCGCCACCACGGCGGCGCGCAGCCGCAGCCGGCCGTCGTGGCACTCGGCGTAGGCGCCGACGGGCGCGGCGCAGCCGGCCTCCAGTTCGGCGAGCACGACGCGCTCGGCGGTGACGGCGGCGCGGGTGGGGCCGTGGTCCACGGCGGTGAGGTAGGCGAGGTCGGCGGCGGCGCGGGCGGCCAGGCACTCCACGGCCAGCGCGCCCTGTCCGGGCGCGGGCAGGACCTGCTCGGCCTCGAACACGTCGGTGACGTCGTCCAGGCGGCCCACCCGGGCCAGCCCGGCGTAAGCCAGGACGACGGCGTCCAGCTCGCCGGAGGTGACCTTGCCCAGGCGGGTCTCGGCGTTGCCGCGGATGGGCACGAACGACAGGTCGGGGCGCAGCGCGGCGAGCTGGGCCACGCGCCGGGGCGAGCCGGTGCCCACGGTGGCGCCGGCGGGCAGGTCGGAGAACTTGCGGCCGTCGCGCGCGCACAGGGCGTCGCGGGGGTCGTCGCGCTCGGTGACGGCGATGAGGGTGAGGCCCGCGGCGGGCGCGGTGGGCAGGTCCTTGAGGGAGTGGACGGCGAAGTCGATGCCGCCCCCGAGGAGTTCGTCGCGCAGGTTGTTGACGAAGACGCCGGTGCCGCCGAGCTGGGTGAGGTGGGCGCGGGTGATGTCGCCGTAGCTGGTGATCAGCTCCAGCTCCACGGGCACGCCGGTGCGCGCGGTGATGGTGTCGGCCACCTGGCGGGACTGCGTGGTGGCCATGGTGCTGCGGCGGGTGCCGAGCCGGGCCGGGGCCGGGGCCATGGTCATTCTCCCTGGTCCGCGCCGCCGGGCGCGGGGTCGATGCGGGTCACGGCGTCGGGCCGGGCGGGGTCGAGGTCGAACAGCTCGCGCAGCGCGGCCTCGTAGGTGTCGCCGTTGGGTCCGGCCGCGAGTTCCTTCACGCGCACGGTGGGCTGGTGCAGCAGCTTGTCGACCACCCGGCGCATGGCGTGGGTGACCTCGCCGCGGGTCTTGTCGTCGAGGTCGGGCAGCCGGCCCTGGAGGCGGGCCAGCTCCGACTCCATCACCATGCGCGCCTTGCTGCGCAGCGCGACCACGGTGGGGGCGACGAGTTCGGCGCGGCGCACGCTCTGGTACTCGGCGACCTCCTCGTCCACGATGCCGCGCGCCAGGGTGATGGCGCCGGCGCGCGCGGTGGAGTCGTCGGCGCCGTGGGCGACGGCCTGGCGCAGGTCCTCGATGTCGACCACGTGCACGCCGGGCAGGTCGCGCACCTCGGGGTCGATGTCGCGGGGCAGGGCGAGGTCGAGGAACACCAGCGGCCGGCCGGCGGGCCGGGGCCGAGCGGCGGCCTGGTCGCGGGTGACCACCACGTCCTGGGCGCCGGTGCAGGAGATCACGAGGTCGGCTTCTGCCAGCGCGGCGGCGACCGTGTCGGGGTCGGCGGGTACGGCGCGGGCGCGCAGCGGCTCATACGCCTCGGTGAGGCATTCGGCGAGGCGTTCGGCGCGCTCGTAGGTGCGGTTGGCCACGGTGACGGCGGCGGCGCCCTGGCGGGCGACGGTGTTGGCGGAGAGCGCGCTCATGGAGCCGGCGCCCAGCACGAGCACCCGCAGCCCGGTGAGGGGCTGGGGCTCGGGCAGCGCGGCGGCGACGTCGGCGGTGGGCTCGGCGGCCCCGGCGACCGAGGCGGTGTCGCCGGCGCCGGTGACCGGGCAGCCGGCCGGTGCCGCCGCGAGGCCGCCGGCGGCGGGGGCGGCGGTGCCGCGCAGCCGCCCGAGGGCCACGCGCAGGCCCAGGCCGACCATGTCGGCGCCGGCGTGGTCGAGGTGGGTCTCGGTGTGGGCGCGCTTGCCCACGCGCAGCGCCCGCTGGCCGAGATCGTTGAGCACCCGGCCCAGGGTTCCGCTCTGCTGGGCGTCCTTGAGGGCGTTGCGGACCTGCCCGAGGATCTGGCCCTCGCCCACCACCATGGAGTCCAGTCCGCAGGTGACGGAGAACAGGTGCTGGACCGCGCGCTCCTCGTAGTGCACGTAGGCGTGCTGGGACAGCTCGCTGAGGGGGACGCCGGTGTGCCAGGACAGCAGCTCGGTGATGGCCGCCACGGCGGGGTGGAACTTGTCGACGTCGGCGTAGACCTCGGTGCGGTTGCACGTGGAGACCATCAGCACCTCGTTGACCGAGGGCGCCGCCGCCATCTCCGACATGACCTTCAGGCGCGTCTGCCCCTCCATGGCGACGCGCTCCAACAGCGCCACGGGCGAACTCCGGTGGCTCAGCCCAACGGCGAGGACACTCATCTGCTCTCCAATGCGGGCGGCGTTCCGCTGCTCCGTACCTGCGAGGTTCCCCGCGCGCGCGGGGGCGCCCCCTCTGTCGTCCGTGCTGCCCCCTGCGCGGCCCCCCTCACGCGGGATCGCCGCCGACCAGGTCGGGGCCCGCGTGGCCGTCCGCCTTCCGCTGCTCGTGGAAGGCCAGGATCTGCAATTCAATGGACAAGTCGACCTTACGCACATCGACGCCCGGAGGCACATTGAGTACCACCGGTGCGAAGTTGAGCACGCTGGTGACGCCGGCCTCCACGAACCGGTCGCACACGTCCTGCGCGGCGGCCGCGGGCGTGGCGATCACGCCGATCGACACGTTCTCCTCGCGCACAACGTCGGCGAGGGTGTCGATATGCCCGACCGCCAGTCCGGCGACCCGGTCGCCCAGCACCGACTCGTCGGCGTCGAGCAGGGCCGCGATGCGGAACCCCCGGGTGCCGAAGCCCCCGTAGTTGGCCAGTGCGCGCCCCAGGTTGCCCACCCCGACGATGGCCACCGACCAGTCCTGGGTGAGACCAAGCTCACGCGAGATCTGGTAGATGAGGTACTCCACGTCGTAGCCCACCCCGCGCGTTCCGTAGGACCCCAGGTGGGAGAGGTCCTTGCGGAGCTTGGCGGAGTTGACCCCGGTGGTCTCGGCCAGGTGCTCCGAGGACACGGTGGGGATCCCGCGCTCGTCCAGCGCCTGGAGGGCGCGCAGGTAGACGGGGAGGCGCGCGACAGTCGCCTCAGGGATACCCCGGTCGCGGGGCCGTGGTGAAGGGGGGGTCACTGGCGTGCGCTCCTGGCGGCGGTCGAGCGGTCGGCTCAGCCACATCGGTGGTCCGGCTCGGCACGGGCGCTCGACGGCCCTGATGTTCGGCTCCCCTGCCCCCGGCCGGTTGGGATTCCGCTCCTCAGATTACGCCCTTGTGAACGCGCGCACAAAGTGGGGTGGCCAACGGTGGACGGCCGGATCGGGCCGCGTCCGCACCCCTTGACACCCCCGGGGCGCGGGGGGGGGGGGGGGCCCCGCGGGCGGGCCCCCCCCCCCCCCCGGGCCGGGGGGGGGGGGCCCCCCCCCGGCCTCGTCCACCCGCCAGAAGTCGTGCTGCTCGCCGTCGACGAACACCACCGGGACCTTGTCCCAGTAGTCGTCGCGCTCCTCGGGTGTGGCGTCGGCGAGGTCGCGCACCTCGCAGGCGGCGCCGACCTCGGCGGTGACCCGCCGCACCACCTCCAGCGCCTCGGCGCACAGGTGGCAGCCCTCCTTGCCGAGCACCGTCACCGTGCGGCCCGCCGCCGGAGCCCGGGTGCCCTTGCGTCCGCCGAACACGGCGGCCCCCTCTCGAATCGTCCCTGTCGTCCATCGTGACGCGCCCGCCCCCGGGCACGGCCCGGCCCCCGTGCGGCGCCGGGTGTGGTCCGCGCCGCACCGCCGTGTGACCGGTCCCGCTGTGACATGGCGCTCGTGCGCTGACGGGCGGGCGCCCGGGGGACGTCAGCCGCCCGCGAAGGGCGGCAGCACCTCGATCACGCTGCCCTCGCGCAACTGCACCTGGTCGTGTGGCCGCGTGCCCACGGGGTACTCGTCCACGAGGAAGGACGAGCGCTCCAGGACCCTGTGCAGCCGGTCGTCGCCGCCGTGCGTGGCCCGCACCTGCGCCAGGGCCTCGGCCAGCGTGTCGCCGGCCACGGGCTCCTCGGCCGTGCCGGCGGCCTCCTTGGCCGCGGCCCAGTAGCGGATGGTTGCCTTCAGCATCGGTTGATTATCCTTGGGGGTCTCGGAGGCGAACACTTCATTATTTCTCCGGCGGGGGCAATGACGCCTTCGACCACAACCGCCTTGCGCGGGGTGACGGGAAGAGACGCATGAGCCACCTGCTGCTGCTGACGAACTCCAACGAACCGTCCGACCACGTCCTACCCGCTCTCGGTCTGCTCCTGCACTCGGTGCGCGTCGCGCCCGCCGAGGCCGGTGCGCTGCTGGCCACGGGTGCCGACCGGTCGTCCAGCATGCCCGTCGACGCCATCCTGGTCGACGCCCGCACCGACCTCGCCACGGTCCGCAACTTCTGCCGCCTGCTCGACACCACGGGCCTGGACTGCCCGCTGCTCGCCGTGCTGACCGAGGGCGGTGTCGCGGCGCTCACCCCCGACTGGCAGATCGACGACTTCCTGCTGACCTCCGCCGGCCCGGCCGAGGTCGAGGCCAGGCTGCGGCTGGCGATCGGCCAGGCCGACTCCGGCGCCGACGACCCCGACGAGATCCGCCGCGGCGACCTCGTGATCGACGAGGCCACCTACATCGCGCGGCTGCGCGGGCGCATCCTCGACCTCACGTTCAAGGAGTTCGAGCTGCTGAAGTTCCTCGCCCAGCACCCGGGCCGGGTCTTCACCCGCGCCCAACTGCTCCAGGAGGTCTGGGGCTACGACTACTTCGGCGGCACCCGCACCATCGACGTCCACGTGCGGCGGCTGCGCGCCAAGCTGGGCAGCGAGTACGAGTCCCTGATCGGCACCGTGCGCAACGTCGGCTACCGGTTCGTGCCCGACCCCGCCACCAAGGCCGCCGACCCCGCCGCCCAGCGCGACTCCGGCGCCGAGGCGCCCGACTCCCCGCACGCCGCGCCGGCCTGACCCGGGCGCCCGGCCGCCCCGAGGCGGGCCGACCTGCCGGGACACCGCCGCCGCCGGGACCGCGGCGTTCACGCGGCCGTCCCCGGCGGGTGTGCGCCGGGTCTCGTTTACGCGGCCGGGATTGTTTAGGATGCGGTAGCGGTGCCGGCGCGCGTGACCGCTCCCCTGCTCAACGTGATCACCCACTCCTCGCGGGCGGCGCCGGACACCATCGCCCCAGCGGCGCCAGACCGAGGAGGCAACGCCATGTCCCGCGGCAAGCGGCTCCCCCCGACCCGCTTCCCCCTGCCCCTGCGCCTGGCCGCCGCGCTGCCTGTCGGGACCCTGTTCGTCGGTTCGGGCCTGGTGGGGTTCGCCCCGCCGGCCGCGGCCGCCTCCGACGCCCCGGTGCTGAACTTCGCGCCCACCTCGGCCACGGTCGACCCCGGCCAGCCCGCCGAGACCCTGCTCACCGTGACCCCCGGCCAAGCCGACCCGCTGACCGAGCGGGTGTGCCTGGGCGACCTCACCGTCGACAACGGGTTCACCGCCGAGGAGCTGACCGAGGCCGAGCCGCTCGCCACCGCCGTGGTCAGCGGCAAGCCCGACCCCAAGGCCACAACCGTCGAGGTCAAAGCCTGGCTGACCTACGCCGTGATCCCCGCCGACCGGGACTGCGCCGACTACACCGGCCCCTACTCCTCCAGCACCCAGACCTTCACGCCGTTCACCGTGACGGTCCGCCAACCCGAGCCCACGCCCACGCCGACCCCCACCACCCCGCCCCCCGACCCGCCGACCTCGTCCTCGCCGCCGCCCTCCAGCCCGCCTCCGTCCCACACCGGGGGCGGCGGCTCCCCGAGCAGCGGCGGCGGCGACCGCGACCCCGACCGCGGCGACCGCGAGGACTCCGGCGGCCGGGGCGGGTCCGGTGACGGCCGCGGCGGCTCCACCGCGCCCCCGCACAGCCCGGTGACCACCCGCGACGACCTCGGCGCCCCCGAGGGCCGGGGCGGCATCGACGACCTGGGCGACCTCGGCGACGGCCCCGCCGACATCCCCGAACTCCCCGACGGCGCGCTGCCCGGCCTGGAGCCGCCCTCCGGCGACGACCCCCTGGCCGACCTGCCCACCGTCGAACCCGGCGACGACGCCTCCGACGGCACCAGCGAGGTCGCCGCGCGCGAGTCCTCGCCCGCCTCGGCGGTCACCCCGGCGGTGCTGCTGCTGTTCCTGCTGCTCCTGCTGCTGTTCTCCACCCCGCTGGCGCCCGCGCGGCGGGTGCGCACCGGCCCCACCGCCTACCGGGGGCGCCGCCGCCGGAAGTGACCCGCGCCCGCACCGACCGCCGCCGCGCCCGGCTCTTCGGCGCGCCCGGCGGCGGTCGGCGGGGCCGCACCACCGCCGTCTAGGCTCAGAGACCATGAGCCACGTCCGCATCACCGACACCCTGGAGCCCGCCGAGACCCGGGCCGTGCTCGACCTCGCCGAGGCCGCCCGCGCCCGCGACGGCGTGGCCCCGCTGTCGGAGCAGACCCTGCTGCGGGTGCGCCACGGCGCGCCCGCCGGCACCGCCCGCTTCCACCTGGCCGCCGGCCCCGACTCCCGGCTCGCCGGCTTCGCCTACGCCGAACGCGCCCCGGGCGCGCCCGACTCCGCCGAACTCGTGGTGGCGCCGGAGCGGCGGCGGGCCGGGCTGGGCACGGCGCTGCTGGCATCGCTGCGCGCCGACGCCGCCGCCGAGGGCGTGCGGGTGTGGGCGCACGGCCGCCTGGAGGCGGCCGTGGCGCTGGCCCGCTCGGCGGGCTGGACCCAGGCGCGGGGGCTGCTGAAGATGCGGCTGCGGCTGCGCGGGGGCGACCCCGCCTCGGCGCTGGGCGAGGCGGTGCTGCCCCAGCCGGTGCTCTCCGACGCCGTGGCCCGCGACCTGGTGGTGCGGCCGTTCCGGCCGGGCGCCGACGACGAGGCGTGGGTGGCGGCCAACGCCGAGGCGTTCGCCGAGCACCCCGAGCAGGGCGCGCTGACAGTGGCCGACCTGCGCCAGCGCACGGCCGAGGACTGGTTCGACCCCGAGGGGTTCTTCGTGGCCGAGGAGACCGCCACGGGCGCGGTGGCGGGGTTCCACTGGACCAAGGTGCACGCCGACGGCGCCGGGCTGGCCGACGAACCGGTGGGCGAGGTCTACGTGGTGGGCGTGCGCCCGGCCTGGCGGCGCACCGGGCTGGGGCGGGCGCTGACCCTCATCGGGCTGCGCCATCTGCGCGACCGGGGGCTGCCCTGGGTGCTGCTGTACGTGGACGAGGAGAACCGGGGCGCGGTGCGGCTGTATGAGTCGCTGGGGTTCTCGGTGTGGGACGCCGATGTGATGTACGCCGCACCGTAAGCGGAGCGCGACCGGTCCCACCGCCGCGACCTGGGGTTTCGGTTGGGTCACGACACGGAGCGTGATCTCGCGCCGATCGCGGGTGACCCACCCAGGTGGCGCACGGCGTGTCGGCGTGATATTGCCGTGACCTGGACGTGGTTAACCCCACAGTCATCGAAGAGCTTACTTTTCTTCTCGCAGCCTCGTACCGTCGTTCACTCCACGTTCACCCTGCTTGGGAGAACTCGTCACTTCTCGTCCCTACCTTCACATTTGGCGAGGTCATCGACCGGGCTCGCCCAAAGGTGACGAAGTCCAAAGGAAGGACGTCGGGGCTGTGAAGCTCTCCAAGTACAGCCAGTTCGCGGGGATCGCCCTCGTCGGCACGCTCGCTCTCTCCGCCTGCGGTAGCGACAACGCGACCGGCAACGGCAACGGGGACGGCTCCGCTGCCCCCCAGGCCGGCGACGTCGAGTGCGTCGAAGGCGGCGGCACCCTCTCCGGTGCGGGCGCCAGCTCGCAGGAGAACGCCATGGCGGCCTGGAAGGCCGTCTGGGAAGGCGCCTGCGAGGGCTCCGTCGTCGAGTACGACGCCGTGGGCTCGGGCGCCGGGCGCTCCCAGTTCATCGAGGGCGGGGTCGCCTTCGCGGGCTCCGACGCCGCGCTGGACGAGGCCGAGACCGAGGACGCCACCGAGCGCTGCAACGGCGCCGAGGTCGTCAACCTCCCGGCCTACATCGCCCCGATCGCCGTCGCCTTCAACCTGGAGGGCGTCGACAGCCTGAACCTCACCCCCGAGGTCATCGCGGACATCTTCAACCAGGAGATCACCAACTGGAACGATGACGCGATCGCCGAGGCCAACCCCGACGCCGACCTCCCCGACCAGGAGATCGTCCCGGTGAACCGGTCCGACGAGTCCGGCACCACCGAGAACTTCGTCGCCTACCTCGCCGAGGCGGCCCCCGACAACTGGCCGCACGAGGTCAGCGGCAACTGGCCGATCGACCCGGTCGAGGCCGCCCAGGGCTCCTCCGGCGTGGTGAACGCCATCGAGGGCGGCGAGGGCACCATCGGCTACGTCGACGCCTCGCACGTGGGCGAGCTGGGCACCGTCGCCGTGGGCGTGGGTGAGGAGTTCGTCGAGTACAGCCCCGAGGCCGCGGCCGCCATCGTGGACGCCTCGCAGCCCCGCGAGGAGAACACCGAGAACGACCACGCGATCGACCTCGACTACACCACCGAGGAGGCCGGCGTCTACCCGATCGTCCTGGTCTCCTACCACGTCGCCTGCATGGAGTACGAGGAGCAGGCCGACGCCGACCTGGTCAAGAGCTTCCTGAGCTACGTGATCAGCGAGGAGGGCCAGCAGGCCGCCGCCGACGAGGCCGGCGCCGCCCCGCTGAGCCAGGAGACCCGCGACGCCCTGACCGGCACCATCGAGCAGATCTCCGCGGCCTCCTGATCGAGCTGATCACCGGGTTGCTGATGTCGTCCGCTGAGGCGGGGCGCGCACCGCGAGGTGCGGGCCCCGCCGTCGGCGGTTTTCGCATGTCTGGGCCGGTGGCCGGGGTCAGAACCGCTCCGCCCGCCCACCAGAATGTGATCGGCGCGCCACACCGCGCCACCCACGGCCGCATGGGCCGCGTGGGCCGCATGGTCCTGGCGCGTGCGGCAGGCCCCACGTCGCCCGGCGGCGAACCATGACCGAAATCGACCGGAGTCTCACATGACCACCACGGACTCGTCTGCGACGGCCCGCATACCCAAGGGCAAGCGTCGGCTGGGCGATGTCGTCTTCGCCGGCTCTGCCCGAGGAGCGGGCATCCTGATCCTGCTGATCCTGGCCGGCGTCGCCACCTTCCTGCTCATCCAGTCGGTGCCCTCGCTGATGGCCAACACCGGCAACTTCCTCACCTCCACCGAGTGGGACCCCAACACCAATGAGGAGCCCCGGTTCGGTGTCGCGGCGCTGATCTTCGGCACCGTGCTCGCCGCGCTCATCGCGCTGGTCCTGGCCACGCCCGTCGCCATCGGGATCGCGCTGTTCATCGTCTACTACGCCCCGCGCCGCCTGGCCGCGATCCTGGGCTACGTGGTGGACCTGCTCGCCGCCATCCCCAGCGTCGTCTACGGCCTGTGGGGCGTCGTCTACCTGGTGGGCGAACTGCGGCCCTTCTACGGGATGCTGGAGACCTACCTGGGCTGGATCCCGCTGTTCGCCGGCCCGGTCTCCTCCACCGGCCGCACGATGCTCAGCGCCGGCCTGGTCCTGGCGGTCATGATCCTGCCGATCATCACCGCGATGTCGCGCGACGTGTTCCAGCAGGTGCCGCAGGCCAACCGCGAGGCCGCGCTGGCGCTGGGCGCCACCCGCTGGGAGATGATCCGCATGGCCGTGCTGCCGTTCGGCCGCCCCGGTGTCATCGGCGGCGCCATGCTGGGCATGGGCCGCGCCCTCGGCGAGACCATGGCGGTGGCCATGATCCTCTCGCCCTCGCTGGTGATCTCGCCGTTCCTGCTCCAGAGCGGCAACCAGACCATCGCCGCCCACATCGCGCTGGAGTACCCGGAGGCCAGCGGGTTCGGCGTCTCCGCGCTGATCGCCGCGGGCCTCGTCCTCTTCGCTATCACCCTGGCCGTCAACATGGGTGCGCGCTTCGTCGTCTCGCGGCGCAAGGAGTTTGTGTGATGACCACCGCCACTGAGAACACCGCCACCGGCGCCGCGGGCGACGGACCGCCGCTGCGGACGGCGTCGATGCACACCCGGACCCTGCCGGGCTGGTTCCCGCCGGTGCTGCTGGTGGCCTGCGCCGCCGTGGTCTCGGGCGCCCTGTTCGCCCTGGGGTCCTTCCACCCGGCCTCGGCGACCGTGCTGACCGCCCTGGTCTACCTGATCGCGATCGTCGTGGCCTCGGCCGTGGTGGAGAACGGCCGCAAGGCCACCGACCGGCTGGTGACCGGCATCGTCTACTGCTGCTTCGTGCTGGCCATGGTGCCGCTGGTCTCCCTGCTGACGACCGTGGTCGTCAACGGCGTGCGCCGGTTCGACCTGTACTTCCTGTCGGTCTCCATGAACGGGGTCATCCCGAGCATGGACGCCGGCGGCGTCTACCACGCCATCGTCGGCACGCTGGTGATCACCGGCATCGCCACCGCGATCTCGGTGCCGGTGGGCCTGCTCACCGCCATCTACGTCGTGGAGTACGGCCGGGGCCGCCTCAAGGCCGCCATCACGTTCTTCGTGGACGTCATGACCGGCATCCCCTCGATCGTGGCCGGCCTGTTCGTCGTGGCGCTGTGGATCATGATCTTCGGCCCCGGCCAGACCAACGGCCTGGCGGGCGCGATCTCGCTGTCGGTGCTGATGATCCCGGTCGTGGTGCGCTCCAGCGAGGAGATGCTGCGCCTGGTGCCGGCCGACCTGCGCGAGGCCAGCTACGCGCTGGGCGTGCCCAAGTGGCTCACCATCGTCAAGGTCGTGCTGCCCACGGCGGTGGCCGGTCTGACCACGGGAATCATGCTCGCCCTCGCCCGCGTTATCGGGGAGACGGCTCCGCTGATCCTCACGGCGGGGACGTCCTCGACCCGCATCAACGCCAACCCGGCCGAAGGCCAGATGATGAGCCTTCCGGTGTTCATCTACCAGCAGGTCCGCGCCATGGGGTCCTCCGGCGACGCCGGCGTGTTCTCCGAGGAGCGCGCGTGGGCGGCGGCGCTGACGCTGATCCTGGTCGTGATGCTGCTGTTCCTCGCCGCCCGACTGGTGTCGCGCTTCTTCTCGCCCAAGCTGGGCCGCTGACACCGCCCGCACGACCACACCACTCCCAACCAGAGGTATTCCGAGGACATCCAGTGGCCAAGCGAATCGACGTCTCCGACCTCAACGTCTATTACGGCAAGTTCCACGCGGTCGAGAACGTGAACATGACCATCGAGCCCCGCTCGGTGACCGCCTTCATCGGCTCCTCCGGCTGCGGCAAGACGACCTTCCTGCGCACCCTGAACCGCATGCACGAGGTCACCCCGGGCGCCAGCGTCACCGGCAAGGTGATGCTGGACGACATCGACATCTACGACCCCTCCGTCGACCCCGTGGCGGTGCGCCGCGAGATCGGGATGGTCTTCCAGCGCGCCAACCCCTTCCCCACGATGTCGATCTACGACAACGTGCTGGCCGGCGCCAAGCTGAACAACCAGCGCATCAGCAAGCGCCGCGCCGACGAGATCGTGGAGCGCTCGCTGCGCGACGCCAACCTGTGGGACGAGGTCAAGAACCGGCTGAACAAGCCGGGCGCGGGCCTGTCCGGCGGGCAGCAGCAGCGGCTGTGCATCGCGCGGGCCACCGCCGTGGAGCCGGCGGTCCTGCTGATGGACGAGCCCTGCTCGGCGCTGGACCCCATCTCCACGCTGGCGATCGAGGACCTGATCTCCAAGCTCAAGGAGAACTACACGATCGTCATCGTGACCCACAACATGCAGCAGGCGGCCCGCGTCAGCGACCGCACGGCCTTCTTCAACGTCGAGGACACCGGCAAGCCGGGCAAGCTCATCGAGATCGGCGACACCAACAAGATCTTCACCAAGCCCGACAAGAAGGAGACCGAGAACTACATCACCGGCCGGTTCGGCTGATCCGCCGGGAGGACCCCGCTTGATCGGCGGGGGCGGGCGCGGCCCGCCCCCGCCCGTTTGCGTCGGGAGGCCGGCCGCCGCCCGCGCGGGGCGGCGGCAGGGGCGGTGCGGCGGGGGCGGGCGGGGCGGGACCCGCTCAGCCCGGCAGGGCCAGGTCGAGCAGGTAGAACGCGGCCGCGGCGATGAGCGCGGCGCCGGGCAGGGTGGCCAGCCACACCGCGACGATGTTGCCGGCCACGCCCCAGCGCACCGCCGACAGGCGCCGGGTGGCGCCCACGCCCACGATCGCCGAGGTGATCATGTGGGTGTTGGAGATCGGCACCTGCCAGATGAACGAGGTGGCATACGACACCACGGCCACGGTGCTCTCGGCGGCGAACCCCTTGGGCGGGTCCAGCTCGATCACCCGCCGGCCCAGGGTGCGCATGATCCGCCAGCCGCCCGTGAGCGTGCCCAGGGCCATCGCGGCGGCCGCCGCGCACACCACCCACAGCGGGACGTCGTAGCCGCCGCCGCTGTGGGCGCTGTGGGCGCCCACAGCGATCAGCGCCAGCACCACCACGCCCATGGTCTTCTGCGCGTCCTGGAGGCCGTGGCCCAGCGCCATGGCGGCGGCCGACACGCTCTGGGCGATCTTGAACTTCCGGTTGGTGCGGCGCACGCTGGCCGAGCGGAACGTCCACAGGATCGCCAGCATCACCGCGTAGCCCAAAAACCCGCCGATGAGCGGGGAGAGCACCATCGGCAGCGCGAAGTCGGTGGCCACGCCCGACCAGCGCACACTGGTGGCCGAGGCCAGGGCCGCGCCGAGCATCCCCCCGATCAGGGCGTGGGAGGACGACGACGGCATGCCCATGTACCAGGTGGCGATGTTCCACACCACCGCGCCGACCAGCGCGGCCATCAGCACGGTGAGCCCGCCGGTGCCCTGGGGCTGGACGATGATGTCGCGGCTGATGGTGCGGGCGACCCCCTCGCCCAGGAAGGCGCCGATCACGTTCATGCACGCGGCCATGATCACCGCCGCGCGCGGCCCCAGTGCCCGGGTCGAGACGGCGGTGGCCAGGGAGTTGGGTGCGTCGTGGAAGCCGTTGGTGTAGGCGAACACCAGGGCGGCGAGGACGACGGCGGCCAGGTAGGCGGTTTCGAGGGGCATGTCGAAGGGCACAGGGCGGGGCCTAGGGAGTCGGCGCGGTCAGGATTCCTTGACCGCGATGCTCTCGACCGTGTTGGCGACGTGCTCGAACGCGTCGGCCGCGGTCTCCAACTCCTCGATCACGTCTTTGAGCTTGAGCACGGTCAGGGCGTCGTACTCCCCGCTGAACAGGTTGGCGAGGAGGCGGCGGTAGATCTGGTCCGCCTGGTTCTCCAGTTGGTTGATCTCGATCCAGTACCGGGTGAGGTCCTTCATGGACCGCAGCCGGGGCATGGCCTCGGCGGTGAGTTCGGCCGCCCGCTCCAGCACCTCGATCTGGTCGATGATGCCCTTGGGCAGCCGCTCCAGCCCGTAGAGCCCGATCAGGTCGACCGCGGCCTCCATGGAGTCCATGACGTCGTCCAGGCAGGAGGCCAGCCGGTAGATGTCCTCTCGGTCGAAGGGGGTCACGAAGCTCTCGTTGAGCCTCCGCATGATGGCGTGCGTTCGCTCGTCGCCGGCGTGCTCGCAGGCGCGCATCTTCTCACCGATGGCATCCCGGTCGGCGCCGTCGCTGATCAGCTCGACCAGCAGGCGCGCGGCGATGACAAGGTTGTTCGCGGAGTCGGCGAACATCTCGAAGTAGCTGTCATCACGCGGAGTCAGGCGCAGACGCACATCTATCTCCCGAAGTGCGGGGATCGTCCTCAATCAGGGATGGTATTGGCACTAATCGGGCAAAAGGGTCACTCCGCTGCTGCGGGCGCGCCCGCGCGGCACCCCCGTGCCGCGACCCAGGGGCGGTTTAACACCGTGTTCACTTGAGGTACACCATCGGCCGCAAACACCGACGTAGTGGAGCATTCATCTTATCCACCCCGGATTAACGGGCCGCATGGCGCCGACGACGCCCCCGGCCCCCGGCGCGGCGGGCCGCAAGACGCGCGAACAGGACGCGAATCACAGTAGAACACATGCCCTACCTGCCACCACGACGGCAGCGTCACCGTGGAGGAACGATCTGTTCACGTCCCGGTCTCTGCGTTTTCCCTCGATCGCCAGTTTCCCCGCAGGAGGGGGGAACGGCAAGTCGCGCCACGGCCCGCCGCGCCGCGCACCCCGCCCGTCCGGCCGCGTGGCCGCGGCCCTGCCCGGCCCCGCCGCGCTCCGCACGCTTCCCGGGCTCCCCTGGCTCCCCGGCCCGTGCCGCGCTCCGGCGACACCGCGCACGCCCCCCGCGCGCCCTCACTATGCTCGGCGGCATGCCGGCCAAGCCCACCGCCGCCCAGCGCCGCCGCGCCGCCCTGCGCGCCGCGCTCGACAGCCAGCTCGCCGCCCTGGGCCTGCCGCCCTACGCCGGCCCCGACCGGCCCTCCCTCGTCCTCAGCGCCTGCGCCGACGCCGTGCTGCGCGCCCGCGCGGCCGGCCGCGAGCCCGAGCGCGCCGCCGTGCGGGCGGCCGTGCGCGGCACCCTGGCCGAACTCGCCGAGCGCGCCCCCGGCCACAGCCTGGAGGTGCGGGTGCCGCCCTACGGCGCCGTCCAGGTGGTGGAGGGCCCCCGGCACACGCGCGGCACTCCGCCCGGGGTGGTCGAGACCGACCCGCTGACGTGGCTGGCGCTGGCTGTGGGCGAGACCACGTGGAGCGCCCAGGCCGCCGCGGGAACCCTGTCGGCAAGCGGGGTGCGGGCCGATCTGTCCTGGCTGCTGCCGCTGTGGCCGCCCACCTCGCACCCCGCTGGACCCGGTCCCGATGATCAGGCACTAAGCTGAAAGCGTGTCGCATCCCGACGGCCGGCTCACCATGGAAACCGACCCGCACGACCGCGCACCGCAGGACGCCTGCGGGGTCTTCGGGGTCTGGGCGCCCGGCGAAGAAGTCAGCAAGCTCACCTATTTCGGCCTCTACGCTCTCCAGCACCGCGGCCAGGAGTCCGCGGGCATCGCGCTGAGCGACGGCGAGCGGATCGTCGTCTACAAGGACATGGGCCTGGTCTCCCAGGTCTTCAACGAGGCCACCCTCGACTCCCTGCGCGGGCACCTGGCGATCGGCCACTGCCGCTACTCCACCACCGGCTCGCCGGTGTGGGAGAACGCGCAGCCGACCTTCTACACCGCGCGCGACGGCGGCCTCGCGCTGGGCCACAACGGCAACCTCATCAACACCCCCGAACTCGCCGCCATGCTGCCCAACGAGCGGCGCGGCGCCACCACCGACACCGAGGTCCTGACCGGCCTGCTCGCCCACAACCCCGACCGCAGCACCGAGGAAGCCGCCCTGGAGCTGCTGCCGCAGGTCAAGGGCGCCTTCTCGCTGGTCTTCATGGACGAGCACACCCTGTACGCCGCCCGCGACCCCCAGGGCATCCGCCCGCTGGTGCTGGGCCGGCTGGAGGGCGGCTGGGCGGTGGCCAGCGAGACCGCGGCCCTCGACATCGTCGGCGCGGTCTTCGACCGCGAGATCGAGCCCGGCGAGATGATCACGGTCGACCACCGCGGGGTCCGCTCCATGCGGTTCGCCGCCGCCGCGCCCAAGGGCTGCCTGTTCGAGTACGTCTACCTGGCGCGCCCCGACACCACCATCGCCGGGCGCAGCGTCAACTCCGCGCGTGTGGAGGTCGGCCGCCGCCTGGCCCGCCAGCACCCCGCCGACGCCGACCTGGTCATCCCCGTGCCCGAGTCCGGCACCCCGGCCGCCGTGGGCTACGCCGACGGCAGCGGGATCCCCTTCGCCCAGGGCCTGGTGAAGAACTCCTACGTCGGGCGCACTTTCATCCAGCCCAGCCAGACCCTGCGCCAACTGGGCATCCGGCTTAAGCTGAACCCGCTGCGCGAGGTGATCGCCGGCAAGCGCCTGGTGGTCGTGGACGACTCCATCGTGCGCGGCAACACCCAGCGCGCGCTGGTGCGCATGCTGCGCGACGCCGGCGCCGCAGAGGTCCACGTGCGCATCTCCAGCCCGCCGGTGATGTGGCCCTGCTACTACGGCGTCGACTTCGCGACCAAGTCCGAACTGGTGGCGGGCAACCTCTCCACCGAGGAGATCCGCGACTCCATCGGCGCCGACTCCCTGGCCTACATCGCCCTGGACGAACTGGTCGAGGCCACCCGGGTCCCCAAGGACCGGCTGTGCCGCGCCTGCTTCGACGGCGAGTACCCCATCGAGGTCGATGAGGACTCCCGGGGCAAGTACCTGCTGGAGAAGTCCTGCGGCACCCCCGGCGTGGCCGACGAGCCCTCGCTGGCCGCCCGCCGCTGATCCGCCGCCCGGCCGCCCCGCGCGGCGCCCCCCGCTGTACGCGCCCACGGGCGTGCCCGGCCGGGGCCGCCCGGGGCGGTGCCCGGCGGCGGCCCCGCGACCGTCCGACGACAGCCCGATGACAGCCTGATGAGAGCCCGACGACAGAGATGAGGAATCGCGTGGCAGAGGGTGCCACCCCGCCGGCCTACGCCGCCGCCGGTGTCGACATCGCCGCCGGCGACCGCGCCGTGGAGCTGATGAAGGCGCACGTGGCGCGCACCCGGCGGCCCGAGCAGGTCGCCGACGCCAGCGGGTTCGCCGGGCTGTTCCGGCTCGACACCGCCCGGTACCGCGCGCCGCTGCTGGCCACCTCCACCGACGGCGTGGGCACCAAGGTGCTGCTGGCCCAGCGCTTCGACCGGCACGACACCATCGGCGTCGACCTGGTCGGCATGGTCGTGGACGACCTCGTGGTCTGCGGCGCCGAGCCGCTGTTCATGACCGACTACATCGCCTGCGGCAAGGTGGTGCCCGAGCGCATCGCCGAGATCGTGTCGGGCATCGCCGAGGGCTGCCACCAGGCCGGGTGCACCCTCATCGGCGGCGAGACCGCCGAGCACCCCGGCGCCATGCGGCCCGACGAGTACGACCTGGCCGGCGCCGGCACGGGCGTGGTCGAGGAGGACGCGGTCCTGGGGCCGCAGCGGGTCCGCGAGGGCGACGCCGTGATCGCCATGGCGTCCTCGGGCCTGCACTCCAACGGGTACTCGCTGGTGCGCCGGGTGATCGACGAGGCCGGGCTGCGGCTGGACTCCCACGTCGCCGAGTTCGGCGCGGCGCTGGGCGAGGAGCTGCTGACCCCCACCCGGGTCTACGCCAAGGACTGCCTGGCGCTGGCCGCCGAGGTCGAGGTGCACGCGTTCGCCCACATCACCGGCGGCGGGCTCGCCGCCAACCTGGCGCGGTCGCTGCCCGGCCACCTCGACGCCGCGCTGGACCGGGCGAGCTGGACCCCGCCGGCGGTGTTCGCCTTCCTGGCGGAGCTGGGCAAGGTCGGGCGCGCGGACATGGAGGCCACGTTCAACATGGGCGTGGGCATGGCGGCGGTGGTGCCCGAGGACCAGGCCGAGCGCGCGGTGGCGCTGCTGGCCGAGCGCGGCCTGCCGGCCTGGCGGCTGGGCGAGGTGCGCGCCGGAAGCGGGCGGGCCGTCCTGGCGGGCGAGCACTCCTGAGCCGAGCCGTGTGCGGATACACACATAGCCGGTTCGCGCCACGGCCGTGGCGCGAACCGGCTATGTGTGTATGCAGGTGTGCGTGTCAGCGGACATCAGCGGACTCGGCAGACCCGGTGATGCGGATTGGTGCTGCTGCCGGCGGACCGACGCGACGGGTCAGCGGAGGCTGTCCGAACGATCTGAGTCGCCCTCAGTCGGGTCGTCGCGGCTGTACTCGTCGGCTAGATCCGCATAACGGTCGACCAGGTCGTCGTAAGGGTCTTCGTAGGGCTGGTCCGGCGCGTGCGCCGGTGCCCCACCTTCCTCAGCGACACCCAGCTCTGCCCGCAGCCGCTCAAGGTCGGTACCGCCGGAGTTGTACTTCAGCCTCCGAGCGACCTTCTGCTGCTTGGCCTTGGCTCGGCCGCGCCCCATTGGCTCGACCCCCTCAACGATTGGGTTTGGACAAACCCCAGATCACTAGAAAACCGCAATGCCGGGCTGACGGCCGTCACCGCACTGACGACAGGCGCCAGCTTACGTACGGATACAACCGTACCCGGTTTGGATCCGAACTGCCTACGCCGCCCATGCCTAACGGGTCGCGGTGCACGGGGGTGGGGCGGATCGGCTCCGGCTCGGGCGTGTCTGGGCAATCCGGCACCGCGCACGGCCGCGCGCCCCGGTGTGTCGGGACGCCGCCGAGCCCCGCGGCCGGGGTCGTTCGCACCGGTCAACGGACCGGTGCCTCCTAGCGTTCCCGCCGTCGCGGTGTTCAATCGGCCGTCGCGCGGCCGGTCCGGGCCGCCGCCGCGCCCCGTCGGTGATCACGGCCGCGCCCCGGGGGCACCGGCCCGGGAGATGTGTGCCACGATTCCTGCGTGCCGCGCTACCCCGTCCTGCCGTACACGGCCTACCTCCGCGTCTACCAGCCGATCACCGCGTTCTCCCCGCGCGAGCGGGCCTACTGGCGGTCCTACGCGGTGTCGGCGCGGCGGCCCCGGCGCAGCGGGGCGGTGGCGGCCGAGCACGCCGAGAGCCTGCGCCGGCTGGTGGCCTCGCCGCCGGTGCCGGCGCCCGAGTGCGAGAGCGGCGACGCCTACGTGCGGCGCATGGGCGGCGAGACCTACATCTGCCCCTGGCAGACCCGGCTCCGGTCCTGGCTGGGACTGCGGGAGTTCCGGGCCGAAACCCCGGCCCGCCTCAGCGCGGCGTTCCTGCCCGAGGCGGTGGCCGCCGACGCCGAGGAGCGCTTCCGCGCCTGGCGCGAGCGCGGTGAGCCGCTGCGCACCCTGATCCGGACCAGCACGTGGACGGTCCCGCTGTCGTGGTTCGCGCCGTTCGACGCCTCGGAGCGCTGCCTGGTGCTGGGCGGTCCGGGCGAGGGCGGTGACCCGGGCCGTGCCTGCCACCCCGCCGGCGGCACGGGTCCGGCGCCGCGCACCCTGCTCTACGTGGCGCGCGTGGCCGACGCGCGGCGGCGGCTGGAGCGGGCGGTGCGCGTGCTGCGCGAGCACGTCGGGGAGTGCGCGGCGCTGGCGGCGGCCGAGCGGCTGGAGGACTGGCTGCTGGGCACGGCCCATCCCCAAGGGCTGCTGGAGCTGGACTACGCGGGGCTGGTGCACCTGCTCGGCGACGACGACCTGCGCCAGGACGAGTCGGTGGCCGAGGTGGGGGCGGCGATCACCGGGTTGCAGACCGGGGAGCATGAGCTGGCGGCGGCGATGTACCACCGGGTGAGCCGGCGCTGGAAACTGGTCCAGGCGCTGCGGAACGCCAACTGAGGGTCACGCCCCCACCAGCGAGAACGCGAGACAAGTTCACGTTCCGCGCCCGTCGCGCCACGCCGGGCGACAACCTGGCCGCCAGGTTTCTCACTCCGCGCGACGGAATTCTCGCGCTCTGACAGGCGGATATGTCCGGACGAGACACGCAGACCGCATCAGGATTCTCGAAATTGGGCATACCAGCCCATAGAGTTCAGTATGTTCGGCATAGACTGTGTTCGACCGGTCACCCAGTGCACTCTGCGCAACCGGACACCCGTGGCGCGCCGCCCCCGCGGCGGGCACAGGTGCACGGCCAGGCGGAGTCGGCGGGTGTCCGCGCCGCGCCCATGGAAGTCGTAAAACCCCAGGCCAGAGCTGGTTGGCGGCCCTCGACCACGCCCGCCGACCGAATTTCAGTCCGGTCGCCCGTAGCACTTCGGGCGCGCCGGATCGAGAAAAACAGGGCCGGAGAACGAAGTTTTGACCGAATACGCCACATGCCACTAAACGTGTCGCTAGAATCACTCAGCGTGACGCGCACCATGGGCGGCTTTGCGACCTCCCATCCGACAAAGTCGCGTTAAGTGGTCGCGTAATCACCTCGGGTGATGCCAATATAGACCTACAAGGGCAATATTGGACATCCGGGCCAAGTGCCAGGATAAGGCTCAGGATCGGCACACAGATCCAGGAGGAGAGGCCGTACACATGTCAACTCGCACGCCCGAGGCGGAGCCCCTGTTGACCCCTGCCGAGGTCGCCACCATGTTCCGCGTGGACCCCAAGACCGTCACGCGCTGGGCGAAAGCGGGCAAGCTGACCTCGATTCGGACCCTGGGTGGCCACCGCCGCTACCGCGAGACCGAGGTCCGTGCTCTGCTGAGTGGTATCCCCAACCAGCGCTCGGAGTGATCCCTCCCGGCATGTGCCGCTTCCGGGGGGATCGACCGGGGAGTGCAGACCTCCCCGTTCGGTGAGGGCGGGCCGCCCAGCAGGTGGCCCGCCCTCCGTCGTCGCCCGGCCCGCCCCGGTCCGCCCCGCTCCCGGTCGGCCCCCGGCTGCTCCAGCCGCCCCGCCCCGGCCCGCTCCAGCCCGCTCCGGCCGCCCTCGGCGCCGCGCCCGTTTCGGCCCGGCCGCACCCCCGTCCCGTGTCGCCCCAGGCGGCCCTGAACCGCTGCTCAGCGCCCCTGCGGCACACCGCGCGCCCTGGGCACCGCCCCCGCCGCCCCGCGCCCGCCTGCCGCCGTGTCAGGCTCGCGAACTTTGCCGCCCGGCGCGCGGTATCGGTATGTTCGCGATGGCGCCCGGCGGCCGGCCCGCCGCGGCCCCGCCGCACGCCGCGGCCCCGCCGGGCGGCGGGTGCGAGGGGGGAGGGAGCCCGCATGGCCAATACCGCCAACACAGCCAACACAGCCAACACCGCCGACGTCGGCGCGGGACCCGCCGGCCTCCAGGACGTCCGCGAGACCAACCTTGGCCTGGTCCTGCGCGCGGTGCGCGCCCTGGCCCCCTGCTCGCGCGCCGCCGTGGCCGCCGCCACCGGCCTGACCAAGACCACGGTCTCCAGCCTGGTCGCCGACCTGATCTCGCGCGGCCTGCTGCGCGAGACCGGGGAGTCCGCCGAGCGCCGGGTCGGCCGCCCCGGGGTCATGCTCGCGCTGGACCACCGCACCATCGCCGCCATCGGCGTGGAGGTCAACGTCGACTACCTCGCGGTGGTCGCCGTCGACCTGCTCGAACGCGACCTGGTCACCCGGCACCTGCCCTTCGACGCCCGCGCGGCCGGCCCCGACGCCTGCGCCCGGCGCATCGCCGAGGCGGTGCGCTCGGTGGCCGCCGACCCCGCGCTGCGCGACCGCGCCGTCATCGGGGTCGGCGTGGGGGTCCCCGGCCTGGTCGACTCCCCCACCGGCACCGTCACCCGCGCGCCCAACCTCGGCTGGGCCCACACCCCGCTGCGCGCCCGGCTGACGGAACTGCTGGCCGGGCCGCCCGACGCGGCGTCCGGGGGTGCGGCCGCGCCGCCGGTGCTGGTGGACAACGACGCCAACCTCGGCGCGGTCGCCGAGTACCGCAGCGGCCACCGCGCGCGCACCCGCGACCTCGTCTACCTCACCGGCGAGGTCGGGATCGGCGCGGGCGTGCTGGTCGGCGGCGAACTGCTGCGCGGGTCCTCGGGGTTCGCCGGCGAGATCGGGCACACCCGCATGGTCGAGGACGGCCCGGCGTGCGGCTGCGGGCGGCGCGGCTGCCTGGAGGCGCTGGCCGGCGTCGAGGCGGTCCTGCGCGCGGCCCTGCCCGACCGGTTCCCCGGCGGCGCGCTGACCCGCGCCGACCTGGCCGACCTGGTGTCGGCCGCCGTCGAGCGCGCCGAGGCCGGCGACCCCGTCGCCGTGGCCGCGCTGCGCCGCGCGGGCGGCTGGCTGGGGCGCGGCGCCGCCCTGCTGGTCAACCTGCTCAACCCGGGCGCGGTGGTGCTCGGCGGCTACTTCGTGCCGCTGGCCCCCTGGCTGCTGCCCGCGTGCCGGGCGGCGGTGCGCGACCTGGCGTTCGCCCCCGACGCGGCCGGCTGCGTGGTCGAGCCCTCGGTGCTGGGGCTGAGCGCGGCGGCGCGCGGCGGCGCCATGGCCATGGTCGACGCGCTGGAGGGCGGGCGGCTGCCGCTGCCCGCGCCGCGCGCGGCGGTGCCGGCCGCCGGAGGCTGAAGGTCCGCGCGGGCGCGGCCGCACCGCGCCC
>NZ_JAJAQC010000061.1 GCF_027604915.1 Streptomonospora mangrovi
CGCCGCCCGGGTCCGCCGGCGCGGCGCCGCCCGGTCCCCCGTGCCGGGCAGCGCCGCGCTCCCCGGTCCGCGCCGCTCCCCCGGTGGCGGCGCGGGCCGGGCACGCGCGCGGCCCCGGCCGCCCGTGCGGGTGGGCGGCCGGGGCGCGGGGGTCAGCGGCGCGCCGGGGCGTCGTCGCCGGCCCAGTAGTCGGCGTTGGGGATACCGGCCGACTCGGGGTCGAACGTGGGGTCCAGCCCCCGCTTGCGTTGGGCGTCGTAGTCGCGCAGCGCCCGCAGCGCGGGCTTGGCCAGGAACAGCAGGCAGAGCATGTTCACCCAGGCCAGCGACGCGTATCCGACGTCGCCGATGGCCCAGATGAGGTCGGCCGACTGCACCGAGGCGTACATCGTCACCGCGATCATGACCAGGCGCAGGGCGAGCACCCAGCCGCCGCGCACGCCGGTGCGCGACAGGTAGGTCAGCGCGGTCTCGGAGATGTAGTAGAACGCCACCAGGGTGGTGAAGGCGAACAGCGTGATCGCGATCGCCACGAACACCGGCCCCACGCCCGGCGCCACCGAGCTGACCGCCGCCTGGGTGAACGCCGACCCGGCCTCCACACCCGGCAGGTTGTCGGCCAACTGCTGCCCGTCCTCGGTCAGGACGTTGTAGTTGCCGGTCACCACGATCATCAGCCCGGTCGCCATGCAGACGAACAGGGTGTCGATGTAGATGGAGAACCCCTGCACCAGCCCCTGCTTGACCGGGTGCGACACGTCGGCGGCGGCCGCCCCGTAGGTGCCCTCGCCCACTCCGGCGACGTTGGAGAACATGGCGCGGCGCACGCCCCACGCGACCGCCGCGCCGACGATGCCGCCGAAGACCGAGTCGGTGCCGAACGCGCTGCCGACGATCAGGGCGATGGCGCCCGGTATCTCGGCGGCGTGCACGGCCAGCACGACCACGGCGGCCAGGATGTAGCCGGCCGCCATGACCGGCACCAGGATGTCGGCCACGCCCACGACCCGCTTGCGCCCGCCGAACACGACGAAGGCGAACGCGGCGGTGAGGACCACCCCGCTGATCCACGGGCTCACCCCGGTGGCGGTGTCGATGGCGGCGGTGATGTTGTTGGCCTGCACGCCCGGCGCCAGCACCGCGTACAGCGCGATGGTGGTGACGGCGGCGACCACGGCGAGCCACTTCAGGCCCAGCCCGCGTTCGATGTAGTAGGGGATGCCGCCCCAGAACCGGCCGTCGATCTTGCGCTTGTAGATCTGGGCGACGGTCGACTCCACGAACGCCAGGGCGCTGCCCAGCAGCGCCATGACGCCCATCCAGAACAGGGCGCCGGGGCCGCCGGCGGCGATGGCGGTGGCCACGCCGGCGATGTTGCCCACGCCGATGCGGCTGGACAGGGTCAGGGCCAGCGCCTGGAACGAGGAGATGCCCTCGGTGGCGTCCTTGCCGCCGCTCTTCTCGGCGCGGATCTGGCGGAGCATGTCGGGCAGCAGCCGGAACTGCACGCCGCGGGTGAGCACGGTCAGGGTCAGGCCCAGTCCCAGGGCCAGCACGACCAGCGGGTTCCACAGCCAGTCGTTGATGGTGACGAGGATTTCCATGGCGGACCAACTCTCGGTCGTCCGGGGCGTCGGCGGCGCGCGCACGCGGGGCCGACGGAGGGAGGAGGGGTGAAGGGGGGATGGCGGGGATGGAGGTGGCGGTGCGGGGCGGCGGTGGAACCGCCCCGCACCGCGTGGCGCGCGCCCGGGGGCGCGGGGGGCCGCGCGGCCCGCCCCGCGTGGGAGCCCCCGGGGGGGGGTCGCGCGGGTCCAGCAGGTACTGGCCCATGCCGGTGATCCAGGCGCTGCCGGTCACCGTGGGCACCGCGGCCGGCAGCCCGCCGACCTCGGCGGCCTCCACCAGGCGCCCGGTGAACCGGGTGCCCAGCAGCGACTCGTTGACGAAGTCGGCGCCCAGGTCCAGTTCGCCGCGGGCGTGCAACTGGGCCATGCGGGCGCTGGTGCCGGTGCCGCAGGGCGACCGGTCGAACCAGCCGGGGTGGATCACCATGGCGTTGCGCGCGTGGGAGCCGTCGCGGCCGGGCGCGACGATCTGCACGTGCTTGCACCCGGAGATCCGCGGGTCGGCGGGGTGCACGGGCCGGTTCTGCTCGTTGATCGCCGCCATGATCGCCAGGCCGGTGTCCATCATCCGGTCCTTGGCGGCCTTCTCGAAGGGGATGCCGAGGTCGGCCGCCGGGACGATCGCGTAGAAGTTGCCGCCGTAGGCCATGTCGTAGGTGACGGTGCCCACCCCGGGCACCTCGACCCGGGCGTCCAACTCCAGTGAGAACGACGGGACGTTGCGGATGGTGACCGCGGCCGCCCGGCCGTCCTCGACGGCGACCTCGGCGGTGACCAGGCCGGCCGGGGTGTCCAGCCGGACCGTGGTCACCGGCTCGGTGACCTCCACCATGCCGGTCTCCACCAGCACGGTGGCCACCCCGATGGTGCCGTGCCCGCACATCGGCAGGCAGCCGGAGACCTCGATGTAGAGGACCCCCCAGTCGGCCTCGGGGTGCAGGGGCGGCTGGAGGATGGCCCCGCTCATGGCGGCGTGCCCCCGGGGCTCGTTGACCAGCAGTTGGCGGATGTGGTCGAGGTGCTCCACGAAGTACTCGCGCCGCTCGGCCATGGTGGCGCCCGGCACGGGCGCCACCCCGCCGGTGATCACCCGGGTCGGCATCCCCTCGGTGTGGGAGTCGACCGCGGAGAAGTAGCGTGCGGCGCGCATGTCAGGCCACCGGCTGGGCGGAGGCGAGGTGGTCCAGGGCCCGGCGCATGTCGGCCTCCAGGGCGGCGAGCTTGTCGCCGGTGATGGGCCCGCGCGGGGGCCGGCACGGGCCGCCGTAGCGCCCGACCTGCTCCATGCCGTACTTGATGGCCTGCACGAACTCGGTGCGGGAGTCCCAGCGGAACGCGGCGACCAGCGGCTCGTAGAGGGCGCGGGCCTCCTCCAGGCGGCCGGCGGTGGCCAGGTCGAACAGGCGGGCCGACTCGGCGGGGAACACGTTGGGGAACCCGGCGAACCAGCCGGTGGCGCCCATGAGCAGCGCCTCCAGCGCGACGTCGTCGGCGCCGGCGACCACGGTGAGGTCGGGCACCAGTTCGCGCAGCTCCAGCACGCGGCGCACGTCGCCGGTGAACTCCTTGACCGCGACGACGTTGTCGATGGCGGCGATCTCGGCCACCAGGCGCGGCGTGAGGTCGACCTTGGTGTCGAAGGGGTTGTTGTAGACCATCACCGGCAGGCCGGCGGCGGCCACCTGCTCGAAGTGGTGGATGATCTCGGACTCGTTGGCGCGGTACATGGTCGGCGGCAGGCACAGCACGCCGTCGGCGCCGTCCTCGGCGGCCTTCTCGGCCCAGGCGCGGGCCTGGTGGGCGCCGACCCCGTGCACGCCGACGACCACGACGCCGTCGGAGCCGACGGCCTCGATGGCGGTGCGCGCGACCGCGCGGCGCTCATCGTCGGTCAGCGAGGAGTACTCGCCCAGCGAGCCGTTGGGGCCCACCCCGCGGCAGCCGCTGTCGACCAGCCAGCGGCAGTGCTCGGCGTAGCGGTCGAGGTCGACGCGCAGGCCGGCGGGGGCGGCGGGGTCCTCCTGGTAGGGCAGCGCCGTGGCGACGATGACCCCGTCAAGCTTCTCTTGCGTCATGGCTCCTGTTTCCGGTTCCTCGGGATGGGGTGGGACGGTGGGGGGCGGGGGCGCGGGCCGGGCCGCGGCGGTCACCGCGGGCCCGCGCAGGTGTTCGTGCCGTCGGCGGTGTTGCCGGCGGCCAGCTCGCCGAGCCGCACGGGAGCGGCGATGGGCCGGCGGGCGAACCCGTCGGCGAGTCGGGGGTCGCCCAGCAGTTCGGCGACGTTGCGGCCGCAGACGCGGCCCTGGCAGGGGCCGAGTCCGGCCCGGGTGACCAGCTTGAGGGGGCGCGCGGCCGAGGCGGCGCGCTCGCGGGCGGCCGCGCGCAGCTCACCGGCGCCGACCTCCTCGCAGCGGCACACCAGAGTGTCCTCGGCGAGCCAGGTGGTCCAGCCGGGGCGCACGGGGTGGGCGGCGGCCAGCGCGGCGGCGAACCGGCGCCCGCGCCGGACGCGGCGCAGCGCGGCCAGCGGGGGGCGGGGGTCGCGGCCGACCAGGCGGGCGGCCGCGGCTCCGGCGACCTCGCCCTCGGCCGCCGAGAGCGCGGCGCCGCCGATCCCGGTCAGCTCGCCGGCGGCGAACACCCCGGGCACCGAGGTGGCCTGGGCGGCGTCGACCCGGACGAACCCCTCGGCCATGGCGCAGCCGGCCGCGACGGCGAGTTCGGTCTGGGGGGTGAACCCGAAGCCGACGCAGACCGCGTCGGCCTCGACGCGCCGCTCGGTGCCGGGCACCGGGTTCCAGTCGCGGTCCAGCCGCACGGTGGTGGCGGCTTCGACGGCGTCGCGGCCGTGGGCGGCGACCACGGTGGTGCGCGGCCGGTAGGGGACGCGGTGGCGGGCGAGGGCGGCGAGGTGACCGGCGAGTTCGCCGAGCTTGCCGCTGCCGGCGAGGACCCCGGCGGGGTCGCGCAGCCAGCCGGTGACGGGCTCGCCCGCCTCCAGCACGGCGGTGATGCGGGCGCCGGCGTCCAGCAGCGAGCGGGCCACCGGCAGCAGGAACGGCCCGGTGCCGGCGAGCAGCACCCGCTCCCCCACGGCCAGGCGCTGGGCCTTGGCCAGCGCCTGGGCGGCGCCGGCGGTGAACACGCCCGGCAGGTCCCAGCCGGGGAAGGGCAGGGCGCGGTCGTGGGCGCCGGTGGCCAGGACGAGGGCGCGGGTGTCGACGGTGGCGCCGGTGCGGCCGGGGTCGTCGGCGGGTCCGGTGCGCAGGTGCAGCCGGTGGCCGCCGGGCACGGGCTCGATCGCCCACACCACGGTGTCGGGGCGGTGCTCGACACCGGGCGGCAGGGCGGTGGCGGGGTCGTGGGCGCGGGCTCCGGCGAGGGCGTCGCGGCGCAGGTACTGCCCGCCGGGCGCGGGTTCGGCGTCGATCACGCAGACGTCGGCGCCCGCGGCGGCGGCGCTGCGGGCGGCGGCCAGGCCGGCGGGGCCGGCGCCGATCACGGCGATGCGGTTCATCGGGGCAGCTCCGCTCCGTGCTGCACGCGGATGTCGTCCCCCTCGGCCACGCGGCGGCGGCAGGCGCGCACGTCGGGCACGCCGTTGACGACCACCAGGCAGTCGAAGCAGACGCCGATGCCGCAGAAGACGCCGCGCGGGCGGCCGGCGCCCCGGGTGGTGCGCCAGGAGCGGCGCCCCTGGCGCAGCAGCACCGCGGCCACGGTCTCTCCGGGCGTGACGGCGACCTCGCGGCCGTCGATCCGCGCGGTCAGGCGCTCGCTCACGGGCGCACCTCCTGGGGCGGGGTCGGGGTGGGGGCCGCCGGAGGCGGCGGCTTGGGGACGGGGGTCGGCGGGAGCGCTCACGCGGTGGCCTCGGCCAGGAGCGCGGGGCGGTCCACGCGGAAGGGGGCGGGGTCGAGCACGGGGTCGGCGCCGGTGACCAGGTCGGCCAGCAGCCGGGCGGTGCCGGCGGCCAGGCCGATCCCGGCGCCCTCGTGGCCGGTGGCGTGCCACAGGCCGGGCAGGCGGGGGTCGGGGCCGATGACCGGCAGGTGGTCGGGGGCGTAGGGGCGGAACCCGCCGTAGGCGCGCATGACGGGCACCCGCTCCAGCACCGGGAACAGGGCGGCGGCCTTGCGGGCGATGGCGCGCAGCACGTGGACGCGCATGGTGTCGTCGAACCCGACGCGCTCGCGGCTGGAGCCGATGAGGACGGTCCCGGCGGCGGTGGACTCCACGACGGTGGAGGTCTGGAGGTCGGCGTCGTCGCTGCCGACGGCGCCCACGTAGTCGGCGTCGTAGACCTTGCGGCGCACGGTGCCCGGCGGCAGGGGCGCGGTGACCAGCACGACGCCGCGCCGGGGGCGGATGTCCAGGGCGACGCCGGCGGCCTCGGCGAAGGCGCCCGACCAGGGGCCGCAGGCGTTGACGACCGCGCCGCAGGGGATGTCGCCGGCGCTGGTGGCCAGCGCGGCGACGGCGCCGGAGCGGTCGCGGCGCACGCCCAGCGCGGCGGTGTGGGCGCGGACCTCGCCGCCGCGGGCGCGCACGGCCGCCAGCAGCGCGGTGGCGGCGAGCACCGGCTGGAGTTGGGCGTCGTCGGGGTAAAGGACGGCGCCGGAGACGCGCGGGGTCAGGTGGGGCTCCAGTTCGCGGGCCCGCCGGGGGGTGATGTCCTCGGCGCGCACGCCCTGGTCGCGCTGGGTGGCGGCGAAGGCGGCCAGCGCCTCGGCGTCGGCGTCGCCGAGGGCGGCCACCAGGCCGCCCTTGGGGTCCCACTCGGCCTCGGCGGCGCTCGGGCCGATCTCCTCGCGCAGGCCGGCCAGCAGGTCGGGCCACAGCTCGCGCGACACCTGGGCGAGCCGGAGTTCGGGGCCGGGCTCCTTGTCGGAGACCAGGACGTTGCCCTCGCCCGCGCCGGTGGTGCCCGAGGCGGGGGCGCCCCGGTCGACCACCACGACGCGGCGGCCGGCCGCGCTCAGCGCCTCGGCGCACGCGGCGCCGACGACGCCCGCGCCGACCACGACGACGTCGGGACTCCCCGGCATGGCACACCACCCCTCATCAGAAGGCGTTCATTAAAGCGAACGATGAGAGGCTAATCATGCGACGTGGCTCACGTCAATGCCCGATTGGTGGCAAGTTTCCCCAGGTGTTCAGGTTTTACTTGCCCGGAACACGGCCGCAACGCCCTACAGGCGTTCGCCGCGATGAACGAAAACGGGCGGGAGGCGCGGCCAATACGGCGGTCGGGGCCGCCGGGGCCGCCGCGCCCGGCCGGATCAGGCCCGGCGCCGGCGGCCGGGCACCGAGCAGGCGCGCGCGGCGGGCGAGGGGACGTCGGGGGCGTCGTCGGAGTACTGGAGGAGCAGGGTGGAGGCCACCGGCTCGGGGCCGACCGCCTCGTAGAAGTGCGGGTGCTCGGCGGAGAAGCACACGTAGTCGCCCGGCCCCAGTTCGTAGGGGTCGTCGGGCGGCCCCAGCCGCAGCACGCCCGAGGTGACGATGTGGTGCTCGCGGCCGGGATGGCCGTCGGAGTACTGCGGCCGCCCGGGGCGGAAGCGCTGGTCGTAGAGTTCGATGGTGCCCTCGGTGAGGTCGAGGCGGCGCAGCATCCGCAGGTCCACGGCGTCGCCGCTGAAGACCTCGACCTCCTCGGCCCGCACGAGCACGACGTCGGGGTCGGGGCGCTCGGTCAGCAGCGACGACACCGGCACGCCCAGAGCGTTCGACAGACTGAACACGGTCTCCAGGGTGGGGTTGCCCGCGCCCGACTCCAGTTGCGACAGGGTGCCCTTGGCGATCCCCGATCCGCGGGCCAGCTCCGACAGCGAGATCCCCGCCATTTCGCGCAGGACACGCAGATTGGCCGCCAGCACCTGTCCGCCGCGTCCGCGCACCGTGGACCCCTCCCCCGGTTCGGCCGCCCGTCCCGGCCGGCCGGCGGCGCGGCGGGCGGGGGCACTCGAATCGTTCACTGGAATGTACCGGCCCGGGGCCGCGCAGGCGAGCCCCGGCCCCGGCCGCGGACCCGGCGCGGCCTCTCGGCGCCGGGTGCCACCGGACGGCACCCTGCGGCATCGGGACGCGCCCGTGCCCGGACGGGCGCCCCTGGTCAGTCCCGGCGGGCGCGGGGCCTCGGGCGCAGCGCGCACTCGGCGGCGGTCAGCGCCATCGGCCCCACCGGGGCGCGCAGGCCGATCGCGAGTTCGCGCACCGGGTGCCCGGGGCCGTCGAGGAAGTCCAGCACGTGCGGCAGCGGGGTGCGCTCGAACAGCCGGGTGAAGAACTCCGCGCCGTGCACCCGGCCGGTGTCCAGGGCGCGCAGCAGCACCGCGTCCATGGCCAGGTGGCGGCACCGGTGCGGTGTCGGCGGCACGGGCACGGCGCCGCGCTCCAGCGCCCGCGCCACGGCCGCCGCCTGGCGCTGGATCCCGCTGAAGGTGTAGCCGGTGGCTGGCCGGGTGGCGCCCCCGGCCGCGCCGATGCGGAACACCCGGCGCCCGGCGCGCGTGGGGAAGCGCGCGTCGGTCATGGGGATGGCCCCCTGCTCGGCGGCCGTCACCTCCAACTCCCCCAGGCCCAGCACGCGGCCGGTGTAGTCCGCCAGCGCGGCCTCGTAGGCGGGGGTGTCCAGCGCCTGCCGGGTGAACTCGGTGTACTCCACCAGGGCGTCGCGGGGCGACAGCGGCAGCACGTAGCCGAAGGAGACGCCGCGCGCGGGCTGGGGCGTGCGCAGGTCCATCAGCACCGCGCCGGAGGGGTCGAAGGCGTCGCGCGGGGTGCGCACGAACCAGCCCCGGAAGTGCTGGAGGAGCGCGGTGCGCCCGGGCGGCGGCGGGGCCGGGCGGGAGTCGAACACCCACTGGGCCGCGACCTCCACCGGCGCGCCCGAGGCGTCCACGCCGCGCACCACCGCGCGCTCGGCGCCGTCGGCGACCTCGGCCACCGTCGCCCGCAGGACGGTGACGCCCTCCACGGCCGTGGCCGCCACGTGCTCGGTGAAGTCGCTCGAGCGCAGCATCTTGTAGCTGTAGGGCGCGGCGTGGGCCGCGCGGCGCCGGCCGTCGGCGCCGACCACCGCCAGCCGCTCCCAGCGCGCGGCCAGCACGGCGTCCCAGCGGCCCGGCCCGCGCTCCCAGTAGCACCAGGTGCGCTCGGGCGGGCGCGCCGGCCCCGGCGGCGGTTCGACCAGCGCGATCCGCCACCGGCGGCCTGCGCGGTTCAGCGCCGCCAGGCGGTGGGTAAGAGACAGCCCAGCCGCCCCGGCGCCCACCACGGCCACATCGAACCGGCTCATGGCGCCAGCATGGCACGCGGCCGGGCCCCAGCGCACGGCGGCGGTCCGCCGCGCGGTGCTGTGTCGGGTCGGCCGTCGCCGGGGGTAGTGCCGGGAGGGCGGACCGCCGCGCGGTGCGGCGGCCGGGCGACTCAGGAGGCGCGATGCCGGACTCGGTTCAGGCCATGAAGGCGGGTGCGGTCACCGCCGAGTTCGACCGCGCGGCCGCCGGCTACGACCGCCTGGTGGGCGCCAACCCCGGCTACCACCGCGACCTGCGCGCCTCCGCCCGGCGCCTGGGCGCCGCCCCGGGGCCGGGGGTGCGCGTGCTCGACCTGGGCTGCGGCACCGGGGCCTCCACGGCGGCGCTGGCCGCCGTGCTGCCCGGCGCGACCGTGATCGGGGTGGACGCCTCGGCGGGCATGCTCGCCGCCGCGCGCGCCAAGCCCTGGCCCGAGCGGGTGCGGTTCGTGCACGCGCGGGCCGAGGAGCTGGCGCCGCGCGACCTCGGCGGCCCGGTCGACGCCGTCTTCGCGGCCTACCTGCTGCGCAACTGCCCCGACCCCGACGCCGCGCTGGGGGCCGTGCGGGCGCTGCTGCAGCCGGGCGGGCGGCTCGCCCTGCACGAGTACTCCGTGGCCGACTCCGCCGCCGCGCGGGCGGTGTGGACCCTGGTGAGCTGGGGGGTGATCATCCCCCTGGGCCGGCTGGTGACCGGCCGGGCCGACCTGTACCGCTACCTGTGGCGCAGCGTCCTGGAGTTCGACGGCCTGGCGCAACTGCGGGCGCGGGTGGGCGCGGCCGGGTTCGCCGACGTGCGCGCCCACGCGATGCCGGGCTGGCAGCGCGGCATCACCCACACCGTCACCGCGCGGGCGCCCGCCGACCCGGGCGGCGGCCGGGCCGGCGGAGGAGTCGGCGAACGGGCCGGCGGCGGGGGCGGGGCGTGAGGCGCCCGGGCCGCGACCCCCGCGCCGAGGTCGTCTCCCCCGCTCCGCCGCGCGGCGCCCCGCCCTCGGGCCGGCCCCCGCGCGCGGTCGTGGTCGGCGGCGGCATCGCGGGGCTGGCGGCGGCCGCGGCGCTGGCCGAGCGGGGCGTGGCGGTCACCGTGCTGGAGCGCGAGGAGCAGGTGGGCGGGCGGCTGCGCGGCTGGCCCACGACCCTGCGCGACGGGTCGCGGGTGACCATGTCGCGCGGCTTCCACGCGTTCTTCCGGCAGTACTACAACCTGCGGGCGCTGCTGCGGCGCGCCGACCCAGGCCTGGACGCGCTCGCGCCGCTCCCCGACTACCCGCTGGTGCACGCCGGCGGCGCCCGCGACGGGTTCACCGGGCTGCCGCCCGCACCGCCGTGGAACGCGTTCGCGCTGGCGGCGCGCAGCCCCAGCTTCCCGGTGCGCGAGCTGGCGCGGGTGAACACCGCCGCCGCCGCGCAACTGCTGGACGTGGACGTGCCGGGGGTCTACGCGCGCCTGGACCGGGTGGCGGCGCCCGACCTGCTGGAGGCGGTGCGGTTTCCGGCCAGCGCCCGGCACTTGGCCTTCGAGGTGTTCTCGCGCAGCTTCTTCGCCGACCCCCGGCACCTGTCGGCCGCCGAACTGGCGGTGATGTTCCACATCTACTTCCTGGGCTCGGCCGAGGGGCTGCTGTTCGACGTCCCGCGCGCGCCGTTCCCCCGGGCGCTGTGGGACCCGCTGGCCGACCGTCTGCGAGGGCTGGGCGTTTGGGTGCGCACCGGCGCGCGGGTGGAGGGGATCGCGGCGGAGTCCCCCGCCTCGGGGGCCGGCCCCCGGTTCGCGGTGTGGGCGGCGGGCGAGCGGCACGCCTGCGACGCGGTGGTGCTGGCCGCCGACGTCGCGGGGCTGCGCGCCCTGGCCGAGCGGATGGAGGGCGCCGACCCGGCGTGGCTGGGCCGGCTCAAGCGGCTGCCGAGCGCGCCGCCGTTCCTGGTGTCGCGGCTGTGGCTGGACCGCCCGGTCGCCCCGTCGCGGCCCGGGTTCCTGGGCACCGCCGGGTTTCCCACACTGGACAACGTCAGTGTGTTGGACCGCTTCGAGGACGAGGCGGCGGCGTGGGCGGCGCGCACCGGCGGGTCGGTGGTGGAACTGCACGCCTACGCGCTGCCCGCGGGCAGCGACGAGCGCGCCGAGCGCGCGCGGCTGCTCGCCCAACTGCACCGGGTCTACCCCGAGACGGCCCGCGCGGGGGTGGTGGACGAGCGTCACGAACTGCGCGCCGACTGCCCGCTGTTCCCGCCGGGCGGCTTCACCGAACGCGCGACCGTGCGCACCCCCGATCCGGGCATCGCGGTGGCGGGCGACCACGTGCGGGTGGACCTCCCCGTCGCCCTGATGGAACGCGCCGCCACCAGCGGCTTTCTGGCGGCCAACACCCTCCTGGCCGGCTGGGGCCTGCCCGGCCACCCGGTGTGGACGGTCCCCCGCCGCGGCCGCCTGGCCCCGGCCCGCGCCTACGCCCGCTGGGCACGATCGGGGGCGGAGCGGCGGAACGACGGGTGAGGAGAATCCGCGTCTCGGCGGCCCGTGACGCGGTCGCCGCCCCGTCACCCTCACCGACCACCGGCGCGCGGGCCGATCACCGCCCGAACGGGCGACCACCCACCGGCCGCTCCCCCGCCACGCCGCCGTGGCAGGCGGCCGGTGGCCGCCGCGAGGCCGCCCGACCCCCGTCAACGGTCTCGCGGAGGCTCCGCCGGACTGTCGTCCACCACCGCGCGCAGCGTGCGGTCGCCGATCCGGGCCATCAGGGGGTTGTCGGCGGAGCGGGACAGGAAGGCCAGGGCGAGCGCGAGCGCCCATCCCCGCGCCCGCGCCCATGTGGCGCCGTCGGCGCGGCCGTAGGCTGAGCGCAGCTCTTCGCGGCCTGCCCTGGGCAGGAGCATCCAGGCCACGGCCAGGTCGGTGGCGGGATCACCGGCGGTGATGTCGCCGAAGTCGATCACGGCACCGACCCTGCCGCGTTCGACCAGGATGTTGGCGGGGTGCAGGTCGCCGTGCAGCCACACCGGAGGGCCGTCCCACCCGGGTGCGGCGGCGGCCCTCTCCCATGCCCGCCGGGCGGCCTCCCGTGCGTGTGGGTCCGCCACATGCTCCAACTGGGCCGTTACCCCGGCCGCTCGGCCCGAGAGGGGAATCCCCCGTACCGGGTTGAGGGGCGCGTCAGCAGGCGCGGGCTGGTGCAGGGCCGCCAGGAAACGGCCGAGGGAGCGCGCGGCTTCCCCCGGGTCCGCCGGCGGCGTACGGGCCGCGATCTCCCCGGGCAGGAACGGCAGCACGCTCCACGCCCAGGGGTAGCCCCGGCCCGGCCGGCCGGTGCGCGCGGGGACGGGCACGGGCAGCGGAAGGTGCGGGGCGATCCCGGGCAGCCAGCGCTGCTCGTTCACCACGAGTCCGGCGGAGGCGGCACGCCGGGGAAGGCGCACCACGTGGTCGCGGCCGAGCCGGCAGACCAGGTTGTCCCAGCCGTGCGCCAGGACCTCGATGCCGAGATCGGCCAGGTCGGGGTGCTGGTCGGACAGCAGCGCCCGCACGAGTTCCCGGGAGAGGCGGACCTCGGCGGTCGGCATGGCGCGGGCCTCCATCGCGCCATTGTAGGTCCGGACGCCCTGGCCGGCGGAGCCGTGGCCGTCGGCCCCGACCCCCCGCCCGCGCGGAACGGCCCAGCCGCCGGCGGGCGCCGACTCCAGTTGGCGGTGGGGCGCGCTAGCCGGGCCAGCGGCCGGTGGTGCGCAGCAGGTAGCGGCGTTCGGCGTAGGCCAGGTCGTCGCGCCACAGGCGGCGGGCGGCCAGGCGCATGAAGGGGCGGACCAGCGGTGCGGTACGGCGGGCCAGGGCGAACCCGGTGCGGTCGGAGGCGGCGATGGCGGCTTCGATGACGGCGGTGCGGGCGATGCCGGCGCGCACGCCGAGCGGGCTGGCGTGGGTCTCGACCACGCTGCCCTCCCCTTCGCCCTCGATGATCCGCATGACCACGGTGCGCGGCTCGGGGCACTCGAACGCGGCCCGCACCGGCACCCCCCACCTGCCGGCGACCTTGAACGCGACCTCGGCGACGAACCGGTCGGGGTCGGGGTCGGGACCGGTCGGGGTTTCGGTCACCCGCAGCCCCACGAACGAGTAGGGGTGGAACCAGGAGCCGTGCCAGGGGTCGAGCCGGTTGGCCACGACGTCCTCGGCCTCGCAGGCGCCCGCCGTGCTCTCCACCGCCGCGATCACGTTGGGGCCGGCCGGGCGCGGGCCGATCACCGGGCGCGGCAGGGGCTCCTCGCCGCCGACCTCGTCCAGTCGGACCCAGGCCAAGACGCCGTCGTCGTGGGCGGGGAACGGCGTCCACCCGGGGAAACCCTCGCCGCCCAGCGACAGCCCGTGCCAGCGGCAGACCAGGCGGCCGTCCGCGACCCCGCCCCGGCACAGCGGCGCGCCCAGGTGCGGGCAGGCACCGGGCGCGGCGTGCAGCCCACCGTCGGCGCCGCGCCAGGCCACGATCTCGGTCCCGGCGATGACCCGGCCGAAGGGCCGACCGGGACGCACCTCGGCGCTGGCGGCCAGCACATACCAGTTGCCCGAGGGCCGGGCCTGCGCCCGCTTGAGCGCGGCACCGATCACGCCGGGAGCGGCCTCGCGCCAGGTGGAGGCGCGCGGCCGCATCAGCGAACGCGGCAGACGGCGCAGGGCGAAGCGCCCCGGCGCGGGGTCGAGGGTCATTCCGGCGGCTCCTTCACGGTCGGAGACTCATCGCGGTCGGCGACGCCGGCAGGACCGGCGCGGTCGGCAGGGCGGGCACGATCAGCGCGAACAGCGGGGTCAGCGGGGCCGGCGGCGCCGGCAGCGCTCCGCAGGCCGCCGGGGTTCGGCGCGGGCTCGGGGCGCCCTGCTGACGTGGGGCGACAGTCCGGCGCGGGCGGGCGGTGGGTCGCCGCGTTCGGGAGCCGACCGACGCGCTCGTGCGTCGCCGCTTCGTCGGGGGCGGTGCGCGGGGCGGGCACCGGCCAGGACCCCGCACCGGCACCCACCCCACCGGCCCGGCGGAGTCGTGCCGCAGCCCGCGCCACCGCCGCCCGGCCCAGGGCCGGCACCGCCACACGCAGCCGCCGCGCCGTGGGGACGCGGTGGCGGCGGGTCCACACGTCGTAGTCGGCGGCCTCGATCTCGTCGAGGATCCCCCGGTAGAGCCGGAGCGCGGTCGCGATGCAGGGCCGCGCCACCGGGTCGAGCATCGCGCAGCCGGGTTCGGCGATGCGGTAGACGCCCCGGTTGAGGCGCGCCATCTCCGCCAGGGCCGCGCGCACGCGCGGGTCCTGGGTGCCGGTGCGGCGGCAGTGCGCCAGCAGGTCGCGGTCGGCGCCGTGGGCGGCCAGCACGTCGGCGGGCAGGTAGACCCGGCCCCGGTCGAGGTCTTCGGCGACGTCGCGCAGGAAGTTGGTGAGCTGGAACGCCTCGCCCAGGGCGGCGGCGTGCGGCGCGGCCCGCTCGGGCGGCACCACGGTGCCCAGGACCGGCACCATCTGCAACCCGATGACCTGCGCGGACCCGTACATGTAGCCGCGCAGGTCGGCGTAGGTGGCGTAGTGGTCGACGGTGAGGTCGGCGCGCATGGACGCCATGAAGGCGGTGAAGTGCCCCGAGGGGATCGCGTGGCGGCGGGCGGTGTGGGCGAGGGCGGCGATGACGGGGTGGCGGGCGGCGCCGCCGGCGAGCGCGGCGCGCAGGTCGGCCTCGACGGCGTCGATGCGCGCCCGCCGCTCGGCGGTGGCGGCCTCCGCGCCGAGGTCGTCCACCACGTCGTCCACCCAGCGGGCGAACCCGTAGAGGGCGTGCACGGAGGGCCGGCGCTCGGGCGGCAGCACGCGGGTGGCCAGGTAGTAGGTGCGCCCGTGGCGGGCGTGCAGCGCCCGGCACCGGGCGTAGGCCGCGCGCAGCGCCGGGTCGGTGATGCGGGCGGCGTCGAGTTCGGAGGCGGTGCTCACCGGCGGCCCCCTCCCCCGGCCACGGCCGCCGCTCCGGCGATGCGGGCGGCGGCGAGCTTGCCCGACACCACGGCGGTGGGCAGGCCCACGCCGGGGGTGGTGCCGCAGCCGGCGAGCACGGCGTTGGCGGTGCCCGCCACGAGGTTGCGCGGCCGGAACGGTCCGGTCTGGGCGAAGGTGTGCGCGGTGGCGAAGGGGGTGCCGAAGGCCATGCCGCGCCGCGACCAGTCCTCGGGGGTGATGAGGTGCTCGGCGACGACGGCGGAGCCGAACCCGGTGAGGCCCCGCCGCTCCAGGACGTCCACCAGGTGGTCGCGGTAGGCCGGGCCGAGGCGCCGCCAGTCGGCGGGTCCGGTGCGCAGGTTGGGGCAGGGCGCCAGCACCGACAGCAGGTGGCGGCCGGGCGGGGCCAGGCCGGGGTCGGTGGCGGTGGGGCGGGTGATGAGCAGGGACGGATCGGACATCGGGCGGCCCTCGCGCATGATCTCGGTGAAGGTGCGCCGCCAGGCCGCGCCGAACGAGACGGTGTGGTGGCCCAGGTCGGGCCAGGTGCGGTCGGTCCCGGCGTGCAGGACCACGGCCGAAGGCGAGAAGCGCAGCGGCACGGGCCGCCAGGGCGTGCGGCCCAGCAGCCGGTAGGCCAGCGGCAGGTCGACGGTCAGCACGACGGCGTCGCAGGACACCCGGGCGCCGTCGGCGGTGACGGCGGCGGTCACCCGGTCGTCCCGGCGCTCCAGGCGCCGCACGGCGGTGTCGTAGCGCAGCGTGCCGCCGGCTTTGGCCACCGAGGCGGCCATGGCCTCGCCCAGGCGGCGCACGCCGCCCTTGGGGAAGTACACGCCCGCGACGGTGTCCATGTAGGCGATGACGGCGTAGGCGGCCAGTGCCCGCTGGGGCGGCACCCCGGCGTAGAGGGCCTGGAAGGTGAAGAGGCGGCGCAGCCGGTCGTCGGTGAGGAAGCGGCCCACGGCCGGGGCGAGCCGGCCGAAGCCCCCGATGGCGGCGAGGCGGGCCAGTTCGGGGCAGAGCAGGTCCAGGGGCGAGTCGAAGTTGGCGTCGATGAACCGGCGCATCTGGAGCCGGTACAGCTCCGCCAGCCAGGCGCGCAGCCGCAGGTAGCCGGCCGCCTCGGCGGGGCCGGCGACGCGGCGGACCTCGGCGGCCATGGCCTCGGCGCCGGTGTGGACGTCGATGCGGGAGCCGTCGGCGAACAGGCCCCGGTAGGCGGGTTCGAGGCGGGTCAACTCCAGGCGCTCCTCCAGGGAGTCCCCCACGGCGGCCAGCGCCTCGTCGACCAGCTCGGGCATGGTGAGCACGGTGGGACCGGTGTCCAGCCGGAACCCGTCGACGTCCAGCCGCCCGGCGCGGCCGCCGGGGTGGGGATCGCGCTCCAGGACGGTCACCTCCCGGCCGGCGCCCAGCAGGTGCAGGGCCGCCGAGAGGCCGGCCACGCCCGCGCCCACGACGACGACGTGGTCGGTGGGACCGGCCACGGTACGCAGCGGGCGGGACCGCGCTGCCATGGGTTCACCTTCCCTCCGGGGGGACGGGCGGGCGGCGGCGGAGTGCCGCCACACGACCCGGTTCGCGCGGAACCTCTACCCGCGCCTGCCGTGATCGCACGGGTTCCACCCGCACCACACCGCTTCGCGGCGGTATGCAGTGGTAGCGCCGCTTTCCCACCGAGCGCCCCCGAAACGGCTGGGGGACCGCCCGATGACGGACAGCCGACGCGGACGGCAGGGGCACCCATCCCCGCCGGACCCGGGCGCCCCGGAAGGCGCGGGCAGCCCGACGACCGCGAGGTGGCGTGCCCTGGGCTGCGGTGAAGCGCCCTGGGGCGGGCCGAGGCAGGCCACCACGAACCGTCCCGGAAAAACGCGGCCAGGCGAATGCGGGCGCCCTTGGTCGACGGGCGCGGGTGTGGGCGGGTGTGCGCCGGCGGGCGGTGAGGTGTGCTGGACGCGCGGTCAGGCGGGGCGGTCGGCCGCTTGGGCGGCCATGGCCTCCAGGGCGGCGCGGGCTGCGGCGGGGACACGGGCCTTGCCCAGGTGCGCCAGGCCGGTGCGCACCGTGTGCGCGATGCGGGCCTCCACCTCGGCGCGGGCGCCGAGGTCGGTCAGCAGGGCGCCGAGGTCGCGCACCCGGGCCTCGGTGAGCGCCGGGTCGCCCGCGGCCTCCCGCAGGGCCGACTCCGCCGCGCCGCCGCGTTCGCGCGCGCGGCGCAGGCCGACCGCCCACAGCAGGGTGGGCTTGCCCTCGCGGATGTCATCGCCCACGGGCTTGCCCGTCGCGGCGGGGTCGCCGTAGACGCCGAGGAGGTCGTCGCGCAACTGGAACGCGGTGCCGATCGCGGTGCCGTACCCGCGCAGCGCCCTCACCAGGGCGTCGTCGGCCCCGGCCAGGGCGGCGCCCAGGTGCAGCGGGCGCTCCACGCTGTAGGCGGCGGTCTTGAGCCGGTCCACGCGCAGGGCGGTGTCCGGCTCGGCGTCGCCGCCCGCCTGGGCGCGCAGGTCCAGGAACTGGCCCGCGATGAGTTCGCTGCGCACGTGCCGCCACGGTTCGCGGGCCGCGCTGCCCGCGCCCAGCGCGGCGGCGGCCTCGGTGAACAGGTCCTCGGCCCACGCCAGCGCGAGGTCGCCGGCCAGCACGGCCACCGACTCGCCGTAGCGCTCCGCCCGGCCGGCCCACCCGCGCTCGGCGTGCTCCCGTGCGAGTGCGACGTGCAGCGCCGGGCGGCCGCGCCGCAGCGCCGAGCCGTCCATGACGTCGTCCTGGACCAGCGCGCAGGCGTGCAGCAGTTCCAGGGCCGCCCCCGCGCGCAGCGCCGCCCGCGCCCGGGGGCCGTCGGCCGGTCCCCCGGCCGCGCGCCAGCCCCACCACGCGAAGGCGGGCCGCAGCCGCTTGCCGCCGGAGAGCGTGAAGTCGGCGAGGCGCCGCACGACCTCGTCGGCGAACTCCGCCGCACCGGCGGCGCGGGCGTCGGCCGAGCGCTCGGCGAAGAAGTCCCGCAGGCAGGCGGTCACGGACGCGGCCACACCGGAGTCGGCGCCCATCGCGGCGCCGCCGGGTTGGGCGGTTCTCGCGAGGGCATCGGGTTCGGGCCCCGCACCGGCACCGGCACCGCCGCGTTCGGTGGCCGTCGCCGGGCCGACTGCCGGCGGTGGCCGGTTGGCGTCACCGTCGCGGCGTCCTCCGACGGTGCCTTCGCGGTGGTTTACCGCCTTTCGCCTCATACCGCACTGGTTTCAGGATTCACGGGCGGCAAACCTCGCCCGGGTCACGGGCGGCTCCGGCAGAGCCCGGAGCCCGGCCCTCGGCACCGGGCGGTCCGGGCGTGCCGTCCGCGCGTCCGGTCGGATTGAATAGGTTGCGTGAGGAAGCGCGCCTCGGACAGCCGCGGGCGCGTCAAGCGAACGGAGCGGTGCCATCCTCATCATCACCAACAGCGAGGCCGGCAGCGCCCAGGCCGACCGCCTCCAGGAGGCCGTCGCGCAACTGGGCGGCGCCGAACTGGCCTGGGTGTCCTCGCCCGATGAACTGGACGCCGTCCTCGACCGCGGCCACGACACCGTCGTCACCGCCGGCGGCGACGGCAGCCTGCACGCGCTCGCCAACGCCCTGCACCGGCGCGGCGAACTGGGCGAGCGCACCGCCGGGCTCATCCCCATGGGCACGGGCAACGACTTCGCGCGCACCATCCGCATGCCGCTGGAGCCCGCCGAGGCCGGCGCCGCCCTGCGCGACGCCGTGGTGCGCCCCCTCGACCTGATCGAGGACGACACCGGCGGCATCACCGTCAACGCCGTCCACCTGGGCGTGGGCGCCGACAGCACCCGCGCCGCCTCCCGCTGGAAGCGGCTCCTGGGGCCGGCGAGCTTCCCCGTGGGCGGCGCGATCGCCGGGTTCGCCGCGCGCGGCTACCGGCTGCGCGTCGAAGCCGACGGCGAGATCATCATCGACACCAACCACAAGGTGCTCATGGTGGGCCTGGGCAACGGCAAGTTCATCGGCGGCGGCGCCGCCCGCTTCGCCCCCGACGCCCTGCCCGACGACGGCATGATCAGCCTCGTGGTCTCGCGCTCGCGCGGGTTCACCAAGCGCGCCGTCCACGCCGTGCGGCTGCACCGGGGCACCCATCCCCTGGAGGTCGACGTGCACTACCGCCAGGTGCGGCAGGTCAGCGTCAGCGGCGAGGCGTGCTCGGCCAGCGACGACGGCGAACTCACCGACGACATCACCGCGCGCACCTGGCGCATCCGGCCGCGGGCCTGGCGGTTCCTGGTGCCGCGCGCCTACACCGACCACGCCGGCGACCCCTCCTCGGCCTGACGGCGGCAGCCCGGACGCGGCGCGCACCGCCCGCGTCCGCCGCCCGGCGGGGCGCTCGGAGAGGACGGACGGCGGCGCTCGGCTGGGCGCCCGGCGGCGGTTCCCGTCGCTCCGCGTGATTAACCGTGCGCCCCTGTGGTAGCCGCCCTTCCCAGGAGTCCACGCGGCGTCCCGGACTCCCGGCGCGAGGGCCGCCCCCGGTCCGCCGCGCCGCCGGGCGCCGCCCAGCCCTCCGGCCGGACACGGCCGGAGTGAACCGGAAGGAGCCCGCACCCATGGATCTGGCGTTTCTACAGAAGGCTTACCGGGTCTCCTCTCCAGTCGCGTCCGTCTACATCGACGTCTCACGCGACAGCGCCGACGCCGAGCACGCCCTCGGCCTGCGCTGGCGCGAGGCGCGCGCCGAACTGGGTTCCCAGGGCGCCGATGAGGACACGCTGCGCGCGCTGGACGGCGTCGTCGGCCGCACCGACGGCGCCTCGGGTGCGCGGGGCCAGATCGTCTTCGCCGCCGGGGGCGAGGTGACGTTCGACGCGCTGGTGGCGGCGCCGCCCCAGGAGCGCGCCGTGCGCGTCGGCCCGCTGCCCGACCCCCTTCCCTACCTGCGCAACCGCGGCCGGCGGGTCCCTCACGTGGCCGTGCTGGTGGACAGTATCGGCGCCGACGTGCTGTCGGTGTCCGCGTCGGGGACGCGCCGCACAGACCGCGTCGAGGGCGAGGACCACCCCACCCACAAGGTGCCCGGGGGCGGCTGGAAGCACAAGCAGATGCAGCGCGCGGTGGAGGAGCAGGTCCTCAAGAACACGCGCCAGGTGGCGTCGGCGGTGCACGAGTGCGCCCAGCGCGACGGGGCCGAGGTGGTCGTCGTCGCGGGCGAGCCCGGCGTGGTGCGCGACCTGGTCGACAACCTGCCCGAGGCGACACGCGCCCGCACGGTGGAGACCGAGTCCGGCAGCCGCGCCTCGGGCGCCGACAACGCCAACTTCGAGCGGGAGCTGGACCGGATTTTGGAGGAGCACACCGACGAGCGGCGGCGCTCGGTGGTGGACGCCTTCCTGGAGGGCCGGGGCACCGGCGACCGCGTCACCGAAGGGCTGGAGGCGGTCACGGCCGCCCTCCAGCGCGGCCAGGTCGACACGCTGCTGTGGTCGGCCGACACCGACCTGCGCGGCGAACGGCTGTGGAGCGACCCCGAGGGCGCGCGGATCGCGCTCTCCGAGCGCGAGGTCATCGACCTGGGCGCGGAGGAGGTCCTGGAGGAGGACGCCGCCCCCGTCCTGATCCGCGCCGCCGCCCAGACCGGCGCCCAGTTGGTGTTCGTACCGGAGGAGAAGCTGCGTCTGGAGGACGGCCTCGGCGCGCTGCTGCGCTTCTCCGACCCCACCCTGCCGACCTGACCCCTCGGTCAGCCACGTGTGGGGAGCCCCTGCGCAGGGCGGGGCGCACAGCCAGTGCGGGATGCGATGGAGCTGGAGGGTGACGAGTGCCGCCCGCCGAGGGGTGAGGTGGATGACGGCGGCGACCGCGACGGGTGGCGCGGCGGCGGTCATCGGATTCACACGCCAGCGGTTGAGGCGAGCAAAGAGGGGGCGACGGCGGCGCATGGTGAGCGCTCTGGTCTCCTCGGGGTTCCTGCGGCACCGTGGTCGCGCGCCCGGCACCACACCCGGCCGCACTCCCCTCGTCGCCCCCGACCGACCACCCACCCCGCAACCGACCTCCCGCCGGCTAAGCCTCCGTCTCGCCGACTCCGCGCAGGCTGCGGCGGGGGTCCTCGCCCACCAGGGTGGTGTGGACGTGCTCCACCTCCTCCAGCAGCGCGCGGTGGACGATGTTCTTGGCGCTGCCCTCCCGCGCCCGTTCCAGGGCGGAGCCCAACTCCTCCCGGGCGGCGCGGTTGTCACCGGCCTGGCTGAGGATCTTGCCGAGCAGGATCTGGGTGCGCAGCAGCCCCGACAGGTTGCTCAACCGCTCGTAACCCACCTTGGCGCGCTCCGCCTTCTCCCGGGCCTCCGCTGTGCGCCTGATGGCGAACAGCTCCTGGGCCGTGTGGCGCAGCGCCCGCGCGTGCCACCACCAGTCCTCCAGGGCGGCGAACCCCTCGGCCGCCGCCTCCATGACCTCCCCGCCCCGGTCCCCGTCCGTCTTCATCACCAGCTCGCCCAGGATGAGCCGGGTGCGGTGGCTCCCCCACTCGTCGCCCGCACGGCGCAGCAGGTCGTCGGCCTCCTCCACGCGGGCGACGGCGGCCTCGTGGCTCCACTCGGCCCGGTCCCGGGCGAGGCGGCGGGCCGCCGGGGACGTGGACCACCGGGGGCGCCCGCCGGACGTGCGGACGTAGACCGGCCAGTTCTCCTCGCCCAGGCAGCGCCGCGCGTCCGCGTGCAGGCTCTCGCTCCACTGCCGCGCCCGCTCGGCCGCCTCCCGCTCCGACACCGGCCGGCCCAGCGTGCGCCGCTCGAAGTACCGGAGCCAGTGCGCCGCGCGCGCCGCTTCGGCCTCGGGGTCGAGCAGCAGGTCGCAGGCGTCGTACTGGTCGCGCAGCCGGATCGGGTCCAGCCGGCCCATGGTGCGCAGGCAGCGGGCGCGGTACCAGTCGGCGCCGCCGGTGGCCTCCAGGGTGTCCAGGACGTCGCGCAGCACCAGCCACGCCCGCAGGTCCTGCTTGAGGTGGCCCAGGACCTCGCCCAGCACCAGCCCGGCGTTGGCCGACTGGTCGGTGTCGCCGTTGGCCGCCGACTCCGCGCGGGCGGCGACGAGGTGGGCGTGGGCGCGCTCGTAGTCGCCGCGGAACCGGTACAGCTCCCCCAGGTTGCACAGGGTGCGGGCGTGCCAGCGCCCCTCGCCGCACTCGCCGAACACCCGCTCGGCCCACACCAGTTCGCTCTCGCCCTCGTCGCGGTCGCCGCGCCGGTACAGGTTGACGCCGATGGCGCGGGCGGCGCGCGCCTGCCAGCGCACGTCGCCGTCGGCGAACGCGCGCCGGGCCTGGCGCGCGACGTCCACGGCGTCGGTGTGCCGGCCCTGGCTGCCGGCGAACTCCGCCCGGTCCAGCAGGGAGATCCCCTGGGCCAGCCGGTCGCCGAGGGTGAGGGCGTGCGCGGAGCAGCGCTCCAGGGTCTCGCCCCAGTCCTGCCAGTACACCCGGCCGCCCCGGCACAGCGCGGCGATGGAGCGGGCCAGCCGCCAGGCCAGGGCGGTGGCGCCCCGGTTCTCGGCGAGGGTCAGGCACGCGCGCAGGTTCTGCCGCTCGGACTCGAACCAGGTGTCGGGGCGCTCGGGCGCGCGCAGCCCCAACTCCGGCGCGGCGGCGGCCGGCGGCAGGTCCGGCTCGGTGAAGCCCCACTCCTGGGGCGCGCGGGCGCGCGCCGCCTCCTGGGCCAGCCACGCGTAGGCGGCCAGCAGCCGGTCCATGGCGCGGGTCAGGGCGGGCGCCGACCAGCGCAGCAACTCGGGGCGCGGCACGCCCAGCGCCCGCGCGTCGTTGCCCTGGAGGATGGTGCGGACGTCGGCGTCCAGCGCGTAGCGGAACCGGCCGTCGGCCTCCTCGTTGAGCCGCTTGAGGAGGTAGCGGTCGCACAGGCCGTCCAGGAGCGCGCGGGCGGCGGCGGTGTCGGTGCCCAGCAGGGCGGCGGCCGACCACGGGGTGTAGCTGCTGAGCCCGATGCGGGCGAACCTGCTGAGCAGCAGCCGCTCGGCGGGGGCGCACTCGCCGAACGCCTCGGCGAAGGCCGCGGTGACCCCGGCCGGCCCCAGCAGCACGGTGTTGCGGTCGCTGCGCAACTCGGCCAGCAGTTGCTCGGGCCGCCAGCCGTCGGGGCCGCGCATGCGCATGCCGCAGAAGGAGATGGACAGCGGGTGCCCCTGGCACTGCTCGGCGACCTCGCGCAGGCTCTCGGGGGTGAGGTCGGCCGCGCGCCCGCCGATGATGCTCCTCAGCAGCTCCGCGCCCTCCTCGGGGGTGAGCGGCCCCAGCGGGTAGCGGCGGTAGTGCCGCACGCCGTGCCGCCCGGCCTCGGTGAGGGCGTCGCTGCTGGTGATCACCACGGCGTTGCGCGGCCCTTCCGGCAGCAGCGGCCTGACCTGCGCGAAGTCCTTGGCGTCGTCGAGCACCACGAGCAGGCTGCGCCGGCGGGTGGCCGCCTTCCAGGCCGCGCTCAGCGCCTTGACGTCGAGGTCGTCGCGCTGCGGGGGCTCGTTGACCAGGCGCAGCATCTCGGCCAGGACCTTCTCGGGGTGGCGGGGCCGGCGGCGCGGCGGCGCGAACGGCTGCTCGCGCCGGCCGGGGTGGCGGGCGCCGGCCTCCACGGGCGGCTCGGGGCCGCCGTTGAGGACCTTGGCCAGCCAGCCGTCGGCGAACCGGTGCTCCAGGCGCTGGACCAGGTGCAGGGCGAGTTCGCTCTTGCCCAGCCCCCGCCCGCCGGTGACGGCGATGATCAGCGGGTCGGTGGCGGTGGGGCCGGCGCCGCCCGCGAAGTGCGCCTCGATGTCGCCTTCGACGGCGGCGATGACCTCGGCGCGGCCGGCGAAGTAGGGGCTGGCGTAGGACATGTCGTCGCGCTCGGCCAGCCGCTCGGCGGGGCCGGCCGGGACAGGCGGCGCGGCCGGGAGCCGCTCGGCCGGCGGGTCCAGCATGCGCATGCGGATCAGCTCGTTGACGGTGCCCAGCACCCCGGAGAGGGCGCCGGCGGCCCCCACCAGGAGGAAGGGGGCGCTGGGCGCCATGTCGCCCAGGACGGCCAGCGCGCCGGCGCACGCGCCCACCCCGGCCAGCACGCCCACCAGCCACCACCGGATGCGCGGTCCGGTCCGGTCGGCCGCACCGGCCTTCTTCTTCACCGGCATCGGGGGTCTCCGCGCTCCTGTTCACCTGTGGGGGGTCGCGCCCGGCCGAGGGACGGGGTCCGGGGGGACCCCATGCTCGGCCCCCGCGGCGCCGGTGTCCATGCCCGTACCGACCGGACCGGCGGAGTTCACCGGTTCTTCACGCGGCCGGCGGGCGGCGGCCCGGAGGGTCGGCGGGGCGCGGCGCGCGGGCGCTCACCCGGCCGGGTCCTCCTTGGCGACGAGGGTGAGCACATCGTAGGTCGCCACGGTGTCGCCGTCACCGTTGCGCACGACCGCGTCCCAGCGGACCTCGCCGTAGTCGGCGCCGGCGCGCGGGGTGATCTGCTTGGCCGTCAACTGGACCGCGATGCTGTCGCCGGCCTTCACCGGGGTGCGGAAGCGGAGGTTGTCAACGCCGTAGTTGGCCAGAACCGGCCCCGGCGCGGGGTCCACGAACAGCCCGGCGGCCAGCGACACCACGAGGTAGCCGTGGGCGACGATCCCGCCGAAGAGGGGGTTGGCCGCCGCGGCCTCGGGGTCGGTGTGGGCGTAGAAGGTGTCGCCGGTGAACTCCGCGAAGTGGGCGATGTCGTCGAGGGTGACCGTGCGCGGCGCCGAGGAGACGGTGTCGCCGATCCGCAGCCGCGCCAGGCTCTTGCGGAAGGGGTGCTCCTGCCCGGTCGTGCGGCGCGAGCCGGTGGTCCAGCGGCCGGTGACGGCGGTGAGCATGTCGGGCGAGCCCTGCACGGCGGTGCGCTGCATGTGGTGCAGCACCCCGCGCACCCCGCCCAACTCCTCGCCGCCGCCGGCGCGCCCGGGGCCGCCGTGGACCAGCACCGGCAGCGGGGCGCCGTGGCCGGTGGACTCCTCGGCGCAGTCGCCGTCCAGCACCAGGATGCGGCCGTGCCAGGGCGCGCAGCCCAGCACCACCGCGCGGGCCACGGCCGGGTCGCGGGTGACGACCGACCCCACCAGGCTGCCGCGCCCGCGCGCGGCCAGGGCCACGGCGTCCTCCACCGTGCGGTAGCCGATCACCGTGCTGACGGGGCCGAACGCCTCGACGTCGTGGGGTTGGGCGGCGCCGGTGCGGGCGCGCAGCAGCACGGGCGACACGAACGCGCCGCGCTCGCGGTCGGCACCGGAGAGCGCGCCGCGGTCGGGGTCGCCGTAGGCGGTGTCGGCGCCGGCGCGCAGGGCGGCCACGGCCGCGCGCACCTCGGTGCGCTGGTCGTGGCCGGCCAGGGGCCCCATGTCGACGCCGGGGTCGGCGGGGTCGCCCACCACGACGGCGGCCAGCCGCTCGGCCGCCGCCGCGACGACGTCCTCGACGCGGTGCTCGGGCACCAGCGCCCGGCGGATGGCGGTGCACTTCTGCCCGGCCTTGACGGTCATCTCGGTGACCAGTTGGTCGATGTAGAGCGCGAACTCGGGGTCCTCGGGCGCGACGTCGGGGCCCAGCACCGAGCAGTTGAGGGAGTCGGCCTCGACCTGGAGCCGCACCCCGCCCGAGACCACGGCGCGGTGGGCGCGCAGCAGCGCCCCGGTGGCGGCCGATCCGGTGAAGGCGACGGTGTCCTGGGGGCCGAGGTGGTCCAGCAGCCCCTCGGGGCCGCCGGCCAGCAGTTGGAGCGACCCCTCGGGCAGCAGGCCCGACTCCACGACGCGCCGCACCACGCGCTCGGTGAGGTAGGCGGTGGGCGCGGCGGGCTTGACGATGGTGGGCAGCCCGGCGAGGAAGGCCGGCGCGAACTTCTCCAGCATGCCCCACACGGGGAAGTTGAAGGCGTTGATCTGCACGGCGACGCCGGGCCGGGAGGTGTAGACGTGCTGGCCGGCGAACGTGCCGCCGCGCCCCAGCCGCTCGGTGGGGCCGTCGAGGTAGACGGTGTCGTTGGGGAGTTCGCGCACGCCCCGGCCGGCGTAGCTGAACAGGGTGCCCAGCCCGCCGTCGACGTCGAAGGCGTTGTCGCGCACGGTGGCGCCGGTGCGGTGGGACAGCGCGTGGAACTCGTCGGTGAACCCGGTGAGGTGCTTGGCCAGGCTCTTGAGGACGGCGGCGCGCTCGTGGAAGGTGAGCGCGCGCAGCGCCGGGCCGCCCACGCGGCGGCCGTACTCCACCATGCCGGCGACATCCAGTCCGGTGCTGGACAGCCGGGCCACCGTCGCGCCGGTGGCGGCGTCGGTGAGCGGCCGGCCCTCGTCGGCCGCGCGGAACCAGGTGCCCTGCGCGTAGCTCTCCAGTAGTGCGCCCACGGCCGCAGTCCTTCCCTCACGCCCTCAAGCCCGATGCGCCCTTGCCGGCGCCCGTCGTTGCGCCCCGGCCCCGCATCGTGCACACTATTACAGACCGATCGGTCAGTAAATGATCCGGCGCGCACCCCGGGAGGGGCCATGACGGCACCGGCCGCACCCGCCGAGGCGGAGCTGAACGCGCGGTTCGAGGCGGTGGTCGCCGCGCAGGAGCGGATCGAGCCGCGCGACTGGATGCCCGAGGGCTACCGCCGCACCCTCATCCGCCAGATCGCCCAGCACGCCCACTCCGAGATCATCGGCATGCAGCCCGAGGGCAACTGGATCTCGCGCGCGCCCTCGCTGCGGCGCAAGGCCATCCTGCTGGCCAAGGTCCAGGACGAGGCCGGGCACGGGCTCTACCTGTACTCGGCGGCCGAGACCCTGGGCGCCGACCGCGCCGACCTCACCCGGCGGCTGATCTCCGGCGCCCAGAAGTACTCCTCGATCTTCAACTACCCCACCCTCAGCTACGCCGACGTCGGCACCATCGGCTGGCTGGTCGACGGCGCCGCCATCTGCAACCAGGTGCCGCTGTGCCGCGGTTCCTACGGCCCCTACAGCCGCGCCATGATCCGCATCTGCAAGGAGGAGTCTTTCCACCAGCGCCAGGGCTACGAACTCCTGATGACGATGATGCGCGGCACCGACGCCCAGCGCGCCATGGTCCAGGACTCGGTGAACCGGTTCTGGTGGCCCTCGCTGATGATGTTCGGCCCGCCCGACACCGACTCCCCCAACACCGCGCAGTCCATGGCCTGGGGAATCAAGCGCCACACCAACGACGAACTGCGCCAGCGGTTCGTCGACATGACCGTGCCCCAGGCCGAGGCGCTGGGGGTCACCCTGCCCGACCCCGACCTCGCCTGGAACCCCGAGCGCGGCTCCTACGACTTCGGCGAGCCCGACTGGGCGGAGCTGCGCGCGGTCATCTCGGGCAACGGCCCCTGCAACGCCCAGCGGCTGGCGCACCGCCGCCGCGCCCACGAGGACGGCGCCTGGGTGCGCGAGGCCGCCGCGGCCTTCGCCGCCCGCGCCGCCGGAGAGGAGGCGCCGTGACCACCGAGGGCACCGCCCCCCGCGCGGCCGGCGACTGGCCGCTCTACGAGGTGTTCGTGCGCGGCAAGCGCGGCCTCAACCACGTGCACGTGGGCTCCCTGCACGCGGCCGACGACACCATGGCGCTGCGCAGCGCCCGCGACGTCTACACCCGGCGCAACGAGGGGGTCAGCATCTGGGTGGTGCGCTCGGACCTGATCACCGCCTCCAGCCCCGAGGAGAAGGACCCGATGTTCGCGCCCTCGGGCGACAAGGTCTACCGGCACCCCACCTTCTACACCATCCCCGCCGACGTCCCCCACATGTGAGCCGGGTGAGCCGCCGATGACCACGCACGACCCCGCCGGGGACCAGGAGTCGGTCTACGCCGGCCTGCTGGGCGACACCGACGCCTCCCACTGGGCGTTCGGCACCGGGTTCGACGACCCGCTGGCCGGGGTCGACACCGCCGTGCCCGACGGCGTGGACCGCGCCGACCTCGCCGCCTACTGCCTGATGCTGGGCGACGACGCCCTGGTGCTGGCCCAGCGCCTGGCCGAGTGGTGCAGCCGCGCCCCCGAACTGGAGGAGGACGTCACCCTGGCCAACATCGCGCTGGACCTGCTGGGCCAGGCCCGCCCGCTGCTGGCGCGCGCCGCCCAGGCCGACCCCGGCGCGGTGCCGGCCCTGCCGCCGGGCTCCCCCGCCCCGCCCGAGGACGCGCTGGCGTTCTTCCGCGACGAGCCCGGCTTCCGCAACGTCCGCCTGGTCGAGACCGCCAACGGCGACTTCGCCCGCTCCACCGTGCGCCTGCTGCTGTTCGCGGTGTGGCGGCTGGCGCTGCTGGAGCGGCTGCGCGACTCCCGCGACCCGGTGCTGGCGGCGGTGGCGGCCAAGGGCGTCAAGGAGGTCGCCTACCACCGCGACCACGCCGCCCGCTGGACGGTGGTGCTGGCCCGGGGCACCGAGGAGTCCGCCCGCCGCGTGCGCGCGGCCCTGGAGGCGGTGTGGCCCTACCACGACGAACTGTTCCAGTCCCACCCGGTGGAGCGGCGCGTGGCCGCGGCCGGCGTCGGCCCGGCGCCCGAGGACCTGCGCGCCCCCTGCGCGGCGGTGCTGGGCGAGGTCTGGGCGGCGGCCGGGCTCGCCCCGCCCGAGGTCCCCGGCCTGGCCCGGGTGGGCGGGCGGGCCGGCCGCGACGGCGTGCACACCGAGGAGCTGGGCCGGCTGCTGGCCGAGATGCAGTCGGTCGCCCGCGCGCACCCCCTGGGGTCGTGGTGAGCGCGGCGCCCGGCCCGGCGGCGGTGGCGGCGGCCACGGCCCGCGCCCGGCGCGCGGCCGCCGCCGTCACCGACCCCGAACTGCCCATGCTGACGCTGGCCGACCTGGGCGTGCTGCGCGAGGTGAGCGCCGACGCCGAGGGCGGGGTGGACGTCGCGCTCACCCCCACCTACTCCGGGTGCCCGGCCATGGCGGCGATGCGGGCCGACGTGGTGCGGGCGCTGAAGGCCGCCGGGTTCGCCGAGGTGCGGGTGCGCACCGCGCTGCACCCGCCCTGGACCTCCGACTGGATCACCGAGCGGGGCCGGCGCCGCCTGGCCGAGCACGGGATCTCCCCGCCCGGGCCGGCGCCCCGGCACGGCGGCCCGGTGCCGCTGTCGCTGGTGCCGCGCCGGCGAGCGCTGCGCTGCCCGCGCTGCGGCGCGGGCGGAGCCGAGCTGACGTCGGAGTTCGGCGCGACGGCCTGCCGGGCGCTGTACCGCTGCGCCGCCTGCGGCGAGCCGTTCGAGCACGTGAAGGAGATCTGAGGTGAGCGTCCTGGCCGGCGCCGACCGGGCCGGTGCGCGGCGCCGCGCACCCGTCTTCCACCCGCTGCGCGTGGCGGCGGTGGAGCGGCTGTGCGCCGACGCCGCCGCGGTGACCTTCGAAGTCCCCGCCGAGCTGGCCGCGGAGTTCGCGTTCGCGCCCGGGCAGTCGATCACCCTGCGCCGCCGCGTCGGCGGGGTCGAGCACCGGCGCACCTACTCGGTGTGCGCTCCGACGGGCGGCCCCCTGCGCATCGGCGTGCGCGAGGTGCCCGGCGGCCTGTTCTCGTCCTGGCTCGTGCGCGAGGCCGCGCCCGGCGACGTGGTGGAGGCGGCCCCGCCCTCGGGCGCGTTCCGCGCCGACCCCGCGCGCCCGGGGCACCACCTGCTCATCGCCGCCGGGTCGGGGATCACCCCCGTGCTGTCCATCGCCGCGTCCGTGCTGGCCGACCCCCGGTCGCGGGCGACGCTGGTCTACGCCAACCGCACCAGCGCCACGGTGATGTTCGGCGAGGAGCTGGCCGACCTCAAGGACCGCCACCCCGACCGGTTCCACCTCGTGCACGTGCTCTCCCGCGAGCCGCGCGAGGCCGAACTTCTCTCGGGCCGGCTGGACCCCGACCGGCTGCGCCGGCTGCTGGCCGCCCTGGTGCCGGTGGAAGCGGTCGACGACGTCTGGCTGTGCGGGCCGCTGCCGCTGATCGAGGGCGCGCGCGGGGTCCTGGCCGAGGCGGGGGTGCCCGCCGAGCGGGTGCACTCCGAACTGTTCTACGTGGACGAGCCGCCCCCGCCGCCGCGCCGCGCCGCCGATACCGCGCCGGACACCGCCGGGCGCCTCACCGTGCTGCTGGACGGGCGCGCCACCACCGCGCCGCTGCCGCCTGAGGGCACGCTGCTGGCGGCGGCCCAGGCGGTGCGGGCCGACCTGCCGTTCGCCTGCCGGGGCGGGGTGTGCGGCACCTGCCGGGCGCGGGTGACCGCCGGCGAGGTGGATATGCGCCGCAACTACGCGCTGGAGCCCGCCGAGGTCGAGAAGGGGTTCGTGCTCACCTGCCAGTCCTATCCGCGCAGCGCGGACGTGGCGGTGGACTACGACGCCTGAGCGGCGCCCTCCGCGCGCGAGGGGCGGCCGGGCGCGGGAAAGGCGGGGGTGAACCGGGCGCGACCCAATGGAGGCGGGCCGGCGGGCCCGCCTCCATTGGGTCGGCTTGTGTCAGTGCTGGGGCGCGGTGGGTCCGCGCTCAGTGAGCGGCCTCATATTCCGCCACGATCTCCGCGGGAATGCGGCCGCGGTCGTTAATCTGCTTGCCGGCCTGCTTGGCCCAGGACCGGATCTCGGCGGCGCGCTGGCCGCTGTCGGCGGTTTTGCGCCGCGGCCGGCCCGGGCGGCCGCCCTGGGAGGTCTTGCGGGCGCTGTCCAAATACGGCGACAGGGTCTCGCGCAGCTTTTTCGCGTTGGCGGAACTGAGATCGATCTGGTAGCTCCTGCCGTCGAGGCCGAACTCCACGGACTCCTCGGCCGGGCCGCCGTCCAAGTCATCGACAAGCAGGACTTCAACCTTCCGAGACATGGCGGTACCTCAGATCTACTCATTCGGCGCTGCTGGATTCGCGTCGGTGGGGACCACTATAGGAAATCCATCGCAAAAATCAAACAAGGCCGTCTTTCTCTTTGTTCCGGTTTTTTCGGAGTATTCATTGACCTGAACCCGGAGGCGGCCCGCGCCCTCCGCGGCCCTCCCCGCCCGGCCGCCCCTGGAAGCCGCGCCGTATCCTGCTGGGCGGCGGGGCGCGAGGCGCCCTCAGCGGACCGGACGATGGGAGAGGTATGGCGGTGACGCCGGAGGCCGGCGGGGCCATCAGGGCTGATGGGACCGGGGCCGGAGGGCCGCCGCGCGCGGTCCTGTGGGACATGGACGGCACGCTGGTGGACACCGAGCCGCTGTGGGGAGTGGCGCTCGACGAGGTGGCCGCCGAACTCGGCCGGCCCCTGGACCAGGCCATCCGCGACGCCATGACCGGCACCGACGACCGGACCACCATGCGGATGCTGGCGGAGTACACCGGCGTCGCGGTGACCGGCGCGCGGCTGGACGCGCTGCACGAGCGGATCGTGGAGCGGGTGGCGGGCATCCTGCGGGAGTCCGTGCCGGTGCTGGAGGGCGCGGTGGAGGCGGTGCGCGGCGTGCGCGCGGCGGGGGCGGCCACGGCGCTGGTGACCTCCTCGCCCCGGCGGGTGACCGAGGTCGTACTGGGGGCGCTGGCGGGCGCGGAGTTCGACGCCGTGGTGACCGCCGAGGACGTCGAGCGGCGCAAGCCCGACCCGCAGCCCTACCTGCTCGGGGCGCACCTGCTGGGGGTGCCGCCGACCGCCTGCTGGGCGGTGGAGGACTCCCCCAGCGGCGCGGAGGCCGCCGAGCGCGCCGGCTGCCGGGTCCTGCTGGCGCCGGGCGCGCTGCCCGGCGCCCACGGCCCCGGTCGCACGCACCTGGCGGCGCTGAACGCGCTGGTGGACCTGGCCGGGGCGGCGCCGGCCGGCTGAGACCTGACCGGCGCTCCCGGCGCGCGGTGGCGCCGCCGCCCGCGCCTGCGGGGCCGTCCCGCGCCCCGCGCCGGCGGTCGGACGGACCGCTCAGCGGTGGCCGTGCAGCAGGCGGAAGCCGAGTTCGGTGACGCGGTGGCACACGGTGTTGCGCTCGCGGTGGCTGGCCACCAGCCCCGAGCCGCGCAGCACGGTGGTGTGCTCGCTGGCCGAGGCGGGCGAGATCTCCAGGCGCCGGGACAGCTCGGTGGTGGTGCAGCCCTCGGCCAGCGCCTCGAAGACGGCCGCCCGGGTGCGGCCCAGCAGCCTTTCCAGCGCGGCCCGCCGCTGGGGCTCCAGCGCGGCGCGCGGCGGCGCCGACGCGGTGTGCACGGCCGGGTAGACCACCACGGCCGCCTGGAGGGGGTCGCGTAGCGCGATGGGGTAGCGCCGGCAGAAGTAGGACGGCACCAGGTGCAGGGGCCGGCCGCCCAGGCGCAGGTCGCGGTGGAGCGGATAGGGCAGCTCCAGCACCGCGCCCTGCCACCGGGCCGCGCGCCGCAGCGGGGCCGGCAGCGGCACCGCGCCGCCGCCGGGCCGGCCGGGGACTCCGGCCGCCGTCGCCTCGGCCGCTCCGGCTGCATCGGCCGCTCCGGCGGGATCGCCCGGCCCCGCCGCCCGTCCCACGGGCACGCGGCCGGCCGGGCGGACGCGCCCGGCGCGGGCACCCGCGCGCACGGCGGTGCGGGGCGCGGAGCGCGGGGCCGGAACGGCGCGGGAGGCGGACCCCGGCGGCGGCGCGGGCGCCGGGAAGTCGGGGTCGGCGGCGAGGTTGTCGGCGATCAGCGCCGTGCGGGCGTCCCACTCGGCGGCCAGGGCCAGGGCGAAGTAGGCGCGCACGGCCTCGGCCAGGGGCGCGAGCGCGCCCGGCCCCTCGCGCAGCAGCGCCCGGGCGGCGGCGCCGCGCTCGGGGTCGTCCTGGCGGGCCAGCAGGCGCAGGTCGCGGCGGAAGCGGTCGGCGGGGGTGGCGCGCAGCGCCGCCAGCCCGGCGTCGAGCCCGCCGGGGCCCTCGGCGCCGGCCGGGCGCCCGGTGCCCGCGCCCAGCGGGGTGAGGAAGTCGGGAGAGTAGCCCTCGGGTGGGGCGAGCGCGGCCAGCCGGCGCATCGGGGCGGTGAGGTCGCGCCGCACCCGCGCCCGCCAGCGGTCCAGCCCGGGGTCGGCGAAGGGGTCCTGCAAGGCGTGCAGGCTGAGCAGGACCTCCCACATGGCGTCGGGCCGCGCCGCGCTGTGCACGGGTTCGGGGCGCGCGGGGTCGAAGTGGATGCGCAGCATGGTTCCTCCCGTGGCCCGGCCGGCGCGGCGCGGGGGTCGGCTCCCCAAGCCGACCGGCCGGACCGGCGCCGCTACCGACCGTGTCCGCTTCCGGGCCCATGGTAGGCGCGCGGCGCTTGGGGCTCGGTTGCGGTTCGCTTGGAGCCGCGCGCGGGAGTCCTCAGCCGCGCAGCCGGGCCAGCGCCTCCTCGGCGGTCAGGCACCCGGCCGTGGCCAGGTCGAGGTTGGCCAGGGACGCCGCGTGCACCCCGGGGTCGGCGGCGGCCGTGCAGTCCGAAACCACGTGCACGGTGAACCCGAGGTCGGTGCCGTGGCGCGCGGTCTGCTCGACGGTGAGGTTGGTGGCGACACCGGTCACCAGGAGGGTGTCCACGCCCATGGCCGCGAGGCGGTCGGGCAGGTCGGTGGCCGCCAGGCCGGAGAGCCGCTGGTTGTCGGCGACGAGGTCGCGCTCGCCCAGGGCGGCCATCTCGGGGATCAGCGGGGTGCCGGGGGCGTCGGGGCGGAAGCTCTCCTGGGCGTCGCCCACCGCCGCCATGAAGGCGGTGTTGCGGACCAGGGCGCCCCCGCCCTCGGGGACGACGAAGCGGGTGAACACCACGGGCAGGCCGGCCGCGCGGGCGCGGGCGTGGAAGCCGACGGCGCGGCCCACCACCCCGCTGTGCCGGACGGGCTCGCTCAACATGCCGCCGAAGAACCCCTCGGGCCGGATGACGTTCACCTGCCAGTGCAATGCGAGCACTGCGGCCCGCTCGGCTGCGATGGTCATGGCCGCGATCCTGCCACCGCCCCGCCGCGCCCCGCGCGGCGCCCCCCGCGGGCGCGCGCGGCGCGCCGGTCCGGGGGGCCGCCGCCGGGCGGGTCAGTCGGAGACGCTACTGGGCCTGCCCTGGTAGACCATGTCGGCGTAGTCGGGGTGGCGCTGGATCCAGCCCTTGACGAAGGGGCACATCGGCAGCACCGACCGCCCGCTGCCGCGCACGTGGTCCAGCGCGCCGCGCACCAGCGCGCCGCCCACGCCCTTGCCTTCGTAGGCGGGGTCGACCTCGGTGTGGGTGAAGACGATCATCTCGTCGGTGAGCATGTACTCGGCGAACCCGGCGACCTCGCCGCCGGTGCGGGCCTCGTAGCGCTTGCGCTCGGGCGCGTCGCTGACCGCCACGTCCATGGTTCCTCCTGGGCTGGTGGGTGGTGCTCCTGCGGTCGGGGCGCCGGGCGCGGAGCAGGAGCGGCCCCGCGTACGGCGGTGGGACACCTACCCGCTACCCCGCTGCGGCCCGGCGGTGGCGGGCGACGTTGTCGCGCACGGCGGGGGCGACCTCGGCGGCGAAGACCTCGACCTGGGCGGGGTCGTCGCCGGGCGGGGCGAACACGAAGGTGTCCATGCCGTGGTCCAGGGCCAGCGCGGTCAGCTCGTCGATCCAGCGCTCGGGCGGGCCGTGGAGGAACGCGCCGGGGCCGCCGCCGGTGGCGGTGATCTCGCCCATGACGTTGTAGACGCGGCGGACGGCGGCGGGGTCGCGCCCGGCCTCGCGGGCGGCGGTGTCGATGCGGTCGCTCATCTCGGCCAGCCGCTCCGGGGGCACGTAGGAGCTGGAGGGCACCCAGCCGTCGGCGGCGCGGCCGGTGAACTCCAGCAGGCGCGGACCGAGCACGCCCAGCCAGATGCCGACGGGGTGGGCGGGTGCGGGGCCGGGCTTGACTCCGGCGAGGCGGTAGTGGCGGCCGTCGTAGCGGACCGAGCGCTCGCCCGACCACATCAGCCGGATGACGTCGACGGCCTCGCGCAGGGCGCCCGCGGCCTCGCCGGGGGTGCGGGCGGGGCCGCCCATGGCGCCGATGGCGGTCCAGAAGCCTCCGGCGCCCAGGCCCAGCTCGAACCGGCCGCCGGAGAGCACGTCGAGGCTGGCGGCGGCCTTGGCCAGGACGGCGGGCGGGCGCAGCGGGAGGTTGGCGACGTCGGGGAAGACCCGGATGCGCTCGGTGCGGGCCAGCAGGGTGGCCATCAGCGCCCAGGTGTCGAGGTGGCGGCGCTGGTAGGGGTGGTCCTGCACCCCGATCAGGTCCAGCCCGGCGCGGTCGGCGAGCCCGGCCAGCTCCACGGTCTCGGCCAGGCGGTCGGCGTCGGGCGTCGGGAAGACCCCGAAGCGCAGGTCCTGTCCGTAGTCGGGCACGGCCACTCCTCTCGCTGCGGTCCCCGGCCTGCTCGCGGACTGCGGGCTGCGCGCCGTGGGACGTGTAGGCGTCAAGCGGATGGCACCCGGGGCTATTCCGTCCCGACCGAGTCTGCCAAAGACCGGACGTTTCGGACGGGCGGCACGGCGGGGACCGCTGACCCGTCGTGGAAGCTTCACCGGCGGCGGGCGCCGGGGCGCGGTGTTCGTGATCGCGCGGACATTTCGCGGCGGGTATCCGCTTTACGGGTCGACGGGACCGGCACGGCGGCCACTCCCCGCGGCCGGAGAGTCCTGGCGCGCGCAATGCGAGAAGCGTGCTGATTTTTTACATCATTTTTGCGTTGATTGCCCCTTTTCTGGTTGCGACAACTCTCCTGCCGAGTTCCGCGGACGGCCACCGCCTCGATGGCGCTTCACCCAAAGGCCGCATTGGTGTTCTCGCATGGTGGGACAATCGCGCGCGGCAAGCGCATTCCATCCCCGTTGCGGCTCAAGCTCAGCAGTGCGGAGAATCGCCGCCGCGCCACTCCCCCCGCAGCCCGACGGGCGGCCGGCGCGCACAGGCTCCGGGCAGGGAACGGGCATGGAAAAGGAGGCGCCGCTCGCGCGGGCGCCTCCTGCGGCCCCTCCCCTCCAGTGGAGCCGCCCGGTCGCCGGGCACCGCAGGACACCGCTACGCGGACCGTGCGGACCGCGACTCAGCACCCGTAAACCCGCAAAGCGGACGTACCGGCACCGAGCGGACGATCTCGGCTTCCCGGGAAGATGATACATACGCATGGGTCCGCGCGCAGGCGCGGAGGGCGCCGCAATCCGGCCGGTTTCGGCCGCACTCCAGGGGTTTTTCCGCCTGGCCGGTAGCGGAACACCGCCGGGGTGCCCGCGAGGCGGCCACCCCTCCCGGCTCCTACCTCCGTCCCGCCCCGACACCCGCCCGGTCACGCGCGCCCCCTCCCGCGCGAGTGGGACGCGCCGGGCGCCCCTGCCCGCCCTCCGACACGCCGCGTGACACCATGGGCGCAGACGGGAGTACGCGCCGGTCGTCGCGGCAGGCGCGGGCGCGTTGGCACAGGACGGAGCGGGCGTGGGCGATTCCGACGCGGCGGGCGAGGGCGCCCACCGGCACGACGCGGCCGACGCGACCGGCCAAAACGCCGGGGGCGCGGACTCCCCCGCCGACGCACGGCCCCTGGTCACCGACCACCGCACCACCCGGCGCGCCGTCTTCGCCGCCGCGCTGGGCAACGCCACCGAGTGGTACGACTTCGGCGTCTACAGCTACCTGGCCGTGGTCATCGGCGCGGTGTTCTACCCGGCGGCGTCGCCGGCCGTGCAGCTCATCGCGACCTTCACCACCTTCGCCGCGGCGTTCCTGGTGCGCCCCCTGGGCGGCCTGTTCTTCGGCCCGCTGGGCGACCGCGTCGGCCGCAAGCGGGTCCTGGCCATCACCATGATCACGATGGCGCTGGGCACCTTCGCGATCGGCCTGATCCCCTCCTACGGCGCCATCGGCATCACCGCGCCGGTCCTGCTGCTCGCGGCCCGGCTCGTGCAGGGGTTCTCCACCGGCGGCGAGTACGGCGGCGCCACCACCTTCATCGCCGAGTACGCGCCCGACCGCCGCCGCGGGTTCCTCGCCTCGTGGCTGGAATTCGGCACCGTCAGCGGCTACCTGGCCGGCGCGCTGCTGGTCACCGTGCTGACCGCCGTGCTCGACACCGCCGACCTGCACTCCTGGGGCTGGCGGGTGCCGTTCCTGCTGGCGCTGCCGCTGGGCGCGGTCGGCCTCTACCTGCGGCTGCGGCTGGAGGAGACCCCCGTGTTCACCGCCGCGGAGACCTTCGGCCACGAGGGCGCCCACGCCGGCCCCGCCGGGGAGCGCGGCACCCACCGCCTCAGGGAGACCGTGGTCGGCCAGTGGCGGCCGATGCTGCTGTGCGTCGGGCTGGTGCTGGTGTTCAACGTCAACAACTACATGACCACGTCCTACATGCCGACCTACCTCAACGCCGTGCTGGGCTACAGCCCCACCCACGGCCTGCTCATGGCCTTGGCCGCGATGGCGGCGATGCTGCTGACGGTGGCGCTGGTGGGCCGGCTCAGCGACCGCGTGGGCCGCCGCCCGGTGCTGATGTCGGGCAGCGTGTGCACGGTGGTGCTGGCCCTCCCGGCATTCTGGCTGCTCCAGCGCGACACCTCCGCCGGGGTTCTGGCGGGCATGCTGCTGCTGGCGCTCACCCTGGTGCACTTCTCCGGCGCGGCGCCCGCCGCGCTCCCGGCGTTCTTCCCCACCCGGGTGCGCTACGGCGCGCTGGCCATCGCGTTCAACGTCTCGGTGGCGCTGTTCGGCGGCACCACCCCGCTGGTGGCCGAGGCCCTGGTGGACGCCACCGGTAGCCCCTACGCCCCGGCCGCCCAACTGATGCTGGCCGGGGTGATCGGGATCGTGGCGGTGAGCCTCATGGCGGAGTCGGCCAACCGGCCGCTGCCCGGCGCCCGCGCCACCGTGTCGACGCGCGACACCGGCGGCGCGGGCCCGGACGGGCGCGGCCGCTGACCCGGCCGGCCGGCGGCGCGGCCGGCCGGACCCGCGGTGTGCGCCCGGTCAGCGGTTCCAGTCGGGGCGGGTGCTGCCGCGCGACGCCTTGCCGCCGGTCTTGCCCTGCTTCTCGCGGATGCGCATGGTCAGCTTGATCGGGCTGCCCTCGAACCCGAAGTCCTCGCGCAGCCGCCGCTCGATGAAGCGGCGGTAGTTGTCCTCCAGGAACCCGGTGGTGAACAGCACGAACTGCGGGGGCCGGGCGTCGGCCTGGGTGGCGAAGAGGATCTTGGGCTGCTTGCCGCCGCGCACCGGCGGCGGCGTGGCCGCCACCAGCTCCTTGAGCCAGCCGTTGAGCCGCCCGGTGGGGATGCGGGTGTTCCACCCCTCCAGGCTGGCGTCCAGCGCCGGGACCAGGCGCTCCATGTGCCGCCCGGTCTTGGCGGAGATGTTCACCCGCGGGGCCCACGCCACCCGGGAGAGCTGGCGGTCGATCTCCTTCTCCAGGTAGTAGCGGCGGTCCTCATCGAGGGTGTCCCATTTGTTGAAGGCCAGCACCAGCGCCCGGCCCGCCTCCACCACCTGCTCCACCACGCGGATGTCCTGCTCGGCGAGCGGTTCGCTGACGTCCATCAGCACCACGGCGACCTCGGCGCGCTCCAGCGCCGAGGAGGTGCGCACGGTGGCGTAGTAGTCGGCGCCCTGGAGGGCGCGGAAGCGGCGCCGGATGCCGGCGGTGTCGATGAACGTCCACCGCCGCCCGCCCAGCTCGATGATCTCGTCCACCGCGTCGCGGGTGGTGCCGGCCACGGAGTCGACCACCACCCGGTCCTCGCCGGCCAGCCGGTTGAGCAGGCTGGATTTGCCGACGTTGGGCCGGCCCACCAGCGCCACGCGCGGCGGCAGGTCGTCCGCGTCCTCCTCCTCGGGCTCGTGGGTGGCGGGCAGGGCCGAGATCACGGCGTCGAGCAGGTCGCCCGAGCCGCGCCCGTGCAGGGCGCTGACCGGGAACGGCTCGCCCACGCCCAGGTTCCACAGCCCCAGGGCGTCGGCCTCCTGCAAGCCGCCGTCGACCTTGTTGGCGGCCAGGACCACGGGCCGGTTGGTGGAGCGCAGGACCCGGGTGACGGCCTCGTCGGCGTCGGTGATGCCCACCGTGGCGTCGACCACGAACAGGATCACATCGGCGGTCTGCGCGGCGTACTCGGCCTGGCGGGCCACCATGGCGGCCAGGCCGGCGGCGCCGGTCTCCCACCCGCCGGTGTCGACCAGGGTGAACTCGCGGCCCTGCCACGAGGCGTCGTAGGCGACCCGGTCGCGGGTGACCCCGGGGACGTCCTCGACCACCGCCTCGCGCCGCCCGATGATGCGGTTGACCAGTGAGGACTTGCCCACGTTGGGGCGGCCCACCACGGCCACGACCGGCTTGACCCGGACCTCTCCGGTGTCGTCGGCACCGCCGCCGTCGCGGGGTGCGCCACTGCGGGCACGGCTGCTGTCAGTCATCGCGGTAACTCCCGGTTTCGCCGCCCCGCGCGCCCAGGATGCGTGCCGCGGAGCGGAAATGGCGCGGCGCCCGGTCGGGCGCCGCGAGCAGTGCTGTGTGAAGGTGGAACCGCGCCCGGCCGGGCGCGGCGGTCAGACCGCCGCCGAGGATCCCGTCCCGGCGGCCGCCTCGTCGGTCAGCTTGACGACGACGGCGATGACCTCGTCCAGGCTCAGCCCCGTGGTCTCCAGTTCGATCGCGTCCTCGGTGCGGGTGAGCGGCGAGGTGGCGCGGCTGGAGTCGAGGCGGTCGCGCCGCAGCAGGTCGGCGCGGGTGGCCGCGGCGTCGGCGCTGACCTCACGGCTGCGGCGGTCGGCCCGCGCCTCGGCGCTGGCGGTCAGGTAGAGCTTCACAGGGGCGTCGGGGGCCACCACGGTGGTGATGTCGCGCCCCTCGACGACGATGCCTCCGGCCTGGCGCCGCCCTCGCGCGATGATGTCGCGCTGGAGGGCGACCAGGCGCTCCCGCACCTCGGGCACCGCGCTCACGGCGCTGACGTGGGTGGTGACCTCAGGGGTGCGGATCTCACGGGCGACGTCCCGGCCGTCCACCTGGACGGTGGGCGCGGCGGGGTCGGTGCCCATGGTGATGACCGGGTGCGCGGCCGCGGCGGCGACGGCCGCGGGGTCGGTGGTGTCGACCCCGTTGCGGAGCATCCACCAGGTGACGGCCCGGTACATCGCCCCGGTGTCGAGATACCAGAGGTCGCGTGCCGCGGCGACGCCCTTGGCCGTGCTGGACTTGCCCGACCCCGAGGGACCGTCGATGGCCACGACGATTCCTTCGGCGCTGCCCTGCGCGCTCACGTGGTGCTCTCCTCCAGGGTGTGCTTCCATCTCATCTCAGCCATTCAGCCTACAGGCGCCGCGGAGCCCTCGGCACCGGTCGGGCCGCACGGTTCAGGCGTGCACCGACCAGCCCTCGGCGCTGAGCGCCCCCACCAGGCGGTCCACGGCCTCGGGCACCACGAAAAGCTGGGCCACACCCAGCGGCAGGCCGGGCGAGTGGTCGATGCGGACGTCCTCGACGTTGACGTCGGCGGCGCCGGCGGCGGCGAACAGCCGGCCCAGGGCGTTGGGCTCGTCAGGGATCACCACGGGCACCACCGCGTAGTCGGGGGTGCGGGCGGTGCCGTGCTTGCCGGGGATGCGGTCGCGCCCGCGCACGCCGCGCTCCAGCAGGCCCACCACCGAGCGGTCCCACTCCGGCGCCCGGGCCGCGACGGCGGGGTCGTGCTCGCGGGTGCCCGAGCGCAGGGCGTGGGCGGCGGCGGCGAGGTCGGCGGCGATCTCCTCCAGCACCCCGGCGACGGGGGCGGCGTTGTGCGCCAGGATCTCCCGCCACAGCCCGGGGTCGCCGCCGGCGATGCGGGTGACGTCGCGCACGCCCTGGCCGGCCAGGGCCAGCGCGGTGTCGTCGCCGCCGGCCAGGCGGGCGGCCACGGCGGCGGAGGCGACGTGGGGGGCGTGGGAGACCAGGGCGACCGCGCGGTCGTGGGCGGGGGCGTCGAGCATGACGGGCTCGGCGCCGCACAGCCGCGCCAGTTCCACCACGGCGGCCACCGCGACGGGGTCGGACTTGCCGGTGGGGCACAGCGCCCAGGAGCGGCCCAGGAACAGGTCGGCGCGGGCGGCGCCGGGGCCGCTGCGCTCGCTGCCGCCCATGGGGTGGCCGGGGACGAAGGTGGCCATGTCGCAGCCGGCGCGTTCGGCGGCCTCGACGATGCCGGACTTCACGCTGGCGGCGTCGGTGTAGACGTGGGCCAGGGCGCGGTCCTGGGCGGCGCGCAGGACCTCGGGCACGGCCGAGGGCGGGGCGGCGATGACGGCGATGTCGGCGGGCCGCTCGGCGGGGCCGTCGGGAAGGGGCTCCCCGGCGCCCAGTTCGCAGGCCAGCCGCAGGGCCGCGGGGTCGGGGTCGGCGAGGGCGACCGCGACGCCGCGCTCGCCCAGCGCCAGCGCGATGGAGGTGCCGATCAGCCCGGCGCCGACGACCGCGGCGCGGTGGATCCTGGCCACGTGGCTCCTTGGGTGTGGGCCGGTCCGGATGCGGGCCGGTGCGTGCCGTGGCGCGCCGCCGCGGCGGCCGCGCGGGCGCGAACCGGCCGGGCGCGGCCGGCGGGGCGCCCGGCTGAGCGGGCGCGGCGGCGGGCGCGTCCTAC
>NZ_JAJAQC010000062.1 GCF_027604915.1 Streptomonospora mangrovi
CAACGGGGCCAAAACAAACATGGCACAAAGAATGTCATACACGCGCTGTTGAGTTCTCAAGAAGCAACCGCTCACCGGGTACAAACCCCGGACCCGCTCTCCGGCAGGCCCGCAAAGGCTCTTCCCACAAGGGGCGGATTCATCCGCTCGCGGAATCCCGAATGCCTTCGGTATTCCGTTTCGTTCTGGCTTCCAATTTACCAGCTCTTCATGTGGCCGCCAAATTGGCTTCCACCGTCTAGCCGGCGAATTCATGTCGGCAACCGCCGAGATGAGCCTTTAAGCTACCAGGCACGGGCTACTGCCCTGCCCAGAGTCTCACGGATATCGAATGGTCCGGCTCGAACTGCCCGCAATCGACGAGCGTTCACCGTCCCACAGCGACTTGCTTACGATAGGGTCCGCGCACGCAAACGTCAAACCAGCAGGTCGCGGCGCTGATCGGGTCGCCGCGGTCGATCCGAGGGGGATCACCTGGTCGGGCTTGCGTGCTCACGCGGGCCGGGGGGCACCTGATCGGCTGACCTTCAGTGGCGGTCCGGTCCGCGTGGTGGGTCAAAGTCGTGTTGTCTGCTCCCAGGAGCCTGCCCCCGGGTCTGAGCGGCTAAACGCGCTGCCCGTGATCGATCATTCCGCCACCCCTCCGTCCCACCGTCCCACCACCCCTGCCCCCGCCACGGCGCTCGGCGCGCACACGGTGGGGGGGGGGGGGGGGGCGCCCGCCCCCCCCCCCCCCCCCGGGGGGCCCCCCCCCCGGGCCCCCGGGCGCCCGCCCCCCCCCCGGGGGGGGGCGCCCCGGGCCCCCCCCCCGCCCCCCACCGGCGTGTTCCCGGCGACCTTCGGCGCCGACCTTCTCGCGCTCAGCCTTCGAGGACGACCCCGCCGACGTTGCGCTTACCGCGCCGCAGCACGAGGTAGCGGCCGTGCAGCAGGTCCTCGGCGGCCGGGACCGCCTCCACGTCGGTGACCTTCGCGTTGTTGAGGTAGGCCCCGCCCTCCTGGATGGCGCGGCGGGCGGCGGACTTGCTCGCCACCAGGCCCGTGCCGACGAGCAGGTCGACCACCGGCGGCAGCGCCGCCGCGCCGCCGGCCACCGGGACGCTGGGCACCGCCGCCAGGGCCGCGCCCAGCGTGCGGGCGTCGAGCGAGGCCAGTTCGCCCTGCCCGAACAGCGCGCGGCTGGCGTCGATCACCTTGCGGCACTCCTCCTCGCCGTGGACCAGGGTGGTCAGCTCCTCGGCGAGCGCCCGCTGCGCGGCCCGGGCCGCCGGGCGCTCGGCGGTCTGGCGCTCCAGGTCCTCGATCTCCTGCCGGTCGCGGAAGCTGAAGACCTTGAGGTAGCGCAGGATGTCGCTGTCGTCGAGGTTGAACCAGAACTGGTAGAAGGCGTAGGGGCTGGTCAGCTCGGGGTCGAGCCACACCGCGCCGGACTCCGTCTTGCCGAACTTGGTGCCGTCGCTCTTGGTCAGCAGGGTGGTGGTCAGCCCGTGGGCCGGCCCGTGCGGGGCGTTGTGGTCCATCCGCCGCACCAGGTCCAGGCCGGCGGTGATGTTGCCCCACTGGTCGCTGCCGCCGATCTGGAGGACGCACCCGTGGCGGCGGTAGAGCTGCACGTAGTCGTAGGACTGGAGCAGCACGTAGCTGAACTCGGTGTAGCTCATGCCGTCGCGGTCGAGCCGGCTCTTGACGATCTCGCGCCCCAGCATCTGGTTGACGCTGAAGTGCTTGCCGACGTCGCGCAGCATCTCGATGGCGCCCATCCCGCCCAGCCAGTCGGCGTTGTTGGCGAGCACGGCGTCGGTCGGCTCAGGACGCTCACCCTCCGGGGTGAACCGCAGGAACGCCGACAGTTGGCGGCCGAGGGTGTCGACCCAGCCCGCCACGACGTCGGCGGAGTTGAGCACCCGCTCCGCGCCGGGCTTGGGGTCGCCGATGAGGCCGGTGGCCCCGCCCACCAGCGCGATCGGCCGGTGGCCGGCGCGCTGGAACCGGGCCAGCGTCAGGATCTGGGTGAGGTGGCCGACGTGCAGGCTGCCCGCGGTGGGGTCGAAGCCGCAATAGAGCGTGACCGGGCCATCGGCGAGTGCCTTGCGAAGGTCGTCAAGGTCGGTCGTCTGCGCGAGGAGCCCGCGCCATTCGAGGTCGTCGATGATGTCGGTCACGGTGGTTCTTTCCGTTGGATCGGGCCGCCAGGCCGCCGGGGCGCGGCGGCCCTCTGCCGGGTGGTTGCCTCCCACCGTATCGGCTTCCCCGGTGACGGCTCACCGTGTTTTCCCCGCGCGCCGGGCACCGGCCCCGGCCGCCCCAAGGGCCCGTGCCGCCGGAAAAGCCGGGCGTGCGGGCCGCACTGCGGCCGCATTTCGGTCATCCCCGGTAATCGTTTGTTCACTCCAAGCGGCTTTACCTTCCCATGGCCCGCGGGTGAGGCTCGTGGTGTCCGAACCCCCGCTCAGGTTGGAGACACCATGCCGCATCCCGTCCGCTGGAGCGCGTCGGCGGGCACCGCCGTCCTCGCCGTGCTCGCCTTCCTCTTCGGCACGGCCGCGCCCGCGCACGCCGCCCCTCCCCCGCCGCCGAGCGTGGCCGAGGCCCGCGACCAGCTCGCGGCGCTCACCGTGGAGGCCGAAAGCTCGTCCTCCTCCTACGACCGCGACCTCTTCCCGCACTGGTCCGCCGTCGAGGGCACCTGCAACACCCGCGAGACGGTGCTGCGGCGCGACGGCTCGGGGGTGGAGGTCGGCTCCGACTGCTATCCCGACGCCGGCTCCTGGACCAGCCCCTACGACGGTGTGACCACCTCGGTGCCCTCCCAGGTCAGCATCGACCACATGGTGGCGCTGGCCGAGGCGTGGGCCTCGGGCGCCGACACCTGGTCCACCGCGCGGCGCGAGGACTTCGCCAACGACCTGTCCAGCCCGCAACTGTGGGCCGTCAGCGCCACCAGCAACAGCTCCAAGGGCGACCGCGACCCCGCCGAGTGGCTGCCGCCCCGCTCGCAGGTGCACTGCGACTACGCCCGGAGCTGGATCAACGTGAAGTACGTGTGGGACCTCAGCGTGGACTCCGCCGAGCGCGCCGCGCTCGGCGACCTGCTCGACAGCGCCTGCTGACGCGGGCTCCCGACCGGGTGAGCGGCCGGCGCGCGGGCGGCCCCGCGCGCCGGCCGCCGCCGTGTCAGCGGGCGAAGACGACCTTCTCCCCCAGGTACTCGGCGATGGCCAGCGAGGACGTGGCGGCCGGCGAGGGCGCGTTGCGCACGCACACGATCCGGTCGTGGGTGTCCACGGCGAAGTCGTCGAGCAGTTCCCCGCGCCGGGTCAGCGCCTGGGCGCGCACCCCGGCCTCGGCCGGGCGCAGGTCGGCGGTGGTGATGGCGGGGACCAGGCGGCGGGCCTCGCGGGCGAAGACGGCGGCGGAGGCCGACACCGCCATCTCGCGGGCGCCGACGGTCCAGTGCCGCCGCGCCAGCCGCCAGAACCCCGGCGAGGCCAGGGTGTCGGCGACGTCGCGCGGGAGCACGTCGCGCATGCGGTAGCCCTCGCGGGCGGTGGCCAGGATCGCGTTGGGTCCGGCCATGACCTCGCCGTGGACGTGGCGGGTCAGGTGCACGCCCAGGAACGGGTAGCGCGGGTCGGGCACCGGGTAGATGAGGCCGCGCACCAGGTGGCGGCTCTCGGGCGCCAGTTCGTGGTACTGGCCGCGGAAGGGGACGATGCGGGGCTCGCGGGAGGCGCCGGCCATGCGGGCCAGCCGGTCGCTGTGCAGGCCGCCGCATATCACCACGGTGTCGAAGGAGCGCTTGACCCGTTCGCCGCGCGGGTCGCCGGTGAGGACCTCGGCGCCGCCCGCGTTCTGGCGCAGCGCGATCACCGGGGCGCCCAGCAGCACCCGGCCGCCGGCCCGGCGGACGTCGTCGGCCAGGGCCTCGGCCACGGCGATGTAGTCGGTGATGGCGGTGGTGGGCGAGTGCAGCCCTGCCACGCCGCGCACGTGCGGCTCGATGTCGCGCAGCCCTTCGGGGCCCAGCCGCGCCACCTGGGGCACGCCGTTCTCGCGGGCGCGGCGCTCGATGTCGGCCAGCCGCGCGGCGTCGTCGCCGGTGCGGGCCACCAGCACCTTGCCGACCTGCTCGAAGGGCAGGCCGTGCTCGGCGCAGTAGTCGCGCAGCAGCCCGGTGCCGCGCCGGCACAGCAGCGCCTTGAGCGAACCGGGGCGGTAGTACAGCCCCGCGTGCACCACGCCGCTGTTGTGGCCGGTCTGGTGGCGGGCGACCGCGTCTTCCTTCTCCAGCACCGTGACGCGCGCCCCCGGCCGGTTCAGGGTGATCCACCGGGCCAGCGCCAGGCCGATGATCCCCCCGCCGATGATCCCGATCCGCTCGATGCTCATCCGCGCACGGTAGCAAGGCGCCCGCGCCCACGCCGGGCGCGGGGCCGGGGTCACAGCGCGCGCAGCCCCTCCAGCAGCACGTGCAGCAGGTCGTCGCCGGACAGGGCGGGCGCGCCGGTGCAGGGGCGGAGGTCGCCGGCCTCGATCATGTCGGCGACCAGCAGCTTGGCCACGCTCAGCGGCAGCCCCAGGTGGGCGGAGACCTCGGCGACGCTCTGGGGGCGGTGGGCCAGCCGCAGCAGGGCCTCGCGTTCGGGGCGCAGGTGGTCGCCGGGCCGGGGCGGGCGGGCCGCCGCGACGCGGGTGAGCAGGTCCAGCCCGGCGGCGCCGCGCGCGGAGTCCAGGCCGATGGCGAAGGGCCGCACCAGGCGTCCCGGCGGCTCGGCCGGGCGGGGGCTACCGCTCACCGCGGGACTCCGCGGGCAGGGGCCGGGCCTCGGTGCGCGGCGCGCCGCGCACGACGGCGGGGCGGGGGGTCTGCGCGGCCCAGTCCAGCAGGTGCTCGGGCACCACGGCGGTGGCGCAGGTGCCGCCGTAGGGCGAGGGGCGCAGCCGCACCACGACGCCGTGGCGGGCGGCCAGCCGGGCGACCACGAACAGGCCCAGCCGGGGCTCCTCGGGCAGGGCCATGACGTCGAACTCTGGCGGGTCGGCGAGGATGCGGTTGGCCTCGGCGTAGGCGTCCTCGGTCATGCCCAGGCCGCGGTCCTCGACGTCGACGGCGACCCCGCCGCTGACGCGGCCGCAGTTGACGTCGACCGAGCAGGTCTTGGGCGAGAACTGGGTGGCGTTCTCGACCAGTTCGGCCACCAGGTGGACCACGTCGGCGACGGCGGCGCCGCGCAGCCTGGCCCGCGGCGCCGAGGTGAGCCGGACCCGCTCGTAGTCCTCGGTCTCGGTGATGGCGGCGCGCAGGACGTCGGCGACGGGCATGGGATCGCGCCAGCGGCGGGCCGACCCCGCGCCGCTGAGGATGATGAGGTTGTCGGCGTAGCGGCGGGCGCGGGTGGCGAGGTGGTCCAGCCGGAACAGCCGGCGCAGGGCGCGGGGGTCCTCCTCGTCGGACTCGATCTCGTCCAGGATGCTGAGTTGGCGCTGCACCAGGGTCTGGTTGCGGTAGGCGATGCCGAGGAACACCCGGTTGGCGCCCTTGCGGATCTCGGCCTCCTTGACGGCGGCGCCCACGGCTGTGCGCTGGGCGGTGGTGAACGCGTCGGCGACCTGGCCGATCTCGTCGTCGCCGTAGCTGAGGCGGGGAAGCTCGGCGTCGAGGTCGACCCGCCGCCCGGCGCGGGCGCTGTCGACGATGGCGGGCAGCCGGGTGTCGCTCAGGCTCAGGGCCTCGGTGCGCAGGGCGCGCAGCCGGGCGGTGAGGCGGTGGGAGGAGCGGGAGGCGGCCACGATCGCGGCGGCCCCGGCCAGGAGGGTGAGGACGCTGCCGGCCGCGCCCCAGCCGATGCGGCTCAGCGCGGAGTTCCAGGCGGTGTCGGCGGCGCGGTCGACCTGGGCGTCGAGGACCCGGCCCAGGGCGGTGCCGGCGGGGCGGGCGGCGCGGTCCCAGTCGGCGGCGTCGACGCCGATGGCGGAGTTCCAGGCCGCCGGGGCGCCGGGGGTGTCGGCGGGCGCCACGGGCGGGCGGGTGACGACCCTGCGCGACATGTCCTCGGTGTCGCGCCAGGCGGCGGAGCCGACCATGGCGTCGTGGCGTTCGCGGGGCAGACCGCGCAGCTCGCCGGCGACGGCGGGCAGGGTGTCGCGGTAGGCGGCGGTGAGGTAGGTGAAGTGCGCGGTCTCCTCGTAGTTCATGCCGCCGGCGGCGATGGCCCCCGACAGCAGGGCGTCGGCGCGGGCGTGCTGCTCGTGGACGGTGATCAGGCGCCGGGCGAGCACGGCCTCGGAGACGCTGTCGCCCTCCTCCATGGGGCGCAGCAGGGCCGAGGAGATGTCGGCGGTAAGGACGACGAGGTCGGTGTAGGCGGCCAGCGCGGCGGCGCGGTCGGCGCGGCCGGAGTCGACGTCGGCGCGCGCGGCGCCCAGGCGGTCGCGGTCGGCCAGGAACTCGCGGACGGTGCGGGCGGTCTCGTCGTCGGCGCCGGGGCCCAGGGTGGGCGCGATGTCGGCGGCGGCCTCGGCCGACTCGTCGGTGCGGCGGCGCTGGGCGGTCAGATCGGCGTGGACCTGGCCGTCGCCGGGGTCGCCGAGGCGGACCTGGGTGAGCCGCCGCTCCTCCCGGAGGTCGTGGGCCAGCCGGGTGAAGGCCGCGATGCCCTCGCGCCCCTGGGCGACCGACAGCATCAACTCGGCCGCCTGCACGAACCCCGTGGCGGTCATGACGGTCCACAGCACCAGGAAGCTGATGCTGGGGATCAGCACGATGCGCGTGAGCTGTGCGCGGATGGTCGGCCGCCGCGAGCGGCCGGGCGTGCGAGTCTCCATGGTCCCCCCAACCTGGAGCCACGACGCTACCGCAGAACACCACCTCTGCGTGGCGGTTTCATCACATCGGGTGACAACGGCGGGGTCGCGGTGTTCTCGGCGGTGCGGCGTGCCGTACCGCCGAGAACACCGCGACG
>NZ_JAJAQC010000063.1 GCF_027604915.1 Streptomonospora mangrovi
GGGCCGGGTTGTAGCGGGGGGGCGGCCGCCCCCCCCCCCGTAAACCCCCCCGACGGCCCTCGCGGCCCGGCGGCTACTCGCGGCGGTGGCGCGAGCCGACCGGGGCCGGCAGCTCCTCGACCGAGGGCGGGGTCTCGACGCCGAGGGTGTTGAGGACCTCGGCGTAGCGCAGGGCGGCGATCTTGGCGAGCGTGCCGCCCACGCCCAGCGGCGCGCACGCGCGGGCGCCGTAGCGCTGGGCCAGCGGCTCCAGGCGCTCGGCGGGGAACTCGGGGCCGACCACGCTGGGCGCCAGCACCGGGCGCGAGCACCCGGCGGCGCGCAACTGCTCGAAGGCGTGGTCGAGGCTGGCGGTGTCGCCGAGGTCGGCCGGCAGGACGGTGATGCCCAGCCGGGCGGCCAGCAGCACGGCGGTGACGCCGGTGGCGTTGACGGCCTCGGCGCCGCCGGCGGCGCCCACGACCACGCCGTCGGTCATGCGGGTGCCGGGCGCCACGACGCTGATGAGGCGCATGCGGTCGGCGCGGACGAACCCGGCCTCGGCCAGGCGCAGGTGCACGACCTCGGCGAGCATGGGGTGGGGTCCCAGGGCCTCGGTGACGCGGACGTCGGCGCCGGTCTGCGCCACGGCGTCGTTGATGGCGGCGGCGGTGGCGTCGTGCGGCGCGGTGACCACGGGCACCACGACGCCGCGCAGCGGGTGGCCCTCGCGCGGGCCGAGGTCGGCCAGGGCCTCGGCGAGGGAGCCGGTGCCGGCGCGGCCGTGCCGGATGGCGACCTCGGGGCGGTAGGCGCGCACGAGGTCGACCATCTGCGAACCGATGTCGGCGGCGGAGTCGGCGTCCTCGCCGGTGTCGCCGCGTTCGCCCGCCGGACCCGTGGGGACGGCGAGGACCAGGGTCGGGGTGCCCACCCAACTGTCGAAGGACAGCGGGTTGCGATGCCGACCGGAACGACGCCGCGGAAGATCGCGAGGGGGCAGTCTGTCCGGGTTTTGCATGCTCTCAGGGTTCACGCGAAGAATGCTAACGACTAGTGGGTGTTGATCTCTCCCGAAAGCCGTTTCCCGCGCCGTAAACAGGGCCGGACCTCGGACTTCGGTGGACCATGGTCCAAACGGTGCGCCTATCGTAGCGGCCGCGCGGCGGGCGCCGGGCTGCGTCGGCGCATAACGTGCTCCACCAGGGCCAGCAGCACCGCCTTGCTCGCCGCGCGGTCGCGGGCGTCGGTGAACAGGACGGGCACGTCAGGGGCCAGGTCCACGGCTTCGCGGACCTCCTGGGCACCGTATCCGCAGGCGCCGTCGAACTGGTTGACGGCGACCACGAACGGAATGCGCCGGTGCTCGAAGAAGTCCACGGCCGGAAAACAGGTGTCCAGCCGCCGGGTGTCGGCGAGCACGACCGCGCCCAGCGCGCCCTCGGCCAGTTCGTCCCACATGAACCAGAACCGGCCCTGGCCGGGGGTGCCGAACAGGTAGAGCACGACCTGCTCGGTCACGGTGATGCGGCCGAAGTCCAGCGCGACGGTGGTGGTGGTCTTCTCCTCCACCCCGCCCAGGTCGTCCACGCCGAGGCTGGCCTCGGTCATGACCTCCTCGGTGCTCAGCGGCGCGATCTCGCTGACCGAGCCGACCATGGTGGTCTTGCCGACGCCGAACCCGCCGGCGATGAGGATCTTCACGGCCAGCGGGATACCGGGACCGGGCGCCGCCGGGGTGTCCGGGGTGCCCTGGATGTCAGAGTCTGCGGATGCCATCGAGAACCGCCTGAAGTACGTCCAGTTGGGGCTTGTCCGAAACGGGGAGGGGAGCGCGCGCGAGCACGTCGCCGGCCGCGATGAGGTCGCCCAGCAGCACCTTGACCACGGTGATTGGCAGGTCCAGCAGGGCCGACAGCTCGGCGACCGAGACCGGCCGGTCGCACAGCCGCAGGATCGCGGCGTGCTCGGGCTCCAGGGCGGCCGCGCCGGCGGGCTCGCGGAGGGCCACCACGATGCTGATCATGTCCAGGCCGGCGTCGACCGGGCGGGTGCGTCCGCCGGTCACCGTGTAGGGCCGCACCAGCGGCCCGGCGGCGCCGTGGCGCGGCCCGCCCGCCGCCTCGCCGTGGCGCTGGCGGCGCTCCCGGACCACCTGCCGCGCCGCCTCGCGGGCCCGTGCCGCGCCCCGGGCGGCGCCGGGGCGGGTGTCGTACCCGGGGTGGTCGCACTCGCCGGCGGTCCTCACGACCCCGAGCTTCCGGCGGCGACGGACTGGGGGAAGCGCGGCGCGGAGGTGAGGAACTGGCCCACCCGCTTGACCCGCATGTTCATCTCGTAGGCGATCAGCCCGACGTCGGCGGTCTCGGCGGCCAGCACCGCCAGGCAGGCGCCCTCGCCGGCGGCGGTGACGAACAGGTAGGCGTGCTCCATCTCGACCACGGTCTGGCGGACCGCGCCGCCGCCGAACTGGCGTCCGGTGCCCCGGGCCAGGCTCTGGAAGGCCGAGGCGACCGCCGAGAGGTGCTCGCCGTCCTCGGGGGTGAGGGCCCGCGAGCGGCCGATGAGCAGGCCGTCGGCGGAGAGGACGATGGCGTGCTCGGCGCCGACGACCCGTTCGACCAGGTCGTCCAGCAGCCAGTTGAGGTCTCCTGCGGCGTGGTTGTTGTGCACCGTCACTCGTTGTCTCCCGTGTGTAGGCCGGTGGGCCGGACCGCGGTGCGCTGGCGAGCCGCGCCCACGGGGGTGGGTGGAAGGGGGGCGGTGTCCGCGTCGGCGGCGGCGGTGGGGGCGCGCCGGTCGGGGGCGGGGTCGTCGGCGTCGCGGGGGTCGACGGCGGAGTCGGGGTCGTCGGCGCGCCCGCGCAGGGTGCCGGCCTGGAACGCGCTCATGATCCGGCGGACGTCCTCGGGCGAGCGCTGGGCGGCCTCGCCGGGGCCGGCGGCGGGCGGGGCCTGGCGCAACTGCGGCGCCAGGCTGGCCTGGCGGCGGCGCTTGGGCAGGGCGGGGCGGTCGCCGCCGGGGTGGGGCGCGGGTTCGAGGTACTCGGCGTACCCGGCGTGCTCGGTGTGCTCGGCGGGCGCGGGCTCGGCGGGCAGGGGTTCGCCGGGCGGGGCTTCGGCGGGGTGGGGGTGCGGCGCGGCGGGGCCGCCCCCGGTGACGGCCTCGGGGCGGCGCCGGGGGGCCCGGCCGAGGGCCGGCGCCAGCAGGTCGCCTTCGGCGCGCGTGCGGGCGGGCGCCGGGGGCGCGGGTCTGGCGCGGCGCGGCGGGCCGGCCGAGGACACCAGGGCGGCGGGCACCAGCACCACCGCGCGGATGCCGCCGTAGGGCGAGGGGCACAGCCGCACCCGGACGTCGTGCTTGGCGGCCAGGCGCGCCACGACGAACAGGCCCAGCCGGGAGTCGCGGTTGAGCGCCATCACGTCGAACTCGGGGGCGTGCTCCAGGGTGGCGTTGGCGGCGGCCAGGTCGTCTTCGCTCATGCCCAGGCCGCGGTCCTCGATCTCGACGGCCACGCCCTTGGGCACGACCTCGCTGTGGATGTGCACCAGGGTGTGCGGCGGCGAGAAGGCGGTGGCGTTCTCGATCAGCTCGGCCACCAGGTGGATGATGTCGGCCACCACCGCGCCCGACAGCGAGAGGTCGGGCACCGCCCGCAGCTTGACGCGGGTGTACTCCTCGGTCTCGGAGATGGCGCCGCGCAGGATGTCGACGAGCGGGATGGGGTGGCGCCACCGTCTGCCCGGCTGGGCGCCGCCCAGGATGATGAGGTTCTCGGCGTTGCGCCGGCCGCGCGTGGCCAGGTGGTCCAGGTGGAAGAGGTCCTCAAGGAGGTCGGGGTCGTCCTCCTCGCGCTCGATGCGGTCCAGCAACTGGAGCTGGCGCTGCACCAGCGACTGGTTGCGGTGGGCGATGGCGAGGAACACCCGGTTGACGCCGGCGCGGGTCTCGGCCTCCTTGACGGCGGCGCTGACGGCGGTGCGCTGGGCGGTGTTGAAGGCGTCGGCGACCTGGCCGACCTCGTCGCGGCCGTGGTCGAGGCGGCGCAGCTCGGTGTCGAGGTCGACGGGTTCGCCCTGGGCCAGGCGGCGCACGATGCGGGGCAGCTCCTCGCGGGCCAGCAGCAGGGTGTCGGCGCGCAGCCGGCTGAGGCGGCGGGTGAGGTGGGCGGCCGAGGAGGAGGCCACCCCGTAGGCCAGGGTGCCGGCGAACAGCGAGATGATGCCGCCGCCCACGGCGAGGTTGAACAGCCAGCTCCCGGCGGTGTCGGTGGCGTTGACGACGGTGCCCAACTGGGCGCCGATGACCGATGCCAGCGCGGTGTCGACCTCGTCGGCGGCCGGGCGCCAGCCCTCCAGGCCCTCGGGCAGGGCGCCGGTGGCGCGGGCGCGGCCGGTGGCGGGGTCGGCCTCGACCTCGGGCTGGTGGCGGGCGACGGTGTCGGCCAGGGAGCGCACGCGCCGCCACTCCGCCGACCCGGCGAGGTCCTCATAGGCGGTGGCGGTGGCGCCGTCGAGGGCGGGGGCGACCTCGGTGACGCGGGAGCGCATGCCGTCGACGAGGGCGGTGAACCGGCTCTGCTGCTGGGGGGTGAGGGAGCCGGCGGCGACGGCGGCGCTGAGGAGGGTGTCGCCGCGCGCGAACTGCTCCTGGGCGCGCATCAGCCGGACGGCGTCGGCGGCGGCAGTGGCCGAGGCGCCGTCGTCCAGGCGGCGGGCGCGCAGCTCGTAGAGGCGCAGGCCGTCGCCGACGATGTCGGTGTAGGCGGTGGAGGCGGCGTTGGGCCCCATGTCGCCGGCGGAGACGCGGCCGCGGATCTCCGAGCGCTGCCGGAGTTCGGCGAAGTAGGCGTCGGCGGCGCGGGCGATGCCGGGGTCGCCGCGCCCGGCGAGCTGGTCGGCGCGGGCGGCGACCTCGCTGACGGCGTCGTCGGTGACCTCGGTCTGGCGGCGGAGGTCGGCCAGGGACTGGGCGGTGCCGTCGGCGGCGTGCACGGCGGCCAGGCGGCGCTCGCGCTGCAACTCCACGAAGGAGGCGTAGAGGTGGATGTCGGCGCGGCCGTCGCCGGTGGCGATCCGCAGCGTGATCGCCTGGGTCAGCAGCACCGCGCTGAGCACCGCGAACAGCACGAGGAACGTGATGCCGGGGATCAGCACGATCCGGTTGAGCTGGGCTCTGATGCTGCGCTCGGAGCCGCCCTGCCGACCCATTCAGCTCCTCCCACGACGCGGACGCATGCCATGGGCACCCGGTGGTGGGGGATCGGCGCCGGACCGGCGGCGGCACGCCCCGTCGTCACGCTGAGCGCAGGAGCGGATACCCGTGGTGCCCACAGACCCAGGACGCTACCTCATCGCCGGGGGCCGCGGCGGGGGTTTGGCCGAACTCGCCGGGCGGGGCGGGTGCGCGCCGAAAACACCGGCGGGGGCCGCCGCGGTGCGGCGGCCCCCGCCGGGGCGGCTCGGGGCGCGGGGCCTCAGCCCCGGCCGGTGCCGTGGGCGGCGTAGGCGCGGTGGCCGGCGATCGCCGCGCGCACCCGCTCAAGCTGCTCCTTCACCCGGGCGGGCGCGGTGCCGCCCTTGGCGGAGCGGGAGGCCAGCGACCCGGCGACGGTGAGCACCTCGCGGACCTCCGGGGTCAGGTGCGGCGAGATCGCGGCGAGGTCGGCGTCGGAGAGGTCGGGCAGGTCGATGCCGCGCTCCTCGCAGGCGCGCACGCAGGCGCCGGCGATCTCGTGAGCCTCGCGGAACGGCACCCGCCGGCGCACCAGCCACTCGGCGATGTCGGTGGCCAGGGAGAACCCCTGCGGGGCGAGTTCGGCCATGCGCTCGCGGTTGAAGGTCAGCGTGGCGACCATGCCGGTGAAGGCGGGCAGCAGCAGCCCCAGGGTGTCGACGGCGTCGAACACCGGCTCCTTGTCCTCCTGGAGGTCGCGGTTGTAGGCCAGCGGCAGCCCCTTGAGGGTGGTGAGCAGGCCGGCGAGGTCGCCCACGAGCCGCCCGGCCTTGCCGCGCGCCAGCTCGGCGATGTCGGGGTTCTTCTTCTGCGGCATGATCGAGGAGCCGGTGGAGAACGCGTCGTCGAGGGTGACGAAGGAGAACTCCTTGGTGGCCCACAGGATGACCTCCTCGGCCAGCCGCGAGAGGTCCACCCCGGTCATGGCGGCGACGAACGCGAACTCGGCCACCACGTCGCGGGCGGCGGTGCCGTCGATGGAGTTCTCGGCGGAGGCGGGGAACCCCAGCTCGGCGGCGACCGCGTCGGGGTCCAGCCCCAGCGAGGACCCGGCCAGGGCGCCCGAGCCGTAGGCCGACACCGCCGCGCGGGCGTCCCAGTCGCGCAGCCGCTCCACGTCGCGCAGCAGCGGCCAGGCGTGGGCGAGCAGGTGGTGGGCCAGCAGCACCGGCTGGGCGTGCTGGAGGTGGGTGCGCCCGGGCATGGGGACGTCGATGTTGGCTTCGGCCTGGTCGGCGAGCGCGGCGGCGAGGTCGAGCACGTCGGCGGCGATCGCGCGGGCCCGCTCGCGCAGGTACATCCGCACCAGGGTGGCGATCTGGTCGTTGCGGGAGCGCCCGGCGCGCAGCCGCCCGCCCAGCTCGGGGCCCACCCGCTCGATGAAGCCGCGCTCCAGGGCGGTGTGGACGTCCTCGTCGGCGAGCACGGGGGTGAACGCGCCGGAGGCGACGTCGGCCTCCAACCGGTCCAGGCCCGCGATCATGGCGTCCAGCTCGGTGTCGGTGAGCAGCCCGGCGGCGCGCAGGACGCGGGCGTGGGCGCGCGAGCCGGCGATGTCGTGGCGGGCCAGGCGCCAGTCGAAGTGGGTGCTCAGGGAGAGCCGCGCCAGCGCCTCGGCGGGGCCGCCGGAGAAGCGGCCGCCCCACAGGCGGGTGACCTCGGGTTCGCGCTCGTTGGCCACGGGTGGGTCCTTGTCGTGTGTGGGTGGGTCGGACGCCCGCCCCGCGAGGGCCGCGCCGGTGGCGGCGCCGCGGGGCGGGCGGGTGGTCGGTCGGTGGTGTCCGCGCGGCGGCGGGTCAGCCCTGCTTGCGGTCGCGCACGCTGGCGATCTTGGCGGGCATGCTCCAGATGTCGATGAAGCCGCGCGCCAGGGACTGGTCGAAGGTGTCGCCGGTGTCGTAGGTGGCGAGGTCGTAGTCGTAGAGCGACGCCTCGCTGCGGCGGCCGGTGACCACGGCGCGCCCGCCGTGCAGGACCATGCGGATGTCGCCGGTGACGTGCTTGTTGGCCTCGGCGATGAACCCGTCCAGGGCGCTCTTGAGCGGGGAGAACCACAGGCCGTCGTAGACCAGCTCGCCCCAGCGCTGGTCGACGCCGCGCTTGAAGCGGGCCAGCTCGCGCTCGACGGTGACGTTCTCCAGCTCCTGGTGGGCGGCGATGAGGGCGATGGCGCCGGGCGCCTCGTAGACCTCGCGGCTCTTGATGCCCACGAGGCGGTCCTCGACCATGTCGATGCGGCCCACGCCCTGGGCGCCGGCCCGCCGGTTCATCTCCTCGATGACCTGGAGCGGGGTCAGCTCCTTGCCGTCGATGGCGGTGGGCACGCCGGCGGTGAAGCTGACGACCAGCTCGTCGGGCTCGCGCGGCTCGGCCGGGTTGTCGGTGTAGGCGTAGACGTCCTCGATCGGGCCGTTCCAGATGTCCTCCAGGAACCCGGTCTCCACGGCGCGGCCGAACAGGTTCTGGTCGATGGAGTAGGGCGACTTCTTGGTGACGTCGATCGGCAGGCCCTTCTCCTCGGCGAAGGCGATGGCCTTGTCGCGGGTCATGCCGGAGTCGCGGACGGGCGCCAGCACCTTCAGCTCGGGGAAGAGTGCGGCCAGGCCGGCCTCGAAGCGCACCTGGTCGTTGCCCTTGCCGGTGCAGCCGTGGGCGACCATGGTGGCGTTGTGGTACCGGGCGGCGTCGGCCAGGTGCTTGACGATGAGGGGGCGCGACAGCGCCGACACCAGCGGGTAGCGGTCCATGTAGAGGGCGTTGGCGCGCAGCGCCGGGACGCAGTACTCGGTGGCGAACTCGTCCTTGGCGTCGGCCACGACCGCCTCGACGGCGCCGCAGTCCAGCGCGCGCTGGCGCACGACGTCGAGGTCCTCGCCGCCCTGGCCGCAGTCGATGGCCACGGCCACGACCTCGGCGCCGGTCTCCTCGGCGATCCAGCCGATGGCGACGGAGGTGTCCAGGCCCCCCGAGTACGCGAGTACGACCCGCTCGGACATGTGGTTCTCCTTGTGTGTGTGGGTGTGTGGCCCCGGCCGTGGCCGCCCCCGGCAGGCCGCGGTGGTGGGAACTTCAGGGACGGCGGTCGGCGAGCCGCAGCAGCGCTGATGCCAGTTCCCCGCCGCCCTCGGGGTCGCGGGAGATCACCAGGATGGTGTCGTCGCCGGCGATGGTGCCCAGGATGGCGTGGAAGTCGGTGTGGTCGATGGCCGAGGCCAGGTACTGCGCCGCGCCGGGCGGGGTGCGCACGATGACCATGTTGGCCGACGCCTCGGCCGAGACCAGCAGGTCCTGGGCGAGGCGGGTCAGGCGGGTGTTGTTGGCGTGCTCCAGGTCCAGGGTGTCGGGGCGGGCGCGCTGGAGGCGCTCCCCGCCCTCGCCGGGCAGGACGTAGATGAGGTCGCCGTCGACGGTGCGGAGCTTGACCGCGCCCAGTTCGTCCAGGTCGCGCGAGAGCGTGGCCTGGGTGACCTGGACCCCGTCCTCGGCCAGCAGCCGCGCCAGCTCCGCCTGGGACCGGACGTCGTTCTTGGTGAGGACGTCGGTGATGCGGGCGTGGCGGGCCGTCTTGGTCATGGGGGCCGGGCCCGTACCGTCGACGGTCATCGCGCGCGGTCCCCCGCACCCGCGTCGGTGCCGCCGGTCAGCAGGAAGTGCAGCAGCGCCTTCTGGGCGTGGCGGCGGTTCTCGGCCTGGTCCCACACGGCGCTGGCGGGTCCGTCGATGACCGCGGCGGCGATCTCCTCGCCGCGGTGGGCGGGCAGGCAGTGCAGGACGATCGCCTCGGGCGCGGCGGCGGCCAGGGCCGCCTCGTCCACGGCGTAGGGGCGGAACGGCGCCTGGCGCAGGTCGGCCTCGTCCTCCTGGCCCATGGAGGTCCACACGTCGGTGGCCAGCACGTCGGCGCCGGCGGTGGCGGCGGCGGGGTCGGTGGTGGCCTGGACCGAGCCGCCGGTGCCGGCGGCGATCTCGGCGGCGCGCGCCAGGATCGCGGGGTCGGGCTGGTAGCCCTCGGGTGCGGCGACGCGCACGTGCAGGCCGGCCAGGGCGCCGCCCAGCAGGTAGGAGTGGGCCATGTTGTTGGCGCCGTCGCCAAGGTAGGTGAGGGTGAGGCCGGCCAGGCGGCCCGTGCGCTCGCGCACGGTTTGCAGGTCGGCGAGGATCTGGCAGGGGTGGAAGGAGTCGGTGAGGGCGTTGACGACGGGCACCCGGCTGTGGGCGGCCATGGCCGCCAGCCGCTCCTGGGCGAAGGTACGCCACACGATGGCGGCGACCTGGCGCTCCAGGACGCGGGCGGTGTCCTCGACGGGTTCGCCGCGCCCCAACTGGCTGGTCTGGGCGTCGATGACCAGGGGGGAGCCGCCCAGGTCGGCCACGCCCACGGCGAAGGACACCCGGGTGCGGGTGGAGGGCTTGTCGAACAGCAGCGCGACGGTGCGCGGGCCCTCCAGCGGCCGGAAGGCGTGGGGGTCCTTCTTCATGGCGTCGGCCAAATCGAGGACGGCGGCCTGCTCGGCGGGGGTGAGGTCGTCGTCGCGCAGGAAGTGGCGGACCTGACCGGGTGCGGGGATGGTCATCGTGCCTCCTTGAGGATGGCGGGCAGGGCCGCGGTGAACTCCAGGACCTCGTCGCGGGTGATGGTCAGCGGGGGAGCGATGCGCACGGTGTCGGGGGCCACGGCGTTGACGAGGAAGCCGTGGGCGGCGGCGCGCTCCTGCACGGCCGCGGCGGCCGGGCGGGTGAGGGTGAGGCCGCGCCAGAGCCCGGCGCCGCGGACGCCGGCCAGCAGCGGGTCGTCCACCTCGGCGGTGCGGGCGGCCAGCAGGGTGCCCAGTTCGGCGGCGTTGGCCAGCAGGCCCTCGGCCTCGATGGTGTCCAGGACGGCGAGCGCGGCGGCGCAGGCCACCGGGTTGCCGCCGAAGGTGGAGCCGTGGTCGCCCTTGGCGAAGGCGTCGGCGTGGCGGCCGAAGCCGACGCAGGCGCCGATGGGCAGGCCGCCGCCCAGGCCCTTGGCCAGGGTGAGGACGTCGGGGACGACGCCTTCGGCCTGGTGGGCGAACCAGTGCCCGGTGCGGCCGATGCCGCTCTGGATCTCGTCCAGCACCATGGCGGCGCCGGCGGCGTCGCAGACGCGGCGCACCTCGGCGAGGTAGCCCGGCGGCGGCGGCACCACGCCGGCCTCGCCCTGGAGGGGCTCGACGATGACGGCGGCGCAGGTGTCGTCCACGGCGGCGGCCAGCGCCTCAACGTCGCCGAAGGGGACGAAGTCCACGGTGGTGCCGAAGGGGCCGAAGGGCTCGCGGATGGCGGCCTTGCCGGTGACCGACAGGGCGCCCAGCGAGCGGCCGTGGAACCCGTTCTCGGCGGCGACGAGGCGGGTGCGGCCCGGGCCGGCGGCGCGCTTGACGAGCTTGAGCGCGGCCTCGTTGGCCTCGGTGCCGGAGTTGGCGAGGAAGACGCGGGGGCCGCCGCCGGCGGCCGGGCCGCCCAGCAGGGCGACGAGGCGTTCGGCGAGCTGGACCTCGCGCTCGTGCAGGAACAGGTTGCTGGTGTGGGCCAGGGACGCGGTCTGGTCGGCGACCGCGGCCACCAGGGCGGGGTGGGCGTGGCCCAGCGCCGAGACGGCGATGCCGGCGATGAGGTCGAGGTAGCGGTTGCCGTCGACGTCCCAGACGTGGCGGCCCTCGCCGCGCGCCAGCGCGATGGGCGGGGTGCCGTAGTTGGGCATCAGCACCGCCTCGAAGCGGGCGCGGAGGTCGTCGGTGGCGCTCACTCGGACTCGCCTTCGTAGATGTCGACGGGGGCGGTGGGCTCGTCGGCCTCGGCGACGACCATGGTGCCGATCCCGTCGTTGGTGAACACTTCCAGCAGCATGGAGTCGGGGGTGCGGCCGTCGAGGATGTGGGCCTGGGGCACCCCGCCGCGCACGGCGGCCAGGCACGCCTCCATCTTGGGGACCATGCCCGCCGACAGGTCGGGCAGCATGGCCTCCAGTTCGCCGGCGGTCAGGCGGCTGATCAGCTCCTCGCACACCGGGTAGTCGGCGTACAGCCCCTCCACGTCGGTCAGGACGACGAGCTTGCCGGCGTCCAGGGCCACGGCGAGCGCGGCGGCCGCGGTGTCGGCGTTGACGTTGTAGACGCCGCCGTCGTCGCCGCGGGCCACGCTGGAGACCACGGGGATCCGGCCGTCGTCCAGGAGGGTGCGCACCACGCCGGGCTGGACGTCCACGACCTCGCCGACCTGGCCGATGTCGACGGGGGCGCCGTCGACGTAGGCGGCCTTGCGCTCGGCGGTGATGAGGTGGGCGTCCTCGCCGGAGATGCCCACCGCGAAGGGGCCGTGGGAGTTGATCAGCCCGACGATCTCGCGGTTGACCTGACCGACCAGGACCATGCGCACCACGTCCATGGTCTCGGGGGTGGTGACGCGCAGGCCGGCCTCGAAGCTGCTGGTGAGGCCGAGGCGGTCGAGGTGGGCGCTGATCTGGGGGCCGCCGCCGTGCACCACGACCGGGCGCAGCCCGGCGTAGCGCAGGAACACGATGTTCTGCGCGAAGCGCTCGCGCAGCGCCGGCTCGGTCATGGCGTTGCCGCCGTACTTGACCACGACGGTCTTGCCGTGGAAGCGGCTGAGCCAGGGCAGCGCCTCGATGAGGGTGTTGGCCTTGTCCAGGGCCTGCTTGCGTGAGGTCATGAGCTGTAGGCCGAGTTCTCTTCGACGTAGCCGTTGGTGAGGTCGGTGGTCCAGACGGTGGCGGCGGCGCTGCCCGCGGACAGGTCGATGGTGACGGTGACGTCGCGGCCGCTCAGGTCGACCTTGGCGCGGTCGTCGCCGATGGCGCCGCGGCGGCACACCCACACCCCGTTGAGGGCGACGTTGATCTCGGCGGGGTCGAACGCCACCGACGTGGTGCCGACCTCGGCGACCGCGCGGCCCCAGTTGGGGTCTTCGCCGTAGATCGCGCACTTGAACAGGTTGCTGCGGGCCACCGCGCGGGCGGCGGTGACCGCGTCCTCCTCGTTGGCGGCGCCCACGACCTCCACGGCGATGGTCTTGGTGGCGCCTTCGGCGTCGGCGATGAGCTGGCGGGCGAGGTCGTCGCAGACCTCGGTGAGCAGGGCGCCGAACTCGGCCTCGCTGGGGACGGTGCCCGAGGCGCCGCTGGCCATCAGCACGACGGTGTCGTTGGTGGACATGCAGCCGTCGGAGTCGACCCGCTCGAAGGTGACGCGGGTGGCGGCCCGCAGCAGGCCGTCGCACTGCTCGGGGGTGAGGTCGGCGTCGGTGGTGATGACGGCGAGCATGGTGGCCAGGGCGGGGGCGAGCATGCCGGCGCCCTTGGCCATGCCGCCGATGGTGTAGCCGGTGCCGCGCTTGAACGCGATCTTGGCGACGGTGTCGGTGGTGCGGATGGCGTCGGCGGCGCTGAGCCCGCCGTCGCGGGCGGCCTCGGCCACGGCGCGCTCCACGCCGTCGAGCAGGCGGGGCATGGGCAGCCGCTCGCCGATGATGCCGGTGGAGCAGACGACGATCTCGCCGGCGGAGTCCTCCAGGGCGGCGGCGGCGTGCTCGGCGGTGGCGTGGGCGTCCTGGAACCCGGGCGCGCCGGTGCAGGCGTTGGCGCCGCCGGCGTTGAGGACGACCGCCCGCACCCGGCCGCCCTTGGCGACCTGCTGGGACCACAGGACGGGCGCGGCCTTGACGCGGTTGCGGGTGAACACGGCGGCGGCCGCGCGGGAGGGGCCGTCGTTGACCACGACGGCGACGTCGCGGGCGCCGTCGGGCTTCAGGCCGGCGCTGACGCCGGCGGCGCGGAATCCGTTGGGTGCGGTGACACTCACGATGGGGCCTTTCAGATGCGGTGTCGGGGCGGTTCCGGTCAGGCCGATCCGATCAGGGTGCGACGCCGGCCGTGGGCAGGCCGGTGGTCTCGGGCAGGCCGAGTGCGATGTTGGCGCTCTGCACGGCGCCGCCCGCGGTGCCCTTGGTGAGGTTGTCGAGCGCGGCCACGGCGACCATCCGCCCGGCGGCGGGGTCGACGGTGGCCTGGACCAGGGTGGTGTTGGCGCCCAGCGTCATGGCGGTGGCGGGCCAGGTGCCCTCGGGCAGGACGTGGACGAACGGCTCGTCGGCGTAGCGCTCGCGGTAGGCGGCGGCGACCGCCTCGGCGGTGGTGCCGGGCCGCAGCGGCGCGCTACAGGTGGCCAGGATCCCGCGCGGCATGGGGGCCAGGACGGGGGTGAAGGACAGCCGCACCGGTTCCCCGGCCACGGCCGACAGGTTCTGCGTGATCTCGGGGTTGTGCCGGTGGGTGCCGCCCACGCCGTAGGGGCTGACCGATCCCATCACCTCGCTGCCGACCAGGTGGGGCTTGGGCGCCTTGCCGGCGCCGGAGGTGCCGGTGACGGCGACGACCACGGCATCGGGCTCGACCAGGCCGGCGGCCAGCGCCGGGAAGAGCGCGAGGGTGGCGGTGGTGACGTGGCAGCCCGGCACGGCGATGCGCCGGGTGCCGGCGAGCGCGTCGCGGGCGCCGGGGAGTTCGGGCAGGCCGTAGGGCCAGGTGCCGGCGTGGGGGGTGCCGTAGAAGGTCTCCCAGGCGTCGGCGTCGCGCAGCCGGAAGTCGGCGCCGCAGTCGACCACGAGCACGTCGGGGCCCAACTGCTCGGCGATGGCGGCGGACTGGCCGTGCGGCAGCGCGAGGAAGACGACGTCGTGGCCGGAGAGGGTGGCGGCGGTGGTCTCCTCCAGCACCCGGTCGGCCAGCGGCAGCAGGTGCGGCTGGTGCTCGCCGAGCCGGCTGCCGGCGTTGCCGCCGGCGGTCAGCGCGCCGATCTCGATCTCGGGGTGCGCCAGGAGCAGCCGCAGCAGTTCGCCCCCGGCATACCCGCTGGCCCCGGCGACGGCGGCCGTGTACCCCATCTCGCACTCCCCCGATTCGGCTGGACGGGACCGGACACGGTACTCCCGATGACCATGGACCTCATGATCGCCCCGCCATGAACCATCATGCATCCTCATGCAAGGTTATGCAACAGGTGGCCGCGTGCTTGGGCGCGCGGCCACCGTTGCGCGGAGCGTGCGAAGGGAGGCGGCGGAGAAGCGGCGGCAGCGGAGGCCACCTCAGACCGCGGCGGACCGGGCGGGCGCCCCCGGCCCCGGGCGGCTCTGAACGGCACCGCGCCACCCGCGTTCGACCGATGTGCGCCTGACGTGCCTCCCCTACGAGTGCGGCTGGGTGCGGGCGAAGTCGGGGGCGTGTTCGGGCCGTGGGCCGAAGCCCACGAACCGGGCGGGAACCCGCCGCAGCCGCGGGAACGCGCGGACGAGGAAGAGAAGGGCCTTGGGCGGCCCGGAACGCTTGCCCGCGAACTGTTTCTCGAACATGACGCGTTGCAGCAGCCGCTGGCCGGCCTGCACCACCACGGTGGGAAGGTACCTGCGCCGTTGCACGTCCGCGAGATCGGCGAGGGTGACGGCACCCCGCCGCAGCGGGTCGGCCAGGATCGCGGCGGCGGCCACCGCGTCCTGGACGGCGAGGTTGATGCCCACCCCGCCGGCGGGTGACATGGCGTGCGCGGCGTCACCGATGAGCAGCAGCCCGTCGAGGTACCAGCGCTTGAGCCGGTTGAGTTTCACGTCCAGCATGAACACCTCGTCCATGCTCGCCAACCCCGACACCCGGTCGGCGAAATCTGGGCGCAGAGCCGCGATGCGTTCCCGGAACCGCTCGATCCCCTCGGCCCGAAGCCGCGCGTCAGCGCCTTTGGCGGTGAAGTACGCCACCTGGTAGTAGTCGTCGCGGGCCAACGAGATCAGGGCTTCCGCGCCCTTCGCGACCGGCGTCACGCTGGCGGGTGCGGCCGCCTCCTCGGCCGACCGGGGCAGGCGGAACCACCAGACGTCGAACGGCACCCGGAACTCCGTGGGCACCAGCCCCGCTTCCCGGCGCAGGGTGGAGTGCCTGCCGTCGCACCCCACCGTCAGGCCGGCACGGATCTCCCCGGTGCGACCCTCCGCCGTGCGATACCGGACACCGACGACCTTGTCGCCGTCCCTGACCAACTCGGTCGCTTCGGTGTTCATGCGCAACGAGAACCCGGACTCCCTGCCCGCCGCCGCGGCCAGCAGGGAAAGCAGGTCCCACTGCGGCACCATTGCGATGTAGTTGTAGGGCGCGGCCAACGCCTCGAAGTCGCCCAGGGTCACCGTGCTCCCGTCGGGGGCGGGGAGCGCGAGGTTGCCCAGGCGGCTCTGCGGCAGAGCACGGAACTCCGCGCCGAGACCGAGCTCGTCCATGAGCCGGACGGTGGCCGGGTGGACGGTGTCGCCGCGGAAGTCGCGGAGGAAGTCACCGTGCTTCTCCAGCACGGTGACCTCGAGCCCGGCCCGCGCCAGCAGCAGCCCCAGCATCATGCCTGCCGGACCACCGCCGCACACCAGAACTGCGGTCCTCTCCACAGTCATAACAATTCCTTCCAGTTGATCCGCAGCGGACAAGCAAGGCGATGGCCACGCCACACAGCGCCGCATTCGCCCAGATCCCGGTGTCGGCACGCCCACGATCACGTGATCCTCCGCGGCCGCGGTACAGCCGTGGAATACGATCTGAGTGCAGACGGCGAGTCGCGCCCCTCTTCGCGCGGCCGAGATTTTGGGCGGCGAGCGACAGGAACGCCACGGCCGACTCGGCGGCGCCGAGGAGGTGGCACACCAGGTAGGCGTCAAGCGCGAGATGCACCCCAACGGCACCCGGAATCAGGCCGGGCGCAGTGGTGAGCACCACACCCGCCGCGAAGGTGATCACGGCGTGGATCGCGGGCAGCCCGCGCGGGTTCGACGACCGCCTCTGACGCGGCGGCTGTTGATACTGCACTGAAGATGATACACATATGAAGTTCAGTTAGGAAACAGTACCATGCCGGTTGTGGACGAGGAGCTGGTCCGAGCTGCGCTGGCCGCCGCCGAACAGCACGGCAAAGACGTGGCCGACGTGCCACTGGGCGCGATAGCCGCCGCCGCGGGCATCTCCCGCAGCACCCTGATCCGGCGGCTCGGCGGCTCACGGGCTCGGCTGGACGAGGCCGTCCAGCGCGCCGGGGTCGATCTCGGCGGGCGGCCGCCGGTGCGGGAGCGGGCCCTGGAAGCCGCCGCCACGCTGATCGCCCGCGACGGGCTGGGCGCGGTCACCCTGGAGGCCGTCGCCGCGACCGCGGACTGTGCGCCGACCAGCCTGTACTCCGTCTTCGGCAACCGCGACGGGCTGCTCGCCACCATGTTCGACCGGTACGTGCCCATCCCCGACCTGGAAGCGCTCGCCGCCGATCCACCCGAACGGCTCGAAGACACCGTCCACGCCGTCTACGCGGCGCTGGCCGAAGCGTTCGCCAGGGAACCGCGCGTGCTGCCCGCGATCTTCGGCGATCTTTTCACCCGCCCCGACGGCACCGCCGCGCGCATGCTCAAAACCAACCTGCCCAGGATGTTCGCCAGCCTCGGCGGTCTGCTGAGCACGCTGGTCCACACCGGACGGCTCCGCCCGCTCCCACTGCCACTGCTCATGCAACTGATGCTCGGCCCGATGGCCGGGCACATGCTGCTGCGCCCGGTACTCCAGGACGCACTGGGAAACACCTTGCCCCCGGTCGACGAGGTCGCCCGCACCTTCGCCGAAGCGTTTCTCCGTGCCGCAGCCCCGGAGGCGCCGGCCTGATCCGGGCCTCCCGCCGAAGCACCAAGGCGCCTCACCGCGTCGCCGCCTCGCCTTTGCCGAAGCGGTGGCCGCCGCTATCTCCCGGCGATGCGACCGGCGATCTCGGCCAGGCGCGACGTGCGGGAGACCCGGTCGGACTCGCGGCGGTCGGCTCCCCGGTAGAGGCCGTACACGAGGTGGGTGCCGACCCAGCGCAGGGGCTCGGGCTCCCAGCCGCGCACGCGGTGGCCGACCCACGGGAGCTGGGTGAGGTCGGTGCGCCGCCGCAGGATGAGGTCGCGCAGGGTGCGCCCGGCCAGGTTGCTGGTGGTCACGCCGTTGCCGACGTAGCCGCCCGCCCACCCCAGGCCGGACTCCTGGTCCAGGTTGACCGTGGGCCGCCAGTCGCGCGGGAACCCGAGCACACCCGACCAGGCGTGGGCCACGGGCACCTCCGAGGCCACCGGGAAGAGGCGGGCCAGCACCCGCCACAGCTCGGCGATGGTCTGCGGCGGGGTGGCCCCACGGTCGTCGCGGGCCGAGCCGAACCGGTAGGGCACGCCCCGGCCGCCGATGGCGATGCGCCCGTCGGCGGTGCGCTGGGCGTAGAAGTAGGCGTGCGCCTGGTCGCCGAGGACCTCGTGCCGCTCCCAGCCGATGTGGTCCCACATGGCCTCGGTCAGCGGCTCGGTGACGATCATCGAACTGTTCATCGGCAGCCACTCCCGCCGCCACCCCTGGATGGTGGAGGTGAAGCCCTCGGTGGCGCGGATGACGTGGTCGGCGCGCACGGTCCCGCCCTCCGTGACGGCGCCCGGCCGCACGGCGCCCTCGCGCGGGTGGATCTCGGTGACGGCGGTGCCCTCGAAGATGTCCACGCCCAGCGCCTCGACCGCCGCCGCCAGGCCCACCACCAGCTTGGCGGGGTGGACGCGCGCCGCGTGCGGGCTGTAGGCCGCCGCGACCGCGCCGTCGACCTGGAGGCGCGGCTCGCCGTAGGGGTCGAGCAGGTAGAGGTCCTCGGGCCAGTAGCCCCAGGTGTGCAGTTCCTCGACCTCGGCGATCAGCCGGGCCTTCTGCGCGGGGTTGGTGGCGACCAGGCGCATGCCGCCCTTGACGATGTCGGCGTCGACGCCCTCGGCCTCGGCGACCGCGATCACCTCGTCCACGGAGTCCATCATCGCCCGCTGCAAGGCGACCATCCCGCCCTTGCCGCCGCCGGTGCCGCCCTTGGGGCTGTCGCCCCTCCTGCCGGTGGCGCCCCTCTTCGCGGCGGCGGCGATCCCGCCGCCGCTGCCGCCGGCCGCGCCGCCGCCCTCGGCGCCGTAGGGCCGCCGGGATCCGGCGAACTCGGCCGAGAGCCAGCCGCCGTTGCGGCCCGAGGCGCCGAACCCGGCGAACTCGCGCTCCAGCACGGCGACGCGCAGGTCGGGCTGGGCCTTCTTCAGGTAGTAGGCGGTCCACAGGCCGGTGTAGCCGGCGCCGACGACGCAGACGTCGTAGTCGGCGGAGCCGGGCAGGGCGGGCCGGCGCTCGGGCAGGCCGATGTCGCGGAACCAGAAGGACACGCCGCCGTTGCGGAACTCCTGGGAGCGCGGAATGGCGCGCATCTCGGCTGCGCTGGCGAACGGCTTCATGGAACCCCCGGCGGTCCGGTTGGCTGCTGCTGTGGAACAGCGTCAGGCTATCGGGGGTACAGCGTCCTGGTTCGCCCCGACTCCTGTGGTGTGCGCGACCTGGCCGGATGCGGACGGTATCGCCCCCGCCGCCGCACCGGGCGGCCCGCTAGGGCTGGTGGGCGCGGGCGCTGTCGCGCAGGACGCGGGCGTGGCGCGCGAGGTCGCGCACGCCGTCCTCGCCCAGCGGCGCGAGCACGTGTTCGCGCAGCAGGCGCACGTGGCGGGCGCGCGCCTCCTCGGCGAGGGCGCGGCCCTCGGGGGTGAGTTCGGCGTAGACGACGCGGCGGTCGTGGTCGCACGACACGCGGACGACGTACCCCTTGGCGACGAGGCGGTCGGCGAGCTTGGTGAACCCGCCGCTGCTCAGGCTGACCTCGCGGGCCAGGGTGCTCATGGGCAGCCGGTTGCCAGGGGAGCGCTGGAGGCGGATCAGCACCTCGAACCAGGGGCCGGCCATGTCCTCGCCGCTGGGGTGGACGCCGCGCAGCAGCAGCGGGGAGGTGTCGTTGACCGCCTCGACCAGCAGGCCCCAGGCGGTGATGAGGTCGTCGTCGCTGGGTGTACCGGCGGTACCGGGGGCTCCGTCGGCGGCGTCGGCACCGGCCGCGCCGGGCCGGGGGGCCGTTCCGGATCGCCTGCCCACCGGTGCCTCCCCTTCGCCCGTGCCGCGCGGTGTGCGGCTCGTCCGCACCCGAACGGTGAAACTACCGCGCGCCGCCGACAGGATCCGGTGTGCCGGGCTCCCCGTCCGCCGGCCGGCGCGACGCTACGACACCACGATTGTACGGCATCAAAGTTATCAAAAAGGAAATATCTTCCCAGTCAGGAATAATAGGACGAATCCGGCAACCCCAGAGCCCGGGAGGCGGCGGCGCAGCGGCCCCGCACACCCCGGGCTCCCGGCCCGGGAAGACCGCCGGACCGGCGGGGGCGGCGCCCCCCCCCCCCCCCCCCCCGGGCGCGGCACCGCGGGCCGCCCTGGGGGCCGCCCCCAAGGGGA